>JAWKPB010000004.1:0-191964 GCA_041390885.1 Anaerolineae bacterium | reverse complement strand
GGCGCTGTACAAATCTGCCGAATATGCAAAACATTCGGCAGCTTTGCTGATGTGTGGAGAAAACCGCCCATGAACGTGTCCGACATCATGACAGAAAAACCAGCTACTGTGCGGTTAGACAGCACATTACGCGAGGCCCTCGAATTGATGGAACAAATCGGTTGTCACCATCTACCTGTGTTAAATACGGAAAATCACCTCATCGGCATTATCAGTGACCGCGATTGCCGTACCGCCCTCAACTCACCCTACATTTTGCGGGAACGCTGGCAAGATGAAGAGTTGGTTGACCATTTGCGCGTCCGATTGATGATGACCCCTGCACCAATTGTTGTTGCGCCGGATGCCAAAGCTGAGAATGCAGCCCAGTTGATGCTGGAAAATAAGATCAGCTGCCTGCCGGTTATGCGCGATGAGACTCTAGTAGGCATTATCACCCGCTCTGATATGCTGATTGCGTTCATGAATCTCGTTGAATACTCTCAGGGTGGGAAAAATCACTTCAATGTTGCTCAACCTCGATCTGATGGAGCGAATGATCCTTCATCAAAGCGGCATCACTAGGGATAAGACCGCCCCCACGTACTGTCGCTCCTATCACAATACCGGCTGTTACCAAGACCATATTTTTGAGGATGTACTGCCCTTCCAAGGTGGGGACGATGGGAAAACGTGACCATGTTTCTGCCGGGAATAATACCAGCGGAGTCACTGTTCCCAACATTTGAACAAAGAGCAACAACAAGGTCACTCGCATATAGAGACCGGTAATTAGGCCGATGCCGATGATCGTTTCCCAGAGTACCAATACTGGACGCGAAATATCCGGAGGTACGATTCCAAACGTTAGCACGGTGATCGTCTTGGTGGCAAGAGCGTCAGCTGGGCTAAGTCCGGGAATGAACTTTAGTACGCCAAACCACAGAAATACAATGCCTACGCTAACCCGCAAGAGTAGAATTCCATGAGCCGCCATCCAACTGGTTATTCGCTGGTCTAATCGATCAAACCGCTGCGCCCAATTTCTACTTATCACAATAACCTCCTACGTGACATACTATCCATAATTAGAAGTTGTGACATTGTGAAAACTTACACAATTGAATATTTAAGTTATGAGATCGGGCAACTACACTTTACCGCGTGACGTTGGAGTACAATGGTGTCCGAGCGGGGTCGAGCAACTTATCGACGTCTATTGCGTAATGAACTTCAGAGTTACCTTGTGCAGCGCAGGAGAAATGCAGCCCATGATCGCTTCAAAACTCGTCATTCAAGCCGCGGGGGTCGTCAAAGAACTACCGTTAGGCAATTACACAGTACATGCCCTACGCGGGGTTGATATGGATGTTTACGCTGGTGAGATGGTAGGAATCATTGGGCCGTCTGGTAGTGGCAAGAGCACACTGTTAGGGTTAATTGGGGGGTTGGATACACCGACCCGCGGAACAATTGCAATTGACGGAGTAGATATCAACCGAATGGGTGAAGATCGGCTGACTGAGATTCCGGAATGAAAAGATCGGATTCATATTCCAATTTTTTAACTTAATTCCAACATTAACCGCGCTAGAAAATGTGGCTCTGCCAAATTCAATTTGCACGTAAACCGAAGTTTCAAGCCTGAAAAACGGTAAGGAGCTGCTCACTCAGCTAGGACTGGGGGATCGCTTACGTCACCGACCGTCAGAACTTTCCGGCGGGCAGCAGCAGCGCGTGGCAATTGCGCGCGCATTGGCAAACAACCCTCCTCTCCTTCTGGCAGACGAGCCTACAGGAAACCTGGACAGCGAGTCAGGCGTTATGGTGCTGGAAGCATTACGAGAAATTCGTGAGCAGTCTGGCACGACAGTCGTTATTGTTACGCATGACCCTAAAATTGCGGAACGAACCGACCGCGTCATGACACTGGTGGACGGCTTGATCGTTAACGGAGCGGTGCCTGCCGCACACTAACAAATGTCCAATTTTGCTTCCAATATTCCTGTAGCTAGACAGCAAGGAGGAATGGTACAATACACTATGTAATAATCTTCAAAACGACGGGACCTTGGGTGAATGAAAGCGGATTTCGCTCGATTACGATGTTCTGACGGTTGAGCGCCCTCACAAGCTCTATCTAATGGCGCGGTTGGTTTCAGAAACGGCACCAGCTAACCATAAACGGAGACCGCTGAATATCAGTCTAGTGTTGGACAAAAGTGGTTCGATGGCAGGGAATAAGATCGAATACACTAGACAGGCCGCACAATTCCTCGTGCAACACTTAAGTGACAATGATATATTTTCGCTGGTGTTGTATAACGAGGCAGTTACTACGCTCATCCCCCCAGAGCCCGTTATCCGCAAAGATGCAATCAGCCCAGCGATTAAACCAAATCAAGGCGAGTGGTATGACCAATCTGAGCGGCGGTTGGCTGCAAGGATGCTCATTGGTTGAATACAACTTAAGTCAGGATTATCTGAACCGTGTCATCCTCATGACCGACGGCCTATAAACCGGGGCATCACACCCAGCGCTGATAAGCTCGTTACACTGGCACGGCAAAAACGGCAAGGAAACATTGTTACCACCGCTATGGGGTTAGGCAGCGATTTTAATGAAGACTTGCTCATTTCGATGGCAGATGCAGGCGGAGGGCGTTCTTTTATCGAAAGCCGGAAGTAACTCCTACGATCTTTAAGGAAGAACTACGCGACTTGCTCAGTGTTATCGGGCAAAATCTGACCATAAGCCTAAATACAACAATACATTCCGACTATTAATCAATTGAACGCATACAACATGCACCAGTGACGGACGTAAAGTGTCTTTCAGCATGGGTGATGTGTATAGCAACGAAATCAAAACGTTGATTTTAGAGACAATACCGGCGCTTAACGAACTGGGTGAAGAAATTGCCCGACTTTATTTTGAATACGACGAAATAACCGAACAGGGTACGCAACATCAGATTCTAGAACTACCGATCATCGTCAATATCACCGCCGATAACGGAGCTAACCCGCCTAACCCTGAGGTTAGGCGTACTGTCTACTGCTACAAACCGGCACGGGCGCGGCGTGATGCCATTAAGGCAGTCCACGGTGATTATGAGCAAGCTTCACACATTTTGCGACAAGCAGCCAATAATATCGAAGACTCACAGATTAAGAACCGTGATTTGGTAGATGAGCAATCTGCACTTCTCAAGCAAGCGGATGAAATGCAGCTCGGCGTAGAATATTATGACAGCCGTAGCCGCAAAATGATGGCAACACAAGCTATTTACACGATGACTGACCATCATGAACGAACACAATCACTGCGTTCGAGAGAAATCGAGCGGTCCGTAAAGGAACCTGAAGTTGAGAAGAAACCGGGCATTTCGCCGACGGTCATCACCTGGCGCGAACAAACCATTCCGATCAATGGCGATTTGATGCGAGTGGGACGTGCTCCTCAAAACGAGGTCGCACTGGATGCGAAAAATGTTTCGCGCTTTCACTGTCAGATTAAACAGGAAAACGGACGATTGGTATTAGAAGATTTGGGCAGTACCAATGGCACATTTGTCAATGAGGTTCGAATTACCGAACCGCATTTCCTAAGTGTTGGCGATGTGGTACGGGTCGGTCGCCGAGCAATTAATTTTTCACGATCACGGATAACATTTCTGGTTCACCAGCGGGGGTAAAAACGACAACATGGCACAGTACGAGACATTCGCAGTCGAAGTGGGCGGCGTGAAGCGCGATTTGCGGAAATTTGAGATCAAACCGGGCGTACAAATTGCGATATTGAATATCCTAGGCGATTCCAGAATTTGTGGAGGCTGCCAGCCGAGAACTCGTGCCCATGATTAGTGAACGCAAACCGGATGTACTGGTAACAGCAGAAGCCAAAAGCATTCCCCTGGCGCACGCTATTGCTGCTCATATGAATAATATGCCTTATGTAGTGCTGAGAAAGTCGTATAAGCCCTACATGGGTGACGCTTTGCAAAGCGAAACACTGAGCATTACCACTGGAGCTCCGCGAACATATCAGTGAAAAGATCGCTCTCTGGTTGCGGGGAAAGCGGGTTGCCGTCATTGATGACATTGATTTCAACTGGCAGTACCTTGCAAGGTATGCGCTTGATTTTGGGCAAAGCTGGTGCAGAGGTGGTCGCGGAGGCCGCCATATTTACTGAAGGCGACCGCGCAGGCTGGTCGGATATTATTGCGCTAGGACATCTGCCAGTATGGGTGGATGGAAAGTAGTCAATAGCGGACGAAATAATAAGTGGAGTTTGAGAAAAGGCGCGAGAGTCAGCGCCTTTTCTGTTTTGCTTACAGAACAGAGATGATCGCGATGGGCAGGCTGAAAACTGTGCAGATTACGATACCTTTGAGGTAATTACGGAGGTTCATCTTCCAGTCACGGAACAGTATGTCCAGTTCCGCTGCATCCATGCCGGGTATCACTACGAATTTGGGCTTTATGTACGTGAGGATTAGAAGATCAAGTACAAGCGCGTCAAACAGATTGAACAGTTGGGTGATGATGAGCGTGTTCAGGAAAGCCGTCAAAAAGGTAAGTTCTCCCCCATTCGCTAACCGAAGCTGGTAATTTGAATAGAGCGGCATACCAGCCAGTAGCACCAGCATGGGAATCATCACAAAAAGCTTGAGCCGATTTTCGGTAGGCGTGTTCGGCGGCACTTTCGCACGCGCTTGAGCTGGATAATCCTGCAACCAAAGGCGGGCATTTAGGTATAAGGAACCCAACACAATTACCCCCAGCGCAAGATTTAGGATCGTGCTGTCAATTATGATACGGTAGACGGATAGCATGAAACCACTCCTATTTTTAATTCGAATTAGAAATTATTTTAGATTAATCTAAAAATATTGTCAAGTCCCGTACCGAATACCCATTTTGTGCAAATCCAAACTATCAAAACAATGAGAGGACATCATTTTCATTAATTCGAGGGCATACCATGATTTTCAAAGCTCGTGGACTAGCAGCATTGTTCAATCATAAATTCGTGCTCGTTTTGACTGCATTGGTCATGTTGTTTTTGCTCGGTAGCCATGTGGCCGTGAAGCGCGTAAGCGCACAAACGGCTAGTGACACAGTTGCAGTCATTAACAGACGCAGCGCCAATATCCGCTTCGGGCCTGGTATGCAGTATGGGGTTCTAGCCACTATAAAAAAAGGCACTCCCCTACCCATCATCGGGCAGTTTTCCAACCGGGGACAAATTTGGTTCCAAGTTCATTTGCGCGGACTGGGTGATTACTGGGTGGCGAGTTGGGTAGTAGACATCAATGTAGATCTTGATAGCGTTCCGGTTGTGATCTACAAAGGCGAAAGTGGTACACAGAACACGGGAGGCAATTCAGTCGTGCCTCAGCGGACAGGTGGCGGATCAAGCAACGCTACCGCTGGCAGCAGTAGTGGGAGTTCAAATAGCGGTTCGGGTGGAGGCAGTGCGAGTAACCCACCGCCAGCGCCCGCCCCCGCGCCAGCAACCACCCCTGAGCCATAAGTTAGATGCAGTAGTTTGTGGATGTGATGACAGGCGCAGCGTGATAGATGCGCCTGTTTTATTTTTGATTGTTTTTCGCGCATGTGGGATTAGCCGTCCGACATACGATTTTCACGATAGAGTTCCAACAATCATTTACTATACACCGCCAACACGGCGGGAACTGCGTCGAATGAGGACACCACATATTCAGGCGAGTTGTTGAGATTTAGCGCCATCATGGTTGAGCCGCCGCCATCCAAATTGAAGGCAGTGACGATATTCATATCGGTGGTGGGAAGATAGGCGCTGAGGTCACGCAGCGGCAGGCCGAGGAGCGGAGTTGCCAAGATGATGATGCGCCCACTGGCATCTTGCCCAATGATGGTACGTCGAGTGGGGCGGTCACGGATGTCGTCGCTGAAGGCTTGTACACCATCCAACACCAACATGGGGAAAGCCTGCACTGCCTGCTCCAACGCTTCATTTAGGAATGGCTGGCGGAGTAACGAGCGAATGAATGGTTGTCCGGCCTCAACATAGAACATGCCGCCGCGATCCGTATAGGACGTACCGTAAGTTATTCCATCGGTAACCAACATACCTAGAATTGTGCCGTCAGCAAAAAAGTAATTAGCATTGATAAATGCCACTGCTTCTCCCAGTTCTAGCATCGACTGTTGGGTACTCTGGAACTGTCCGGGATGATAATGAACACGAAAGGTATAGAGAGTGGGGTCAATGCGGAGCGCAACCATGCGTGTGATAGGGTTATTAGGATCAGGGTGGTAGTTGCGACGCTCCAAACCCGGCACGAGTATTTCCCAGCCAGCAGCAGGGGAAGCCACCGTCGGAGTTGCTGTACTGTCGGAGGTCGGAACGGCAACAGGTTGGATACAACCACCTAGCAGCAGCAGTCCCAAGAAACGGGCTTGCCAATTTTGGAAGATTGAACGCAAGTTGGATATACTCACTGTAATATTCATCCTATACTTATCAACGGGCGGTATGCAATGGTTGGAACGATGGAGATCGATTTTACCAAATACAGCGCGCTGGCCGTGGAAGATGACGCTGGCGGCATGGCAATCATCGGCGTGATGATGCGCTACCTAGGACTGACATCGTTTATGGCCGCGTCTGGTGAAAAGGTAGTGGAATTGGCGTTAGCCATGAAACCATCCCCCAACATCATTTTTCTCGATTTGAATTTGCCAAAAATGAGCGGCTACGAAGTTATCAAGCATATCCGCGCTGAGACGAAGTTAAAGGGCGTATTGGTCGTGGCGGTTACGGCGCAGGACGCTGACACAGAAATCCCCAAGTGCATGTCGGCGGGATTTGATGGCTTTATCGGCAAACCAATCAGCCGGACACGTTTTCCACGCCAACTGCGGCGCATTCTGAGTGGCGAACCTGTATGGGAGACGACTTATTAGCCGGAATAGCGATATGAAACCCTCATGAATGCGGTTCGCAAAAATTTTACTTTGCAATCCAGGGTTTATTAAGAGACTTTCACCGTTTGACGCGTACTCCTATAATAAATAATCACATATATATTTCTCGCTAAGCTAGTTCATATGATTTGAGTTGCCGCAAAGGGTTGTTGCCAACATGTTAGGTGAACGACTACGCGCCGCGCGCCATGCCCGTTTTGTGGGGCGTACTTCTGAGAAGGAATTGTTCTACCAAGCACTGGAAGATCCTCAACTCCCCTTCCATGTGTTATACATCTTTGGCCCCGGCGGTGTCGGCAAGACTACATTGCAGCAAGAGTTCAGTGAGATGTGCGCCCAGCTCGAAACGCCATGTTTGTATTTGGATGCACGGCATATTGAACCCGTACCCGAAGCCTTTTACGGGGCAATGCGCCATTCGATGCATTTAGAGGCAAACGATTCAGTTCACGAAGTGCTAGGTGTAGCCTATCGCTACGTAATAATGATTGATACTTACGAGACATTTCTGCCTCTTGACGACTGGATGCGGGAAGTGTTCTTACCGCAAATCCCGGAAAATACACTGGTAGTGTTGGCCGGGCGTGAGGCACCAAATCAGCAGTGGCGGGCTGACCCCGGTTGGCAGAGCTTGATGCGAATCATTCCACTCCGTAATCTCGCAGCAGAAGACAGCATTGATTATTTATTACGGCGGCAGGTACCACCCGAACAGCATAAAGCGGTACTCAGTTTCACGCATGGACATCCACTGGCTCTTTCGTTAGTGGCCGACGTGTTCGCTCAGCGCCCGGATGTTGAATTTCAGCCGGAGCACGTACCGGACGTGGTACAGACATTGTTGGCACAATTCGCACAAAAAGTACCCGGCCCGGCGCACCGTGCGGCGCTGGAAGCTTGCTCAATGGTGAGGCTGACAACCGAATCGCTGCTCGCCGAAATGTTGGCCGTTGAGGATGCCCATGAGTTATTTGAGTGGTTAGTCGGGCTGTCATTCATCGAAAGTGGAATTGAGGGCATTTTCCCGCATGATCTGGCAAGGGAAGCGCTGGTTACTGATGTCCATTGGCGCAATCCGGATTGGTACGCCGAACTGCACAAGCGAGCGCGTGAACATTACTTCAGGCGGGTACAACAAACTACTGGACCCGCCCAACAGCGGTTATTGTTCGACTATATCTTCCTGCACCGGGATAACCCGCTCATTCGCCCGTACTTCGAGTGGAAAACAGGTGGCAATATCATCACCGATACAATGCAGGCCGGGGATTTGACCGAACTTAAACGAATGGTCACCCGGTTTGAAGGTGAAGAATCGGGCAGATTGGCATCATATTGGCTCTCACGCCAACCAGAAGGTGTGATCGTTTTGCGTAACAGCAAGCGCAAGCCGATTGGATTCTTCAATTTGTTGGCTCTACAGTCGGTAACTGCAGAAGACTGTGAAATAGATCCGGCGGTTCGCAACTGTATTAGTTACTTGGGGGAACGAGCGCCGTTGCGGCCCGGTGAGATCGCAACGTTGTTCCGTTTTTGGATGGCACATGACAGTTATCAGGGTGTTTCACCTGTCCAAAGTCTAATTTTCGTGAACATGGTGCGCCACTACCTGGTAGCGACGAGTCTGGCGATTACATTTCTCCCTGTAGCTGATCCCGACTTTTGGTTTCCAGCATTTAGTTATGTTGAAGTAAATCGTCTTGCACAAGTCGATTTCACTGTTGATGGCAAGACATATGGTGTATTCAGTCACGATTGGCGGATTATGCCGCCAATTGCGTGGTTAGAATTTATGGGTGAACGAGAGGTTGGCGCAGCAACTGATCGAACCCCACCTCCGGTTACTGAACAACTCATTGTGTTAAGCGAAACGGATTTTTCCGAAGCTGTGCAAGATGCACTTCGAGATTACCCCCGTTTGGATAGCCTAGTCGCTAATCCTCTCCTCCGTTCGCGGTTGGTCATGGAGCGTTCCAAATCGAATGCCAGCGAGCGCGACAGGACGTCTGCATTGCGTGCCATTTTGCGAGAAGCGGCAGAATCGTTACAGCACTCGCCGAGAGAATCCAAATTTTACCGTCCGATTTACCACACGTACTTGCAACCATCGGCAACCCAAGAACAAGCAGCTGAACTACTTGATTTGCCTTTTAGCAGTTACCGGCGGCATCTCAAAAGCGGCATTATGCGTATTACTGAGCTGTTATGGGCACAAGAGATTGGCAACTCGGATGCAATCAAATAACCCGACAAACGACAAATTGAGTAATACTTGAACAGTTTTTGAACTGGTAAGGGAACCATTTATTGCCATACACTTTAACCATAGATGAAGCACTATGGAGAATGTATTATGGCAAACAATGATTATCATTTCATCACAAGATGGCAGATGCCAAGCACCTGTGAAGAAATATATTCCGTGCTGGGCAATGCAACTGACCTAACTCGTTGGTGGCCATCTGTCTATTTGGATGTGAAAGAACTAGAAAAGGGCAATCCTAGTGGGGTAGGTAAGGTCATTGATCTTTATACGAAGGGCTGGCTACCGTACACGTTGCGCTGGCAATTCAGAGTTACCGAAACAAACTCTCCGCATGGGTTTCAACTAGAAGCTTCGGGAGATTTTGTGGGACGTGGTATTTGGAGCTTTGAGCAGAATAATAACTATGTAAATATCACGTATGATTGGAAAATAGCGGCAAACAAACCATTACTACGTTACCTATCATTCATCATGAAACCCATCTTCTCAGCTAATCATCGTTGGGCAATGGCTAAAGGTGAAGAAAGCCTTCGTCTAGAATTGGCACGCCGCCATGCAGCCAATGATACTGAGAGGGCCGCAGTCCCTGCCCCGCCGCCTGCAACTTGGGTACTGAACCGCGCCAGAAACTAGCTGTACCAATGGCGAAATGGGGAATTGGCACTTTTTCAAGGTTAACATCTAATCTCATCTTTCTCACAAAACATTAACCAAAATAGGAATAGACCCCCTAAAAATGAGGGGGTGCTATCTTATATGCCTATGCTATAGTGAACCTAACTTGAATTATTACAAATTCAAGTTATTGTGTCGGACTTGTTGAAACATCATCAACAGATCAAAAGTGGACCGATACTCCCGAAACAGTTTCAGAGCCAATCCATAAACATCGTTGGATGATGTTTGAGGGTAGACCCTAACCTACGGGATTGTTGGTCTTTTTGTTTATCCCTAACACACATAAGTAAACACGAGTAAGGACTTTTTCATGCTCACAAAACATGACGAGCAAGTCACTCCGCACCCAGCGGAAGCAAAAACGAGCCGTTCCTGGCATGCGCTTTCAGCGGCGACCACTCTCAGTCAGCTTGAAGTACACACCGACAGTGGACTAACGGGCCAAGTCGCCGCACAAAGACTTCAACAGTATGGCCCCAATGAATTAGTCGAAAAAGGGATTACCAGTCCGTGGGCCATCCTGTGGGAACAAATGACGAATCCGCTGGTGCTGCTGTTAATATTGGCGGCAGGTATTTCGTTGGTACTCGGCAAGGTGGACAGCGTCATCGCCATCATGGCAATTGTGATTTTGAACGCTGTACTTGGTGTAGTACAGGAATATCGCGCTGAACAGGCTATGGCCGCGCTCAAGAAAATGGCCGCGCCGCTTGTGCGGCTACGCCGTGACCAGAAAGTCCAGGATGTCCCCTCACGCGAACTCGTCCCGGGCGACATTGTATTGCTCGATGCAGGAAGCGTAATCCCCGCCGATGCACGCATCATAGAGGCAGCAAATTTGCAGGTACAGGAAGCATCACTTACGGGTGAGTCACTGCCTGTCGAAAAAACAGATACTAATTTGCATGATGATAATCTTCCACTTGGCGACCGCGTCAATATGGTCTACATGGGCACATCGGTGACGTACGGGCGCGGAACAGCGATCGTGGTCGAAACCGGAATGAAAACCCAACTCGGCCGTATCGCCGAACTTATCCAATCAGTCGAGAATGAAGAAACACCTCTTCAGCGTCGCATGAACGAACTGGGAAAAGTATTGCTGATCGCCGCGCTGGTGGTAATGGGCATCGCATTTGTTATCGGATTAACAACAGGCCATGACTTACAAGAAGTGCTACTCAACGCGGTTGCGATCGCGGTCGCAGTTGTGCCAGAAGGACTTCCGGCGGTTGTTACTGTGGCATTGGCCCTAGGGGCACAGCGCATGTTGCGACGCAAGGCGTTAATTCGCAAACTGCCCGCAGTCGAAACATTAGGCTCGGTCACAACCATTTGCTCAGACAAAACGGGGACATTGACCGAAAACCGCATGACCGTCACCATCGTCGATATTGCGGGCAAGTCATCCAGTATCAGTGAAGTAATCCAGCGTGGTGAATCACTGCGTTCGATGAATGGCACTGGCGTGCCGGAGCCGGAGGATACAGCACAAGCCCTTCTGCTCGCAGGAAATGCATTATGTAATGACGCAGTGCTCGAACACGATGAAAAAGCAGCGTTCAAAGCAGTCGGCGATCCAACCGAAGGAGCACTAGTAATAGCCGCCGCTCGTTTTGGTATTGAAAAACCACATCTGGATAAACTTTTCCCCCGCGTTGGTGAAGTACCGTTCTCATCCGAACGAAAGCGCATGACGACCGTACATAAACTGGATGAAAGCGTGAACCCGGGCGAAGGCGTTGAGCGTTTCCTCAAGCAGCTCTTGCACCAGATCAACCGCGAATATATTGCGATCTGCAAAGGAGCGGTCGATAGTTTGTTGGATGTATGTGACCGCGCGTGGGTCGATGGGGAAATCGTGCCCCTTAATGCTGAATGGCGCGGACGGATTGAAACCACCAATAACAACATGGCAAAACAGGGGTTACGCGTGCTGGGCATGGCCATCCACCGCCTGCCACAGCTGCCTGCCAGCCTGACCCCAGATGAAGTCGAAAAAGGCATGATCTTCGTTGGCATTGTAGGCATTATTGACCCGCCCCGCCCTGAAGTACGCGAAGCAGTCGCCCGCTGCCGCACAGCCGGTATACGGCCGGTCATGATCACCGGTGACCACCCACTAACGGCGCTCAACATCGCCCGTGATCTGGGCATCGCAAATGATACCGACCGCGTACTGACAGGTCACGAACTAAACAAACTATCGCAGGCTGAACTTGAAGCAGTTGTTGACAAAGTGCCGGTCTATGCACGCGTATCGCCCGAAAACAAACTGCAAATAGTGCAAGCACTCCAGAACAAGGGTCATATCGTCGCCATGACAGGTGACGGCGTGAACGATGCACCGGCCCTCAAACGCAGCGACATTGGTGTTGCAATGGGCATAACCGGAACAGCCGTGTCAAAAGAAGCGTCAGACATGGTCATTGTGGATGATAACTTCGCCACCATTGTGAGCGCTGTGGAAGAAGGACGCACCATTTATGACAATGTGCGGCGATTCGTAAAATACTTGATGGCAAGTAACACTGGAGAATTATTCGTGCTTCTGGCTACGCAGCTGGTAGCCGGAATGAGTATTCCGCTAACCACATTGCAGATTTTGTGGATGAACCTAATTACGGACGGTATTCCAGCGCTCGCGCTCGGCGTTGAGCAGGCGGAAAAAGGCGGCATGAACCGTCCACCATATGCCCCCAACGAAAGCATCTTCGGGCGTGGGCTCGCCCGGCATATTGGCATCGTCGGTATTCTGCTTGGCTTGACCGGAATCCTGTTGGGCATCTGGGCGTTCCAGAACTACCAGAACGGCGTGGCAACTTACACGACCAGAACGTGGAACACAATGGTGTTCATGTTCCTGACTATCGCACAGATGGGCCACGCACTTGCGCTGCGTTCACACCGCGAATCCACTTTCGTGATCGGCTTTACGGGCAACAAGGTGCTGTTAGGTGCGGTGCTGACTACTATTGTTTTACAACTCGTCGCGGTCTACACACCGTTTTTCAACCGAATATTCAACACAACACCACTCACAACAGAGCAGCTTGGTATCTGTTTGGTACTCAGCACCATTGTGTTCTGGGGGGCAGAAATCGAAAAGTGGTTAGTGCGGCGCGGTGTTCTGAAGTAAGCAGGTTTCGTACGCATCGATACGGATTTAGTGTAATTGGAGCACAAAAATATGGTAGGAAGTACGATCAAAACAACTCTCTTGTTAGGTGGGCTAACCGGTCTGCTAGTGTTGATCGGTTCAGCACTGGGCGGCACCGGTGGCATGGTCATAGCATTCGTGTTCGCCATTCTCATGAATATGGGCGCATGGTGGTTTTCCGACAGCATTGCGCTCAAAATCAGCGGTGCTGTGGAAGTCAGCGCGGCCGCACATCCCGACCTGCATCGCATGATCGAGAACCTTGCACAGCGCGCACAGCTGCCTAAACCGCGCGTATACTTCATCGACAGCCCGATGCCAAATGCCTTCGCTACTGGACGCAGCCCGGAAAAAGGCGCAGTGGCCGTAACCACGGGTATTATGAATTTACTAACCCGCGATGAACTTTCCGGTGTAATTGCCCATGAGATGGCACATATCAAGCACCGCGACACGCTCATTTCTAGCGTAGCCGCCACAATCGGCGGGGCCATCACCATGCTCGCTGACATGGCTATGTGGGGGACCATCTTTGGTGGTTTCGGTGGGAACGATGAGGAAGAAGGCGGTGGGTTGGCAGGCGGTCTCGTTATGATTTTCATCGCCCCTATCGCAGCGCTGCTTATCCAGTTGGCAATTTCACGTTCACGCGAATTCAGTGCGGACGAAGGTGGTGCACGCATACTGGGCACTTCCCGACCACTGGCTGATGCCCTGGAAAAACTTGAAGGATGGTCGCGCAGCCCGCATGCACCCATGCAGGCCACAGCGGTCAACCCGGCTACAGCACATCTATACATTGTTAACCCCATGATGGGGGGCGGATTGGCTGGTTTATTCCGTACTCATCCACCCACGCAGGAACGTGTTCAGCGTCTACGCGCGATGAATGGCATTGGGAATTGGCTCCCAACGAACCCGCAGAGTATCTAGTTCAATCAGGGGTGGTGTATGCCACCCCTGAAGCAAGATTTGTATCCGAAAATGAGAGTGAAGGATTAATACGACTTATGTTTGAGGACAATTTCGAACAATTGCGACGCACTGTGACTAAACGGCGCAAAACGCAGCGAGCGGCTGCATACGACATCCTCCATGAATTTGATGAAACACGCTATGAAAATAACCGCGCCAAGCGTCACGCACGTTGGGATGATGATGAATTCATGGATATGGATGAAGAAATCACCTACCGAAGTAAACGACGCGAGCCGCGTTTTGACAGATCAAAACGGATATAATGTTAGACCAGAGAATGGAGTGTAATTACATGAAGTGTCCTATTGATGGTAATGAACTGAAAATCGCTGAACGTCAGGGTATTGAAATTGACTATTGCCCACAGTGCCGCGGTGTGTGGCTCGACCGGGGTGAACTTGACAAGATAATTGAACGTTCCGGAGCCGCATTAGTACCCGCTGCGCCGCCCGCTCAACAGCCGCCTGCGAACTACCCCCAGGCCGAACGACGCGACTGGGACGATGATGATTACAAACGTCAAAGTGGCTACTCCGAAAAGAAGAAACGTAAGTCGTTTCTAGACGAAATCTTCGATTTCTAAACATAAACTACCTAGAGGGATAGACGAATATCCTATCCCTTTCTTCATCATTCCTGTCATGCACATTGCTCAAACGAAACACAATGGTGTTCATGTTCCTGACTATCGCATAGATGGGCCACGCACTGGCGCTGCGTTCACACCGCGAGTCTACTTTTGTTATTGGCTTTACGGGCAACAAGGTGCTGTTAGGTGCGGTGCTGACTACTATTGTTTTACAACTCTTCGCGGTCTACACACCGTTTTTCAACCGAATATTCAACACAACACCACTCACAACAGAGCAGCTTGGTATCTGTTTGGTACTCAGCACCATTGTGTTCTGGGGGGCGGAAATCGAAAAGTGGTTAATGCGACGCGGTATCTTGAATTGACACACACCGGAAATGACAGATCAATTGGTAAGGCGGCGAATCGCCGCCACAATTTCAGGTGACACTTTATGGCGAGCAAGGGAATTGAGCCAAACAGTATTTGCTGTAGATTGGTGCAGCACGATACCACTCATCCGTTGAAATTGCTTAAGGAAATCTGCTGCGCTGTCAAAGCCGCGCCGCACAAAGAAATCTTCGACTTTGCGTTCAGCTAACTGCCGCGTTGTGGTCGCAGCTTTGGTCAGATCATCCGACAATACTTCTCTTTCAGCTGTCAGCCAAAGCAGGTTGACAATACTAGGCGGCATCTGACCGACTTTGTCACACAGTACCGCCACCAGTTTCAATACACGCACTTCTGTTTCTGCGTCATCCAATTCGGTTGCGCGCACCCGCCTCACTTCGACATTAAAGGGTGTATGGGTTTTGAAGGTGACGGTAAAATCGGGGCCACGATGCCTAGAGGCGGCGTAGGTTTCATATTCGACTGTAAAACGTTGATCGCGGAGCAAGAGTGCCGCGGTTTCTAGTTCCGCACGCAAGTCTTTAAGACCGTTTTCGTCCCGCGCATTTTTCAGCTTGGCGCGAATTTTAGTGTGGTAAGTTTGTGCAAATGCCATGTAGCGGCGTGAATTGCGGATCCATCCCTCAAATTCACGATAGAAATCGGGTTTTCTTTCATCAAATATGGAGGTCAATAAATCGTCAACTGCGCTCATTGCTAGATCTTCTTAATTAGTAAGGTCGTCCGCGTCGTTCGTAGAGCACATTTACGCGGTCTTCTGCTGGTGGTTGCGGGATAATTCGCATAAATATCCAAACTAAGATAATGCCAGCTACAAAACCACCGACATGAGCGAAGAATGCCACTCCACCACCTGTATCGACAGCTCCAAGCGAAGCCACTCCGTTAAATAGTTGCATGACGAACCAGAAGCCTAACACATAAAGCGCCGGAATTTCAGTGAAGCGCGAAAAATAGCCTATGAGAATTAGGCCACGTACCCGTACTCCGGGAAACATAATCAAGTATCCTCCGAGCACGCCAGCAATCGCACCCGATGCGCCTATAAGTGGAACTTGTGAGCTAGAATCAATCAAAACTTGTGCGATACCGGCTACGAATCCACAAAAAAGATAGAACAGAATATATAAGATTCTGCCGAGCCGATCTTCGATATTGTCCCCAAATATCCACAAATACAGCATGTTGCCACCGATGTGCGCCCAGCCTCCATGAAAAAACATACTGCGAACAAAATCCAAAATAGTTTCTAACGAAAAGGGACTGCGTGTCACCAAAGCAGGCACAACGGATTGGTCTAAGAAAACGCGCTGCAACTGATCAGGGGAAAGTCCGAGTTGCAGCACAAACACGATTACGTTAATCACGATGATGGCATAAGTTATGTAAGGGACGCGGCGGGTTGGATTGATGTCGGAAATGGGGAGCATGGGTTGCCTTCGGCTTTCGAATGTAAGCGTTAAGCGAAAACAAATCCACTGAAGGACATGCTGAACCTTCAGTGGATTTGATTATATCAACTGATTGTATGGCGTACTAAGGCCATCAGTCTACGTATGTGATCCGTTCAGGCGGCCCTTTGAGCATCATATAGACGAAGGCCAGCAGTAATCCTGCCACAAATCCACCAATGTGGGCGAAGAATGCCCTCCGCCACCGATGGTATCAACACCCAGCGACAAAACGCCGTTAAACAACTGGATGAGGAACCAGTAGCCCAGCACGATCAAGGCTGGGATGTCAAAAAAGCGTGGGAAGAAACGGAAAAAGACGATCAATACCCGAACACGGCTGCCGGGATAAAGAATGAGATAGCTACCTAGAACGCCGGCTATTGCGCCGCTGGCACCAACCATCGGGACACATAAGCCAGAGTTGAACAGGGTTTCTGCAAAAGCAGCGGCAAATCCCCAGAAGAGGTAGAACATCAAGAAGCGGCGCGAACCAAAGTAATTTTCAACGTTGCGGCCAAATATCCACAAGAAGGTCATGTTGCCGACCAAATGTGCCCAACCGCCGTGAAAGAACATACTGCGAAGCACATCCAGAAATGTTTCTGGCGAAATGGGACTTTTGGCGACTTCACACATGACCGCCGCATAGCGGTAAAATACGCCATTCAACCCGGTGGAGGGTTGGGTTAATTCCCAGAGGAATATTGTTGAATTCAACAACAACAGGCCGTATGTCACATAAGCCGGTTTTCGGACAGGATGCAATGTGTTAACAGGAAGCATCGTTACGCCTTTCGCTAACGGCGATCAGCAACTCATTGTAGTCGGCATTCACTATGGTTATGATAACCTGCCTATCAATACGGATCATAGTACAGAAAGGTTGCGGCAAGTATGATTTACGGCAACATTATCCTACTCAACGGAGCCAGCAGCGCGGGCAAGTCCAGCATCGTCAAAGCCCTGCAAAATCTACTGGAAGAACCTTACTTAGAAGCTGGCATTGATAAGTTTCTGTTTATGCTGCCGAAAGCGTATCTCAACCAGGCTGCCTTATGGCATCAGGTTATTGGTTACGAGAAAGACGAAAGCGGTGCCCTACTGCCAAAAGTAGGTCCACGCGGGCATCAGCTCATGTCGGGGATGCACCATGCCATAGCTGGAATGGCACGGCAGGGTAACCATGTTATCGCCGACCATGTATTGCTGCATCCATCGTGGTTGGACGAGTGGCTAAATGTATGGCACGAATTGCGAGTGTTGTTTGTTGGGATTTATTGCCCGCCGGACATTCTGGAGCAACGCGAACGAGACAGGAAAGACCGGACAATTGGACAAGCGCGCGGACAGGCAAAGGTTGTTCACCAGAACTGCGAATACGATTTGTTGCTGGATACTTCGATGCTTAGCACTGACGAATGTGCAGCTCAAATCCTTCAATGTTTGCAGGAAGGCAAATTGAGCGCTTTTGAAAACATGAGGCAAAATCGTTTGACGTCAGGACCTTAGTGCCGCTTCTATTTCATCCAGATGCTCGCTACGGTGCAGATCGCGGTTCACATAGCGCGGATTGTAGGCAGCGATCTGTTCCAGCAGCTTGGGCGGGAATGTTTCTAACCGCTAGTCAAGTTTTTCGGCGGCCTCAACTGCAATGCGAGCAGCCTCACGGGGCGGAATAGCCGACCACAGCGGCAGAGAAATATCGTTTACTACGACATCAATAGACGGGGCGGAAACCGCTCCCGAACGCTCAGAAGCATCTAAAACAGCCAGCACACGTCCATCCCAAAAAGCCAGATGAGCCAACGCCACGCCAACCGTCCAGTGTTCACCAACAGGATGTCTGAATTCGTCATCAGTTAATTGTGCTGCCAAATTCCGAATGCGATCCGTTTGAGAGCGATTCTTTTCCGCGAAAGACCGATCTGGAGTCACCATAAACTCCTCAATCTAAGTATTATATGGATATGGGGCGGGCATCTAACCCCATAGTTTATTTTGACCTCGGCGCTACGTTACTTACCGCTGCTCAACCGGCACCCAAGGCAACCCCATTGGCCCAACATAGTTGACATCAGGGCGAATAAGGCGATTATTGGCAAACTGCTCCATAATATGCGCCGACCAGCCCACTACCCGTGACATGGCAAACAGCGGGGTAAACATATCCACATCTAGATGAATGGTGTACAACACAATAGCGCTGTAATAATCCACATTGGGATACAACTTGCGCTCAATAAAATATTGGTCAGCGCGGGCAGTATCTGCTAATTTCTTGGCGATTCGGAACCACTTAAGGTTACCGGAATTTTCGGCCAGCGCTTTGGCTTTCTCTTCCAAAATTGCCGCCCGCGGGTCGAGCGCCTTGTAAATGCGATGGCCGATGCCCATGATTCGGCGATCACCCTCTTTAATGTTCTGCTTGAACCACCTTTCCACATTGTCAGGATCGCCAATTTCTAGGAACATGTGCATCGCTTCAGCGTTCGCGCCACCATGTGACGGACCTTTGAGCGTGCCGATGCCACTGACAATGCCGCTGTGCATGTCTGAACCTGTGGCAACCGTAACACGGCTGGCGAAGGTGCTGGCGTTCATTCCATGCTCCGCCAACAGCACCAGATAGACATTAATCGCATCACTGGCAGTAACATCCGGCTCGTCGCCAGTAAGCATATAGACAAAGTTCTGAGCTAGATTCAGATCCTTACGAGGGGCAATCGGCTCTTGTCCTTTGCGAATACGATCCCATGCTGCACAAATTGTAGTAATTTGTCCTGTTAAGCGAATGGCTTTGCGCCGATTGGCTTCTGGACTGTTGTCCTCACTATCGGAATCATACATTGCAAGCGCCGAAACAGCCGTCCGCAGCATCGCCATAGGGTCTGCTTTTTTCGGGTAATGCTTAAGTTGGGTCAAAAAGTCAGCAGGCAAAACCGCTTCAGTAGCAATCGCCGCGCGTAAATTTTCCAGTTCAGCCTTATTGGGCAGGCGTTCGTTCCACAATAAGAATGCCACCTCCTCAAACAAGGCGTTTGCCGCCAATGTTTCAATCGAATAGCCGCAATAGACGAGTTTGCCCTCTATTCCGTTCACGAGGCTCGTCTTGCTTTCAGCAACAACGATACCTTCTAATCCCTTTTTCGCAGGTTCAGCCATCTTATGTCTCCAACTATGAACTACAATATTAGCCCGCCATCGGGCAGTTTCCCTTAGGACATTAATCGCGCGTCCCGGACGCTCCGCTGTTTTCTGGCAAAGCAGAGTAATCACGCACAATAGTAAATTTAGTTTTCAGTATAACATTTGAATTTGAATCCACTCAATCGACAATCTACTCCCGATTCGATTTTCTGACCGAAATTTAATTCGAGAAAACGGATCCAATCCCTTGACAATTCCTCCGATAGCGTGTTAGTCTACGCAACATGAATACGTTATCCGTTAATCCCGTCGCAAATATTCCCGCCGTTGAGGCCATGTCCTGTATGTGCATGATGTGTATGTGCAGCGTTTTGCGATTCCCGGGACGGGTAACGGCGCAGCGGGGGTAGAAACCACCGCATCTGTGTGTGAGACAGATAAGAGCTAACCCAACCGGTTAGCTCTTTTTTTTGTGATCTTGAGGTTGAATGATCAATGACAACACAATTGAGTGGTGCGTTGCAGAAACAAATATTCAAGCAAATGGAGGCTGGCTACCCAAACGAGGTAGGCGGTTTCCTGCTTGGCACATTGACTCTTGACCATGTGACGATAAAGGAAATTATTCAGATTGAGAATGTATTTGAGCAGGCTGAGCAGTTTCACCGCTACGCCATGAAACCGCAAGACTGGGCAAGGTTGGAAGATCAGGCAGACGAACGGGGATTGACATTAGTTGGCTATTATCACAGCCACCCTGATTCTCCAGCTATCGCGTCAATCTATGACCGCGACCATGCCTTGCCCAACTTCACGTATATCATTACGTCTGTGGTAGGGGGCAAAGCAATCGATATGAAGGTGTGGAAACTACGAGATGATCGGACACAGTTTGACGAAGGAGAACTCAAAATAGACCGTTAGCTAGTAACGGTCAGCGCTTTCCATTTTCTTATCTACCTTCAGGTAGGTTGCTGGTGGAAAGGGCTGACTGCTGGAAGCTAATGCAGATTGGCAAAAGCAGTTTCAACAATCCACATACCCTGAAGGAGTTATCTGAAATGGCAAATGCAAACGGACATACCAAAGACCTGCACTTCAACACACTGGCATTGCACGCCGGCTATTCACCGGACCCCACCACCGGGTCGCGGGCGGTACCGATCTACCAGACCACTTCGTACCAATTCAAGAATACTGACCACGCAGCAGCATTGTTCGCCCTACAAGAACCGGGCAATATTTACACCCGCATCATGAACCCAACCAGCGATGTATTCGAACAGCGGCTGGCAGCCTTGGAAGGTGGCGTGGGCGCATTGGCGACCGCTTCCGGGCAGTTCGGACAGACGCTGACAATTTTGACGCTGGCGAACGCGGGAGATGAAATTATCTCAACCAGCGCACTGTACGGCGGCACGTACACCCTCCTGCTCCACAGCCTCAAGCGCCTTGGCATCACCACCCACTTTGTCGAAGGCGCAGACCCTAAGAAAATCGAAGCCCTCATCAACAAAAAAACTAAATTGATTTATCTGGAAACGATTGGCAACCCCAAACTAGAGATTCCAGATTTTGAAGCCATTTCCGAAATCGCTCACGCTAATGGTATTCCGGTAGTCGTGGACAACACATTTGCCACACCATATCTGTGGCGCGCCTTTGATCACGGCGTAGATATCGTGCTGCACTCCACAACCAAGTGGATTGGCGGTCATGGATTGAGCATTGGCGGTGCAATTGTGGATAGCGGCAAATTCGACTGGAAGGCGAGCGGACGGCACGACGGTATTGTCGAACCTGAACCGGCCTATCATGGCGCAGTCATACACGATCTGGTTGGCCCACTATCTTTCATCATACGGGCACGTGTTGTTGGGCTGCGCGACTTCGGCGGTTGCCAGGCACCTTTCAACAGCTTCCTGAATATCATAGGGTTGGAAACACTTCCTTTACGGGTGCAGCGTCATGTGGACAACGCACTGGCCGTAGCGCAATGGCTGGAGCAAAACCCGGCCGTTGAATGGGTCAACTACCCCGGTCTGCCCAGCCACGTGAGCCACGAGCGAGCCAAGAAATACTTTAAGAACGGCTTTGGAGCAGTTCTAGGTTTTGGCATAAAGGGTGGCAAGGCCGCAGGCAAGACATTCATCGACAACCTCAAGATTTTCTCGCACCTTGCCAATGTCGGCGATGCCCGTTCACTGGCGATTCATCCGGCCTCCACCACTCACAGTCAGCTAAACGCGGAAGAGCTGGCATTGACCGGCGTCAGTGATGATTATGTACGCTTGGCAGTGGGTATCGAGGACATCAACGACATTCTGTGGGACCTTGACCAGGCGTTACAAATTTCTCAGGGTATCTCTGTACACGCTGTGTCATAAGCTGAACTGATTACTGGGGGTTTGTCCAAGACAAACCCCTTAATTTTGGATGTAGGATTTTTGAGGAGCAGGTAAAATGGCGCTTTACCAACAGAAAGAGACTTGGCGTATGGTAAAACCCAGACCAGCATCACAACCTACTACCACCCGTCCATCAGGTTCGGTTGGCATTGTCACGCGCCAGTACGCGACCTTTGATGAACCACTTGCTTTAAGAAGTGGTCAAACACTTGTTCGTTATACACTGGCGTATGAAACTTATGGCACCTTAAATCCCAGTTGCAGCAATGCGATTCTTATCTGCCATGCCCTTTCTGGTGACGCTCATGTAGCGGGTTACCACACCAACGATCCAGACGAAAAACCCGGTTGGTGGGACGATGCAGTAGGCCCGGGCAAAATGTTCGACACTAATCGATACTTCGTGATTTGCTCGAACGTCATCGGCGGTTGTCAGGGCAGTACTGGTCCTTCGTCACTCGCGTCGGACGGCAAGCCTTATGCCTTACGCTTTCCCTTCATCACCATCAAAGATATGGTCGCGGCCCAAACTCGTCTGCTCGACAAACTCGGCATTGCCAAATTATTGAGTGTAGCAGGCGGCAGCATGGGCGGAATGCAGGCACTTCAGTGGGCAGTGGATTACCCAGAGCGCGTTGGTTCAGTGTTGTTTCTCGCCAGTACAGCCCGTTCTTCTGCCCAAAACATCGCCTTCAATGAAATTGGACGGCAGGCTATTTATGCTGACCCGAACTGGAACGATGGTGAGTACTATGATGGTCCTGCGCCAACCGCTGGGCTGGCTGTAGCACGCATGGTTGGTCATATCACCTATATGAGTGAATACTCACTGGAAGAAAAATTTGGGCGGCGGTTGCAAGATCGGAACAATTTGGGTTACGGCTTCAATACCGATTTCACAGTGGAGAGCTACCTGAAGTATCAGGGGCAAAAATTCGTCGAGCGGTTTGACGCAAACAGTTACTTGTATATCACTAAGGCGCTCGATTATTACGACGTCGCTGATGGCTATAGTTCGATGGAAGCAGCTCTGCAGCAAACGCGCTGTCCGTTTCTGGTGGTTAGTATTTCGAGTGACTGGTTGTATACCGATGGGCAAGCGCTGGAGCTGGTTCACGCGCTAAAAGAATTAGGGCGTGAAGTGGAATATCAACACATTGAAGCGTCTTTTGGTCACGACTCTTTTTTGGTTGAAGTCGAAACGATGACCCATATCGTTGGTGGGTATCTCAATCAATTATGGAATCGCTATAGCATGAATGAATTCAAGACCAATACGGATAGCTAGAATTCGCATGTCATAGTGGCCGAAGGGCGATGCAGCGGTCTGCAAAGCCGCGGACGCGGGTTCAAATCCCGCCCATGACTCTGATACAGTGTTTAGTTCACATTTTGAGGAGACGCAATGACAAGTATCAAAATCCCCACCCCGCTGCGGGTATATACCGGCAATTTAGCGCAGGTTGATGTGAGCGGCGGAACGGTGGGCGCAGCGCTCAATGATTTGACTGACCAATATCCCGAACTGCGGCAACACTTGTTCAATGGTGGCGAGCTGCGCAACTTCGTCAACATTTTTCTAGGCGAAGAAGATGTGCGCTTTCTGAATGGACTTAGTACGGAAATCACCGCCAGCGACAATTTGCGAATAATTCCCAGTATTGCAGGTGGGACTATTCGTTCTGTCGTCACCTACTGACATGTTACGTTCGATTGTTAAGTGAGGCCGAAGTACAATGACTAATCTTCGTATCGTATGGCACATCAATTTACTGCTGCTTTTATTTTTGATAACAGTACCATTTAGTGTTGTACATCAACAAGATATTCCACCTGCAAGCGAATGGACACAAGATGCTCACGACGCACAGCATACCGCCTATACATACGAAGAACCTTTAGAGCCATGGACTTTCCTTTGGGCATGGAATGGCCCAGATGAACAAGGGGGAACAGGAGGTCATTTCTATGAAGTGCCCCCGGAGGCGCGCACGGTTACAGGTGGCAATGCAATATTTGTCCCAGCGGGAACCGAGGGGCTTTATGCCCTTGCCAAAGCCGATGGTCAACCAATTTGGCATATAACAAATACGAGTTTCAAGGCTGCACCAGCCTATGACCCAACTAGCAAGAATTTAATAGTTGGGGGGAGTGACGGTAGGCTCTATCGTATTAATGCCGAGTCTGGCACGATTACCAGCACATACGAGGCGGGAAGCCCGCTGGAAAAAGCTGTCGTCTTGGCAGATAATTTCGCCTATGTTGTAACGAACAATGGTCAACTGCACAAAATTGATTTTCTTAGTATGACGCGACAGTGGGTTTATGAAGGTGGAGCGACCGTAGCGACACCACCCGCTTACTCTGCCAAGCGCGGCATCGTGGTATACGCCACTCAGGATTTATTTGTTCACGCCGTCAATGATGCCGACGGGAAAGAAGTCTGGAATGTCAAACCAACACCAAATCAAGCAGGTTTCCCAAATCAGTATGATGGACAGTATCCTGTAATTGCCGAGCAACACGGTATTGTATTTGTGCGAATGCGGCTTGATCACAATCAAGGATTGTGGGGAGGGCCGGGAAACAGCGGCATGTACCCGACAAGCAATGGGGAAACACGCGCATTCTTGGTTGATAATCCCGACTTACAAAACTTATTTGCTCTTGATCTAGATACCGGCGAAAAAGCCTTCATCCCAGCTGTGGGTTACTCTGGTCATGAAGGTTACGTTAACGGCGAAGCTTTTTTGGACACTGGCCCTTTACCCGTTATCTATACATCGCCCGACGGCAAAGAAGTGGCCTACATGGCATTCCGGAGCGGGCAAGGCAATCCCCCTGATGGGCGTTGGGATTCGCACATGGGAGAAATGGTTCTCGATAATGAAACTATTCCCGACCTAGCGGCAGGAGATCTGCGTTTCGTCAAATTCGAGAACTCTGAAATATATATCACCGATGAAGCAGAATCGATAACACTTGGTGGCTCAACCATATTTGCTACCAATTGGACTGCTATCTTTAGCACAACTATTATAAATCGAAACATTAATTTAGGGTTGAATTTTGAAAACCCAATAGATACTGAGCGACATCCGATAATCGTTCGAAACCAAAAAGCCTGCGATGATTATGATCCCCAAACACACTGGACAACCTGCGACCTAGCTCTTTTTGGTGATACCCGTACTTGGCCCAGCCCGGGCTGGTGGGTCTATTGGAATGTAAATGCACCATATAATCCGCCGGATGGATATACGGGCGGCGTTGCTCCACGCTTCACATACGTTAGCGATGGACTAATCGTCGTAGAAGGCGAAGCGGGTGATCTTTTTGTACTCAAACACAGTGGTAAATCATAAACATACTTAATGGGAGTGAAAAGTGACTGAGTTTAGTTTACGCAAAGTGGATCAGACTGGACTTAAAACCGGGCAAGCTGCAACCATAATCTTACTCATTCTGGCATTCGTACTCGACAGTTGGGTTCTGGTCGTATTTGTAGCAATTGCTCAATTATTAGGAGCTTTGGATACTCCATTTGCACCTTATCGTCTGCTGTACCAAAACATTGTTAAACCAAGCAATCTGTTTAAGCCTCACGTAATTGCGGACAATCCCGAACCGCATAGATTTGCCATGTTGGTTGGTGCCCTATTTAACGGGATGGCGGCCCTGGCGTTGCTTGGGGAAATTCCAGCAGTAGGCTGGCTATTAGTTGCCATAGTAGTTGTACTGGCGAACCTCAATTTTTGGCTCAACTTTTGTGTTGGTTGCCTCATGTATTATCAACTAAATCGTCTCGGCTTACCAGGTTTTGATCGCGCACCAATCAATTAATCGCTATCAGGGAAACGTGGAGACGTAACATAATGATCGAACGTAGCATCATGGTACTAGTCTTTCTTGTGTTGGGATTTGCGATTTTTGCACTTCTCCGCCATATGCATGTCCGCAAGGCGTCCGTCAATAGTGGTTACGACCCAGTACTGAATGATATGCGACCTGGTGTGCCAGCTATTGTCTACTTTACTACTCCCGGCTGCGTGCCGTGTGTCACGCAGCAACAGCCCGCCTTGGCACGGTTACAATCTGAACTACAAGAGGGTATCCAGATTCTCAAAATTGATGCCGTCGAGTATAGCGATGTGGCCGACCGTTGGGGTGTATTTTCTGCGCCAACCACGTTTATCGTCGACGGCAATCGCCAGGTTCGCAATGTCAATTATGGCGTGGCCGATTTGCATACGCTCATGAAACAACTAGACTCAGTACGGATCACTGTCGAAATACCCAAGGTTACTTCCCAAGCAGCCTAGTTAAGCTAGGCACAGTGACACAAATAAAGATTAGAAAGAAGAAACCATGCAGGCAATTGTAGATACGGTCAGTGAACTAACGAATGAGGAAATCAAACGATACAGCCGCCACCTGATCATGCCTGAAGTCGGCATTGATGGTCAGCGCAAATTGAAGGCCGCCAGCATATTACTTATCGGTACGGGCGGGTTGGGCAGCCCGTTGGCATTGTATCTGGCAGCAGCAGGGATCGGGCGCATTGGACTTGTCGACTATGATGTCGTCGACGAAACCAATTTACAGCGTCAGGTCATCCACGGCCAGAGCAGTGTTGGCGTCCTCAAAATTGACAGTGCCGAAAAACGCATGAAGGACATTAATCCCCTGATACAAATAGACAAATATAATGTCCCTCTGACTTCCGAAAATGCTCTAGAGCTTTTCGCGCCATATGATGTCATTATTGACGGCACAGATAATTTTCCCACCCGCTATCTGGTCAATGACGCCTGCGTCAAGTTGGGAAAGCCTAATGTATACGGCAGCATCTTCCGTTTTGAAGGCCAGTTAAGCGTCTTTTACGCTACAGAGGGACCTTGCTATCGCTGCATGTTCCCCACCCCTCCCCCGCCCGGTCTCGTCCCAAGCTGCGCGGAAGGAGGAGTACTTGGCATTCTGCCGGGAACGATAGGTACATTGCAAGCAACCGAGGCGATCAAACTCATTCTGGGCATTGGTGAACCGATGATCGGCAGAATGCTTCTTTACGACGCGCTGGAAATGAGCTTCACAAAACTCAAGGTGCGCAAAGACCCGCACTGTCCGGTATGCGGTGTTCCGGCGGAACAGGTACAGTTAATTGACTACGAACAGTTCTGCGGCATGCCAGCACATGACCGCAGCGAATTTAAGGCCAGCACCAATGGGCATAGCGACGAGAACAAAGAATTGGAAATCACGGTCAAGCAACTAAAAGCGCGTCTCGACACGGGCGAAAACTTATTATTACTTGATGTCCGTGACCCGCACGAGTGGGAAATTAGCGCGTTGGATAATACGCTGCGGATTCCCAAGGGCCAAATTGATGTCGCCAAGAACGATGTTTTGGCCGGGCGTAAAATCCGCGAACAAACCGTACTAGCGCAAATTCCGCTAGATCGGGAAATTGTGGTTCTCTGCCGTTCAGGCAAACGTAGCGCCGACTCTATTAAATTCCTTCAACAGGCTGGGTACACCAACAAACTTGTCAACGTTAAGGGCGGCATTCTCGCCTGGGCTGATGAAATTGACCCCAGCATGCCCAAGTACTAACTGAGAATTAGCAGGCAGTAATCGAGGCAATTGAGCGAAACATGGCGGACACATTGGTGATCCGCCTTTGTTATGTGCCCGTTCCTGTAATTTCCCATAACACGATTTCTGGTGGGCACATGAAACGGGCACGCGGCGCGCCCAGCCCTTCCAACCCTACCCCCCGCGACGTGTAAAGTGTGGTATTTCCCAGCTCGTAACGGCCCATGATAAACCGATTCCCCAGATGGCTGCTGGAAAACAACGCACCGACCAGCGGTAGCCGAATTTGTCCGCCATGTGTATGCCCGCACAAATATAAATCAATCCCTAGCTCGTTGGCCTCCGGAGCAATATCCGGTGGGTGCATAAGCAACAGGTGCATTCCATTCTTTGGCGCAGACAGCATCATCTTTTTCAAGTTATCCCGGTCACGCTGCATGTCATGAATAACAACTAATCCAAGAATATTGAGATGGCCACCCGGCGTATTGATTGATATCCATTGATCAGGCAGCAGTTTGACGTTCTCCAGCCCACGTACAAAGTCCTGCACCCGTTCCAACGGCTCGACCAGTGGTGTGCCAGAAACACAAAATACACCCAGCGGCGCTTGCCATGCGCCAATTATCTCACGGATGGCTGCCTCGGATTCGGGATCGTGGGTATTGGATAGGTTAACAAAATCACCCGTAAATACAATCATGTCGGGCTTTAGCTCGTCAATGAGTTGGTTGAGGTATCGATCGCGTGGTGTCACCCGCTCGACATGAATGTCCCCTATTTGCAGCAAGCGCAGTGGAGATGCATCCGCCGACCATTTCGCCGTTTGATATCGTTGGTGGGTCACACCGAGACGAAATGGTTCAACCCACGTGGAA
This sequence comes from Anaerolineae bacterium, assembly GCA_041390885.1. Taxonomy (GTDB): domain Bacteria; phylum Chloroflexota; class Anaerolineae; order Aggregatilineales; family Phototrophicaceae; genus CFX2. Next base: position 163,460 of record JAWKPB010000004.1, on the reverse strand, counting down.
TAATATACAATCGCTGTGACCGTGATTAAGATTACGATGCTGATCTGCCAGAGTATTGACAACAGTCCGAACAAGCTCAAAATTGCAGCTAACGCAATCGCCAATGCAATCACCGATGGCTTTTCGGGACCATAGCTGCGCCCAGTTGCACGAAGCATATAGAGCAGGTACCAGTTGAGCACAATAGTGATGATGTATCCCAGCACCACTACGCCGCCAACGGCTCCAGATCCGGCCCAGAACAATGCTACCAACCCGGCATTTATCGCCACAATGAGCAACACAACCACAGCGGGTAAAGTCTGCATCCGGTTGGTATTCACCAGCAATTGATGAAGAGGGGTGTGTTCCAGTGGATCAACATAAACAGATTGCGATGTATTGGGCATTAGTTTTGATCTCTCAACGGACAGAGTAATAAGTTTACTCTGTTAGGTGACAGAGGCACATCATGACATTCTACCCCACAGTTAATTTAGAATGAGGTTGGTGCAATACCCGGGAGCGCAACTGTAAATCGGCTACCTATTCCCGGCTGGCTGTCAACAGTGATGTCACCGCCATGCGCAAGAACAATATCGTGGGCAATGCTCAGTCCCAGGCCCGTACCTTTAGTCTTTTCACTCACACGGAAGAAAGGCTTAAACACATTGGGCAGCAATGCAGCAGGTATACCGATGCCGCTGTCTTGTACATTAATGACCAGCACTTCACTCTTGCCACCATGCTGTACCGTACCTGCGCTAACCTTAACTTGCCCCCTTCAGGAGTATAGTGAACGGCGTTAATCACCAGATTGGTAATGACTTGTATCATACGTTCCGGGTCTACCATCGCAGTCAGTTTCGTTTCGGGCAGATTCGTCAGTAGATCAATGTGTTTCTTTTCGGCTTCGGGTGTCTGCAAATTGACGACCTGACTGATAAGATCACGCACATCAACCATTTTCGGTTCGAGTGGAATAACACCGCGTTCAAAACGTGAATGATCGAGCAAATCTTCCACCAAAGTCCGCATACGGCGTGCGATTTCATCTAACACTTCAAGATGGGTTTCCAGTGCGTTCGGTTGCTTCTTAAGTAAATATAACCTGGTCATCAGGTTAGTGATCGGCGTACGCAGTTCATGTGAAGCATTAGCAACAAATAACGATTTTTGTTTTTCCAATGCTTTGGTCTGGCTTACATCACGAATAATCGTAACCGTACCTATAACATGTCCATCCATATTGTCGATACGGGTGACAATGATCTGTGCATCAAACGAAGTACCGTCCCTATGCTGTACGGGCCCCTCACCCAGCCAAACACCCGAATGAGTCAGTTGTTCGTAAATTAAATCGATATCATGTGCAAATTCTTCATGATCATCCGGCACCGCCTTTCTGAGCAAGTCGAACGACCAGTCGACAGATGAATACCCGGTGAGCTTTTGGAAAGCCACATTTGCATACTTAGTAGGCTTTTCTCCGAATACAACCCCAAATACACCCTCAGCCATTGAGTCCATGATTGCCTGTAGCTGTGCGCGTTCATTGACTAGCTCCGCCGTGCGCTCCGCCACCCGCCGTTCTTGCTCATCAGCATATTGACTAACCGCTTCGAACAGATTGGCATTCAGAATTGCAACACCTGTCTGGTCCGCAAATGCCAGTAGTTTGTCTGCATGGGTCTGGTTAAACGCATTGGAGTTTGCGCTGTCTAGATTAAGAAATCCAATAACCTGTCCTTCCATTAAAATGGGAGCACCAACGTAGGAATGAATCCACGCCGTCTCAGGGACGGTGCGCCACGCAGGATGATCTTTTGTTTCGGGGATAACAATTGCGCGCGCGGTTTCATACATCTCTTTGAGGTTGGCATGCTTGTCGATATCGAACCGCAGCGCTAGGACCTGTTCGACAGGGATATCTTGGCCCTCGAAGCCGCGTCCACGCACAACCCGCGCCATATGATCTTCCAATAGCATTATAGTAGCCGAATCGTATGGCAGTACCCGCTCAACATAAACCAGAATATGGTCCAAAACATCTTGAAGATTTAGCGTGCTATTGATCGTAGCTGACGTATCGCGAAGCGCTTCGGCCAATATCCGCTGTTCGTGCGCAGTGGCCTCAACCTGCTTACGTTCAGTGACATTGCGATTAACAAATACCATTCCAATGGAGTTGCCAACTAGATCGTCAAGTTCTGAGAGGGACACCATCACGTTGAGCAATGTTCCGTCTTTGCGCTTGCCAATTGTTTCCCCATGCCAAGATCCGGTCTGCGCAACTTGAGCCAAAATCGAATCCTCAAGTAAATCAGACAAGTCAGAGCCTGTCATATCATAGACAGATTTCCCTGTAGCCTCCTCAGCAGTCCAACCGTAGATCATTTCTGCGGCCTTATTCCAGCTTTTTATCATGAACTGGCTGTCAACCGATATGATGGCGTCGGAAACATTTTCAAGTAGATTTGCTTGATATTGTAGTTTTTCTTCGACTTGCTGGCGCTGCGCAATTTGATCCCTTAGCTGTCCATTGGCATCAGAAAGCTCAGCCGTGCGTTCGCTAACGCGCTGTTCCAGCTCAGAATACGCATCGTGCAGGCGTTGCTGGGTTTGCTTCTGTTCGTTAATGTTGCGGTCAATAAATACGATGCCAGTGATGTTGCCATCGGCGTCTGGCAGCGGGATTTTGCTTGTCACGTAATACGAAAGCCTGCCACCCGAATCTGTATATTTGCGCTCGACATTTAGCCGCGCGGCACGTGTTTTTATGATTTGCTGTTCTTCGGCATGGTTCCGTTCAGCAACTGCTTTGGGCAAAACATCAAAAATAGACTTGCCCAAAAGCTGTTCAGGGGAAAATTCACCTGCTTCTGTACTGATGCTTTGATTGGTCAGGATGTACCGACCTGATCGGTCAACGGCAAAAATATGATCGGGAAGATTATCAATGACAGTACGCAGTAAGTTGCGTTCGTTTGCCAAGGCACGTTCATAGGTATCGCGCTTTGCCATGGACTGTCGCAATTCCTCTGCGGTCTGCTTGTATTCGGCTGTTCGTTCTGCCACCCGGATTTCGAGTTCCTCATTGGCTTTACGGAGAAATTCTTCACTCCGTATCAAGGCGGAATTTCGATCATTTGCTAATTGATTTCGAAAATGGGCCCCAAATAGAACCAGTAGACCACCCATAAACTGAAACCGAAGCGCGGGCAGCAAAACACCAATCAATTGGGCATCATCACGCGCAAAAGCCACTACAGTCAAAACGGACATCTGAATCAATATGACAAAAAAAGTGGTACGCATTGAAAGCAAAATGCTGCTTAGCAACACAGGCACTATCAAGTATGCGACTGCATCAAGATTAAACACGTTTTCAGGAAACATCGTAGCAAAAACAGATGCCGACGCAGTCATTACTGCTATGACAGCCGCAACCTTATAATGGCGCGTCCGGCTCAAAACATATGCCACCACAGAGACAGGCATAGATAACAGTGTCACTTGATAAAAGACCGGCGTGGACGGCACATCCCCCACCATCCCTCTATCTTTGAGGAAACTGGTGACAAAAATTACAGGAATAATGACTAACAGAACACTCGCGAGAAACTGAGCCTGCCGTCGCTGTTCGGGTACCTGAACCGCCTGCGCCGGGGCAGTAAGCAAATTCCACGTTTTTGTCAGATAAACTTGGACATTGTGGGTGGCGGTAATGTTCAATTGCTACCTTAAACCACTATCGTTATTCTTTAATCAAGCTCTTTTTGTAAGAGCCGCTATAATTGCGCAGGTTCATTCCGGCTCTATAATCCATGATAATCTAGCTCTGTCCACATACGCATATAGATTCCGTAATTAAATATGAAATTTCCCATACTCAAATCTATACTCTCTTCCTTAGCCAAACTTAATCCATTACGTGCGGTTCTCTGGTCACGTTTTTGGCTCACCAACCGCTGGCGGCAGCGGACTACTATTGACTATGTGCTATTAACATTGTCAGCGGATATGCCGACCATTGCCGAACCGCGCGACTGGATACGTAAACGTGTACTTGGCCCTCCTCCGTTGAGTCTCACAGAACTAGATCGAATGTTAGAACGCATCGGTAATGACCCGCGTCCCAAAGGCGTCATTTTGAATCTACGCGCGTTAGCCATGCCGCTGGCTGGGCTGCAAACCCTACGAAACAGCCTGTCCTGTTTGCAGGCAAAAGGCAAAAAGATTATTTGCTTCGCCCAATCGTATAGCAATGGCCTTTATTACCTCGCCAGTATTGCCGACGAAATTATCTTGCAACCGGGCGGGGAACTTGAAACGATTGGCCTGCGTGCTGAAGCTACGTTCCTCAAAGATGCATTGGACACTGTTGGAGTAGCACTCGACAGTATTGCCATTTCCCCCTACAAAGCGGCATTCGACCAGTTCAGCCGCAGCGAAATATCGCCCGAAGGACAAGCGCAGTTAGATTGGCTTCTAGATTCACAATTTGACATGCTGCTGCATACCATCGCCGATGGTCGCAAAATGTCGCATGAGGCCGTCCGCGCCATGATTGACCATGCGCCGTATCTCGATGAGGAAGCCTTAGCAGCCGGTTATGTTGATGCAGTGGAAACTGAAGAAGCGCTGCACCGCCGCTTGGCAAGTAAGCACATTCTCCCGTTGCACGCTGCCGACAAAAAATTACTAAAGATATGGCGCAAGTCCAGCGACAAATATGTGGCACTCATCAATATCAGCGGGCTAATGGTGCAGGGCGAAAGTGGCAGTCCGCCCATCGAACTACCAGTTCCTTTTGTCGGCGGGCAGCGCGCAGGCGATCTTACCGTCGTGCAGCACGTGCGTCGCCTCATGCAGGACAATCAGGCCGCAGCCGTTATCCTTTACATCAACAGTGGTGGCGGATCAGCCATAGCTGCCGAAGCCATGACCAGCGCACTCGCTGAACTAGCCCAAGATCGTCCATTAGTAGCTTTTATGGATCGGATTGCCGCGTCCGGCGGATACTATGTCGCTACACCTGCTCAGTGGATTGTCGCCCAACCAGCAACCATCACCGGCTCAATAGGTGTTATTAGTGCAAAGGCTGTAACCACAGGTTTGTTCGGCAAATTGCGCGTCAACCGTAGAGAATTCACCCGCGGCACCAACGCGGCGCTGATGAGCGATCACGCACCATTTAGCGATGCGCAACGCGCCCGCATGTTCAAAACCATCGACCACATCTACCAGCAGTTTATCGGACATGTAGCCCGCAGTCGCAAGCTCTCCATTGAGCAAGTGGACGCCGTTGGCGGTGGACGAGTCTGGACCGGCACCCAAGCCCTAGCCAATGGTTTAGTCAATGAACTTGGCGACTTGCGAACTGCGCTCCAGAAAGCCCGCGAACTGGCTAACCTGCCCGATCATGCCCCATTGGTGCTCGTGGGTGGAAAAGGTAAACCCCTACCGGCTAAATTGGCAGAACAGGCAAATCCGGCCACAATCTGGCAGTATCTCCACGAAAACGTTCAACTCGTGAGCAGCGGTACACCTTTAATGATGATGGATCTGGACATCAATATCTAATTAGCGGAGATCACATTGAAAGCTCTTGTTACTGGCGGAACAGGCTTCGTCGGTTCACACATCGTTCGTGCCCTAAACGACGCCGGACACACTGCCCGCGTCTTGCACCGTCCAACTTCGAAGTTGGATGCACTTGCCGGATTGCCTTACGAATCAGCACCAGGCGATATTCTTGACGAAACTGCGTTACTCGAGGCCTGCAAAAGCTGCGATTGGGTATTCCATGTGGCTGCCGTTGCTGATTACTGGCGTGCCGATAAGTCCCGCATGTTCGAAGCCAATGTTGAAGGTACACGTCGTGTCCTACAGGCGGCCAAATCCGCAGGTGTTAAACGTGTCGTGTTCACCAGCAGCGCGGCAGCCGTTGGCCTGCGTAGCGATGGTCAGCCCGCTGCCGAGGATGAGCCTTTCAACCTGTCGCCGGATCGCTTCCCCTACGGCTACAGCAAAGTACTCGCCGAAAAAGTAGCGTTGGAAGCCGCCGCCAGCGGTCAGGACGTGGTCATAACCAACCCCGTCGTCATCATGGGGCCAGGTGATTTAAACATGATTTCCGGCAATTTTGTAACGCAGGTAAAACAGCTTGGTCCACTCGTGCCGGTCCCTCCCGGTGGCATCGCCGTCATTGATGTGCGCGACGTGGCGCAGATGCACCTCGCCGCTGCCGAACGTGGTCGCAGCGGCGAGCGCTACATCCTCAATACCGACAACTACACCCAGCGCGAATGGCTGGGGATGATCGCGGATGTGGTGCGTGTTCGCCGCCCATTTATACCCGCCCCGGCTTTCAGCCTGCCCATTGTTGCCACACTTATTGATTGGTTGCAGAACATCGGCATCAAAACCCCTATTGATGGCAATCAAACCCGTTTGGGCGCGCGCAATATCCATTTTGATGGCGCGAAAGGCTGGGCAGAACTCGGCAAGCCACAGATCAACATGCGCCAAAGCCTCGAAGATACGTACCGTTGGTACGTAGAAAATGGATATATCAAAATATGACGATCAGCACCAACTTTGCCGACTACCACCACCGCATCTCCCTAAACATCCGCTTCGCGGATATGGATTCGTTGGGCCACGTTAATAATGCCAAATATCTGACCTACATCGAAGTGGGGCGGTTACAATATTTTTATGACTTGAACGTGTTCCGAGTCCATCCTGAGCCGCATGTCGGCTCCATCGTTGCCCGCACCGCACTGGACTATCGCCTACCGCTCACGCTGGCCGATAATCCGCTGACCATTTACACGCGCTGCTCCAAGCTTGGCAACAAAAGCTATGAAATGGAACACCTTATTGTGCGAAACAATCAAGACATTGCCGCCGAAGGGCACATTGTGTTAGTGGCGTTCGATTATCACATCAATCAATCGGTGGCTGTGCCGGACGAATGGCGCAAACGCATTATGGCATATGAACCTGCTATGAGCAGTGTCGATTAGCCCTGCATAAGAAACCAATACTATCCTATGACGCCTGTGGTATAAGATCATGCGAGTTTTGATTCTATTGTAACCATCGTAAGGAACGCATCGTGCGCAAACTACTCAACTGGAAACGTATCCTTTTTGCTTTACTTGTCATTGTCATATTAATCACCAGTGGCTTCGTCATTTGGGCCAATAATCCCCTTCCGCCTATGCCGGAGGCGCTTGCCGCCATCGAGTCTGACAGTACAGTTACAGTCACCATTGAAAACGGTTGGTACACTTTCCGCCCTATTAAGACCCGACCTACCACCGGTTTTATCTTCTATCCCGGTGGCCGTGTAGACGCCCGTGCCTATGCGCCGCAACTTCGCGCCATCGCCGAACAGGGCTACTTAACCGTCATCACGCCCATGCCGCTCAATCTCGCCATCTTCGGACTTAATCAAGCAAGCGACGTAATCAAAGCCTATCCTGAAATCCAACATTGGGGCATTGGTGGTCACTCATTAGGTGGAGCGATGGCAGCCCGATTTGTACAATCCAACCCGTCAGCTGTTGAGGGTATCGTATTTTGGGCATCCTACCCCGACATTGATCTGTCAACTTTCAGCATTAAAGCGGTGTCCATATTTGGAACCAACGACGCAGTTGCCCAAAGTTCTGGCATCCAGAATTCGGACAAGTTGCTGCCTGCCAGTACGCCTTTCATCGCCATCACTGGTGGTAATCACAGTGGCTTTGGTTGGTACGACCTGCAGCCCGGTGACAACGAAGCTACTATTAGCCACACTGACCAAATGACGCAAACTGTGGCGGCCACCGCAAATCTGTTAGCGGATCTTAGCAAGTAGTGGCCGGGTCTAGCGGGAGGAAATAAGCTGTTGCAGCTCCATTTATCACGCCGCCGCCTGTTGGCTGCGCTCGGCCTTGCCATCATTGGCGCATTAAGCCTCGTACTGACAAATCGCAAATTGTTGCGGATAGCTCAAACCCGCCTATCCGCCCCGCCTCCCATGCCGCTCATTGTGCCGCGCGAAGCGTGGGGCGCACGCCAGCCCAACCACGATGCACCCAATGAATCGGGTTTCGCCCCTGTCCCCACATCACCAGAGTGGTATGTGTATCCCCAGCCTTTGGAATATGTTTACTACACCGTTGCTATCCACCACAGCGCCGCCCTGCTCACCTCCGACGAAACCGTGCTCGACATTCAAAATCTGCACATGGATAAAAACGGCTGGGCAGATGTAGGTTATCATTACGGTATTGATAGCAACGGCGTCATTTACGAAGGCCGTGACATAGGGGCACGGGGCGCGTCGGTGGCCGGTTACAATACGGGCACAATAGGGATAGTAGTGATGGGCAACTTTGAAGTGGATACCCCACTGCCCGCCCAACTTACCGCCGCCCAAACACTGGTGAACTGGCTGACCTACACCTACTTGCTGACGCACCTCGCCGCCCACCGCGAGTTCAATAACGAGAGCCTGTGCCCCGGCGCAAACATGCTCCCACATCTCGATAAATTGGCGCAGAATGCAGGCTTGCAGCGCGGCACGGGCGGGTATGTGCAGCCAGTGTAAGCAAAATGCTGTTCATAGGTGAAAAAGCAGATAAGAATAAAGAATGACAACCTCAACCCTAACCCAAATTTCCGATCACGTTTACTGGATGCCACCCGGCCAGCCCGATAGACCTTCGCTCTGCGCTGTCGTCGGCAGCCAGTTCACCCTCATGTTGGATGCTGGCGCTTCCGCCGCCCATGCTCGTCTGTTCCTAGATGTCCTCCGGCAAGCAGGCGTGCCTGCTCCCGCTTATGTCGCTCTCACCCACTGGCATTGGGATCACGTTTTCGGTGCGGCGGAAATTGGTGTTCCCCTCATCGCTCACCAAGCCACTGCCGGCCAGTTGGCTGTTCTAGCAGGTTACGATTGGAGCAATGCCGCCCTCGACCAGCGCGTCATCACTGGCGAAGAAATCACCATGTGTGCCGAGGACATCAAGGTCGAACTGCCCGAACCACGCCATATACGGATTATTCCACCGTCCCTGATCTTCACCGAATCCCTTGAGCTAAACTTAGGTGATGTCACCTGTTCCATCACCCACGTTGGGGGCGACCATGCCGCCGACTCCTGCATCATGTACATCGCCCCCGACAAAGTCCTCTTTCTTGGCGACTGCCTGTATGAGGCGATTTACACTCCCCGCCGCCACTACACTATGCAGCGGTTGTTCCCGCTGCTGGATAAAGTTCTCTCCTACGACGCGCAGCATTTCGTCGAGGGCCATACCCCCACAGTTCTCACTCGTGGCGAAATTGAAGCAATGGCCGCCAAGATGCGGCTGGCCGGAACATTGGTCGAACAAAATGGTGAGAACAAGGATGCCATATTGCAGTTGGCTGAGGCACAAACCGGGCATCCCCCCGATGACGACCTGAAGGACTTTATTGTATCTTTTATTGCAGGCTATGAGCCATCGCTTTAGCCTAAAATCGTCATGCAGGCGGAATAATGCGGCGGTCGCGCAGGCGTTGAAAATGACGTCTAAACATTTCAGCAGTATCGACTTCCCGCGTGAACCCAAACCGACGTGCCTTATCCATAGAATATTCAGTGTTCCAGTCGGGCATTAGTAGCACTTCAAAGAACGACTCGTCAACCAGCTTGGAAAGTGGGATATCTTCGAGTTGATGGATCTTAACCAACTCGTTCCACAGGTTGTCGCTTTCCCGTATAACCGTCCGTGCCGAGAAATTTTGCGGATTCATATCGTCCTTCATGCCAAAGAATTCGGCAATTGAAGGCCAAATCTCACTCCAACTTAGAGACTTTCCGTTAACGGCGTTAAACGCTTGGTTGTGTGCAGACGGCGTCACGCTCGACCATTCCATCAGTTCTGCTACTAAATCCGCGTCACTCATTTCTAAAAGACAATTGGCCGCCTGCTCGTCACCGGGGAATATCAATGGATATCCTCCGGCCTTTAACACGGATGCATAGACCGCTAAGCCAATCAGCACATTGAACGCTGCGTTCGGATTGTCACCAATCAGGTAAGATGGACGGACTACACTCCATGTAACCCCTGAACGTGCAAAGACGTCGTGTAAATAATCCTCCTGCTCAAAGTAAAAATTGGGGCCGGGCGGACGGGCATCATGCTCGCGAAAAGGCTGTGTCCACTGCTTATAAATATGTGGCGTCAGGTGCATGCCATACATTTTCCCACCTGTAACCAGTGCAACATGCGTCAGGTCATGAGGACGAGCAAGTGTTACCTCCACAACATTGCGTAGCATTTTCAAGTTCGTCTGTTCGGGATCATATGCCAGACCCCGGCGCGCCAACTCTGTATAAAACATGGATGCGAGTGGAGGAAACCGATCAATAACTGGAGTCGCAAAACCAAGAGTTTTGACCATACGCCGAACTGTACGGAAGTCTAACGAAATAGAGGAGTTAAAGGGTGTCGAATATGCTGCAAAAAAAACATGCGTAATATGATATGACAACAGTGCGTCATATATTGCAGCCTTGTCAGTTAGATCAATGCTCAGTGGAATGACATTTTCTTTTGCAGGTTGTACGGCACGGCGTGAAGCAGCAAGGACAGTCCAACCTGAAATTGACAGGTGGCGCACAAGTGCATTTCCCGTGATGCCAGTTGCACCCAGAACAAGCCCGATCCGGTCACTCATCGGCGTCCAACCTTTCAGCACTCTATTGAAACCAGCTAAATGGATAATAGCGTATACTTGATGAAATTTATCGTAAGAAATAGGGTAAATCTAGTTATGTCAGCAAACACCCGAAAGCAGCAACCGGGCGCTGGTCAAGAATCCGTTTGGAACTGTCCACATTCTGCTGAAGTTAGATCATGATCAAGCATACACCTGCCAATCTGTACAACTATTACTATGTTGAAAGGAAGCATGAGCAACAGGACTTATTTCAGTTATTGAGCAAACGATACCCCATTACCACGGTGCTGTACCCCGGCAGTTTCGTTCATGTGACACCCTCCTTCGTCTTCTCGGAAGTGGACTACGTCGATTCAGATCAACAGGCAAAGGCATTCTTTCATGATCCGCTGCATTATGAATTCGTGTCTCGCCATAAAACCTATGCGTCTCAACCTAAGATTACCTTCCACGCTGCCGATTACCGACAAGACTGGAATAAGCAGCACAAGCGATTTGACCTCCTGATCTCGCAATTCGCAGGTTTCGTATGGCAGCACTGTAAACCATATTTACGTGTGGGTGGGCTGCTCTTGGTGAATGACAGCCATGGTGATGCTAGTATCGCGTCTCTAGACCACGATTGTGAGCTAGTTGCAGTCATTACGCACGCTGATGGAAAATGGCGATTGTCCGAGACAAACCTAGAGTCGTATTTCGTCCCGAAATCGAGCAAACAGGTTATAACAACAGAGTACATTACACGGATCCAGCGCGGTGCCGCATACAAGCAAACGGCAGATAACTACATTTTCAAACGGATTGAATGATTTCACTATCCTATAACTTTTGTGCCTATATGAACGGAAAGAGGTATATCGCATGTCAGATCAAATACAACGACAAACTCCACTTTACAACCAAGAATCCGTTTGGGATTACCCGCGTCCCCCGCGTGTGGAGGCAACCAAAAAACATATTCAGGTGGTCTTTAAAAGCGTAACAATTGCGGATACCACTCGCGCCCTGCGTGTCCTCGAAACCAGTCACCCACCCGTTTATTACATCCCGCCTACCGACATCAAAATGGAGTATTTAACCGCGACCGCCCGCCAGACGTTCTGTGAATACAAAGGTGCAGCCAGCTATTGGACGGTTCGGCTCAATGGCAAAGTAGGCGAAAATTTTGCATGGAGCTATCAGAATCCCGCCCCCGGTTATGAGGCCATCAAGAACCACCTCGCCATTTATCCCAGCCGTGTTGATGCCTGCTATGTAGATGGCGAACAGGTTGCAGCTCAGGAAGGTGACTTCTACGGCGGTTGGATAACATCCGATATTGTCGGCCCCTTCAAAGGTGGGCCGGGGACATGGGGCTGGTAAGCGACAGATTCAAACCAAATTATAACTTGACAATAAGAAAATTGGTTCTATAATGAATATGTTAATGGTCACATGGTATGTGATGATTATATCAACTTAGAACACTTTCGGGTATGGATGTAGGGACAGGACGCGCCCAGTCCCTAGCTGAAAACATTAACTATTACATACTTTGGAACCACCATCATGATTTTGAGAACAACCACCAGTAATATTGTACATTTTGTGGTAATTTCCTTAGTTTAAATGCGCTTTCTACCCCCTTTCATTGCCGGGTCTGCCGCCACCGCCGCCGTTTTTTATTTGCCGCCACTGCCATAATTATTAACACATAACATTCTCTGGACTACAACTGCTCGCGGATAACTTGGGCGACTTGTTCCGGTAATTCCCAATGAGGGTAATGGCTTACATCAGCCAGCGGCACGTAAATCGCGTCCGGGCGTCGTTCCAGCACAGCTTCAGCGATCTTCGGCACAGAGACCGGATCGCGCTGTCCCCAGATAAGCGTCAAAGGCACTTGGTGAACTTGCAACGCATCCAACCAATCATATTCATGAAGTTTACGCTCGTTCAGGTAACGAATTAGCAGGTGATAAATGTCCATCCCATTGTTGTGTCGGATCAGTGACCAGAACGCATCAATCTCCTCGTCCGGTGGGAAGTGAGCGAACAGACTCCCGAACTGTCGTGCAAATGTATTGCGGTTAATCAAGTGAAATCGTGTAATCAACGGGCCGGTCAGTGGGTTGAGTAACAAGCGTTGCGTCATCAACGGGCGGTAATATCTCAGCAGCACGCTTCCATTCAGCATGACCAGCTTTTCAATTTCAAGCTGCCCGCGCCTGAGAATTTCCAGTGTGACCGAATTGCCCATGTCATGGGTCACAACAGTTGCACGCTCTATCCCATAGTGATTAGCGACAGCTTGCACAATGTCAGCTTGCTCAAACAACGAATACGTATGCTGGGCGGGTTTATCGGAAAACCCGAAACCAAGAAAGTCAAGAAGTACTAGACGAAAACCATCTTCGAGCAACGGCACGAGCCGGACATAATCAAAACTGGCAGTTGGAAAGCCATGAAGCATCAGAATAGGCTTGCCCTGCCCGATTACGCGGGTAAAAATCTTATGTTCTGCAACTGAGATGAACTGCCCACCGGCCTGCCAATGGTTAAGATTGTTATGAGTAATTGCTGAAGACACTTTAATCCAAACACCCTCAGATTTAGGGGATTATTTTGTGAAAAAGGAGTATGATGGATAGTTAGGAGCTTGTCAAAGTGGAGGATTATCATGTCACAGTTTTTTGGAGAGGGTAACTCACCTGTAGCGCCATCGGCCCTCCGGGTAGATATAAAGCCCCTCATGCGAACGGTTTATCTTTGGATGTCACTGGGCTTGTTGACGACTGCTGGCGTTGCATTGTGGGTAAATAGTAACCCCACACTCATGAACCTGCGGCTCAATCGCGGGATTTTCCTTGGTGCGGTGATTGCCGAACTGGCAGTGGTTGTCGTACTAACAATGGCAATCCGGCGTCTTTCCCCAACTGCGGCAGGGGTAATGTTCTTTGCCTATTCCGCGCTGACAGGCTTCACGCTCTCAATAATCTTCGTGGTTTATTCGCTCGGTACCATCAGCATGGCCTTCTTTGCAACAAGTGCAACCTTTGCGGCAATGACCGTGCTGGGATATACCACTGATGTTGACCTATCCCAATATCGCTCCTATCTTATGATGGGATTGATCGGACTGCTGATTGCGATGGTCGTCAATATGCTGCTGGGCAGCAGCACGCTTGATTTAGTTATCAGTCTATTTGGTGTGGGCATCTTCACTGTGCTCACAGCCTATGACACTCAGAAAATTAAGCGTTGGGCGGCTGACCCGACCATTGCAGCTGACGGTAATCTATTGATGAAGGTCAGCATCATAGGTGCACTAAACCTCTATCTGGATTTCATCAATATCTTCATCTTCTTGCTGCGCTTAATGGGACGCCGTCGCTAATTTCGCTAACGCAGGAAATACAAAACGGGGGTAGCAGTTACCCCCGTTTCATTGTCAACATCCAGCTTATTGACTGCTCAAAACTGGTTGAATATCAGGGCCGACAATCACGGCAACATCCTTAGCAGTTAGCCCGTCTGCGCCGGGTTGCACACGATCTTCAGGCAGTCCCATCAGTGCTGCCAAATATTTAGCTGTCCACAATTTTCCCGTATAAACCCTAATGACCGTGTTCGAATTAGAGGGATTCGGCGTATTACCCACTTCAGCAACATCAACACCCTTCCCTGCCAGCCAGTCCCGTGTCTGTCCGGCCAAGCCTGCAACATCCGTGTTATTAAAGACTACAATCGAGCCTTTTTCGGTCTCAGCTCGTGAACGCAAATCCGAAAGAGTCAGGCTTTCATCCGGGTAGAAAACCGACTGGATGAGTGGCCGAATAGCACTTGACTTCAGAACCAGCACCTCATCTCCACTGGTAGTCTTGGCCTGATCGACATACAAGTAGTTCATGACACCAAAATGGATATTTTCACGCGGGATTTGTGTGACCAATCCCCCTAATTGGAGTATTTCATCAAGGCTCAAATTAGTCTTGAAGCTCCCTGTTAGCTCGTTATAAAGAACTGGCGCCTGACTGACAAACTGGGCGATTCCACCTACACTCAGCACTTTTTCACGCAGCGAACGCATCACTTCTTGCTGGCGTTCCGCCCGGTCAAAATCCGTAGCACCGTGCCGGGTGCGAGCATATTGCAATAGACGTTCAGCATTCAGAATTTGGCATCCAGCATCGAAGTGGACGGTGAGAAAGCCGTATCCAGCATCAGGATAATTTTGATCGTCAATTGCTTCGTTTGGACACACTTCCACACCATCTGGAGCTAGGGTGTCTACAACTTTGGTGAATACATCAAAATTAATCAGTAGGAACTTGTCTATTGGAAAACCCAGCACTTGACGAACAGTCTCAGCAGCTAAGGCGGGGCCACCTCCCGGATACCCTCCAGCTTCACCCAGCGTATTCGCTGTGTTGATGCGTCCCTGCTTGTAACCGGGAATGTCCACCCACAAATCACGCGGAATGTTGAGTACACCTGCAGTTTTACGGACGGGATCGACGCTAATCACTATCATCGTATCAGTTCGATATGGCCCCGGCTCATCCACACCACTACGTTGGTCAATACCCAGCAGGAGTAGCGTGAAACGTCGGTTATCACTCCATGCAGGCAAACCAGCCAACGGATCAGGCGTGCTGACAATCTGGTTGTTAGTACTCGCTATAATGGTTTGGCTGATTGAAGTCGCTGCTATCGTAGGTTCTGCAGTTGGCAGGGTTCCCACTGACACCCGTGTAGGCGTAGGAAGTTCGGCAATATTGACGACAGGAAGTAAACCGTTGTTGCCCAAATCAATAGCCACTTGCCGTGCGACCGTGAAAGCTACTACCGAAAGCAGCGCAGTTGCACCGACCACAACAATGATTGCAGCTATAAATAACCAAGCTGGAATTCGCATGTCAAACTGACTCCAAGGATTACATTATCTGAGGCGACCAGCTAACCAAAGTCCAACCACCTCTGGAGGGCATTATAGCGGAGTTTATCTTGAAATGTAGCCTACGCTTAACCTACTGTTATGGCACTTGCTTTTCAATGACGAACACAGAATTTCCGGAAAGGGCGTAGATAACCTGTTGGTTGGCATCACCCACAGCGTTGTTGAGCCGGGCAAAGTCATCTTCTTTGAACACCTGATAACTAGCAATCCATGAGCCGGAGAGTGTAGTTTCATAAATGGTACGTGTTGTCCTATCCGCAATATCTAAAGCCTGTCCAATAGGATCGCTATTGAGAAACAGCGAATTTGCACTCGTCAACTGTTGCCCTTCGGGGAAACCAGCGTAAGTAAAACCCACCTGTTTTCCGGAGTTCCATTTGGTTATCAGTCCATCAGCTCCGATAATGTGTACTACGCCACTATCCTCCGTAATCCCAAAACCAACGGCATTCTGGATTTGCGGACGGGAGTCACCAGCGAAATACTCGATAGGTGAACTGGAAAAACTTCCTCCTGTACTGTCATAACGCCATACCTGATTCGCACCGGGGTCGAGCAAATAGAGACGTCCCTGCCAGAAAGTCATTTTTATCGGATTGATCCAACTCTCTGCGCGGAGCAATTTTTGAACTTGGCAATCCTGAAGAAAGCGTGGTGAGCATTCGATCAACAAGCCTGACTTATCGAGCGCAACGATCTGCGTGGCATCGTCAGACCATGCAATATCAATCAGCTTATCCACACGATATTGACCAACAACCGAACCAAATCGCATGGCAGGCACAGGTTGTGAATTCCCCGCTGCGGTCCGCCCATCGCCAGTAAGGGAAATACGATAAACAAGCTGATTTTGCGAGTCCAATACGTATAAATCCACACCGTGAAGTACCATTCGAGTTAGTTCAGCATTAGGGAAAGCTTGTATGAGCGTAGCCGCACGGCGGGTTACTTGAAACAATCCATCTTTCACAGTCTGAGCTTCGCGGGTCAGACCAGCCAAGACCGGATCACCGGAACGCATGTCTTCACATTCATCAATCTTGCTTAGGACGGCGTTCCAGCCCTGTAAGACTCCATTCCGATCACTGGTATTTATGCTACGGGCGACATCGGCAGTCTTATTGGCTTCCGTAAAACATAACTCGAATCCACTTTTATCGATTTGCCCTAATCCCAACATCAACACCATACCAACAACCACAACTGGCACCAATATTGCAATCACAGCAGCAGTTGAGGTCCGAAACCAACTAGTTTTCCCTTCAGGGGGCGGTGGTAAAATGCGATCAAGAATACGATTAAAACTAGACAATAAGCGCGCAATAAATAATGTTGCAGTTCCGATTAGGATTTTGAACCGCGCGCTCATAACACTTTCACTCTCCCGTGATCGCTTAGGTGACTGATGCGCTGGCAACTCAGAAGCTCCCGTATTCGGAAGAGGTTCGGCAGACGGTAGAGGAACACGTGACGAGGTGCGGGTGTCTTTGACGGCATCAGGAGACGGCATTTCAGGCGGAACAAACTCGACAGCCATCGCACTTAGAGACGTAACGGTCATCTCTTTAACGCCGGCAATTACATCTGTAATCTGAGCTGCGCGCAAGATATTATTCAATCGTTCATAATCAAGATCAACCAGGCGGTTATCGCCCATGAGCAGACGACTACTTTGAGTTACTGCATACTTTGCCATTTTGATATCGGGTACAGATTGAACGCCTAGTGGCGTACCAAACAACGCTACCTCGTTCGCAAATTCGGTGGGAAATTGAAGAAGTTCACTATTGTGTAGATAAACTGCCACACCTGCGCCAACACGCGACAAAAATAGTTCGGTATCTTTTAATACGGCGCATAGCAAGTTAGCTTCATAACGACGTTTACCGCTATTGTTGTGTTCGACTAAGGCCTCGTTTATGGCAGTGATGGCTGCACGTAGCCCTGCAGTAACACTCCCAGTGCTATTAAAATATCGTTCCGCAATTTGAATCGCCATTTCATCATAAAACGCAGCAGGAGCAGTACCTTCGCCAGATGGTGATGTCAAGACAAAGATGGTGTCAAGTTCGCGACCACGTGCCGTTTTCTTAGGTGCAACTTCAACAAGCATGCCTGGTGGCTGAGTAGAGAGAGAACGTCCTCCCACCACATAGACATGCCCAACCAGTGCTTCAAAATCAAAAGCCATTACATCACCACATATTAATTCGAATTAGTCGTTCGCCCAGACTTGATTCTACATGATTTGAAACGATGGACAAATATCGAGGTTATCTAAAGCAGAAAAGATGGATTGGTTGATCACATGTGAAATACACATTCAGCCAACAGTAGCGGGACCTGTCAGTAAAATGATGTCGTCACGCCACAAAATCAAGATGAAGAATTATGTGCAAGTGCTTGCTGCAATGCACTTTGAATATCCCTGGGGCGAATGGGCTTAACAATATACAAATTAGCCCGAGACACCTGATTAGAATCCTCAAAGTATCTATGTGCACTAACAATTGTAACAAAAACGTTGTCCAAACGTGGGGTTAAGCGAACATATTCAAGCACTTCTTTACCGGAAATACGCGGCATCAACATATCCAGCAGCAACAGTAGAGGCGTAGTAGTCTCCAAAATTTTCAGAGCCTGTGCCCCATCTTCAGCTTGAATTGTTCTCAATCCTGATGTCTTTAGCACCTCATTTAAAAGCAGCAAAGTGTGCTGATCATCATCTACAATAAGAGCAACTTGCTCCATATCATCCCCCAGATGAATTACACATCCTCAAGGCATATATCGACTTTAGTATGATCGAGATGAAATCTACAAGAGAAACTTATATCAAAAAATCTCAATTCTTGAAACAAAATAATTCTTCAAATCTTATGACCGTGATTGTAGAAAAAACTCAAGGTGATTTTGATTATGAACCATTTACTCAAAATTGAAACCGGTCCTGATAGCGAACTAGTTTACGTTCATAGTTAACAATATAAGATAGCAAGCGTGTTTCTAATTGTTCCCAACGTTCACTTTGAAAAATTTCTCGGAGTGTTTCCCGGCTATCAGTGATAAATTCGATCTGCCGAACCGGATAAGATCCGTATGCAGTATGCCATACGCCAGACATATACAGACCCATATTCTGAAGGGCAGGAACAAAATCATTCATGATAAATTGGTAATATGGTTCGTATTGGTCAACGCGAATATCATAACGCATCAACAGTCGATATCGCGGAATTATCCTTATTGGCAATGTCATAACACTTACTTATTGCTCCCTAGTGTTGTCAAAAATGGGATAAATTCGCCTATTTTATTAGGATTTCTAAAATCCTCATCAAGTCATTTTATCACAATCAAAATACCCTGCACATTAAAATCTATCCCTTGCTGGCGACCAGTAAATGCGGTAACTTTCAGCATGATTTGGAGAGGAAAATTACCTAATGGCAAGTAACTTACAGCAGCGATTAGACGATTTACGCCAACAGTTACAGAATGCTTCTCAAGACATTAGTAGCGAGACCATAGCTCAATTAGAGCGCACCGCACGTAACCTTTTGGCCGATGCAAAGAATACGCCATACGAGGCTACGGCACAAACATTGTTCGGTGAGTTAGCGCGTTTAGGCAGCCCAACCTCGCCTACTGCCGCAACAATCCGCGGTCTAGTCAGGCGTGCCCGCATCCGCATTGAAATTGCAGGTGACGAAGACGATGTAGATGAAGCAATTGATATTTTGGCAGAGGCCTTAGCTCTTAATCCCAAAGACGAGGATGTTCTAGCGCTGTTGTATGAAGCGGCCAATCGGAGCCAACAGGCCACCCAAAGGGTCAATGATTTATTTGCACGATATGGGATTAAGGCAGAACCACCGACCGTCCCACCAAATACAGCCCTTGTGCCAGCGAACGAAGCCCCCCCCACCTACCCAACCTCATCAGGATATCCGGCACCAGAGCAAGAAATTTATCAAGAACCTTCTGCCCGACGAATGCCGGGCCGCTCTGTAATCTATAATTCCCCAGATCTGGATGAAATCATTTCTGAACTCACACAAGCATATTATTCTGGCGAATATCAACAAACAGTTGATTTAGCGAACCGAGTACTCGGCCAACAACCCGGTAATCCCACCGCATTGGAATACCGCCAAAAAGCCGAAGATAACTTAATTCGAGGGGTGGTTCCTGATCACAGAATCCCTTTCGATGCGCGAGTAGCCTACAATCGCGCCAATTCATTGGTGCGTGCAGGCAATTATGATGATGCGGAAAAACTATATCGCGAAGCTCGTGATCTTGCGGAACGCAGCGGAATACTTAGTTGGAAAGATGCTGAACAAGCACTACTTGACATTCAAGATTTAGCACTTGCGCGCGAACTACTTGTCGAGGGTGACCGACTCATTAAATCCGACAATTGGGCCGAAGCACTGCGAAAATACGAGGGCGCATTGCGGGTAGTTCCAAACGATCCCCAGACAGAGGAACGTATTGAAACTTTGCGACGTCTACAACAAGAAACCGATCAAGCAACTGTTCAGTTAAGTATGCTGAATGGAACGCTGCCAGAACAAGTGGCACAATTACAGAATGTCTTGACAATTCTCATGCGTGTACGCCAAACACTTCCAGATAGTCAAAGACTCGCACAACTTACTCAGACAGCCAACAGCCGCTTGAATGGCATCAAAACACAGATCAACGATCAAGCGCAAACAGCACTAAACCGCGCTAACAATAGCAATCGCCTCGACGAACGTCTAGCACTTACAAATGAGACATTGCAACTATTAGAATTGGGGACCAAACTTGATCCAAGCGATTCAGCATTGGCAGAACAGCTTTTAGAAACTCGCAGTGCCAGTAGTGACATGCAGCGGGCAAGACAGGTTATTGAGCGGGCAGCTGCGCTTGTCGCACAAAACTTTGACAACGAACTTTCGCAAGCACGCTCAATGCTTGCAGGACTGAGAGACTATGCTCAAGATGAGCGATACCGCAATGTGGTTAGTGACTTACTTTCACGTTATGTTGAGAGAGTAGAATTCGCCCTAGAAGAAGGCAATATTAGTGATGTTGAGGCTTGGGTATCTACACTCCATGAAGAACCATTCCGCATTTTGGGCCGACGATCTGAGATTATTCGTTCTGAAAATGCTCTCAAATCGTTGCGACAACGTAGTACTATGAAACTCGGCGGTATCATAATTGGAATTATCGCGATTGGAATAATAACGCTTCTAGCTACACGAGGAATTTGGTCGCCTATACTTTTTCCACCTCCAACAGCTACTCCAACATTGACACCCACACCAAGTGATACTCCACTTCCTAGTGAAACCCCAATCCCAAGCAGTACACCAACTGCAAGCAGCACTCCAACCTCTACAAATACACCTACTTGGACTTTCACACCCTCTCCAACAATTACACCGTCATTTACGGTTACAGCTTCACTAACGCCCACTGAAACAGCCACACCAACTCATACACCGACGATTACGCCAACATTAACACCAAGCGATACACCAACGATTACGCCAACTCCAACTGTCACTAATACACCTGCCGTATTGTGTCGGGTATCCAATCTTGGAACGGACGGTGTCCGGGTACGAGCACAACCAAGCACCCGAGCGATATTGATTGGCAACCTTGCTCCCCGTGTTGCAGCAGATGTCCTGCGCCAAGATCGCAGTCCTGATGATGGTCGAGTATGGTATTTCATCTATGCCATAATTGAAGGTAGTAGCGAAATTCGAGGCTGGGTACGAAGTGACACAGTAACACCATTAGATAATTGCCCCACTCTGTAAGACTCACATTTGTTGCTCCATTAAAGAAACAGGGATTTTCTCCCTGTTTCTGCTTTCTCAAGCTTCAAAGAGGACAGTCAACATTACAATGCAGTTAGGCAACTTGCAGTTTGGCATAATCCTGAGGTGGAATTTGTCTTTTCGTCATCTAGGAACTTTCCAACCACGTCCTTGGTTCACAGAAATTAGTTCCCCATCAGCACAAGGGTCATCTATTAGTATTCAACCGTTTATGGGACAGGAACGCGCCAGCCCATTAGATCTTTATTTTATCTATTCACTGAAGGTTAGCGAAAACTGGGAGAATTGGTTTTCAGCGGAACAATCAGCATACGCACTCGCACAGGTACAGGCAGCTCTTGCACTACCCTCTTTGACAGAGTTTGCAAGTGTTGCTGCACTGTTAGAGTGTCGCGTTAACTTTCGAACTCATTTGGATGACACGATAGTGGAGGCAATTACAAAAGTTCTCATTTCGCGAGGGGCATCCATTAACTGGAACCGTGTGGATTCAGTTAATTTTGCGAGTGTAGTTGGTGCGGGTGTGGCAGCGTGTGTTGACATAACTAGCGGCGGAGAAGTGCTCTATCTCCGTTTTGCGAATGATGTAGCTACGGCAATTACGAAAGCCAAACGTGAAGCTGAATTACCGCAGAGTCTTCAGGGTCTAGAAACTCTAATCCGGGAACGCATTGATGAACTATTGGCATATGCCCGCCCCTACGTACTTGCGAAATTATGCAAACATCCCACCATAAAACATTCATACTTTGACCATCTATAGGTGTTCATTTCATTGACCAAAATTTGATGTGTCGCTTAGGCTGAATTCAGGCAATTCTCATGGATACGTCGTATTCTTGCATCGTTTTCATATTTTTCTCAAGTCTTCTGAACGGGAGAAGGTGAGTTCCATGAATGCTTCATCGTATTTCCTTAGGCGCGGACCAGTTGTCGTCGCAGCTATTCTCTTAGTGGCGTTCGGATTTGTAATCGGCTCTACAGCGATGAGTACATCAGCCAGTCCAAATTTGTTACCGTCTCAACAACCTGTATCCGCCCCAATCAATCCAATTCTTGAAAGCGAACGTTACTTTGCTGATATTTACAGTAAAGTCAGTCCCTCTGTCGTGTCGATTAGCGTGAGTGGAACTACGTCAAGCGGTCAAGATTTTGCGGCAGGCGGAACCGGATTCGTTATCGACATCAATGGTGACATCGTCACTAACGACCATGTGGTAGATGGAGCAAGTCTTATTGAAGTCAATTTCATTGACGGCACGATTGTAAAGGGCGAAGTCGTTGGGCTAGATCAAGATTCGGACTTGGCCGTGATAAAGGTTGATTTACCTTCGGATTACTTGAAACCGGTGATATTAGGGGATTCCGACAAATTGTTTATCGGTCAATCAACATTAGCCATTGGAAGTCCATTTGGTCGCAATTGGACCTTAACGAGTGGGATTATCAGCGCATTGGATCGGACTATTTCAAGTCAAGGTGATTTCTCCGTTGGTTCTGTTATCCAGACCGATGCAGCAATTAATCCCGGGAACAGTGGTGGCCCACTCCTTAATTTACAAGGAGAGGTCATCGGGGTTAACTCGCAAATTGCCAGCGAAACACGAAGCAATTCTGGCGTCGGTTTTGCTATTCCAAGCAACCTTGTCAAACGTGTCGCAGCCGATCTTATTGCGTTCGGAAAAGTAAACTACAGCTACTTAGGTATCCGTGCCGGCTCAGAGTTCAATCTTGCACTAATTGAAGCACTAAAAGTTCCCAATAATATTCGTGGTGTTGTTATTAGCGATGTACAAGCAGGTGCACCAGCAGCACAAGCTGGATTAAGAAGCGCATCACGCCCAACAACGGTTGAGGGCCAGCGTGTGCCAACTGAAGCCGACATTATTACGGCTATTGATAATGTGCCTGTCACCAGCATGAGTGGATTAATCTCTTATCTCGCAAATAAGACTCAACCGGGACAAACGATTAATCTAACTGTATGGCGTGATGGCCAACAAATCAATATTCCCGTAACATTGAGTGAGCGTCCCACATAGTTTGTGCCTGAGTTGCCTTTACCCAATAACTCTGGAAAAATCCCGGTTGGACATCTGCCAATCGGGATTTTTCTTTAATCGCGGCATTTTAGCATAATCTGAGTGCTGAACCTGAACACAAGTATGGACTGATGTATACTTATCACACTAAGAATGAATTTATGTTTTGCGACTTGACAGTCAACCAAAACTTTCCAAAACCAATATTGTAGTAAATAAGAGAAGAACGCATGGCGGAATCTGAGTGGATAAGTCTAAGGCACGCGGCGGAGATTTTGGGCGTGCACCCAGCAACCGTTCGCATTTGGGCTGACAACGGAGATCTTCCCTCCCGACGTACGCCCGGTGGTCACCGTCGATTTCGAAAATTTGATGTTTTACGTTACGCAGAGTCGCAGGGTGAATTGCAGCCCCTTGAAGTCCAACTCATTATACAAAATGCTTTAGGATACACCCGAATGCAACTCGGCGGGGGATCAACAATACAGGCAGATTGGTACGAGAATCTTTCTGAATCAACACGCAACAATTTGCGGCAAGAGGGACTACGAACGATGGAGGGATTGCGAACATATCTGGCTGCAGGCGCTCCAGATGAACATCTTGGATTAGCGATTACTACCGGAAAGAATTACGCAGCGTTGTTACATTCCGAAAGCATAAAATTGCCTGACGCAGTACGCGGATTCTTCTATTTCAGCGATTTTGTCATCAAATCAGTTTTGAGTTGGTCTGAGATCACCCCCCAACGAAATACAATGTCGGACTGGGGCAATCTCTTGCGTCAGGTCAACACTTTCGTAAACTCAATCCTGCTTTCAATCATTGAATACTATCAGGAATGACCGACACAGCATGGATTGCCTTGAGTCTCGCAGGACGCATAGGCATGAAAACTTTGAAAGCGCTTCTTAGCCATTTTGGCAATGATCCGCAGGCAATTCTAAACGCGGATGAAAAAAGTCTGCAAGAAGTTCCAGGTATAGGACCTAAGATTACACGAAATATAAAAACAATTGATATCAAGTTAGTCGAAAAAGCAATTATGAATTGGAAACGTACTGGGGTGAGAGCTTTGCCCTTTTATGATGATGACTATCCCCCTAGACTACGCCTGCTGGACGACGCACCACCCACGATTTTCGTGAGAGGCAAATGGAACCCCAATCCCAGTAAAACCGTAGCTATCGTGGGAACACGACAACCAACTGAAATCGCTCGAAAATTCGCCCAAAACTTGAGCACCCTATTGGTTGAGCAAGGACATGCAATTATTAGTGGTATGGCAATCGGAATCGATTCAGCTGCACACTTTGGAGCACTGATTCAACCACAGGGGTATACATTTGCCGTGCTTGGGTGCGGCGTCAATCGGATTTATCCACCTGAGCACGAACGATTGGCAAATGTAATCATGCAACGTGGCGCCATACTGAGCGAAATTAACCCATCCAATACGACTAGTCCGTCCCAATTGGTAGCTAGAAATCGGATTATCAGTGGACTAAGTGATGCACTTGTGGTAGTGGAGACTGAAATTGACGGTGGTGCTATGTATGCGGCGCGTTTTGCGGGCCAGCAGGGAAAGCCAATATTCACTGTTGAAAGTCCCTCCAGCGGTAACCGTTTCTTGATAGATAATGGCGTATCCACGATTGATTGGGACCTGAAAACCTCTCCATTTTGAGCGACCCTATCGTAACAGCGGCTTGAAACCTATAATGGAATTTAATCAAACCTGACTTCATAGAGTGGAGGCTTAAGTCATTTTAGCAGCAATATCATGAAATATTGGCAACCATTTCATAAGGCTTATCAGTCTTCTGCACTGTGATTTTCGACAACGACTTACTGTTCACCACTATTCTATTTCCACATATTAGATAATTGTCTCAAAACTAGTTGAAGGTAAATTACCATGTTGGATAAACTGGCGGCAATCGAAGCCCGTTATAACGAATTAGAACAACTTATCAGCGATCCTGAGATTATTTCAGACTACACAAAAATCGCAGAGCTCTCAAAAGAACGTTCAGGATTAGACGAGATTGTGCAGACTTATTACCAGTATAGGGGTCAATTAGAAGAACTAATAGGTGCCAAGATCTTGCTTGAAGATGAAAGTGATCTTGAGCTAACAGCAATGGCGAGAGAAGAAGTTAATAACCTAACCATCAGCACTGAAAACCTGTTTGAAAAGCTCAAGATGATGTTGCTCCCTAAAGATATACGTGATGATAAGAATGTAATCGTCGAAATCCGAGCAGGGGCAGGTGGTGACGAAGCGGGGTTGTTCGCGGCGGATTTATTCCGCATGTATGGCTATTACGCACAAAATAGAGGTTGGAAAGTAAATCCGCTGGATCAAAGTGAAACGGGTGTAGGTGGCTTCAAACAAATATCATTTGAAGTAAAAGGCAAAGGTGTGTTCAGCCGCTTGAAATACGAAAGCGGAGTTCATCGTGTGCAGAGGGTTCCCGAAACCGAGGCACAGGGACGTATCCACACCAGTACAGCAACGGTGGCAGTACTAGCAGAGCTCGAAGAGGTTGATGTACAAGTCCGCAAAGAAGATATTCTAGAAGAATTTACACGTGCCAGTGGTGCAGGAGGGCAGCATGCAAAAGAACTCCACCGCTGTACGAATGGTACACATTCCAACTGGCTTGGTTGTTGAAGTTCAAGACGAAAGAAGTCAGCTCCAAAACCGGGAGCGCGCACGCCAGATATTGTTGACGAGGCTTTATGAATTAGAAATTGAAAAGCAACGTGCGGAACAAGAAGGTGAACGCCGAAACCAGATTGGCAGTGGAGACCGTTCTGAGAAAATTCGAACATATAATTATCCCCAAAGTCGCGTTACGGATCACCGAATCAATGTGAGCAGTTACAACCTTCCAGCAGTGATGAATGGCGAAATAGATCTCTTCATCGACGAACTTATTATGCGCGATCAAACGGAAAAATTGTCGGGCGGCGGAGAATAATAGGCGTCAACGATCTACAATGATGCAATAAGGGCGACAACGTAGCGCCTTTTTTGACATTATTTGTGGAGTCTAGAACCAACCACGACGGCTGTAACGTTCTTCTTTCCAAGGATCTGCCGTATTGGAATAGCCGTTAACCTCCCAAAAACCTGGCTTATCCACTGAGCTAAATTCAACTGCGCGCAGAAACTTAGCACTTTTCCAAAAGTAAAGCTTGGGCACAAATGTACGCAATGGCCCCCCGTGATCTGGTTCAAGAGGTTGCCCATCATACCTGTAAGCCAGCAAAACATCATCGTCCATCATAGTTTGCAAAGGAGTATTAGTAGTATAACCGTAATCACAGTGGGCAATTACGTACTGAGCAGATGACTTTACACCAAATAACTTTACAAAATCGCTAAAAAGCACTCCTTCCCACACCGTATCAAATTTGCTCCAGCGAGTCACACAATGAATATCAGTCTTCACCACTGTTGTAGGCAGTTTTAGAAATTCATCCCAAGACCAGCCCATTTCCTTTTCAACTTCGCCAAAAACCCGTAAGTCCCACGTAGTGGGATCAAATGACGGATTTGGCCCATAGGTCAAAACTGGAAATTTCTGGGTCAGAGACTGACCGGGAGGTAGGCGACCCTCGCTTTTAGCTTTCTCTTCTTGTTGACGACGATTAAGAAAGTCCATTAAGACATCATCCTTAGATAATAAGTGACACCAAAGGCACAAAAACTATATCAATCTTGAAAGATTAGTCAATTTGCACTGGGAAGCATTACATACTCTAAAAGTTTGTTTGAAAAATTCTCAGCTTATCAGGTTCAATTATATGGATTAGTCAAGAGCTCTACCTGCAATTTCATCAACCCCAGCGTTATTTCGTCACCATGGCGCAAAGGATATTCCTGATTTGGTTTTAACCATTCGCCATTTAGCTGAGTACCATTTGCACTACCATTATCAATTATGACAACCCGCTCCCCGTCCAGCTTGAAATACATATGCTCGCGAGAAACACCCATTTCGCTCCCGTTAAAAGCTCCCAAGTCAATGTCCGGGTAAAAGCCGCTTTCCGGATGGGCACGACCCACAATCATAGTACCTGCGAGATCGAATATCATTTGCATCTGCAAATCAACTAGTCGTAACGCAATACGCCAAGGGCGCTGCATGCCAAAATCAATTGGCTTTATCTGTGGTTCAACTGCCGCGTCTACGTTGAACCCTTGATCAAGTTTTCTAGTTTTTCCAGCCATTCGTCCTCTCCCTGAGGGCTTTCTCACAGGCTCCTTTTACATCGTACAACAATAGGAAGACTTAAGTCTATGACAAATCATTGTGATTTTGGCTAAAGATTTCTCGCATATCCTCTCTGTCTTAACTGCAGATCAATTCAGATTCACTTAATTTCATTCGAGCTTAATTTGCTATAATACAAATTATAATCGTACTAACGCTTCAAAAGTGAGATTTGAATGGCAGCTCAACCTATCGAGACGCTGGTGGTCAGCACCAGCGGTAACAACCTAGTCGCCTCATTAGATAACCTTAGTTATCGCATACAAACTATAAGCGATACAGGAGAAGCCATGGAGCGGCTTCGCGATACACGATTCGATCTCATTTTATTGGATGACAAGGTTCTTGGCAAAGAAGACGTGGACAGTGTTGTGCGCGAGATCAAGCGCCGGATCCCGCTAATTCCCGTTCTAATCATCACACGAAGCACTGACGCTGCTTATCAAACGAGCCTTATGGAAGCTGGTGCAGACGACTTTTTGACCCCAAAACTAGCTGGGGAAGAGTTACAACGCCGAATTCGCCTAATACTCAAACAAAGGCGACAAGCCCAGAGCCTTGCCCTTCGAAACCAAAATTTGCAGTCAATCAATGTACTAGCACGTAAGATGCACAGCGCTACTGAACCGCACAATTTAATTGAGGACACTATAGACAGGGCGTCTAGTACATTCAAGTTGTATGGTATGGCAATTGTGCTTGCAGATGGCGAATTATTCCAGATGTTCGCGGGACGGGAAGGCTGCTCATCCAATAATTCAATGTACGAAGCCCGCGTTAAATTGGAACCTTATGATCCGTTTCGGCGCGTTATCCAAAGTGGTATTGTACAAGTTTTCCAAAATATAGTTACAGACCCCTATTTTGCGCCAATTTCGGCACTTCCTGCGCCGGACTCGGCCATCATACTGCCACTTAATTTTCAAGATCAGAAACTTGGAGCTATGGCCGTATTTGGAACTGGGCGCAATCCTTTGAGCCATGATGATTTATTAATTTATGAGTTATTCGCTGCTCAGTTCAGCGGTGCACTAAATAATGCCCAACATTATCACAATCAGTGGGTTAGCGCCGAATCCAGTCAGCATTTATTACGCGGGTGGCAACAATTTACAACTCTTCGGAGCGAAGA
Organism: Anaerolineae bacterium; assembly: GCA_041390885.1. Classification (GTDB taxonomy): domain Bacteria; phylum Chloroflexota; class Anaerolineae; order Aggregatilineales; family Phototrophicaceae; genus CFX2. Next base: position 134,508 of record JAWKPB010000004.1, on the reverse strand, counting down.
GGAAATTGCAGGCAATCTCCAACAGCTTGTGGAAGATATACCGAACGTAACAACATCATTAGTTTGGATGTACAGCAGTAATCCGCGCAATACAGATACAATTGTGAAAGCTGCGACACCAAATATTGAAGGTATTTTTCGCGAGTATGAAGCATTAGGCCATTTGAGCGAAATTATGCAAAGACTAGATGACAAGCGGATGCAACCTGCGATTGTGCAGATTATGTCAGATGATCCGCTTGGGTTGCTGTTTAATGAATTGCGCGGACAACAAATAATGCTAGTTCCTATTATGGACTCTGCACGATTTATGGGTGGCATTATCGCCGGAGTAACTAATAGTCGACAGTACAACAGTGAAGACAGTAAGTTCCTAGCGGCAGGGTTAGCACATGCGGCTGGTTTAGCAGTCGAGCGGGCTACACTCATTCAGGAAATGGTGCAGAAAAGCGGAAGACTTGAAACCTTGGTTCGTGGTACCTCACAGGGCATTTTCTTCCTTGACGACAATGGCAATGTGGCCTTTTGCAATCCACAGTTTACGGAATTGACTGGGATTAACCCGTCTGAAGTACTTTCTTACGAACCACAAGTGCTACTGGAACGTATTGCAGCCCAGTGTGATGAGCCAGAAACAATTTTGATTCAACTTCAAGAGGCTGTAGAACGATTGCTCAGTCCTGATCCCGATGTTCACGAAGACTACCCTATTGTCGAAATCACGTTGCTTAATCCGTCTCGCGACATTCATGTCGAATTTATGCTAATTGGCGACAGTGAAATCGAGCGAAGCAGTTGGGCAGGCATCATCCGTGATAATACCCGATTCAAAAGAACTTTTGGCAGCCAAAGCCTATTGCTTGATATGATGTCAGAGCGAATACGTGTACCTTACGCGCAAGTGCGTGGACTCATCCAAACGCTTCACGAACAGCATAATCGTTTTACACCCAGAGAGCGCGTACACTTTTTGCGACAATTAGAAGACAGTGTCGAGCGAATGGGGCATCTTTGGGACAATATTCTTGAAACATATAACTTGCAGGCATCCGGACTTGCGCTGAGTCGTGAACAAGTTGATTTGTATGAGATTTTACAACGGATCCTAGACAGTCGGGCATTCACAGAGGTACGACGTCAAATACAGATTGAAGCACCGGCAAATCTTCCGTTGGTTGCCATTGACGAACTCCGAATTGAACAAGCAATTACCAATGTGCTTTACAATGCAATTCAATTTTCCCCACGTGGAGCGAATATTAGCATAAAACTCGAAGGCCAAGGGGACGGTATACAAATTACCATTCACGATCAAGGGATAGGAATTCCGCAGGATCAATTGACAAAAGTTTTTGAACCATTTTTCCAAGCCAGCAACAACAATACACAAGAAGGTGCCGGGTTAGGGTTATATTTGGCGAAGGAAGTCTGTTTGCGCCATGGTGGCGATATACGAATTGAGAGTCAGTTAGGGAATGGTACGTCCGTTGTGATCGCTCTCCCAATACGTTTAAGTGGTGAAGCTAAAATTATGCAACCGCTTCCGATACGTGAGGTTGCTTTCCACCAACCGGTAGAAGCTGCTCGACCAATAGAACGAATTTCAGCCGGACGACGCGTTTCCGAACGCCCCATGCAAACTATCATGATTGTTGAAGGTCGTTCACAGTTGACCCAGCGGCTGACCACAATGATGGATGAAGATTATGAGATTATCAGTTATCCATCAGGTGAAGAGGCAATACGCGACCTAAATTCCGTTCGCCTTGACTTGATTTTCCTAGATATGAATTTACCCGATGCAAATGGCCTCGACATTTGTGAGCGTATGTGCAAACGTACTGAGGTACCGATCATAATCTTGGCAGATGAAGCCTCGGAACCAGAAAAGGTGCGTGCCTTTATGATCGGTGCTGACGATTACATTGCAAATTCAGTTAGTGATGAAGAATTAATTGCACGGATTAATGTGATTTTTAAGCGACGCCGCATTCCAGATCGTACCCGAGAGCCTTTGGATTTGGGGAACCTTTACATAGATTTTGCGCGACGTGAAGTGTTTTTGAATAACAAGCCACTTGAACTGACCCGAATTGAGTATGATCTCCTTCATACTCTTTCTGTACATCAAGGTCAAGTTCTAACCCACAAACAACTCCTTGAAAAAGTCTGGGGACCAGAATACCAAGCAGAAACACAGTATCTTTGGGTTAATGTGAGCCGATTACGTAAGAAGTTAGAACCGACACCTGATAGTCCCCGTTATATCCATACACAACCGGGTGTTGGCTACGTTTTCAGGCCATCTTAATATTGTTAGGACAGAAGAGGACAATAGCATGTGTTCTTTTTTAGTCCTAAAATTTCACGCAAGTTTGATAATCTGTATCATCACAGAAGTCAGTTTAGCACTAGAATTTTATACATAGAAATTCTCTGCGAATACTTGGAGGCACACAGTTTATGAAACGGCATATGTGGCAGCTTTTCGCGCTACTTCTAATCACATTTTTTGCTTCCGGGATAGTGCTGGCACAAGACCTCGACGCCGATAGTCTAAATCTTCTTTTACTTGATGGCGCGCAGGAAGTTATGGTTAACAAGCTTAGTATGTCTGATGTATTTGATAAGAGCTCGAACTGGGAAGTATATACTGATGATAATCAAACCCTTGAAGTAGCCAAGGGGGTTTACCATATGTACCTAAAAGGTGACGCATTTACTTGGGGCTTGAACGGGGAAAACGATAGCGATACAGTTGTTCATGTAAAAACAATCCAACGTACAGAAAACAATAATAATTCGTATGGGATAATATGTCGCGCCGATCCCGAAAATAACGGGAATGGCTACTATTTTGAGATAAGTGGTGAAGGCTATTATGCAATTACGGTGGTGAATGGCGATGACATTCACACATTGGTAGACTGGACCAAATCCAAAGCAATTAATTCGGGGCAAGATGAAAATGAGATCATCGCAGTCTGTGTAAAGGACTACCTAGCTCTATATGTTAATGAAGTACTGCTTGCAGAAACAACCGACAGTGCATTCACAGAAGGCCAAACTGGGCTAACAGTTAGCTCATTCGACAAAAAGTCAGACGTGGACATCGCTTTTGACAATGTAAGTGTATGGCACGCAAATGTCAATCAAAATGTAAGCATTTTGCCCTCTACACAAAAAGACGCCATCAAGAACTACGCTGGCGATGCCAATGAGATACTTGGAGAGCTAGAACAATCAGGAATTATTCCGTCCGGTTCTCAACTTATCTTTAACGAAAATTATGCCTATTTCACCGGCCAGGGAAGTTGGTTCACACCATTAGCAAGCCGCTCACCCCGAAAGAACATCGTAGCAGGAGCAGAACTCACGTTTACAGTTGGCGATACGAGCAAATTTGAGTTATGTACCCTTACGTCACGCATCAAAACCGACAGCCAAGGTGATGCAGTTACATATATTCATGTAGGAATCGGTAATGACGGATTGGTATATGTGTTTGATCGGTTTTCGGAAAGTCAAGATACTGCAATTCAAGGTGGGAAAAGCATACTCGATTTAGACAGTCCGCATAATCTCTTGTTCTTGCTAATAGATGACAAAGCAACCGTTTATGTGGATGGTAAATTGGAAATTTCCGATTTCGCAATTGCAGAACGTAGCGGTAGTTACGGTATCGCGCTACTTGGACAGGGACCAAAGGCGAAGTGCGAAGGACGTAACATCTGGGCATATTCTGTTCCAGCAACGCGCCCCGGCGTGTGCATTGTGACCTCAGGAAATGCCGTCAACAAACGAAGTGGCCCTGGAACTGACTTTAGCTCACCAGGAAAACTTCCAGGGGGAGAAGAAGCGACAGTTATTGGCCAAGCGCGCGGATCCGATGGAAAGACATGGTGGCAAATAGAAGATGAAAGTTGGGTTCGTGAAGATGTGGTAACTGCATTGGGAGATTGTGCTGACTTACCAATAACAGGGTAAGTAACAAACTTTAGTCCCACATGAGTCAATTTGTACAGCGCCGCCCTACTGTGTTAATCTACACAAGCGGCGTTTTGCGTTTCTATTTAGTAAACTTTCTAAGTAGACATAGTTTTGACGAATGCTGATATCACCGATTACATACGAACATTGTTTTGATGCCGGGATAACTTTATGCTCAAACGGTTAGTGGTTCTACTTCTCGTCGCAGCCACAGTTACAGGAATCGTAAGAGCTCAGCCATCTACTAGCGAGATCACCCTGTCGGTTCAAGTCGGATTCGATGGCAGCTTTCGCGAAAATGTGTGGTTGCCGGTTTATGCCCGTGTATCAAACTCCGGTGACTCTGTTGATGCGCGACTTATGGTACGTCCCGAAACCTCCAACAATGCTGTAGGTGATACATTTGAACTACCAATTAATCTCCCCTCTGGCTCACAAAAATCCGTCTTCTTATATATTACCGCCCGAAACTATGCTAGTGAAATCCGCGTCGAGTTGATCGCGAATGATGGTACTATTCTGGCTGTTGAACCTGCACAAGTCAGATCATTGCAAGCACGAGATCAACTTCATGTAGTGATTACGCAATCGAGTACAAGCTCAATTGATTTATCTTCAATTCATGATGCAGGCTATAACGGGTTTCAGACGAACTGGCGTATTAACAATATTCCAGATCGTGGAGCAGCATTAGATGCCGTTGACACGATACTTTTTAGCGATGTTGACACAGGCACATTGACGAGTAGTCAGATACAAACCATCACGGACTGGATAGTGCAAGGGGGGCATCTGCTGGTAACCGGAGGAACCGAGTGGCAACCCACAGCTGCTGGATTGACAGAACTTCTCCCTTTACGCCCCGACAACAGCGTCACTATAGATAATTTGACACCCATAGCAAACTGGATTCGCTACGAACGCGACCAACTGGGCCAAAAGACCGTTGTAGCAACAGGACAGCTTAGTCCCGATGGAAGAGTATTGGTAAATGGAGAAAATAATATTCCCTTGGTGGTTCGGCGGACATTGGGTGCGGGAACAGTAGATTACATTGCCGTGACTCCTAGCGCACTCCCGTTACGCGGTTGGGGCGGATTGGCTGAGTTATGGTTGACACTTGCCACAACCAGTAATCCTCAGCCAGGATGGTCATATGGCTTCAGTGATTGGGATCGAGCGAGTAACGCAGTAAATATCCTTCCCGGAGTAAACTTGCTACCAGATATTGTCCCGCTTTGCGTGTTTTTAGGATTATATATAGGACTGATCGGGCCTTTAAACTATTTCGTACTGAATCGCATTAATCGCCGGGAATTTGCGTGGATTACCATCCCCTTACTTATCGTCGCGTTTAGCATATTATCGTGGGTTTTTGGATTTAACCTCCGAGGCAGTGAGGTGACCCTCAGTCGGTTAACATTTCTCCAATCGTGGCCGGATACCGAGCGCGCATCTGTACGGGAAGTTATCGGGCTACTTTCTCCGCGACGTGCCCAATATAGTTTAGCTGTCGGTGAAAACAGTTTATTCGCGCCTGTCCCAAGCTCCGATACCCAGAACTCTTTCTTGAATGGCAATGTTCAATCAAGTATCCAAATTGAACAGGTAGATTCTTTCCGTGCGACTAACTTTCCCGTAGATGCTAGTTTCATCGCTGCATTTAACGCGGAGACTGTGATTACCAAACCCGATATCAGTGGTGAAGCAACAATATTCACGGACATTATTAGTGGTCTGCAAGTAGTTCGTGGATCAGTACGTAACAATAGCGTATTAACCCTGAACGATCCGGTAATACTTGTGCGTGGACAGGCATTGCGGTTTGCGGAACCGTTATCTCCTGGAGACATCCTTCCATTTGAAATTACATTGGCCGGAGAAGGCCCACCATCGCCTGCACCATTGGCCTATGCAGAGGGTACCTTTAGGTCAATATACCAGCGATCCTATAGTTCGTTTCTCTATGATGATTCGCAATCGGTGCGAGACATTATGGGGACACCACTTGATAATCGCGGAAACCCTATTTTACGGACAAGTGTAGATAATGCTACTTTACAAGAATTGACAAGACGGCATTCTTTTCTTTCGTCATTAATGAATGAACCATATGGCATATTAACAGGACGAGGTAACCAGGTTTATCTGGCGGGCTGGTCAGACAAAGCGCTGTTGGATTTGACCCTTGATGGAGGTACTTGGAAATCATTGGATACAACCCTTCATATAATACAACTCGCTGTCAAAACTGAACTACCTAAAGGTGAGACTGTTATCACAGCCGATCAATTTACCTGGTTTGTGCAAGATCGCACCTCGCTAAATGACATTGGGCCACTTGATATGATCTTTAATCCAGAAGACTTAGTCGAATTCAGATTCACGCCATTGTCTAACGCAGTACTCAAATCCGTAGACGAATTATCAATTCTCATAGATCGCCAACAAATACAGCGACGAAGCATCCCTGTAGATTTATGGAACTGGTCTGACGAAAGATGGGAGACACTTGACAACGCAAAAGAAGGTATTACGAGCGTGACGCAACCGAAGAGATTTCTAGGTCCGGAAAACAGTGTGCGACTTCGCCTGACCGCAGAATCGATTGGTGGTTATCCTCGAATACAAGATGTGAGTATTGAACAAAAAGGAACTTTTTAGGATATAAATTCAGACATTTTCCATCATTCCCATAACGCTACAGAGCAGCTTGCAGGAGATGAAGTTGAATGAACTCAATAATTGAAACCAAAGATTTGAAAAAAAGATACGGCAAATTTGAGGCGGTAAATGGAGTTTCATTGGAAGTGCCGGCTGGCTCGATTTATGGTTTCGTCGGACCAAATGGTGCTGGCAAAACCACCACCATGCGAATGCTCACGACACTTACGCGCCCCACATCTGGCGAAGCATGGGTTGCAGGCCATTCCGTAGTGCAGGAACCCCGTGCCGTGCGCCGTGCAATTGGTTACATGCCTGATGAGTTTGGGGTCTATGACGATATGCGGGTATGGGAGTATCTTGATTTTTTCGCAGCTTGCTATGATATTCCAGAGGCTAATCGTAAGAAGCTTATTGAGGATCTATTAGAACTGGTTGATCTAGCACATCGGCGTGACGATATGGTAGATAAGCTGAGTCGGGGAATGAAACAGAGGCTATCACTGGCCAGAACTCTGGCACACGATCCATCTGTGCTAATTTTGGATGAACCCGCCTCTGGCCTTGATCCGCGTGCCCGTGTTGAAATACGCGAATTATTAGTTGAACTTTCGAGAATGGGGAAAACCATTTTTCTTTTCATCTCATATTTTGGCAGATGTCAGTGAAATTTGTACGCACATTGGGATCATTGAAGGTGGGCAAATGGTGGCACAAGGCAGTATGGAAGCAATGCGTGCTCAGCTTATGCCTCACCGCGAGAATTATGGTTACAGTGAAAGACGACGCTGCGGAACTAGTCAAATCATTAGTTGAGAACATTCAGGACGTAATTAACGTCGAGATAATAGAACCCAAAGGTGGTCGCTCACGTGTACGAATTGATTTCACGGGCGACGACGATGGGGTTGCATCAATTAATCAGAGATTAGCAGTGCAGGTATCGCTATCATGGGATTTAGTGAAGAAACAAAAGATTTGGAAACCATGTTTATGCGCGTGACCAAAGGTGTTGTTACCTAATGGCGCAAGAAACTATTCCGGTGCAACTAGTGGATATGCCAGAGGAGGCACTAAGTCCTCAGGAACAACGCTTAGAGAGAGCATCTGTAATACTGCGCTGGGCGGCAATAATCAGCGCAGGGCTGGCTATTCTGATCTTTTTGATCGCGGTATTAAGCGGATTACAAATCCTGCAAAACATCTTTCCGTCACTTCACAATATACTTTTAGGTCGTGTATCTGGTAGAGATGATGCCGCTACTGCGGAAGTCATTCTTCTTCTACAACTCAACATCAGCTTTTTACTGGTTTTGACAGTTGGAACATTGGCACGTGAGACATGGGCAGTTGGAGGAATTTGGATCGTAGCAATCGCAAATATTCTGGCCCTTATGATTCTGGGTTTTACCCCAGCAATTCTCACAATAATCGCGGCTTTTTGGGCGGGTGCGATAATTTTCCGAGACATTCAGATCTTCCGTATCAATCCTGTGATGCTAAAAGAGTTGCGAGGACGGATGCGCGGTGTCCGGGCATTTGTAGTTTTAAGCGTTTATTTGGGATTGATGAGTGCGTTCCTTGCTCTATTGTATCTCATCTATGAACCGGTTAATCGCGCGAGCGGATCTGCGGCTGCGGGCGAAATCAGGCGGATACTATTCATGGGCATTGTAGGCATAGAGTTGATGTTGATTATTTTCATTGCTCCCGCATTTACAGCAGGTGCAATTACAGGTGAACGTGAGCGTCTGACTTACGATTTACTCAAAACCACCTTACTACCCAGTCCAACATTCGTGATTGGTAAATTAGAGTCAGCTCTAGGCTATGTTCTACTGCTTTTGTTGTCTGCAATTCCATTACAGAGCATTGCATTCCTTTTTGGAGGTGTAACGGAATTGGAATTGATCCTATCTTTAGTGATATTGGCAGTGACCGCCGTAGCACTTGGCACGGTAGGAATCTATTTTTCAGCAATCGCAAGCCGCACACTTTCTGCTAGTGTGCGGGCATATACGACTACACTAGTTACAACATTTGGCGTACCCCTAGTTCTGAGCATCATAATTAATCTGATTACGAGTACAATTAGAATCTTACCACCTGCCGTTGAGGCAGTATTTACGTACATCAGTGACTTTCTCATTAGTTTGAACCCTATTGCGACCGCGTTGACAACCCAGCAATTGTTAATTAATCGCCAGGTCATTGGATTTTGGACTGACACACTCAAAGATGGCTCAACGATTCCACGTGTTTCGCCTTGGGTCACTTTTACTATTATTTACTTAGTCGCCTCAACTGTGGCCGTTGTACTTTCGATTCAAAGAACCAGAAAAATTGAGCAATAAATTGAACGCCAATAGTATAGTGCATAACCTTATATAAAAAGACACTACTCATGCTGTCACAGACTATTAGCCGAGAATCTCGTACAAACTTGCAGAACGTAATAAAAGGTTGGGACCGCAGGCTTCGTGTTCAACAGATGTTTATTTGGTTACCGCGTTGTCTAATTCCCGGATTATTTATTGGGATCATTATCGGTGTTGCCTCACGATTTCGACCATGGTTGCAAAGCGATCAAATCCTTTCTATAACAACCTTACTGCTCTTCATAGGTTTGCTTGTACTGGCCATCGTGATATGGCTATGGCCCCGCTCCATGCTCACCAATGCCCGCCGTTTTGACGTCCTTTTCGGGCTTCACGAACGTATTTCTACGTCCCTTGAGCTTTTAGATGGAAAAATTCACTCCAATGATGAGCTAACAACTTCTCAAATCAAGGATGCTTTGGAAGCAGCAATTTCAGTGCGCGCTGGACAATATCTAAAAGTTGTTTGGCATAAACGAGATATATACGTGGTTGCCTTATTGGGTCTTGCCGTGTTATTGCTCGCATTAATACCAAATCCACAATCTCAAGTTGTTGCGGAGAAATCTGCACAAGAAATAGCATTCGACAACGCAAGCGAAGAACTTCAAAACATCACGCAGGAAATAGCAGCAAACCCCACCCTGAATCCGGAAGATCGCCAACAGTTGTTAGAGGCTCTTCAAGCAAGCAATGACGCACTCCGAGAACCCGACATCACAACCGAAGAAGCATTTGCAGCCCTTTCGAATGCAAAGGCATCGCTCGAGAATCAGGCTGACAAGATAGATGAAAAGGAACAAGCTCAGCAAGCTGCACTCAATGCAGCTAGAGAGTCACTTGAAGAATTTCGGAACACCGGATCAACTTCTGAAAGTCAGCAGAGTAGTCAATATGCCGCTAATCAGTCCTTTAGTGACATAGCACAACAGATTGAAGAAATGACGGCCGCACAACAACAAGCCTTAGCTGACGCGCTGGAGCAAGCGGCCCAAAGTTTGGAACAATCGAATCCAAGCGTTGCACAAACTCTTAGGCAAGCTGCCCAGTCTTTAAGGGAAGGTGACGTCGACGCGGCAAAAGATGCATTGCAACAAGCAAATAACCAACTGGCTCAAGATCTGCAAGATATCCAAAACCGTCAGAACACGGCTACACAACTCAGCCAATCCGCCGAAAACATTCAAAACGCGGTCAATCAGCTCAGTCAGCCAAATTCTCAGCAAATCCAACAAAATAGTCAACAACAAGGACAACCAGAACAAAGCGGACAGCAGAGCCAACAAAGCGGACCAGAAGGACAACAGGGGCAAAACGGTCAACAAGGGCAGTCTCAACCGCAACAAGGACAAGCTCCACAAGGACAGCAGGGAGAAGAAGGTCAGCAAGGGCAAGAAGGTCAGCAAGGACAATCTGGACAAAATGGACAACAGCAAGGACAAACAGAAGAAGGCAATCAAGGTGGCCAATCGGTTCAAGCGCCTGGTGGACAGTCCGGACAGCAAGAGAATTTGACACAAACTGGAGGCAGTAGCAGTGGCGCAGGTGATCAACAAGGAGATGCTGGAAGTCCAGACTCTAGTGGGCAGCAACCTACACAGAATTCACAAACTAATTCACCTGATGGTCAAGGGCAAGGGCAGTTCGAGCCAATCTATGCCCCACAACATATTGGCGGAAGCGGCGGTCCAAACATTCAGCTTGATCCAAACAGTTCAAATTCGCCAGTTCAAGAAGGTAACTTTTCCGATAATCCGACTGGCAATGCAACTGTACCCTACAACCAAGTCTTTAGTGATTACAGCAACGCTGCTAATCAAGCGATTCAAAGTGACTATATTCCACTAGGTTTGCGTGATGTAGTGCGCGACTATTTTTCATCGTTAGAACCGGGTCAAAGTAGCAACAATGAAAACGCTAGTGGGAGGTAATCATGTTTGAGTTTTTGTTAATTATGCTTCAAGTGGTTTTTCCACAAATGCCACGCAATAACGGACAAAGGCAATGCAATACACGGGATAAAATTGCCTATGGAGAGCGCAACACCTATCGAAATTAGATTGACAGGAACCAGCAACCACGCTGGAGCGGTTCCCATAAGCGCCATTTGTGTATAGAGAAGACCAAGTGGGCTAACTAACATAGCACATGCCTTGCCAATCTCTCGCTTAGAACTGAATTGACCAATAACATAAATCAATACGGCAATAACAGCCAATACAGCGACAATCAATAATAAACTTGAGTCATAAGGCTGTTCAAGATTTTGACCAGTGATACGCAAAACGCTGAAAATTCCGGTAGACACACTAGCGGAATAGACAATATTGGCATCTTCCCCCCTGAGGGAAAGCCAAGTCCTTATCCAGTCAGAGCGCCACAGCAAGGGAATCCCCCAAAGAAGCACTGTACTCAATATCCACTTTGCAAATGTACTACGATCATGACGAAGCCAATTCACCAAATGCCATGGCAACAGCACTAAAGCACTTTGTGGTTTCAAGGTCAGAAACGCACCCCAAACTGCGCCTCGCCAGCCGGGTTTTATTAGCCTTTCAGCACTCCAAAACATCATTTCAACTTGGCCAGCACTGAGTTCATGTAAAAAGGGGAAGAAAAACACCCATTTCCAGAAGTCCTTGCGGAAGGCATAAATTAGCAACGCAACATTAACCACGCCCCACAATACGAACATAAGGGACATAGCATTTTCACCGGGCAGAGCCAACAATCCCCAAAAATAGGTAAATGGAAATGGATAACGGTAAAGAGGATTTGTATACGGGTCTTGTCCCCGCAGCAGCATCAACCCAGCCAGATAGTTGATCGAGAAATCGTAGGCATTCATGACTGGATTTCAGGCTTTGCCAATGAGGATGGAGAAAGCTTTTCCATACGAGAGCGCAAAAGTTTCAAGGCTTCACTGCCAATCAACCAAAGGTACATTGTTGAAGGAACAACAGCAATAGCCTGCAACGCAGTGAACTTAACGAATGGAAACAACAATCCAATGTTTCCTGCAAGGGGAAACCAACCTGTGGGAAACACAAAGAGTGTAATTAAGTCCGCTTGTTGAAAATAGGGTAAAGCAATTGCGGTAGTAGCCATTACTGCCATCATACGCCTTACGCGTGTAAAGGGCAACATGATGGTTGGCAACCATAACGCCAATACCGATGGCCCGAACAAACGCCAAAGTGACACACTACCCCAGTCATTTGGCGGATTACCTGTTGTAACACGATATAAAACTTCGAGCGGCCAAAAACCGTATATAGCAAACGAGGCAACTACAGCAATTATCGGAATAATCAATATTTGTAGCCGTTCGCGCCATGACAACGGGGCGATGAGCCATAAAGTAATAGTTATGGGTAAACCGGTCTGAATTTTGGTGCAGGCAATCAATAACCCTAATCCTGCAAGATAAAAACGGCGGTTTACCATTCCATACCAGAATAGAGCCAGCCCGCCGACGATAATTCCCGTAAGTTGACCAAAATACAAGCCGTAGAGCATTTGGTATCCGAAGAGTAAGGGAGCTGTTTTCCCTCCAAAAACGCGCACAGCAAACCAGACCGCAAGTATATTGAGCATAAAGTAAATAACGAGTTGAAGGCCATCCGGCAAAACACCTAACAATTGAAAAAATGGCAAGAACCAATACCCATAATAATAAAAAGAAGGATCTCCAAATGCAGCATTTCGATAATTCATATAATCGTAAGGGAAATATTGTCCGGTGTGAGCTAGGAACACAAAATACGCAGACAGACAAATCGTCATCCCGAGTGCGAACACTTCCATTTTCCCGGGTCGCGCGCGAAGACGTTTAGCAACACTTTCTGCATCAAGACCGGTATTGAAGAAATTTATCATCATTCACACAGATTCTTCTCATTAAGATAATACAAACTCATTGTAGCCGCACTCGATAACCGCATGGATTAAGAAGACTTACCAGTAAATTGAACAAATTCAACCAAGTGAGCGGTATTATGGTATATTCATCACAAATTATTCTGAAGATGCACTGAGGTTGAACTTCAATGAGCGACGTAAGTTTTCACGACGCAAGGAACCTTAATCATGACTGACGCACCTATTCAAGACATCAATATTGAGCAATTCAGCCATACCGCTCAGGCGATTGAGGCAGAAGTTGGTCGTGTTATTGTAGGACAAAAAGATGTCGTGCGCGGAGTCATCATTTGCATTCTAGCAGGACGACATGCCCTTCTCGAAGGTGTACCCGGTCTAGGCAAAACCATGCTCATCCGTTCGCTAGCCGATGCGCTTGATCTGAAATTTGCTCGCATTCAATTTACGCCGGACCTTATGCCTGCTGACATCACAGGAACTGACATTTTGGAAGATGATGAAAACGGCCATAAGATCAAACAGTTCCAGCAAGGACCGATATTCGCTAATTTGCTGTTGGCTGATGAAATTAACCGAGCAACCCCCAAAACACAATCGGCATTGCTTGAGGCCATGGCAGAACAATCTGTGACTGTGTCCAATCGAACTTATTATCTAGAATCTCCCTTTTTTGTATTGGCAACACAGAATCCATTAGAGATGGAAGGTACCTATCCCCTGCCTGAAGCACAATTGGACCGTTTCATGTTCAAGGTCAACGTTAACTACCCATCGACCAGTGACCTGGTTACTGTGCTTGAACGTACAACCGGAGTGAATGTACCTCACGCAACAAAAGTAGCGAACGGTAGAGAAATCGTGAATATGGGTAACTTAGCGCTCAATACACCAGTCGCAAGTCATGTGAATGATTATGTGGCGCGTCTTATTGTGGCAACTCATCCGCAAGACGCCAGTGCTCCCGAAAAAGTAAAGCAATATGTGAGATATGGTTCCAGCCCACGCGGAGCCCAAGCTATTATTATTGGCGCAAAAATAAACGCTTTACTAGAGGGACGCTTTAATGTTTCGTTTGACGATATTTCTGCCGTTGCTCCTAGTGCTCTGCGACATAGACTTTTACTTAATTTTGAAGGACTCGCTGAGGGAATCAACACCGATGACATTATCGCAGACTTGCTAAAGACAATAAGTAAATAGGTCGCTCTGATGACCTACGAGACTTTGTTTGATGAAACGACACGGCGTAAGTTAGAACAGCTTACATTGATCGCTACACGGGTACGGGCCGGAGCAATGAAAGGTGAGCGACGTTCGACCAAACGTGGTACGAGCATCGAATTTGCTGATTATCGTGATTATGCACACGGCGACGATTTACGTCGCCTCGACTGGAATATCTATGGACGGCTGGAACGTCCATTCATAAAATTGCTAGAAGATGAAGAAGATTTGGCCGTACACCTTCTCATCGACACCTCTGCCAGCATGGGGTGGCCACAGGAAGGCGAACGCAATCAGAATAAGTTTCTTTATGCCCAGCGGTTAATTGCCGGTTTAGCCAACATTTCACTTGCAAGTAATGATCGTTTGATGCTCTCGACTTTAGGTGAAGGTAAACCTACGCAGTTTGGACCAGTGCGTGGGCGAGGTTACAGTTTGACAATGCTCAACTTTGTAAGCGGGTTGCGTACACATGGAGTAACGGATTTAAACGCGACAATCAAAGATTATGCCGTACGCGGAGGACGGCCAGGATTATGTTTCATTATCAGTGATTTATTCAGTCCGACTGGATTTCAGGATGGACTAAACATGCTCCTAGGCAAAGGTCATGAAGTCGGTATTCTACATATATTGTCGCCCGATGAAATTGCACCTCCTCTCAATGGCGACTTACGACTGATTGACATCGAAACTGGTCAATCACAAGAAGTATCCTTAGACGGTGGCATGCGTGATCTTTACATGAAACGTTTCCAAGCATGGCGGGATGAAATCGAAGCGATCTGTATAAAGAGAGGAGTGCACTATATCACGGTTGAAACTAGTTCTGCATGGGAGAAGGTCATTCTGTTTAATCTCCGACAACTCGGTGCAGTGAAATAAGTGTTACTCTGTGAAAATAGGAAATATAGCTGGCGCGTATCGACCAGCATGTATTAGAAATTAACCTATGGCATTTCTCACCCCTCTTGCCTTTCTTGGCGGCCTACTAATTGTTCCGATTGTTCTTCTCTATATGCTACGTCTTCGTCGTCAAGAAGTGATGGTATCAACGGCATTTTTGTGGCAGCAAATTGTACGAGATAGCGAAGCAAATACCCCATGGCAACGACTTCGACGTAATATTCTCTTATTACTGCAAATCATTATCCTGACACTTCTAGTTCTAGCTCTTGCACGACCCTATATTATTGTTCCGGCAGTCAGCACCGGTCAGATCGAATTGCTGTTGGATGCATCCGCAAGTATGAATGCGACAGACATGCCAGGAGGAGGAACGCGATTCGATGAGGCAAAACGGCAGGCATTA
Source organism: Anaerolineae bacterium (assembly GCA_041390885.1). GTDB lineage: Bacteria > Chloroflexota > Anaerolineae > Aggregatilineales > Phototrophicaceae > CFX2. The sequence continues at coordinate 119,058 of JAWKPB010000004.1, read as the reverse complement.
GGAATTATTGACACGCTAAATTCAAGTGATACCGTGACGATTATTCGAGTTGCAACGGTACCGGAAGTTATCGCTCCAGCAACCACAGATGCCAACACGCTGAGAGCGGCCATTACAAGTGCCCAACCTAGTCAGGGAGCTGCCGATTGGGTAGCAGCGTTGACATTGGCATCAGCAGATGCCATTAATGCTCGTGATTTTAATTTGGTTATAATAGGCGATGGGGGGCTTGGAAACGCACAGGGGCTTCCAGGTGTACCGGGTAAAGTGCAATATATTCCGGTCGGGCAGTCAGGCGAAAATCAGGCAATTACAGCACTAGCAACGCGCGCGCTCCCAGGAAAAGTAACTGAGTTGTTTGCCCAAATTACCAATTACGGACGACAGGCTGCAAATGTAATTTTTGCGGTACGAATAGATGGCGATTTATTTAGTGCGAATCGTTACACCGTGCCCGCAGGCAACAGTCTTCCTGTCATTAGCACACAACTTCCTGAAAACTTTTCTACGTTAGAAGCAACAATAACGACATCCACTAGTTCTTCTACTCCCGATTATCTCCCAATAGATAATCAAGCATGGGCAATATCCGGCAACTCAGGATCACAACGCGCATTACTACTCAGCAATAACAACCTATTTTTAGATCAAGTTCTACGAAGTCTTCCTTCGATAAATTCCTATAGAGGAGATATTACTCGCCCGCTCCCCAACGAAACGTATGATTTATATATCCTCGATAGTTGGCTACCGGTTGACGGCCATTTACCTAATGGTGACTTACTATTTGTCAATCCTCCGCGCAGTACCGCTTATTTTACCGTGGGATCGGAAACTACTGATACAGGAAACATTCAGATACAGGCTGATGATCCGCGAATGGCCTTTGTGGATTTTGCAAATGTAAACATTCTAAAGTTCAGAACATTAAGCAACGTGCAGTGGGCAGATTCGTTGATCCAGGCAGACGGCGGACCATTACTCCTAATGGGCGAACGTGATGGACGCCAAATAGGAATTCTAACATTTGATATTCACGACTCAGATTTACCCCTACAAATCACATGGCCTATTCTGATGGCAAATATGCTTGAATGGTTTACGCCACAAGATCTAGTAGCTTCAACAGAAGGATTGAAAGTCGGGCAGTCCCTCTCGATTCGTCCACCATTTGAAGCAACAAATTTGCAGATAATTTTACCTGATAATCAAGTAAAAGATTTACCAATTGAACGACAAACGATTGTATTCGCAGATACTGCTCAAACTGGGATTTATCGTGTCAATGTCCGTAATGGCGAACAAACGATTGAAACGTCAGCATTTGCCGTTAACCTATTCGCACCTGAGGAAAGCACTCTTGAACCACGACCGACGATCAGCCTAAGTGGAAATATCGTCACGGCCGCAGTACATGATGAAATTGGGCAGCAAGAATTTTGGCCGCTAGCAGTCCTGCTGGGTCTCTTGGTCCTCATGATAGAATGGATTGTGTATCAGCGACGAATGCGAACGAGAACAATACTCCGCCCTATCATTAATCGCCAACGAGCACGAAGTTGGGCGCGATAAATACTGCCGTTCCTATGCATTTCGAGTAAAAAGATGATATTTTCAACCCCGTTGGCTCTAACACTCTTAACATTAATTCCGATTATTTTGTACATTGGGTGGCCACGCCAAAAACATCATCGCGTACGTGAAGTCATAAGCCTTGTTTTACGAACCTTCATAGTTTTACTACTAGTGTTAACATTAGCGGGGACAAAAGCGATTACCGCTGCAAATAAATTGGCAGTAATTTTCTTATTAGATACTTCCGACAGTATGGGAGCTAAAGCTCAGGAGGCTGGCTTAAACTTTTTTCGGCAAGCTCTCATCGAGATGAGCCCTGACGATCAGGCGGGCTTAATTCTATTTGGTGGAAATGCACTGGTTGAGCGACCTTTGAGCAATGTCCGGGATGTAGGACGCATCCAATCTTCGCCTGTCAAAAGCAATACCGATTTAGAAGCAGCAATTCGGCTCGCACTAGGACTGTTCCCAGCAGATGCCGCTCGCCGAATCGTGATTTTGAGTGACGGGCAGTCTACATTAGGCAACACTGAATCAGCAGCTGAATTAGCGGCGGCCACCGGGGTGGAAATCAGTTATGTACCCTATACACCAACGGATACGCCCGAAGTGCAAGTTACCGGCGTCAGTGCCCCAACGACAATAAATGCTGGGCAAAACTTTGACTTGAGCCTAACGGTCACTTCGGAATCCGAAACGCCAGCGACCATTACCATACTTGAGGCCGGAGCGATTATACACCAAGCGGAAGTCAATCTACGCAAGGGCAATAATCGCTATACGTTGGGATTGACCGGTTCCGGGGCAGGTTTTACAGACTTCCAAGTAAAAGTTACCCCCCTTAGCAATGACAGTTTCTATCAGAACAACTTACTCTCCACGTTCAGCCGGGTTATTGGGCCCCCTAGTGTGTTATTGGTAAGTCAATCTGTAGACGAAGTACGTTACTTGCAGTTCGCACTTGAACAGTCAGGTCTCATAGTCGAACAGTCAACTCCTGAGAAGCTACCTACCGGACTCGTACCCCTTGCACGGTACCAAAGCATCATATTGGCAAATGTGTCGGCAACAAAGCTTACGCCACAAAGTATGCGTGCACTTCAGAATTATGTTCGTGATTTTGGGGGTGGTCTGGTTGTTATCGGCGGACCAGAAGCGTATGGACCGGGAGGTTATTTCCGCACTCCCCTCGAAGAAACCTTACCACTTGACTCACAAGTTAAAGATCAGAAGCGACTCCCACAACTTACCATCGCATATGTAATTGATCGCTCCGGCAGCATGGATGCAATTGGCCCTAGTGGAGTGTCGAGTATCGAACTTGCCAAAGAAGCAATTATCCGTTCAATCGATTTACTTCAGTCCAATGACCGAGCAGGAATTGTGTCATTCGATTCTTCTGGATATTGGATTGCTAATATTCAAGATGTTCGTGATCGGCTGGCTTTACAGCGCCTTGTGGGAACTTTACGCGCAAGCGGAGGTACAGACATACTTGCGGGATTAAATCTTGTCGCAGGGTCAATAGTCAGCGATCCATCAGCTCGTAAACACATTATTCTACTTACAGATGGTGGTGCAGATCCAACTGGGCTTGTCGACCTTAGTAAACGCCTAAACGAGGACTATCAAGTTACAACATCTATCATCGCAATCGGTGGTGGACCGCAGTTTTTGCAGCAAATGGCAGCAGCAGGGGGTGGCAATTATCATGAGGTACTCACTGTCGATCAGATTCCGTCGATTTTCACACAAGAAACGGTATTAGCAACACGGTCATACATATTGGAAAATCCGTTTATTCCTTCCTTATCTTCCACAAGCCCAATTGTAAACGGAATAACAAGTGCCCCTTCTCTACTTGGTTACATAGCCACATCGCCTAAGCAGACTGCAGAGATAATCTTGCGTGGACCAGAACCCTATCGAGATCCAATACTTGCTGCGTGGCAATATGGATTAGGACGCTCTGTAGCATTTACAAGTGATGCAACGGCACGCTGGGGAACCAACTGGATATCATGGGAGAATTTTGTCCGTTTTTGGGACCAAACTGTGCGCTGGACAATAACAGAAGGAACTAATAATAACCTTGAAACGCACGTAGAGATAGATGGTGCATACGCAAAATTAGTAGTTGATGCACGCGACAATCAAGGCAATTTCCTAAATGGGCTAGACCTTCGGTTATCGGTTATTGACCCCACCGAACAAGCAGACCGCATAAATTTACAACAAGTAGCTCCAGGGCGATACGAAGCCCGATTCAAGCCAGATATCGAAGGTTCCTATTTTTTGGCAGTTCGCGGCGAGGCTACTACGAACGGGCAAGCAATTGAAGTTGATGCAACCAGCGGTTGGGTAATGAGCTATTCAGCCGAATATGATCGTACCAAGCAGAATGACGGTGATCAGTTATTGGTGCATCTCGCCGAACTTACTGGCGGACAAAATTTAACAAATCAAGTAGAGGGCATATTCTCACACAATTTGACTGCTGTTACCACGGGTACACCTATCTGGCCAGTGCTCACACTGATGGCGTTGCTTTTACTTCCTTTTGATATTGCAGTCAGGCGCTTGATCGTGACGCGAACTGATATTCAGCGATTTCAACAAGCAATCTGGGGAAGTCGACGAAATGAAACCACATCAGAACGCATCAGCTCTTTGATGGGAGCCAAGCTACGTGGACGTCAACGGGCGGAACTAAATGCTGGGGTTTCCCTAACGTCAAAACCCTACACAACCCAGAAGAATACTTTGTCGCAAGCTGTATCTCCAAACCCGATGCCACAAACTGAGTTGAAGAATGAGCCATTATCTTTATCCAATACGCCAGACGGCAATGTTGCTGGTCAACTTCTGAAAAAACGAAAAGACAGGGCAATCAAATAGTATTCCGAGATTGATAGTAATTTGCTTGGCGACTAAAGGTCGCCATTTTGTTTTGTTTGCGCGGCATTTCATGAGATTTTGTAAGTAACGCGAAATCCTTGAGGGTTGTGAATTCATGAAAACCTTATAATACAAGTGACTGATTTGATTGTAGGTATATTCGCTGGAGAGATGTAATGGATGCCAAAACCCTATTCCAAGAAGGGGTTGTTGCAATACGCGACGAAAAGGATCTTGCAAAGGGACGAGAACTCCTCATGCAGTCTCTTAAAATCGAACCCAAGAATGAAATGGGATGGCTGTGGCTTTCACGAACTATGCACGAACCCGCCAAGAGAATTCAATGCCTTGAAAGAGCGCTAAAAATCAATCCTAAGAATGAGCAAACAAAAGCACTCATTCACCGTCTTTCAGGTTCGTCCCCTACGAATAACGTAACGCCTAGCTCAACCGACAACAACTCAACTTATAAGCGTACTGCAAGTACAATTCAACCACCTACTCTCACATCAACGCAGATCACGAAAGCGGGAGACACTGACGAGAGTTATAAGCCTGAAAATATCACTCCACTAGATTATTCGGCTAAAACTGAAACATCAGTCTCTAAGCCAATAGACAACGCCACACTTACGCCAAAACTCCCTTTGGACGCTCTCGACGTCATCAATGGAAAAGTGGAAACCAGTATGACGATGACCACGGAACAACGAAAGCCGAAGGCGGCATCCACTGCTGAAAGCTCACAAATCAAAGACCACATGAGTAGAGCTCAAATTTTTCTGGATAAAAATGCAATTGAAGATGCTATTGAACAGTGGGTACGAGTACTCGAAATCGAGGTTGACCACGAGGAAGCGATAGGCAATGCGGTGCGCCACCTATCCCGCCTTAAATATATTGATGATGCCCGTGAATTAGTGTGGAATGCACTCGATGCCGGAACTAAGCATCCATCGATCTATTTAACCGCTATAGATATAGCAAAATATCAAGGACATGACGGGGAGGCTGATGAACTACGACTTAAACTAGGTCAATTGCCTGACGCAGGCGAAAAGACTGTGTTCAACGTCGCAGACTACTTCATGACCAACCAACCCCAAAAAGCTCTTGCGGTGCTTGATGGTGCAATTCTGAATTATCCAAAAAATCAGAAAATTGCGCTTCGCCGAGCACAATTAGCCGAAGAATTAGGTTTGCAGAAAGAAGCTGCCGCGTATTATGAGGAAGTAGCACGCCTAGGCACCCGGACAAAAGAGGGACAAGCAGCAGATGCTAAGTTAGACAAAATAATGCCACGTATAACTGACAAAGAACGTGGTAGCGTAATGTTGGCCATGCGCGAAGCATTCGGGGTTGGATTCTTATTTTTTCTAATGGGCTGGCAAGACGCAGGGCTAAACCTTCTGAATTTGGGGTTACCTCGACTAGGGGGCATTTTGCTAAGTATTATTGGCGGATATTTGTTAGTCACAGGAACATCAGCGCCCCAACAAAAACCTCTGGCTGCATGGCTCGGCGGAAGCGTACCAGCAAGTCCAAAGTCCCTCAAAAACGATGAACCGGACACCGACTCCAGTGCAACAATCTTCGCTCCTGAAGACACCACAGAACTTCCACTCATCCCCGGTTCAGTGCGAATCACTCTTGTATTAGTGGGGATTGCTCTGCTCATTGGGGCTTTCGCAGTGGTATTCAGTATGAGTATCAGCCTATTTCGCAATCCAGATCCACAAAGTTTCTTTGTCCCAACACTTGAAGATTTGATACGGAACCAGTAAAGCATCCTCATAGGACTAACTCCATGCTACTTTTGCTTGACTTCCTGCTATATCTCATTTTCACTCTTTTTTTCCAATCCATTATTACGCCCACACCACTCAGCGATACAGGAAATGTTCGTTACCGAACTATACCCGTAATGACATTGCTGTTAATTCTAGCAAACTCGCTGATTTTCATGATATTCCAAGCGCCAAACTTGTATCAAGGAACTCGACTCTATGCTGAAGGCGATCCACAAGGTGCGTTAATGCTAAACGACTACATCCAGCAAGTATGGACATTTGGCTTTCGGGGCGCGTTCATGCGTGATGGTCTGAGTATTGGCGCATTCTCTGCATTCACCAGCATGTTTATGCACAGTGATATGTGGCATCTCATCGGTAATATGATTTACTTGTGGACTTTTGGGCGGCGTGTTGAAGATGCTTGCGGGTCATGGCGTTTCCTCATTTTTTATCTTCTAGCAGGTATGGTAGCTGGCATTGGATCTGAGATTTTTAATACTACACATGTTGACATTCCGAGTATTGGGGCAAGTGGCGCAATTGCGGGTGTAATGGGAGCCTATCTAGTCTTATTTCCCAGCTCGATGGTAGTATGTTTTTGGGGTATCGGCATAATCTTGAGATTGCCTATAGTCGTTATTTTGAGATTAGTGGGTGTGTCGTGGGTACAAGATGCACCCACATGGCGTTGGACCATCAAGCTGCCCGGTTTTGTGCTATTGGTCTTTTTCCTCTCGCGTGAGTTTCTATCATCGCTATTCACGTTCCTGCAACAAGACGATATTGGCGGGGTAAACCATGCAGCGCATCTGACCGGCTTTCTAGCGGCACTCTTCATCTTCTTATATGTTCGCAAAGATTTGCTCACTCGATATTTTAGTGGCCGTAGACTGTAACTGTACTTAAATCGGTTAAGGTCATCGTTGATTTGTATTCAGGAGTGTCGTCTTTATGAGAGCACTCCCGTATTCATTAATCAAGCTGAGGCTGGTCAGTGGGTTAGTAGCGCGGTACACTGATTATTCGCTCGAAGTCACCTATCCTTGGATTGAGATCCAACAGTTGTGGCTTGGGAATTATATTGATGAATGCAACAAATCGGACAAGAGTATGGAGCGAATTTCCGCTGCTGGTAATCTTATCATTGAAAATGATCCCATCGTTTGGCGCTTGATTGCTACTAATAATGACGAACCCCGTATATTAGTCGAAGCGGAGATGGGGAAACCCGTACGTTATATTGAGGCATTCGCGACTAAGCGAAAACTTTCTAACAGTGGTATATTGCCGTTAGACTTAATTCAGCGAGTCGTACTAGGCTGGTCACAGGAAGACCAAAGCTGGCATTTGGGTCTATTGCTAGAGTCCGCAATAGCAGAGTCAAGAGGAAGTCGCTGGTGTGAGCTCGCGCGCTGGCCCGATCCCGATGTTACGATATTCAGTGATGTCGCAACTCAAGCAGGTAGAACACTAGCCCGTACTATTGCTCGCCCTTTCAATTTCATAGAACCAGATTCGGCTCTGGCAAAACCTGTCGCTGCCCCTCCTCCACCGCTACGCTCATTACCTTTAGAATTTGACCAATGGAAACTCTTGCGACAATCTACTCTGCAATTATTGCGCTCAAGCGAGTGGGCAAGGTCAAAATGGCTCAGGCTGATATGGTATGGAGTATTAGCATCTGTATATTTTGTTCTTAGTCTAGTCACACTACGTGGAGTCATTGCTCTTCCCAAACCTGAATTCTTGCCTTATTTAGGTCTGGGTGTTGGAGCGTTCCTTATTCTTGTGATGCTATATACGCTGTTTCAACTGCTCAACCAACCGGGGCGCATTGTAATCCAACCGGATGCAGTGCGAGCAATGCGTAGCAATACCACAAGTTGGCAGGTAGATCGTGACGTGGTAGAAGCCGTTTATGTTAGCGAGGTTGTCAATCGTAAAGGCAAGAAACAGATAATTTATCACGGTGAGATTAATCTGTGCTTGAAAGATGGTCGGTTCCAAAGGCTTTTGGAACAACCACACTCCATTGAAGATGACGATATTCCGAAACCGAAAGACACTGATGAGAGGATCATACCACTAAATTTATACAATGCCCAAAGTGATTTACAGATGGCCGGATTGTATGTTGCACAAGCCTTAAATGTCGATTGCAGGTATGACAGACGGGTGAAATAGCAGATGCGAATTCCTCGTACGTGCAAAACAGTTACGATGGTTTAGATCCCTTATCACTATTCTTAACTTCACCTTTGAATAATGTTGAACAACTTTAACTCAATGTTAAGCGATCAGCCTTCAAAGGCTTGATATGATCTAAATAAATAGCGGGTTAGATAAAATACGAATCCGTTTTATCCCCGCAACACAGAACAGGTTACGACATGCCAAAAGTTGAAAAACAAACCGCTGAAAACCCTCTCGTGCTTTTTACAAATGATGATGGTATTGCATCCCCAGGTCTTTGGGCAGTAGTCAAGGCATTTGTAGGGATAGGGGATTTATTGGTTGTTGCGCCACGTGAACAACAATCTGGCATGGGCAGGAGCTTGCCCGGCTTCAGTGAGGGCAGAATATATCCCTACGAGATACCACGAGATGGAAAGGATTTTCCTTATAAAGCTTACGCAGTAGATGGTACTCCGGCGCAAGCAGTTCAACATGGCGTGCTAGAATTATCTGATCGTTTGCCCTCACTTGTAGTATCAGGAATAAACTACGGCGAAAATACAGGTAATGGGGTGACAATATCGGGCACAGTGGGGGCAGCACTGGAAGCAGCTAGTTTGGGCATACCCGCTATTGCAATTTCCCAACAAACTCAACAATCATTGCATTTAAGTCACTCAACCGAAGTTGACTTTAGTACGGCAGCTGGATTTGCTCTCCAATTCGGTAAGTGGCTAGTTGATAATCCACAGCGTCCAGATGATGTTGATGTACTGAAAATTGAAATCCCATCAGGTGCAACTCTCGAAACTGCATGGCGCATCACCCGACTGTCACGGCGTCGTGTATTTTGGCCGACAAGGCCCGAACGGGAAGCGCTTTCCGACGTTGGGAAATTGGGCTATCATTTTGATGCTGATCCCACTCATGCGGAACCCGACTCTGATGTTTTTGTTGTACTTCATGAAAAACTTGTTGCAGTTACACCTCTTAGCCTAGATTTGACCTCACGTACTGATCTTTTTAGATTGCGACAATTACTAAAAAATGAGATCAAATATCGAAATACTCATAAAACAGAGCCTTTGAGATAGAATTCGTTTTGAAATAGCAATTATTGATTACGTTTATGGGTTAAGGATAAGTTGTGTCCTTCCGTTCATCGATCTGGATATTAGGCGTTATCTGGATCATCGTGGGTATACCTTCTAATGCCCAAGGTGATGCTGAAACCAGTTTGGAATATGGGGCACAAGTTAGTGGCACAATTACGCGCAACCAGCCACGGGTTGCTTACTTTTTTGATGGATCGCGTGGTGAAGTCATTTCCATAAACCTCAAGATTACTAATGGTAATCTTGATCCCACGCTCACCCTACTGGATGCGAACGGACAAATCGTTGTATCAATTGATGATAGTGGAAGAGAACGAAACATCAATATCGCCTCCCTCACTATTCCCCAATCAGAACGTTATTATTTGGTGGTAAGTCGTTTTGGATTGGGGTTAGGCAACACGAATGGTGCTTTTGATCTAGATATTGAAAGAATTGGCGTTAGTGGCCAATCCGGAAGTGCACTCCGCATCGGCGACTCGGTCATCAATGGCATTGGGAATTTATCACCACAAATATATTACAGTTTCCATGCCACCAAAGGACAGATCCTCAACATTACTATGCAGCGCAATTCGGGCAATCTTGACCCTTATTTGCAGATCGTCAACGGGAAATCCGAAGTCATTGCCGACAATGATGATGTAGCCGGTTCCGGATCACTCGATGCAAACATTAAATCCCTTGTAATCGAACAGGATGGAACCTACGTAATCGTGGCAACCCGTTATGGAGAAGCAGCAGGCACATCAAGTGGACGTTTCATACTAACCTTAGAAGAAGCGAATAATAGCGGTGCTGGAAATGCTCCAGAAACTGCTGTCACGCTTGAAATGAATGGCAGTGTTGAAGACGAAATCAACAATCAAAACCCTACGAAATATTTCACTTTCCAAGCACAGAAAGATGATATTGTCACAGTGAGAATGACACGCACAAGCAATTCATTAGATGCATTTCTAGTATTAGCAGATGCAAGTCTACAGGAAATCACCAGTGACGATGATGGAGGCGAAGGGCAAAATGCACAAATTGACAGTTTCCGAATTCCGTCAACAGATACTTATTTTATACTTGCAACCCGTCTAGACCGCACTACTGGAACAACCATCGGGAAATTTAAACTTGAGTTACAGGGGCTTGGGAATGCCTTTGACGGCGTACCAGAAGGTATTCAACGTATTGGTTACGGAACTACAATCACAGGGCGCGTGGATGATACTAACCCATCAACCATATTCGCATTTTTCGGTCACGAAGGAGATGCAATTACCGCATCCATGAATCGCGGAGACGGTAATCTCGACCCGGCTATTGAAATTCTAGACAGTGAGCAAAACATCAAAGTCACCGATGACGACAGCGGCGGCGGACAGAACGCGCGAATATCACGATATGTATTACCAGTCAGTGGACTATACTACGTACGGGCTACCCGCTTCAGTGGTACTGATGGAGATCCTTATACACAGGGCAGCTTTATACTTGTTCTAGCCCGTATTATTCGTTAGGCCATTATGTAGGGTTTAACCTATGCTAACGAATTGAAGTGTGAACAGCATCTCTTGCGGGAAGTTATCTTACCATCTTGAACAAAGCCGAAACACATGGTACTTTAAGCATAGGTAAAAGTTTATAAGTTGATAATGAACAGGCAATATCCATTCAATGGAAAGTGAACAAAAACCTTCCCAAAGACAGGATTGGACACTCATCCTGTTACGGGGTGCATTCCTGATTTTCGTATGGTTGCAACTCACGAATCTGCACATAGGCACTGTCACCGTTGCTCAGAATGAAATCGCCATAACCATGGTGATCGGCGTCGTTGCAACAATCCTGATCATAATTCCCATTTTGTTCCCTTCCCTGGACAACATTCTGGCACCGACTGTCATAGGAGGTGACTGGATATTGATGGCGATAGTCACGTACTCTAGTCGTGCTGATGTCATCTTGTGCATAACTTTTGGGGGATTATTGATCCTCATCAGCGTCTTACGATTAGGAACTCGATGGGGAACTATCCAATCAATTGGGCTTGTTATTACATTCACTCTGGTTCGTTCCGAAACTACCCGTCTATTCGCCCCTACCCTTTCAAACTTTCCCGATTGGTTTCCGTTATTCACATTGGCAATGTTTGGAATAGTAGCAAATGGGTGGGCATATTCTCTACGTAGTCAAATTAATGCACAAGAAACGCAAATCCAGGAAGAAAGATCCAACAGAAATCGCCAGTTAATGGATATGCGTGACCGTACTCGCACAATTTATGAAATGGCAGCAGTACTTGGTTCGACTTTGAATTATGAGAAGATTCTATCCGCAGCAATGAATGTGGGTTGGCTGGGCCTAAGAGATAGAAGTCGTGAACTTGAGGAGCGGCTTGTTAGCATGGTACTTCTTTTTCGAGCCGCAGACAACCAACTCCATGTTGTAGTTGGACGTGGTTTAACGCGTACAGATGAGCAACGCATTACGCCAGGTCTTGAAGGTTATATTGGAGATGCTTTTAATCAAACAATTCCTACGTTCGGCGACAATCCGCGCCGTGACCCAGAGCTCAGCAACTTTGTAGCTTTTCAAACAGCACGTTCAGTTATGTGTGTTCCACTGCGCGCCGGTTATGACAACTATGGTGTTATGGTATATGGTAGCCCACTGCCCGATGCATTTACCGATGAACATATCGAACTTCTGACGGCAATCGGCACTCAAGCTACGATTGCCCTACAAAACTCCCTTCTCTACCAGAATTTACTTGAAGAACGCAATAAGATGGTGGAAGTTGAAGAAGAAGCGCGCAAAAAACTGGCGCGCGATCTACATGACGGTCCTACACAAGATGTATCAGCGATAGCAATGAGGATGGGCATTATTCAAAAACTACTGGAACGCAACCCTTCGGAAGTTCCAGTAGAACTACGCAAAGTGGAAGATTTGGCGCGCAAAACCACTAAAGAAATTCGCCACATGCTGTTCACGTTACGTCCCCTTGTGTTGGAAAATCAAGGATTGGGACCGGCACTTAACCAGCTCGTAGACAAGATGAAAGAAACCCACAATCAAGCCGTTACAGTTCGCATCAGTCGGGAAGCAGAACGGTTATTGGATACCCATCAACAAGGGGTCATATTTTACATTGTTGAAGAGGCTGTGGCCAATGCACGGAAGCATGCGCAAGCAAGTATGATAACCGTGACAGTCAATCGCCAAGATGATGTCGTGCTCGTAACAATTGCAGATAATGGAGTAGGATTTGACACTACTGAAGCTGAAAAGAAGTCAATGGAGCGTGGTGGGCATCTTGGCATGATTAACCTGCGCGAACGTGCTGAGATTCTGGGTGGCACGCTACGAATGGAAAGCGTGCGCGGTAAGGGCACATCAATTACGGTGATCATTCCGATAAAGGATATGAAGCAGCTTAATAGTGGTAATGCACATGATAGTGGTCAATTTGTGCGACATACCAGTGGCACGACTAGCAAGCTAGAAGCAGTGGCATTGGAACGTTCTCGACGTTCTCCAAGTAAATAGTACTCATCTCCAAATAATGCCTACGTATGAACATGCCGCCGAGCGCGGTGTACCCAGCTTAGTTTGGCGTGCCGGTCAGGAACGGCGGCTTCAAATGATTGCAAAATGGGCTAAGCTGGAGAATGCTTCGGTTCTAATTGACGGTTGCGGCGTTGGTACGTATGCCGCTCAAATTCGGAACCGATTTACAGCAGATGTCGAAGCATTTGACATCGAGGTAGAGCGTGTATTGGAAGCGCAAATCGAAACGCCTCATGCCATTATCGCAGCAGCAGAATGGCTACCATACCCCGACAATCACTTTGATACAATCCTATCCCATGAAGTTCTAGAGCATGTGCAGGATGATCGGAAAGCTGTCCAAGAAATGGTCCGAGTTTTGAAGCCGCATGGACGCATCATAATTTTTGCTCCAAATCGTTGGTACCCTTTTGAGACACATGGGCATTACTGGCGTGATGAATATCATTTTGGCAATACCCCTCTTATCAATTATCTACCCGACAGTTGGCGAAATTATCTTGCGCCGCATGTTCGGGTTTATACCGAGCGGGGCATCCGCCAATTATTTGAAGGTTGCGCGGTTAGTCTGGTACTACACCAACGGGTATATGGTGGCTATGATAATATTATCGCCCGCTTGGGAACGCCTGGGCGCATCTTACGTGATATTCTTTACCGATTTGAAGGAACACCGTTTGATGTGTTTGGCTTGTCCCACCTTCTCGTCATGGAGAAATTGCCTTGAATTCGCTCAAACAGTATTTTTTGCTTGACCCGACGGTCACTTTTCTCAACCACGGGTCATTTGGCGCGTGCCCTATACCAGTTTTTGAAACATACCAGAACTGGCAACGGGAACTAGAACGGCAACCAGTAGAATTTTTAGGAAGACGCGCTGACGAATTACTGGCAGAGGCTCGAGCCAAACTTGGTATGTACCTAAATGCAAACCTTGAGGACTTGGTATTTGTACCTAATGCGACTATTGGCATCAACACTGTCGTAAGGTCATTGCAATTGAATGTAGACGACGAAGTCCTCACAACCAATCAGGAATATGGCGCTTTGGATAACGCGTGGACGTTTATGTGCCAGAAAACTGGAGCACATTATATAAAGCAACAAATGAAGCTACCCGTGACCAACCACGATGATTTTGTTGATGCTTTCTGGACAGGAGTTACGCCACACACAAAAGTCATTTATATAAGCCACATCACATCGCCGACAGCGCTGATATTTCCGGTCAAAGAGATATGCCGTCGCGCGAAAGCAGCTGGCATTTTGACAGTTGTAGACGGTGCGCACGTGCCGGGGCAACTACCACTCGATCTGACTGATTTAGATGTGGATTTTTATTCGGGAAATTTGCATAAATGGTTGTGCGCTCCCAAAGGCACAGGCTTTCTATATGTGCGACGCGAACTGCATCACCTTGTTGAACCACTTGTAGTCAGTTGGGGTTGGACCGACGACGCTTCGTTTGTAACACAGAACCAGTGGCAAGGAACACGAGATATTTCCGGGTTTTTGAGCGTGCCGGCGGCCATTGAATTTCAACAAAAACACAACTGGGATAAAGTACGTGCTGATTGCCATGCACTCGCCAGTGAAGCGCGTGGACGGATTGCGGAGCTAACAGGTGTCGAGCCCATCGCTCCTGATTCCACAGAATGGTTTAGTCAAATGGTAATGTGTCCGTTACCGCCATGCGATGTAATCGAATTGAAACGGCGATTGTACGATGAACATCGCATCGAACTGCCACATATTACATGGAATGATGGGGCAGCAATACGCATTTCATTTCAAGGTTATAATTCCGCCGACGATTTAGGGCGGTTGTTGACAGCCTTAAAAGCCCTTCTGTAGCATCAGAAGTAGTATCAGCTATTTATTTATTGGTGGATTACAGGAAGGATCATTATGTGTGCTTTCAAATCCAGTTCAGCCGCCAATCCCAATGCCGAAGGGCTGCAATATCATATTCGCTTGAAAGCAGGTGACATTCCTCCTTATGTTTTGATTCCGGGCGACCCAGCGCGCGTGGAAAAGATTGCTAACTTATGGGACACCTCGGAGCCAGTAGCTAATTATCGCCAATACGTCACTATGAAGGGAACGACCGGCACTGCTGAATTGGCATGCACCTCGAGTGGTATTGGCTCATCAGCGTTGGCGATAGCACTTGAAGAGTTAGTTCGAATCGGAGCACACACATTTACACGGGTTGGTACCTGCGGTAGCCTACAACCTGATATTCGATTAGGTGACATTATTATTTCCACGGCAGCAGTCCGCTTGGACGGAGCGAGCAAAGACTATGTACGCCCAGAGTACCCTGCCGTAGCCGACTACCGGGTTGTCGGTGCCATGGTTGAGGCTGCTGAAAAATTGGGTGTACGCTACCATGTTGGTATCACGGCTTCAACAGATACTTTTTATTGTGGGCAAGGCCGGCCAGGATATGGCGACTATTTACCGAGTTTCCAAGAGCGCATTTTGGAAGATATGCAAATGGCCCGAGTAAAGAATTTTGAGATGGAATCGGGATGTCTATTTACTCTATCATCCTTATTCGACGTCCGTGCAGGTTGCATATGTGTGGTTGTAGCTGATCGAGTGCGCGACGAATTCGGCATTTCAGACGAAGCGGAGATGCTGCCAGCACAAGTAGCAATTGAGGCTATGAAGATTTTGCAGTCCGAATAAATTACAAAGTCTTAGGCCCCTTTTACGGTTTCAAGGGCAAGATCGTGCAACGCTATGACGGCTCGCTCATGGTCGGATTCCGTTACTACAAACGAGATGCTGCACTCCGATGATCCTTGGGCAATAGCAACGACATTAATGTTGTGACCGCCCATTGTTGAAAACACACGCCCAGCTACACCCGGTATACCACTCATGCCTGCGCCCACAGCTGTAATGATGACCACATCATTGCGAATATCTACACGGTCAATGTCGCGGCTTGTAATTTCTGCAGACAACTGACTTTCAATAGAGTGCTTTACTATATCGGCAGTAGTTTCGGTCACCAAAAAGCAAAAACTCTGCTCAGACGAAGATTGTGAGATCATGAGAATGCTGGCACCCGCATTCGCACTGGCTAAGAAGGTGCGTCCCGCGATGCCCGGTACACCTATCATTCCTTTGCCACTTACGGTTAGCAAACTAACATTCTTGATACTGGTTACAGCTTTAATAACTGTCGCGCTCGGAGAACCATTTTCACCGATCAATGTTCCCGGATACGTTGGATTAAAGGTGTTGCGTACCCGAATGGGGATAGCTTTATCCAAAACAGGCTGCACGGTCTTTGGGTGAAGTACTTTTGCACCATAAAATGCCAGTTCTCCGACTTCTTGATAGGACACATATGGTAGAACCCGGGCGCGTTTATCCAAGCGGGGGTCCGTGGTCATAACACCATCCACATCGGTCCAAATCACGAGTTCATCGCTGTTCGTAGCCGCCGCAAATATCGCTCCACTGTAATCACTTCCTCCGCGCCCCAATGTCGTTATTACGCCCGTTCGAGTCGCGCCAATAAAACCTGTAATGACGGGAACAACGCCATCCGCAAGAACGGGCATTAGCTTGTTATCCACATGGGCCTGAGTCTCTTCCCACAAAGGAACAGCGTTTTGAAATCGGTTATCAGTAACCAGAAACTCGCCTGCATCGAATGGAGCAGATTTAATGTTACGAGACTGTAGTGCTGCAGAAACCAATCGACTACTTAGGCGTTCACCGTAAGAAACTATAGAATCAGTAATGCGAGGCGTTTCTTCACCAAGGATACACATGGCGTGGCAAATTTCAGTAAATTCGTCTAGAAGCGATTTGATCTGTGATATGGTCTTTTCCCGCAGTTCGCTTGGTGGTACAAGAATATTGAGCGCGTCTTCATGTCTGTCACGCAATTTATCCGCTGTGGAAAGATATCCCCATTTGTTACCGGTCGCAGCCATTTTTGCTGCATTGATCAACTGATCGGTAACACCTGCCATAGCCGAGACGATTACTATGACTCGGTTGCCAAGCTCGGAATCGCCTTTTACGATCTGGACAACGTTGGCTATCGCTTCAGGGCCACCAACTGATGTTCCGCCAAACTTCATGGTAATTGTTTTCATCGTATTTCTCTGTGTACTCAACAAAAAAGCGTGTGGGGTTCCACACGCTTCCGTTAAACTTCGCTAGTAGGCGATCTTACGGCAGACGATGACGACCCCATGCGCTATGGCGCTGAGTAGTGGTCATCATAATAGTCATCATGCCGCAAATTTGCCGAAACACATTCTTCTCCTGAATGACTGTGAATTAGAGTAACGCTTTTGTTTTAAGCTGTCAAGCAGCAGTCCGACGATTGACCTGCGGCAGTGCCGATGCTTTGCGGAATAGTGATTTTGCTGCTAATCTGATGGGAAGATTGGAACTGAAATGCGGACTATTAAAGCGTCCATATTATTATGTTGGTTGGATTATGGAAGTTACACATCTAGCAACAACCGTACGGAACATTGTTGGGTTAGCCTGTGCAGGAATATTGATTCTCACGAGCTGTACATCGCCCGATCAAACACAGGAACAAGTAGCTGTTCCGACCAACACCCTTGCTGTCATTGTGAGCATGACACCGCGCTTCACAGCAACTCCCGTGCCTTCAAGAACGCCGCTGCCAACCTTTACGCTCACCCCATCGGATACCCCTGTTACTCCAACACCTTCCAATACACCTCCACCAACAGCAACACCACCAATAACTGGTATTGTGGCCTCTCTTGAAACCGTCAACGTGCGGAACGGGCCGGGTGTCAACTACACCGCGATAGTGGCTTTGACACCGGGAACGGGTGTGCAAGTCATCGCGACTTCATCTGACGGGCGATGGCTCAATATCCGGATGGATGATGGGCGTGAGGGATGGATGGCAGCCAGTTTACTGCGAATCAATCCGACACCGACCGTTTTCCCTACAGCTACCCCGTCGCCAGACTTCACGGCTATCGCACAAGGAACCACTTTGCCAACAGCCGTGTTGGGTGGAGGTGTAATCACCCCCACGCCACCTCGCTCGGTAGTGACACCGACAACTGTTGACGAGGAACAACCTACTTCACCACCGGCAGTCGGAGCTGGTACTTTACCACCACTGCCTGTTATTGATGTCAACGCAATCCAATTGACAGCAACTGCCCTAGCATTGCCGAGCATTACCCCCAGTTTTACACCCCTACCCGCTGAAAGCCCTACACCAACTATTCAAGGGGTTGGTGTCACGTTCACACCCTCAGCAGCAGGCGTTGGTAGTGAAGGTACAAGCAATTCGCAATCGGGTGTTGATGTATTGGCTTACTGTGACAACAAAAACTTTGGACGACCAGCGCCTAATAATCTCAATGCTGGAGCAACAATTGATGTGTTCTGGAGTTGGTACGTCAGCGAGTCTGCCTTGATGCAACAGCACCTCGACAATGTGATTTACGATGTGAAAGTAGATGGAACGCCACTCGAAAACTGGCGACAGTTCGGCACTCCGATGCGAAAAGGCAATGACGGAAATTACTACATTTTCTGGTATGTACCGTTCGGGCCTTTAGCTTCGGGCCAACATACGATTTCGTATGATGTGAGTTGGAAAGCGCAAATTACGGACGGATATGACTTATTTGGGCCGGGTACGAACCGCCCCAGTGAATCCGGTAGTTGTACATTTACGGTGAGATAAACTTACGCACTTGAGAGAAAAATCTGGAGGGCACGTCGCCGCCGTGCCCCTACGAAACACATTTTTTGCGTAGGCCCTATGAGATAAAACGGGATGCCCTATGTGCCATCCACTACACGAGACGCATTGAGGTCGAGCATAGACCTAAAGCAACATACCCCCACGCTTTTCAAGTTCGGAAATGACTTGTCGATCTGCTTTGCCAAAAGCATACTTCGCGAGGTCGGCTGGAGGAACCCACGCCCAAGCGTGAACACCGAGTGCCTGCGGCTGACCGCTGAGGTAACGACAGGTGAAGGTATGCAGGGTGATCTTAAAGTGGGTGAAGGCATGGTGCACAACCGCAAACAATTCACCCACCTCTATTTCAATCGCTAATTCCTCGCGCAATTCACGGCGCAAGCAGTCGGGAAGCGTTTCGCCGTTTTCGACCTTGCCACCGGGAAATTCCCACAATCCGCCAAGCAGACCGTCGAGGGGGCGCTGAGCAATCAACAATTCTCCTTTTTCATTCCATATCATACCGGCTGTTACATCATAGTGGGGTGTGACAGCTTTCCGTTTTTTGACCGGGCGTTGAGACTGGGTACCAGATACATAAGCCTTACAATGTGGACTTACCGGACAATCGGAACAGAGGGGAGTACGAGGTTTGCAGATCAGCCGTCCCAGCTCCATTAGCGATTGGTTGTAATCACCGGGGCGTGTAGAAGGTAACCAGTCCTCCGCCAATTTCCACAGGTTAGCTTTCACGGACGGTTGGGTAACATCATCTTCGAGATCCATAAGACGGGAAAAAACCCGGATGACGTTGCCATCCAAAACGGGAACCGATTGACCGAAAGCAATACTGGCGATTGCACCAGCCGAGTAGCGGCCTATACCCGGCAGTTTAAGTAGTTCATCCACCGTTTTAGGAAACTGTCCCTTAAAGTCACGAGAGACGATACAGGCCGTTTGGTGCAAATTTCGGGCACGGCTATAATAACCTAAGCCTTCCCACATTTTCAGTATGTGATCAAGCGGGGCTTTTGCGAGATCATGTACAGTGGGAAAGACGGAAAGAAAACGCTCATAATAGGGTTTGACGGTTTCAACCTGTGTTTGTTGAAGCATGATTTCCGAAAGCCAAACATGATAGGCATTTTTGTCGGCGCGCCACGGTAAATCCGCAGCGTGTTGGTCGTACCAGTTCAGCAGGTCAATTTGCAGGGACATGCACGTTCCTTCATAACCTAGTTCACAAGCCCCCATCATAACAATTGCGGGAGGGCTTATCCAGCAAGGAAGAAGAAGATGAAAAAGCTAGTAGTTATCACGCTGGCAGTATTCATTGGTGTAGCAACACTAACTGTTTTCGCCCAAGATGCCAGCCCTTCCCCAACACCTGTTGATACTACTTTTACCGAACTCGCTACACAAGTAGCGCGAGATGCAGACCGCGCGGAAAGCGCAGCCGAAGACGCTCAAAATTATGCAGAACACGCACGTACCCAAGGCGACGAAATGATCAATATTGCGAATACGTCGTTGGGAATGTTCCAAAACGTCACCCAAACCATTCTGGCAATTTTTGGCATCGCAGGCCCAATTCTGGCTATCGCGGCTGGTTATTTGGGTTTCAACCGTTTGAACGCAGCGCAAAAGGAAATGATAGAAACGCGCGACCGTTTTGAGAAAGAACTGAAAGAGAAACAAGATCAACTCCTTGAAGTTCAAAAGACAATGGAAGCCAGTATAGAAACACAGCGACAGAATGCAGCCAATGCCAATCTCTCTCTTTCGCTGCTCGCTTTGGGTGAGCGCCAATACCGGTCACAGGATTTTGCAGGCTCCCTCGACACCTACCGACAAGCACTCGAACTTGACCCCAACAGCTTAATCACCCATTACAGGCTGGGATATGTGTATACGCAATCCGGGCAATTGAAAGAGGCTGAGCACCATTTGAATAGGGCACTGGGAATTCAGTCGAACTTCGCACCCGCTCTGGCGGCGTTGGGATACGTATATCGCCGTATTGGCGAGAAGATGGCTCAAAGCATAGAACGGGAACAAACGCTAAATAAGGCAGAGAATTTACTGCTGCAAGGACTGAAGATTTCTCACAAGCTCGTGGACGAAGATGAAGAGTCGTGGTGGGGTTCACTGGGCGGTTTGTACCGACGCCGGGGGCAAATAGACGAAGCAATTGACGCTTACGAAAATGCTTCGCAGGTGACACCCAAATCGTCTTACGCTTATAGCAACTTAGCGCTACTTTACATGCAGAAGAATGACCGCGAAAAGATGTTGAAAACCTATGTGCGCGTGGAGCAACTGGCGTATGGCGAGGTGATGGCCGATGTGGATAATTACTGGGCATACGCAGATCTTTTGACTTCACGGCTGGCGCTCCATAAGGTAGCGGATGCGGAACAGACACTTCAATCGGTATTGGAAGTCGCGCCAAAAGATTCTCCTTATGTGTTCGAGAGTTTGCTGGATACTTTACAGCGGTTGGAGAAGGCATTGGGAGCCGAAAAGGCAACCCATTTAATGACTTTCATAGACAAGATACAGGCGCGGGTGGACGAGCAAAAGTCGAAACAAAGCGCCAAGGATACAGCGACGACGGACAGCTAACAGGGTCTTGCAAAGCAAGTGAAATGCTGTATACTCATTTTTATTCGGGCAATTAGCTCAATTGGCAGAGCACTCCTTTGACGTGGGAGGGGTTAGAGGTTCGAGTCCCCTATTGCCCATTTTGAAAACCGACCAGCGATGTGCTGGTTTTTTCGACACGTGAACGGGCGATTAGCTCAGCTGGTTAGAGCGCACGGTTCACATCCGTGAGGTCGGGGGTTCGAGCCCCTCATCGCCCACAATGAGATTGAAAAGCCATCCTAAACGGGTGGCTTTTTTGTTGGGAAATCATATTTAAACACAGAGGCACGGAGAGAATTATTAATGAATTCAAGGATTCGGCGGCGGTGGCGGCAATGAAAAATACGGCGGCGACAGCGGCGGGAACGGCAATACTTTTTTGCAGAACATCCCCAGCGGCTCATGCAGGGTAACCACCAGACAAGCCTGCTGAAGCTGTCTAATAAATTAGGGCGATTAAAATCCCCACCCCATAGGCATCAAGATAAGCGTTTTGGTCGCCAGACGCTAAAGCGATCTGGCTACTCTATTCCGGCGGGAAGGGCACTAAAGGCCCTCTGACCCGCCGGAAAAACCAATCCACTGCAACGATTGATCTGCTAGTTGGGTACATTGACCTTTCATTCAGTCCTTAACTTGATGCCTATGGCGGATTAAAATCCCCACCGTCTTGTTCCCCAGTATTTAATAGTTGACCTGCATGAGCAGGCCGGACAGCTTACTGGGCTGGAAAATTCGATTGCAACCTCTACATCTTATAAAGCCTAACACAAAATTGGTTGGTTAGGGTGAACATTTGGCCGAACATTTGGTCACTCTTTTGGGGTGCGGCGCAAACTATTTTGAGGGAGTGGGAGTGTTAAGACGGTTGGTGGAGGGTTGGAAAATGGTTTGTGGCACAAACGGAAAATAAACGGAGGGGATAATAGTCGGGAGGGAGGATCAGTCAAGCCCATCGGGCTAAAGCCACGACGCTAACGAGCAGACAAGCGCACTGAAGGCGCTTCAAGACAGGAAAGCTGTACGATGTTTCGGGCAAAATCGCCTTTTAACCTTCAATTTCCTTAACTGGCTGCATATGGGGGTCTCGCCGCGTTGCACTTACTGATGTGGTGGCAATCATATTGTGAGTTCTATGTAGATTTGACACTTTTCTAAAAAGACATACTTCGCTTGGCACAAATCTCAAAATCATTCGCTAATGAACGCTGGCGAAAGCGGATCGTGAGAACGCCAAAATTGTATGTCCGTTGCGTCAGTAAAGCGCATCAGGTCAGTTTCAAACGACCATGCTGTTCCATCAGGCAAAATAGTAGTCCTATCAAACGCCGAACCAGATAAGGTTGCATCTCGTAAATTTGCATTGTGAAAATTGGCCCCGCACAAGTTACAATCATCAATTGATGCGTTCTGAAGATTAGCATAGCGCATTGATGAATTCCGCAAGTCGCCATCTATTAGTGCATGTTCCAAATTAGCGCGAGCAAAAGATGTGAATCGGAGATCGTTCCCAATCCTAGCATAGCGCAAGTCAGAATCATCAAACATTGCATACTCAAGAATTGACTCTTCGAACACAACTGCCCTCATTTGCGCTTTACAAAAAAGGCAACCCATCAAATTTGAAAATCTAAAATCAGCCTCCCACAATTCAGACTCACTAAAGTCAATTTCCCGCAAATTGACCCTATGAAACGATTGTAGAGATAGGATGGCCCCTTTGAAAGAGCTTCCTCGTAGGCTTCCGTCTTGAAGCAAGCCTGTTTTATCAAGTTCATAAAACGCCCTAGATGATATGTGTTCATCCGAACTGCGTATTCGTTCGAGTAAGGCAGTGATAAGTTCTAATTTATTGTCCAACTACATAATCCTTCTAAACACTACTGTTATAAATTGACGCCAAGAGTTTATTCAAGAATAGTATATCGTTCTCACGAAATACGTGCAGACAAAAGAGTTGATAAATATGGGGACAATGTTTTGGATTGGACGCGGGATGATTAGGGCGATAAGATAGTGGGTAACGACAAGCGGGCAGGATAACACACATGGAACTCAACCCCAACCAATTTAGCGAACATGCAGTGATTGCTCTGGAAGATATTCAGCTCAAAACGGCGCTGACACGCGGCAC
This sequence comes from Anaerolineae bacterium, assembly GCA_041390885.1. Classification (GTDB taxonomy): domain Bacteria; phylum Chloroflexota; class Anaerolineae; order Aggregatilineales; family Phototrophicaceae; genus CFX2. The sequence goes on along the minus strand of JAWKPB010000004.1, from coordinate 95,439 downwards.
GGGCAATGCGGACGGCAGGCGACGGCAAGTGATGGGCGAGCTGGAGACTCCCTACGGGCTGCGGATGCAGGCGCGTGGAGCGAAATTGCGGGCGCTGGCGGAACTGCCGGATTTACTAGAAAAGATGGAACGCAATGTGGTGGCAAACGGCGGGCATGTGCTGTGGGCGAAGGACGCCAACGAAGCGAACCAGCATGTGGTAGATATTTGCAAGAAGCACAAACTAAAGCGCGGGGTGAAGAGCAAGAGCATGGCAACCGAGGAAATCGGCCTTCTGCCCGTGCTAAAGGAAAACGGTATCAGCATGGTGGAGACCGATCTAGGTGAGTACATCGTGCAGGTCAGCGAGAGTCATCCCAGCCACATCGTGATGCCAGTGATGCACATGACTAAAGAAGAAGTACGCGATTTGTTCATGGAAAAGCTGGATATGCCTTTTACAAATGAGGCATCGGATATGACGGCACATGCCCGCAAGATTCTGCGCGAGGAATTCCTGAACGCCGATTTCGGTATGAGTGGTGGGAATTTCATGATTGCGGAGACGGGCACGGTGGTGATCGTCACCAACGAGGGCAACGGGCGGCTTTCGACCACGATGCCGCCGGTGCATATCGCGGTGGTGGGGATTGAGAAGATTGTGCCGACGTGGGAAGACTTCGCCACGCTAGTGCAACTGCTGCCACGCAGCGCGACCGGGCAGCGAATGACAGTGTATGTGAATATGTTCAGCGGGCCAGCACGTAAGGACGAACCGGATGGGCCGGAAGAGTTTTATCTGGTTTTGCTGGACAACGGGCGCAGTGACATTTACGGGAGTGAGTATACAGAAGCACTGGCCTGCATCCGCTGCGGGGCGTGCCTGAACGCCTGTCCGGTGTACCAGAATGTGGGTGGACACAGTTACGGTTCGGTGTACAGTGGGCCAATCGGGGCGGTGATTACGCCGCTCCTGAAGGGGAAAGAAAATGCTTCGCCCCTGCCCTTCGCCAGCAGTTTGTGCGGGGCGTGCAAGCAGGCGTGCCCGGTGGACATCAATATACCCGATATGCTGCTGAAGCTACGGCGGGATTTGCAGGATGAACAGGATACGATCTGGAAGCTGGGTATTAAAGCGTGGAATTTCGGCAACAGTCACCCGCTATTGTTTGAGATGGGCGGGAAGGCAGCCAGCGCGGCGACGCGGATGGTAGAACAATTGACGGGCGGCGAGACCCTCAACAACCTGCCCTACCCACTTAGTGGGTGGACGGATTACCGTGATTTCCCGGCATTCGCCGAGCAGTCCTTCCACGACTGGTGGCGGGAAAATAAGACAAAGACAAATTGAACCGCCAAGACGCCAAGAACGCAAAGGAAATACAGGAGTAAATACGATCAGTAAGCGACGAGAGAAGAACGAGACACGCTGGGAGATGGCTGTATCAACGATTCCGATCCACGAATGTGAGGCGGATGTGCCGGAGGGATTGGAGGGACTGGCGTGGCGGGAGATGAAAACGACCTTCGGAGACAGGCTGGAACGGGCAGACACGCCAGCGCGGGCGGGGGCGCTGCGCTTCCAATACGCGGGCAACCCCTATCAACTGCTCAAGCTGCGGACGCTGCAGGCGGTTTACAGCGTGCGTTATTTCGACATTCCACGTCCAAAGGCGCTGCTGGGGGACGAACATTTCAAGGCGCTGCTGGCGCAAATCCGAACGGCGCGTGATCTGGCGAGCGCGGACGCCTATAAGACACTATATCTAAGCGCGGCAGGTTCGGATTCTTCGGTGATGACGCGGCTAAAGGATGAATTGGCGGCCAAGACCGAGCTGGCGATTGGCGATGAGAACGGCGACCTGCTCATCCGTGTGCGGCGGGCGGGAGACGGCTGGGAGACACTGGTGCGATTGTCACCACGTCCACTGGCGACACGGGCGTGGCGGGTGTGCAACCGTGAGGGGGCGCTGAACGCGGCAGTAGGATACGCGATGGCCGTGCTTTCGCAGCCGACGGATGAGGATGTCTTCCTCAACTTGGGCTGTGGAAGTGGGACGCTGCTGATTGAACGTTTGGCGGCGGGGGCAGCGAAGAGCGTCATTGGTTACGACGAAGACCCGCGCGCGCTAGAATGTGCACTGAAAAATGTGGAGGCGGCGGGGTACGGCGGGCAGATTAAGTTGAATCAAGGCGACATCACCGATCTGCCAATGGCGGATAAGAGTGTGGATGTGGTGGCGGCAGACCTGCCATTCGGGCAGTTGGTGGGCAGCCACAGCAGCAATGTGGCGCTGTATCCGGCGGTGCTGAAAGAGGCGGCGCGGGTGGTGAAGCCGGGCGGGCGAGGTGTGTTCATCTCACACGAGGTGAAGCTAATGGATACGCTGCTGGACGGCTCGGCGACATGGAAGATTGAGCAGGTTGTGAAGGTCAGTTTGAGCGGTATGCACCCGCGAATATGGGTGTTGAGGCGGCAGTGAGGGATTATCCGTGAAAACACCTTCAACATAAACGATAATCGTTTTGGCCATAGAGTGAACATGAATTAACTTCATACCCATCTATGAAAATCTAACCGCCAAGTCGCCAAGTACGCCAAGAACAAGCATTTGAACCGCAGAGACGCTGAGGACGCTGAGACCAGAGGAAGAACGAAATTATGTCATCACGCGAACAAATTTTGAACAAGCTGCACAAGGCGCGCAAACCGTTCCCGGATGCGCCACCACGCCCGCAGCAGTACCGGGCAGTGACAACGGTGGCCGATTCATCGGCAGAAGGACTGCTGGAGCGGTTCACGACGGAATTCAAAAGTCTGCTGGGTGAACCGTTTGTAGTAGAGGATGATGAAGAGGCCTGTGACAAGGTGTTGGAATTACTGAAATCACATAACGCGACGGATATTCTGGCGTGGGACTTCAAACATATTCCGGTTAAAGGATTGGAAGAAGCAATTAAGAGTAACCGCATCGCCATACACCAACCGGAGATGCACGACGAGTTCCGCTCGGAAACGCTGGAAACTGTGCGTGACGCACAGGCAGGCGTTACGGGTGTGGACGTGGCGATTGCGGCGACAGGAACGCTGGTGGTGAGCACGGGACCGGGCAGAGGGCGTATTCCAACGGTGTTAGCGCCAGTGCATATCGCGGTTGTTGAGCTGGCACAGATTGTGCCGCGATTGGAAGATTGGGTGGCGCGGCAGCGGGCGAACGGGCTGGAGAACCTTCTCAACCAAGCAAATGTGTGTTTTATCAGCGGGCCGAGCCGGACGGCGGATATTGAGATGGAGCCGATTATGGGCGTGCATGGGCCGGGTAAGGTGCAAGTGGTGATTAAGAAGAAATAGGCGATGGTGGACGCGATTGATCTGAAGGATTACGTGGCGGGTGGATACTTTATTGCAAAGTACGCAACTGAAGGGTTTCAGCCCTCGGCGCTGCTGCCCGAACGGGTCATCAGTCTATCAAGTTGCATAGGCAAGCCGATGGACGTGGTTTGGGGATGGGATATTGCTCTGTACCAAAAGGAAATAGCAGATTTCGGGTTTCGGGCAGATAGGCTAGTCAATTTCCAAGCATGGTGTGCGGAACGAGTGCCGGGTGGCATCAGCGAGCTTGAAGGAGCACGATTTGCGGCTAAAGAATTTGTTTCTGCCGACACTAAGGTAGTCCTACTCGGCGCAGGGCTTCACTGCGAACTCGTGGCAGAATTGGTCAAGCAAGTGCCAACATTTGCGATGAATGACAAGAAATCACTGGCAGATGGTGCGACATCTCTGGGGTTTGAAGTACTTAGTCATTTTAGTCATCAGTTTAGCTGCTCATGGCTGTGCAGTGGGCTTGAAAAATACATGAGTGACGTTTTTGGGATACGTCCCAACAGATATGGATTGATTGATAGCTACGCTGAGGCGAAGCAGGTCTACGAGTGGATAGCAGAAGATAACATGCAAGGGATTCGGGCAGAGCCACTACCCTACTTCCCGTGGTTGATCGTTCAATATGACGTGAAATGAAGACAGATTTCGCACATAAGAAAGGGCTTGCCACCGTCATGCCCCTACAAGAAAATTTATTTTGCATACGTTTTGATAATGTGAAATGAAGGTACATGGAAGCAACACAAACACTCTCGATTGAAGACATAGCACGCAAGCTGGCAGCGGACTTTGCGACGCGGGCGGACGAAGCGGATAAAGAAGCCAAATTGCCCGAAGAAGACGTAAAAGCGCTGAAGGAGTCGGGCTACTTGACGATGAGCATTCCACGCGAGTACGGCGGATGGGGACTGACGCTGCGCGACTGGACGTGGCGGCGCAGTTGGAATTGGCAAAGGGCAGCGCATCTACGGCTATGGTGGCTGGGATGCAAATCCACATGTTCGGGAATGTGAGCGAGAACCGCCCGTGGCCGGAAGCGATGTTTGAACGGCTGTGCCGAGAAGCAGTGAACGGTGGCTTGTTCAACACAGTGGCGAGCGAACCGGCTATGGGCAGTCCGTCACGGGGGGCATATTTCGCGACGACAGCAGTGCGAGACGGCGAAAGCTGGTGCATCAACGGGCACAAAACGTGGACAACGGGTGGCAAGCATTTGACGCACTTACTGGTGCGGTTGAGTGTGGAAGATGAACCGGGCGTGATCTTTGTAGCCAACCATGCGCCGGGGGTGACATGGGAGGAAACATGGGGCGATTCGCTGAGTTTGCGGGCAAGCGACAGCCATGATGTGTACTTCAAAGATGTGCGCGTGCCGCTGGAGAATCTGATCGAACACGGCAAGCGGGACGAGAAACGCCGAATGCGTGGTTCCCGATGATTATGGCGGCGGTGTATCTGGGCGCGGCGATGCGCAGCACGGGATGCAGTAATTCAATCTCGCGCTGGAGCGTGTGCCTTCGGCGCTGGGAAAGCCGATCGCGACGCTGCCCAAAATTCAGCGGCAGATTGGCGAAATTGACCTGATGCTGCAAGCGGCGCGGGCGCTTCTGCTGGACGTGGCGGGGATGTGGACAGGTGATGAGCGGAGCAAGGGGGATTGTTCCCGCGCTGCGGCGGCCAAGCACATGGCAACCGAAACAGCTAACAGTGTGACGGACAAGGCGCTGCAAATTGCGGGGGGGACGAGCCTTCACGCGATCTGCCGCTAGAACGGCATTTCCGGGATACGCGGGCGGGGTTGATGCAGCCGCCTTCGGGGGACACAGCGCTGGAAATTATCGGGCGGGGGGCAATAGAGGCAAGAAGCAATGGATAATGACGTTCCCTCACAAGAAGCCCTGCTAGCAGTCATGCGAGAATGGCAGCAGCTTTGGATGACGCGCATCCGGGAAGCTACGACGCAGAGCCAACAGGTGAGTGTACAAAGTGTTCACCAAGCCTATTATTACCGAGGGATAGCGGAAGGACTGCGGCTGGCATTGCGCGAGGTCGAACAGCTTCTTCCCACAAGTCCTGAAGCCGTCGGACAGGGCGAAGCCACCACTATTGAGGCGTTTGCGAAGGTCAGTTTAGAAACGGCGGGAGTGGTACTCCAGCGCGCGGGAGTACGTGTGGCAGAGCTGCAACCCCACAGCGATGGCAGCTTTAGCGCGATCTTTTCGTCGCTGCAACTGGAAACCGCTTGAAGAACGAATCGCCAAACTGACTGGAGCAGCAGACGTGGTGATCCTAGCACAAGGACGGTTGCCAAATTCCAACAAGTCGTATATTGATTTCGCCTTCCGCACTGCGCCTTGATTCCAAGCTAACAAAGCGTAATTTGCTGAATTTGTGGACGGGCGAGGCATGCCTCGCCCCTACAATAATGGACGAAGCTACTATTTGACGGGCGCTAAAGATGCAACAGGCCTATTCAGGCAAGAAGCTGCCGCATGGCTGGCGGGCAAACGCTATGTAAACGCCGAGTTCATGTATAAGCCACGCCCTTCAAGAGAACGGGAACAAATCGTCTTCGACTACACGCTGCGTTCGCGGCTGGAGCAGCTAACCCTCAAGATGCCGTGCTGTTCATTTGTGACAGACAAGAGACACTGAGAGCCTTGAATCATTTCAAGGCGAATTCCCCAATTTGTTGATGGTGGGGTGCATTACTAATCCCATTCCATACAACCAACCACAGAGACACAGAGACCAAACCGAGAATAGTGGCACACCTCAGCAACTCAGGTGGGAGCGGCCGGAACATTGGCAGCGGATGGGAACGACGGATCGGTGGGTGCGGATTGCGCTGGCGCTGCAAGTCGGTGAACAGATGCATGGTGATGGTTACATTGTCATGCCCGCCCAGGATGCAGTATGGGGTGATGGGCTGCTACGTCACCTACGGAGACTCCAGCCAACAATTCATGCAAGGAGGATTACCTGCCGCTGTTAGTCCGTATACCTATCACCAACATTCGTCTGTACCTAAAGCAAAGATTCCAGGCGATGTTATTGACTTACTCAACACGGCATTGAGCCGCGATACTCTGTTCCCTGTCAAAGTCCAGTTTGATAGGGTGCAAGCGTTCTGGGGCAAGATGAGCATGATGCCGTTTGGCATGTGTGGCGCTGTATTGGCACATGTGGACACGGGAATCTGGGAAGATGATCTAGAAATCGACCGGGTCATCCGCGAGCAAGGTTATGGTGTTAGATGCAAGTGGATTTGGAATCCGCGCATATACCAACAAGCACCACCCGTATTTGAGCACGCTGCCGTGCGTAAAATTATCGAACGCACACTCCATTATTCACTCCATATTCCGAGCAATGTCGTTGGGGGAAACAGCCTGAATGCACCACTGGATTGGGCTGGAAAAATGCGACGATTGATCAGCCCGCGTTTCCGGAAGTACAACCCGATAGCAGAGGCGATGATCGCCGAGTGCGCGGCAGAGATTAGCGCCCGATTGGGGGAATTTGGCGCTTCTTGGGTGGATTGGGGGGCGTACAGGCATGTAGTACGGGTGGGATATCCGGTAGTAGAAGTCTGGAAACGGCAAGCAGACCAGCAATAAAGCATTTTATCCTGCGTGATAGTCTGGTAAAATTCCCTCATAAATTCAAATATATGGTCAGATGTGAGGAGTTTTGGCAATGATAGAAGCAGGCGATTTGAAGACTGGCGTAACGTTACGCCTTGACAACACTTTATATCGGGTCACTAAGACAGCTTATAACAAGCCGGGACGCGGCAAAGCCTCGATGAATACGACACTCTTGGATATTCGTTCCGGCAATACAGTTCAAAGAACATTTGGGGTAGAAGAACGACTGGACAATATCTTTGTGGATGCGGAAAAGGTGCAGTATCTGTACCGTGACGGTACGCTGCTGCACTTCATGAATCCAGACAGCTACGAACAATATGAGACAGGTGTGGAGCTGTTCGGCAACGATATCGTCTACCTGACTGAGAATCTGGAGCTTGAACTGCGACTGCACGAAGGATTCGCAATTGATTATAAGTTCCCGACAACGGTAACAATGAAAATAGCTGAATCAGATGTACAAATTGCGGGCGACACCAGCGGTAAGGTGCTAAAGCGTGCCAAGACCGAAACCGGTCTGGAAATTCAAGTTCCCTTGTTCGTCAATGTCGGTGATTTGGTTACCGTTGATACGCGCGACGGTTCGTATACCGGACGCGGCTAGACAGCAGCTTTACGAAATATTGCAAAAGGCATCCTCTACAATAGCGTGGAGGATGCTTTTTTATTTCCGACTATTGAAGCGAACTGAGGTACAAAGTTGAGTGAGCAGCGTGTTTACAAAGATGAATTCTTGTATCTAACCACAACAGGTTGGAAAAGTGGAAATCCGCACGAAATAGAAATTTGGTATGTGGCACATAACGGCTGTTACTATCTGTGCGCTGAGCAGCGGGAACGGAGCCATTGGGTGCGGAATATTCAGCATCAACCGTCTGTTACGGTGCGGGTGAAGGGAAAAGTGTTCGCTGCGACAGGCCGTCCGTTGGATGCGGGTACAGACGCAGAACTGATAAGCGCGGTGGCGGGATTGTTCAACCAACAATTCCAGTGGAGCGACGGGTTGTTGGTGGAGCTATGCCCTGCTTAACATGAAATTTAGTTGCCGAGTCGAGCGCCCGATAAAACCAGCATCATTCGTATGACCGTAATAAGTTTGGATGACGTGAGTCAATAGATTTATAGAGAAATGCAATTATCAACAGGGAGCAAGCGGATGGCGAACGAATTTGTAGGTAAAGTGGTCATGGTAACGGGCGCGAACGGCAACGTGGGACAAGCGGTGGCGCGGCGGTTTGCTGGTGCGGGCGCAAAACTGATAGTAGTTGGGCGGTCGGAAAAAGATCTGGAAAGTATTGCTCAAGAAACGGGCGGTATGGTGGGCGTGGCAGATGTGACCGACCCTGCCAGCGTGGATACACTGGTGAAACAGGTGGAAGCTAATTACGGCAAAATAGATGTGCTCGCCCATACCGTAGGAGGTTATGCGGCAGGTTTGCCCGTGCACGAAACTGGTTTGGATGTGTGGGACAAGATGCTGACACTCAATGCCAAGTCGGTATTTGTGACCTGTGGGCGGGTTGCCAAGCATATGGTCGATCAAAAAGTAGCCGGGCGGATTATTGCCATTCTCTCGAAAGATGCCTACAAGGGACGGGCAAAAGCCGCGGCGTACGCCGCTTCCAAAGCAGCTGCACAACGTGTACTAGACAGCATGTCTGCCGAATTGGGGGGAAACGGCATTACCGTAAATGGCATCGTGCCGACGATGATTGACACCCCGCAAAACCGCGCCAGTTCGCCCAATGCAGATTTTAGTAAATGGGTGAAACCGGGAGAGATTGCCGATGCTATTGCGTTTCTGGCATTAGATAGCAGCAGCGCGATAAACGGAATAAGCCTTGATATAGCGGGACGGGTGTAAGAGAAGCTATGCTAGATTCGTCTAATCTAGTATGACAACTACACTCATTTTGGAGAGATCATGGCAGCAGTAATTGTTACTTTGACCGATGGCTATAGAGCTGTCGCTAAGACGCGCGAACACGAGTGGTACGCTGACGAAACAATCGAGGGCGGCGGTAAAAACACAGCACCTACCCCACCGGAGGAGCTGCTGGGTGCATTGGGAAGCTGTATGCTTATCACCATGAAGATGTACGCCAACCGCAAAGGGTGGCCGCTTGAGAAAGCGGAAGTACATTTAGAACTGGAACGATTTAACGGCGGTGACTACCCGGCCTACAAGGGTGAAGCAGCATTTGTGCACGAGATACGTGAAGAGATTACGCTACACGGTGCAGAACTGACAGAGGAGCAGCGCGCGCGCATCCTTGAAATATCAACCAAATGTCCGGTCAGAAGGGTACTAGCCTACCCCACGTTCTTCGTTGAAGGCAGCAAAGAATCGGTAAAAGGAGAGTAACAACTCGCGGATTTAGAAAAGAGATACCCCTCCGTGCGAGGGGTGTTTTGTTTATGGGGATTGCGTTACACTGTGGCTAATGGACATCCGAAAATAAACCCAGAGGATTTGTGGGGGAGGATATAATTGCTGACGCGCTAATCCCCTACAAAAACATCTCCGAGGTTTAATTCGTTACTCCATAAGTAGGAGGATTAGAATATGGCAGAACAAAACTACACTATTGAACTTGATCTTAACGAACTTGTGACTATGGTTGAAAACCTTGTTCCATATATTTATGAGGATGAATTGTATGGCGGTATTACCCTACGGAATGCACGTCTGACGCCCGGTTCGATTCTGCTGCGGTTACGGCGTTTGCAAGCGCTGCGAAATCAATTGACCGAGGCACAACGAGCGCAACTCACTACTGCCGAAAATGGCTATGCGAATGTACACAAAGAATGGAATGTCGCATTTAACAAAAAACTGGTGCGGGAGTCGGAGTCGCGGCTGCGTGACATACAGACTTTCTTGAGCGAATGTAAAGATGATCCTAAGCTATGCGCGAATGCATATATGCCGGAAGCTTTGAGACGAACCATCATCGCTGAAATTATGGATACTTTGCCAACGAGTGATGGCCATTACGAAACGATTAAGAACGAGATACGGCGCGTGGACGGCGGACTGCGACGCAATGTGCAAGAAGGCGAATTTATCTGGGCAGAAACGTTACGCCCGATTTACCCCCGTGAACAATACTGGTGGCTGTATGGCCGCCCCGCTCAACCTGACTAAAGGTCGTGTGTGGTTAGTGACCATCGCCGCCGCGTCCGAATAACACCCTCCGCTAATTTGATGGTGCTATGTGGTATTCTCCTACTGGCATTCCTCATCATGGTTTGGGGGCTGCAACAAGACAGTCTGTGGAACGATGAAGCTTGGACAGCGTGGGCTATCCGTTCACCTTATTTGTATACCATTTTAGAGCGTGTACGGGGCGATGTGCATCCGCCCCTGTACTTTTTGGTGATGGGTGCGCTGAATCACATGTCTGGTGACAGCGTGCTGGCGCTGCGTTGGCCTTCCGCACTGTTTGGGATGCTGGGGCTAGCAGCTACTTACGCGGCAGGCAGGCGTTTGTTTAACCGGCGGACAGGGGTAGCGGCTGTGGTTGTCTTGGCAAGCCACAGCTTTTTTGTTTATTACACCCGTGAAGCACGTATGTACAGTCTGCTGTTGGCGCTGGGGGCAATTACTACTCTACTCTATTGGCGCTGGCTACAACGTCCCACCTGGTGGCGGGGGGCAGCTTATGGACTGACATTAGCCGTTTTGCTATATACACATTATGCAGGGCTGCTGATTATCGCTACTCATGCCGCACACCTTGTACTAACTATAATAACACCGGGGCCTAATCGGATTAGGTGGTTACAAGTTCCCCTGCCCTACACCTTTGGCGCTATACTGTTCGCCCCGTGGTTACCAATTTTATTGCAACAACTTCGGGCTAACCCGAACGGGCCACTGGCAATCCCGGTCATAACCGATTGGGGCGCGGTGGCGGCGCTGTTCATGATCATCACCAGCGGGCATTGGCTGCTGATGGCTATTCCATTGGTGATAGGAAGCAAACTACCTGCACTAAGCAGAGATGCCAGCGCGTTGACGTTAGTGATTTTATGGCTGGTCGTAACGCCAATTGGGCTGCTCGCGGCAAATGCTTGGATTGCACCTGTTTACCAGGTGCGTTACACCATTGCTCTGCTGCCAGCAGGTGCGCTGCTGCTGGGTTATGGTCTGAGTCATATCCGCCTGTCCCGTTTACGAGGTTGGTTGAACGGGGTGCTCCAGAAGCCGGTTGAAACTGGCTTCATGATTATTCTAGGTGTATGGCTGGTATATACGCAGTTAGCCATGTATACCGAGTTCTGGCCCTCTAAGCCAGACTGGGAAGCCACAATGCAAGCAATACAGGCGGCCCGACACCCGTTACAACCCATTATCGCGGACTTTGCTCCATACAGCCCTGCAAGTTATTACAACCGCCGGTTGGGATTGACTAATGGACTGGCACTTGATTTGTCATGGCGGCTGCATGATGCATTAGAAGTCAAAAAATTTGTCGGTGCATTCCAAGATGCACCGTCAGTATGGGCGGCGCTGCCTGTAAATACAGTTAAGTCGTGGCAGATTGTTAGTGCGCTAGACGCCAGCAGAAACGCGGTGTACCGTTCAAGTTTAGGAAATATGATTTTCTACCGTTTTGACATTGGAAATCGTAACGACTTGCAGTTTCGATTCGGCGATCTTTTGCGCTATACGGAGAACGTTACGGCCAATGATGTACTGACAATACACGCTGGAAAGCGACTATGTATAGAACTGTCTTTGCAAAGTTTGGGGATAATCGACAATTCGTATTCCTATGGATTACATCTGGTGGACCTGACGGAGAATATTGATGCAGCACAACATGACGAAGGATTGGGTGAGCATGAAATTAATGAAGTAATTGAACTAGCTCCCTGTTTGGATGTGCCCACAGAAACAGCAGCAGGTCATTATCACTTAGAGTTGACTGTTTACAATTGGGCGACGCTTAAACGCTTGCCCGTAGTAGAGGATGGATATGGAGAGGGCGTTGGTTGGGGTGATATATTGATGCTAGCGGCGGTGGAGATAACCGATTGAGCTTCATTCACAACAAGTGGCTAATATCACTGAATTATCGAGCTGTTATAATCTCCAAAAGAAAGTGGATTTATGAAAATTACGGTATTCAAAAATGGTCGTGCCCGCGAAGCGCAACCGGCAGAACTTCCACAGCTTTTAGCGTCTCCAGACGAGACGTTGTGGGCAGATATTATTGACTGTGATGATGAAGAGGCGGGCATACTACGGGATACATTTCACTTTCATCCGGTAGCCATTGAGGATACGCGCAATCACAGGCAACGCCCCAAGCTGGAGGAATATGAAGGTTATTTATTTCTGATTGTTAATACCGTCGTTATTTCTGGGCTTGAAGAAGGCATCGAAGACATACCGGGATTACAAACCCACCACGATTTAAATTTCCGAGAAGTTGATCTCTTTATCGGTCAAAATTATGTCGTGACCGTTCACAGCGCGCGCGATACAGCGATAGACCGCGTACAGCGCCGGATCAATAACATGGGAAGTTCCGTCCAACTCACGGCAGGATATTTGGCATACGTCCTGCTGGATGTGGTTATAGATGAATATTTCCCTGTGATGGATATGTTTGAAGAAGAAATCAGCGCTTTGGAGGATACGATCCTACTGCGTCCCCGCCAAGAGCAAATCAATCGGCTATTTGAACTGAAGCACATGCTGCTGCATTTGTGGCGGGTGGTGTGGCCGGAGCGGGATATGCTAGGCAATCTTGCTCAACCCCATATCTACAAAATTGCGGGACTCGATACCAATCAATACTACATTCGTGATGTAGCAGACCATCTACTATGGATTGCGGATATGATTAACACATACCGTGACACATTGACGAGCATGATTGACCTGTACATGTCATCGGTCTCCAACAGACTAAATCAGGTCGTGAACCGCCTGACAGTGCTGACACTCATCATCGGCGTTATGACAGTCGTGAGTGGCTTTTACGGCATGAACTTTGAGAAAACATGGCCGCCATTTGGCTCACCATTAGGCGTACCATTTGTAATACTTTTGATGGGGGTGGGTATGGCGGGAATCTTTGCCTACGCACGATATATAAACCGGGACAAAGGTTAAATACTCACTTTATGGAAAACATTAAAACTACTGTTGATGTTTTGATCGTTGGCGCGGGCATCTGCGGGTTGATGGCAGCGCAAGTTTTGGCCAAATGTGGCCTGTCAGCGCTGATACTGGACAAGGGGCGAAGTGTTGGCGGACGGCTGGCAACGCGGCGGATTGGCGAAGGATTGGCCGACCATGGCGCACAATTTTTTACAGTGCGTTCTCCCAGACTTCAAGAACAAGTAGACCGTTGGCTGACAAACGGAGTTGTGTACCTGTGGTCCAACGGTTTCAGCGACGGTAATAGGTCTGTCGAAGCATTCGATGGGCATCCACGATATGCTGTGCGCGGGGGTATGAACGCGCTGGCAAAGTATGCCGCATCCGAACTGCCAAAAACTGTGACCATCCTCACAAATATCAAAGTTACCCGATTAAACTCGACAAATGACGGCTGGCATGCCATAGACGAAAATGCAACGATATACCAAGGGAAGGCCTTGCTATTGACCCCGCCTGTGCCACAGTCACTCTCTCTTTTGGGAAATTTGGTGGAACAGATGGCAGTGGATGAAGCAGATTTGATGCGGAAAATCGACTATGCCCCGTGCCTAGCCGGATTGTTTGTGGTAGATGGGGTAGTTAAATTACCTGAACCGGGCGCTCTTCAACGCCCCGATGAAGCCGTTAGCTGGGTAGCCGATAATCAGCGCAAAGGAATTTCGCCGCGGGAAACGGTTATCACTGTACATGCAAATGGGGACCTGAGTAAAACGTTGTGGGACAAATCGGATAGCGAAGGATTGGGAAGGTTGCAGAAATATGTGGAACCGTGGTTGGCAAACGACGCGCATATTCGTGAGGCGCAACTCAAACGGTGGCGCTATGCTCAACCAACTACGCTCCATCCAGAACGTTTTTTGATATCGACCAGCAATCCGTTAGTGGCTTTTGCCGGGGATGCGTTCGGCGAGCGCGAGTAGAGGGAGCGTGTCTTTCTGGTCTGGCAGTTGGCGAGGCGTTGGCAGATAAGCTACTTTAATATATTAGTTTTCATTTTCGCACAGGGAGCAATTTCATGGGCGTCGTCAGTATGGGTGAACTGTTGATTGATTTCGTGGCGTTAGAGCATGGTGTAAGTGTGGGCGAAGCATCAGGCTTCAAGAAAGCGCCCGGTGGCGCACCAGCCAATGTAGCCGTTGCTGTTGCCAAGTTAGGACATCCGAGTGCCTTTTGGGACAAGTAGGTGATGATCCTTTTGGCCACCATCTGGCAGGCGTGTTGGAAGAGGAGGGTGTAGACATCAGCGGCCTGCGTTATTCCACCGAGGCACGCACTGCACTAGCCTTCGTCTCTTTGACAAAAGAAGGCGAGCGAAGTTTTGTGTTTTACCGCCACCCTAGCGCGGATATGCTGATGAGTCCTGAACAGGTGGCAATTGAAGTTTTGACTGGCAAACAGATATTTCATTTCGGTTCAATTACACTCATTCACGAACCGAGCCGATCAGCGACGCTGATGGCGGCACGAGCGGCCCACACCAACGGAATGCTCATATCATATGACCCCAATTTGCGGCCTCGTTGTGGGCGAGCGCCGAGGCAGCGCGTGAGGGAATGATAACGGGGCTTAATCACGCTCACATCGTCAAAGTAAGCGAAGAAGAAGTGGAATTCCTAACAGGTGGTCATGACATCACACCACTGTGGCGAGACGAGATGCAAATCATTGCAGTGACGCGGGGCGCAGAGGGGTCAACCATTTACACACGTAAAGGCGAGGTGCACGTACCGGGATTCAGCGTCAAGACAGTGGACACCACGGGTGCAGGCGACGGATTTATGGCTGGTCTGCTAGTAGGCATCCTCGAAAATAGAGATGAACATATACAACATTTAGAAGAGATTGCCCGATCTGGCAAACGCTGTAGGCGCGCTAGCAACCACCCAACTTGGCGCAATACCTTCACTTCCTACCCGGGCCAGCGTCAATGCTTTTCTACAAGCGCCGAGGTAAATAAAGGCAAATTTACGCAATGCCCCCATTTTCTGGCGGCAACGACCGGCATTCTACCCTTACAATGGATTCAGGTTGATTGTTAAGTAGGTGATGGGAGCTGGAGCATGGGAATTCGATTAGACTGCCCAGAATGTGGAGAACGGCTTACCTTTGACATCGGTAACAGTTCGATGCTTTGCCGCAACTGTGGATACACACCGACCACCGGGGTCGATGAGCGAGCAGCCCAAATCCGAGCACAGGGGAAACGCAAGAGCGTCTTTATCCGTAATGAGAGCGAAATCAATCCCCGCGCAGCTTCCCTATTTTATACAGCACATGATTATGCTCATGATGGCGATATTGCTAAAGCCATCGAAAGTTTGCAACGAGCACTGGAAATTGAACCCACTTTTGCGGATGCTCACCTTTGGATGGCACATTTCAGTGATGATGAAGCCGTCAAACGAGATCATCTAAGCAGTATATTGGCAGTGGATGCTTCGAATTCAGAAGCAGCACGTATGATGTTGGTGCTAAATGGGCGATTGACAGCGGAACAAGCTGCACAAAGCAGTCTTGATAGAATGCCAACAGAAAGAGTAGCAGAGGGACCTGTAAAGACTATTATTACGGATACGCGATGCCCAAACTGCAAAGGCAGCCTGACTATCAACGAAGTCACCGGGCGAGTAATGTGCTCGTTTTGTGGATACAGTCCCGAAGCTCCGCAAACAATCAAAGCAACTGGCGATTCGCTGCTGGCGGCCATGTTAGAACGCCGTTCTCAACCCATAAAGTGGATTATCGGTGAACGATTACTTCACTGCAATCAGTGCGGAGCGGAACGCACGATTGCTGGAACACAGCTTTCGACACGATGTCCGTTTTGTGGCTCCAACCAAGTGATCGAACAGGATGCACTCGGCTCGTTCGAACAACCAGAAGGATTGATTCCGTTTTCTATCACGCGCGGCGAGGCATCAGCCCGCATTAAGGAACGGCTACAGTCGCTGACTGAACGTATGAAAGGCTGGTTCGATAACAATAAAGTGGCATCTGCTACCCTAAACGGTTTTTACCTACCCTTCTGGATGTTTGATGCTACTGCCGACGTGACACGAACTCGTATTCAAACTGAGCCTTCGACAAAGAGTTATGGCTATACGCGGGTCGTGACTCCTTCTAACGCGTATGTTCAGTCCCACTATCAAGAAGCCTTCTTGGATGTCGAAGTATGTGCAGTGACTTCACCAGTTGCCGAACTCACGCGCCAGCTAGGAGACTATCATACGCGCGACTTAGTGGAATACGATCCAAGTCTGCTGTCAAAGTATCCGGCACAATTATATGTAACTGATTTTGACCAAGCGGCATTGGAGGCTCGCAGCTATATTTCGGCGGCTATGCGTCAGAAATTTGGCAGACGCGAAGTGACAGAAGATAACGATGTCACCATAAACGTATTGACCAATGTCCAACAGATGAGCTTCCGTCTGATACTGGCTCCAGTGTGGATCGCGACTCTCACCGAAATGGATAAAGACAGACGCACCGCATTGGTGAATGGGCAGACTGGACAGGTGGTCCTAGGCAAAAGCGAAAAACCTCAGAAAAAAAGTGATCTATAACCGCGTAATTTAGAAACAAGCATATAATGTGGTTGAATCACCATAAGTGAAAAGTTACGATCATGACCCAAATCATCAAGCTGCAGTATGACAAAGAATGGCTGGCAGGCGAGCGCGTCTTATGTTACCGCCTTCACGATCTCACTACGTCCACTATTGATCACTGGGCAACCGACCTGAGCTCGACCATAAACGAATGGCCGGAGACAGAGATTTGGCGATTGCTAATAGATATTCGGTTGGGGGGTGGTTTGGTCAACACTTACGGACTACGGCGGGCGAGGGAAATCGCCCATTTGCGACCGGAGCTACCCGGTAAACTGGCAGTTCTTGTCGGCAGCAAACTGGCAGCCAGCGTCATCTCAATGGCGATAAGAGCAACTAACAACAATTATCGCCAGCGCCAGGTTTTCAGTAATGAAACCGTTGCGCTGCGCTGGCTGGTAGGCGATACAGGAGCGCTTGCATCAACGCCAACTCAGGCAGCTACCCCGAATCCGCCTCTGCCGTAGCTTCAACAGTCGGTGAAATCCCTAATGGTATCTGGCATTCACGCAGTAACTCTTCGGCGGCTGCTACTACATCCGAGTTGTCCGCAATCTGTGCCAAATCGCGCCCCTCCTGAAGATTAGGAATAGCGGTATCACATCTGCCAAGGGCTTTCTGAGCACGTCCCAGCCAAAACCAATGTGATGATATGGTAGAACCTAGATCAACGGCCTTTTGTAGATAGGTAACTGCACCGTCGTTATCATCCATTGCAGCCAGCACGCGCCCCAAATAAGCATTGCAGTCAATACTGTCAGGGTTGGAATCAAGGCAGCGGCGCAGCATTTCGGCAGCCTGAGAAAAATTACCCTCGCCACGAAAATAGAGATAGCCAAGCCAATACAAAGCCGGCGCATTTTGGGGATTTACTTCAATCACGTCGCTCAAGATTCCAATGGCATCTGAAAGACCCTGCTTGGACGTGGCATCGTCCCCACTACTTACACCCAGACCATATGTAATGTTGGCAAGATCAATGGCAAGAATAGGCAAATTAGGTGCGATGTCATGAGCCTGTTTGTAATAATCTTTGGCTAACACCAAATCAAACTCGACCCCTTGAGCAATCACCCCGCGCACATTCAATGCCTGGAAATTTTCAGGATCAATTTCCAGTGCCCTATCACTAGTGCTGCGGGCAAGATCATATTCGCCCATGTCATAATAAGACTGGGCGAGAAAGGCCATAGCAGAAGCATTATTAGGGTCAATTTCCAAGGCGCGAAGCGCACTTGCGACAGCTTCCCCATAGCGACGATTGCGGTCAAGAGCCAACGATAAAATAGCCCATGCATCCGATGCAAATGGATTGGCAGTAATAGCAGACTCGGCAGACTCCAGCGCAGCTTGATCGCGACCTTCCATAACTAAGCCAAACGCTAAGCGAGCATGTACCACTACATCATTTGGTGCGCCACTTATTACTTTCTGGTATGTATCAATAGCAGACTCAATTCGCCCTTGCCGCCAATCATTTTCGGCCTGAGCTAAACTAGCAGCGGGGTTTTCGGTGGGAGCAAGAGTGGGAGCAACAGCAGTAGAGATTCCACTTTGCAGATTCTGCATGGCGCTGTTGATGGCCTGCTCGACTGGTGGCGCATACTCAGCGCGGTTGTTATAGATCTGAATACCTACAATAACAAAAATAGGTGTAGCGATCCACAACCACAACCAACGCAGTGAAATTGGGCTACGCCGACTTCTCTTTGCATATCTTTTGGGTGTTTTCACATACATGTGCGCACCCCCTAACCGATTGGGGTCACTACTGCTGTGGGCGGCGGCAAGGTCGGCAGAGCAACATTGTTATATTTGGTACAATTTTCGGTAACAAGGCGCAATCCGCTCTGGGTAGTGGTGAGAACAGGCTCTTTGATAGGCAATTCTTCGATGCGCTTAATCGAAAGATTCAACATATCCCATGCTTTATCACACTCGCTAATGTAATAGTAGGCAAGACCCTGCAAGTAGTAGCACTCAATTTCGTCAGAACCTAAGTCCTGACATTTTTGGAAGTTTTCGATTGAACCTTCATAGTTACGTCGGCGAAAATTAACCATCCCTAGCGCACGATAGGCCTCTTTGTAGCTTGGGTCATTGGTAATGGCATCGTCACAATATCCCTCAGCCTGTTGATCTTGACCGACAAGCGAATATGTTTCGCACAGACGAAGCATCGCGCGGGCATTGCGCGGCTGGAGCGTCAAAACCTTATCGTAGGTAGCGATAGCATCTTCATAACGTTCTGCGCCACGATACTGGAGGGCGAGTTCAAAATAAGGCGCAGGAAGATTAGGGCTAATATTGATAGCATCTTCCAGTTCTTTGATGGCCTCATCGCGGCGCCCCACCAAAATAAGTGAAATTGCATAACCACGATGGGCATCGACATCCATTGAATCGGCATTAACTGCTGCTTCGCCGTATGTCAATCCCTGCTGATAACGCCCAATGTCAGTATAGGCACGAGCCAAAACCGCTAGTAGAGGCGCATAATTTGTGTTAATTTCGTAGCCTTGGAGTGCCACCGGAATGGCGGAGGCCGAATCATCCAACCAAACCAATGCTTTGGCCTTCAACACATAAGACCGGACATCCTGAGGGGCAACCTCAAGCGCGTGATCTCCTAACTCCGACGCGATCTGAACATCGGATTTAGGCCTACCCTGCCCAATATTTGCGTCGCGATCCAATTCAATGAGGGTGCGTCCGTATTCGTAAAGATAATTGACATTGTCGGGTTGCTGGCTGACCGCATTAGCGTAAGCGGTGGCTGCCTCTTCCATCTTACCCTTCAGAAAGAAGTCATAGCCTTGTTCAGCCCAAGTACTGGCAAAGGGAGTGGGTGTGGGCGCGAGACCAACAGCGTCGAGCGCCATTAATTGCAAACGACCAAATTGGGAAGTGACAAAAACTAGGACGCCACCAATGAACAAACCGTAGAAAAACAGAAAACGCCCAGTAACGCGACTCCGCCGACGATTGCTGAAAAACGGCTGGGAATAATCTCGTTTGATCTGCATACACGCACATTCCTATAAAACATCTATCGTGTAGAACGATAGCCCAGCGGAAATGGGGTGTCAAGATAGAGACATAGAACGCATGATCACGACGCGGGGATTGTGAGACGGGCCTCGGGTGGCACATAATCGGTGACGCTAAACGGAATCGTCTGACTAGTTTCAATACGGCCATCCACAATTAAGGCTGTCGCTGAGAGTTCATGTTGCCCCAATTCCAACGACCACCACATGTCCCATGGGGCGGAATACACAGTGCCTAATTCGCGACCATCCAGTGCGTAAGTCACAGTCTGCGTTCCGGGGGGAACTGCTACCGTTAGACGAAGACGCTGAGTTTCGGCAGGAACCAACGGGCTTAACTGAAAAATAGTATAGGGATCAGGTTCGAGTAAACGCAACTCGTTTGTGTTGTCGGTCAGAATTATGGGCGCATTGAGCGGCGGTGGGCGAATCCCGTTTCGCAACCCCCAATCACGTGCCTCCTGTGGTAGTACCAGATAAACTTGCGACACACGGTGGTCAAACGGGGTTGAAGCATCTGCAAGGAACCCGGTTTGCTTATCTATGGCAAACAATTGATATAAATTATCAGGTTCAGTAGGTGCAGTTCCTTCAATAAATACTTCATTCTTTGTATGCGGGCATTCAGATGTTGGCAATAAACCGCTGGGAGTACATACCAGATGATGAACAATACCCGGCGGTTCGGTAAAGGTCAATTCAGGCTGACCGAGCAGTACTTCGCGCATATATGCATTCCAAATCGGCGCAGCGCCGCTAACACCGGTAACATTCACCATTGAAGAATTATCAGCATTACCTACCCAAACACCCACCACCAGATTGGGGGTGAAGCCAACAATCCAATTGTCCCGAAAATCAGTGGTCGTGCCAGTCTTGGCAGCAGCGGGACGACCAATATTGAGGGCACTATTCGGCCCAAAGGATGGAATACGCGCGTTATTGTCGCTCAGAATATCTGTGATGAGATAGGCAACGCGCTCATCAATTACTCGTATGGAAGCAGATGAAGGCTGCCACTGATACAACACATTACCGCCGTGATCGTTTATGTTGAGGATTAGTGTGGGATTCACTCGCCAGCCACCATTGGGAAAAATTCCATAGGCTTGAACTAAATCCAAGAGGCGCACTTCGCCTCCACCTAATGTAATGGCGAGATCAATATTCGCGTTTTGCGCCAATGTTTCCACACCGGCAGATTTGAGCAGTTCGACTAATTTTTGCAACCCGATATATTCCAGCGTGACTACCGCTGGAATATTGAAGGAAGAGGCTAATGCTTCGCGAACTGACACTGGCCCGTGTTCAACTAGACCGAAATTAGCCGGCGTGTAACTCTGCAACTTTCGGGTAATAAATGGAGTTTCAACGTCCAAGAGCATTGTAGCCGGAGTTAACGGGTCGGAGCTAGTTGGATCGAAGGAAGCTGCATAAGTAAAAGGCTTAAGTGCACTACCGGGCTGACGTAAGGCAACAGCGGCATTTACTGCTCCATCAATTGACTCGTCGAAATAATCAGGGCTGCCAACCATTGTCAATACCTGCCCAGTAAAAGGATCAATCGTAACCAACGCTGCATTGTGGGCATTTGCTGGTACTCTGCCTGCCACTGTGGGAGAGTTGAGGTTGTCAAGTTGCCGGCGAATAATGGATTCAGCACTGTTTTGCCAGTCAAGATCAACTGTAGTTATGACATCTAATCCTCCGTTGTAGAGCGCCTCGGGATATTCGCGTTCAAGTTGTTTCCAAACTGCCATCACAAAGTGTGGAGCTTTGATGGGGAACGGAGTGGAGGCAAATTGGTATTCATCCCTTTTGGCATCCGCCGCATCATTAGCAGTGATGTAACCATTGTTTACCATTAACTCCAGCACCTTATCACGTCGTTCGGTAGCCGCGTCCAAATTTGTGAGGGGATCATATGCAGCAGGTGATTGGATAAGTCCGACCATCATCGAACATTCGGCCAATGACAATTCGGTAGCGGTTTTGCCGAAATAGGCGCGAGCAGCCGCCTCAATACCGTAGGCCAAATTTCCAAAGTAACTTTGATTGAGGTAAAGCGCCAAGACATCATCTTTACTATAGGCATTTTGCAGCCGTACTGCCAAAATGACTTCTCTCAATTTGCGACGTAGACTTCGTTCCGCACGTTGTTCAGGATCGAGCAACAGGTTACGAGCGACCTGCTGGGTAATCGTACTACCACCTGCGAGTACTTCCCCGCCGCGCAAATTAATTACCAATGCCCGCGCTATACCAACAACATCAACCCCCGGATGGTTGTAAAAATTAGCATCTTCCGTAGCAATCGTTGCTTGTTGGCAGTATTGCGGAATAGCAGACAGCGGCAATGCCGTATTTCGCCCACCTTCAGGGGGTAGTATTTCGTAGAGCAACTTGCCATTACGGTCAAAAATGCGGGTCGATGGAAGGGCTAAACCAGCTTGCAAGCGGTCAATGGATGGTAAGTCCACGAACAGCCATATATAGAGAAAGAAGCCACCCATAAGCAAAATAATAACGATCATCGCTAGCAGCTTTTTGCGCTGTGACAGAAGAGAGACACGATAAAGCAAATTCATCTGCTTCTCGAAAATTCAACCATATTGATTACCTTTTGCAAACGCAGCATGAACCAAAAGGATACGGCAAATCCCAACATTGTTGCACCCAACCAATCCGCCAACAAGTCCATCAGTGACGGTGTGCGCCCGAAAAGTCCCATTTGTGACCACTCTGTAATGGGTCCCAATGCAATAACTACTAGCATAGCTAGCCCAAGTGATAAAGGACGCGACAACCAGAGTGCAAACATCAGATAGACGGCATAAGTTAGGATAGCGAACAATCCAGCATGTCCGATAGTCGCGCCGATCTCTGTTGAACCAATCGTGTGAGTCATAAAATGAACCAAAGGTACGTGGTCGGATTGTGTTGTGAGGATTATGGAAAGCGCTCCCCACACAATAAGCAGAATAAGTCTTAGTGGAGCATTCAACGTCGGGAGTTTCAAATGGGGATCCTTCAACTTTCCATCTATATAAATTCATCTTAGCAAAGTTTTTACATTATCACCCAACGTTTACCCCACTTTTACTATACCAACTTGGCAGTTTGCCTTTCAGCCGGTATATTTTGTATGAATATAAACTTCGCAACCCAATCACATTAATAATTCCCCCTAAAGTGGTTCAAAATTGAACCAAATTGTGTGAAAGAGTGTAAGTATCGCATTAGTTACTTTTCAATAGATCTTTACATCATTTCACAAAAAACTTCGTGAAAGAGGAGATTAATAACATGGTCATTTTGGAGGCAGCAGAACCCAGTGATGCACAGCTCATCAAGCGGATACGCGAAAATGATCTGGACGCCCTGGGGCTGTTGTTTGACCGTTATTATGCTCAGGTCTTCCGGTCAGCAGTTGTGATTACACAAGACAGTGATGCCGCAGAAGACATCGTGCAAGAATGTTTTTTGAAAATTCACCGTTATGCCAATCGCATTGATACAGAATTACCTTTGGTGCCGTGGTTGTATCGTGTTACCGTAAATCTCAGCTATACTTGGATAACCCGTCAACGTAGGCGGAGCATATCTTTGGAGACAGTTGTTGATCGTTTGATTAGCCCCAACTGGTTATCACCCGATCAAATTGCTGAAAATAGTGAGACGCAACAACATGTACGTGCTGCTATTCGCAAACTTAACTTAAACCAGCGGGTAGTCGTTGCACTTCACTATTTGAGTGGCTTGAGTCTTGAGGAAATTGCTGAGATTCTAGATTGCCCAATCGGTACAGTTAAGAGTCGGTTACATTACGCCCGTGAAAATCTGCGCCACCAATTGGAAACGATAAATATGCCCGGTGAGGTTGCACATGGCTATGCCCGATAAAGACTTTGACAAATGGATTTCTGAGGCCATTGATATAGAGATTGGTTGTTCACGCCAACAAAAACTGGCTGCGTGGAATCGGCTGGCTCAGACGGTGAGTAACCAAACTGTTCTGGCAGTAAGCGAAGAAATTCCTCAACCAACTGATAGTTTTACCAACTTTGTAAATGCAGGTCGCCGTTTTTGGAATTGGTTTTCTTCCATCGTCAGTGAAGAAACATGCTACGACCGCGCGCGTTTTAACCGCAACCGCATGTATCATTTCACAGCCATAGGTGATGGTTCGATCAATATTCAAATCCTTGAACCACTCTCCTACCGCTGGATGAGTCCCACTTAACCTGACCAAAGTACCACTAAACCTTAATTCAAGCCTCCCACAACCAACCTTCTTTCCTACAGAAGTGCGGTATAATTTTAATTGCGACCTTATCGGAAAGCAGTGGGAGCATATTAACATTCTGGTGTTTTGAAATTGCTCCCATAACCTATAGGTAACTAACCATGTCTTCTTTGCCGCGCATTATCACGGTTGATCCTACCCAAACGATTTCACGGATCATCCGTAGTGCTACCGACTTACTCGGTTATTCGATCATTCACATTGATGTACCGCACGGCGCGGACGCACTAGAGGTTCTAAAACAGGGCGGAGTCCAGCTGGTCGTAACCGCATGGGAGTTGGACGATGAAATGCAGGGTCTCATACTGGCACTGCAAGTCAAACAAACTTCACCTGATACTGGTGTTTTGATCTTAGCTGAAGAATCCGACCCCGAAACAGTAGACGAAGAAACCGAAGGTGAACCACCTTTTGTCTATTTACGCCGCCCAATGGATATTCAACAGTTTTTACGGGTGCTTGTTTCTGGTCTCAGAGGCGAAAACATCATCGAAGCTGCACGGGCTGCAACACCAACAGCATCTGGCGGTGGATTCCGAGATCATGGCCCGTTACCCCCTCTCGACATTCAAAATGCACGAACTATAGTAAAACAAATGTTGGTAGATGTCGGTGCGATGGCTATCATCCTATCCAGCCGCGATGGTGAAGTGCTGCTGGAAGACGGTGCGCCGGGATATCTTGATCGAGAGCTTCTGACAAAGGCACTGATTCCAACGGTCAATACTACCATCGACATGGCTCCGCTTGTCGGCGGTGAAGCCCAAACCATTCATTTTTATGATGGTGAAGAAAAGGATGTATTTGTGCTGTCAGTTGGCCTGCATCACTTTATGTGTGTGGTATATGATGGGCAAGCAGGCAGCCGACAGTTTGGCAGCATCACACGCTATGGACGGCGTGCGGTTCAGGATTTGGTTGCACTGCTCGGTGCCGCTGCATTTATCGTAAAAGAGCAAGAAGCCGTCCAACCGCAAACTGCGCCTTCAACCGCCGCCGCTAAGAGAACTGGCAAACAGAAGCAAAAGACACCAACTGCCGAAGTTGAAAAGATTGAGTTGGTGCGTCCTGAAATTATTGAAGAAGAACCAGAACCAGTTCGGCTTGATCCCATCCAGAATTTGGATTTGAATCTTTTCGACCAGCTTGGCAGCTTGGATACCAGTGCGGCTGATGATCTTTTTGATTTAGACAAAATGGCAGACTTGGTAAGCCTCAGCACCGGACGCAAAGAAATTTCGTTTGAGGAGGCTATTGAGATGGGAGTCTTGCCAAACCTTGACACCGACAACAAAAAGAAATAATGCTCAGTGAGTAGCGTAGCCGCTAGCATGTAGCATCTTGTTTCTATTTTCTGTTGATTCGAAAGAGGTTACTTGATTAGAATATTGACCCCAACCATCTTGAGGCCAAGGCATGGAATTATCTACTAATTTAATTCAAAAGTTCTTTAAGTTGTGCAGTAGTGACTGTACGTTCAAGTCAAAAGTGATATAGACGCATTACACAGAAACCAAGGATGGGGTTGTGACCAAACCTTCCGGTATAAGAGAAAAAGATCCTCTACTCGGAAAACAGATTGGCGATTACCGCTTGGACGCCCTGATGGCAACAGGTGGTATGTCGCGCATCTACCGTGGTGAAGACACACGTTTGGGTCGTCCAGCCGCCATCAAAGTTTTGGCACATGAGGACCTTAACGACGATGACACCCTGACCAAGCGCTTCCAGCGTGAAGCACGCGAACTCGCCAAACTAGAACACCCAAACATCATTACCATTTACCAATATGGTGAGCTAGAAGGCTTGTATTTTCTTGCTATGAAGCTCATTAAGGGCCGTGATCTGGCGCAAGAATTCAAGCGACTGCGTGCAGCGGGGCAAAAAATGGAAGTGCGGCGCATCTTGCACATACTTGAACAAATTGCTGCTGCGTTGGATTATGCACATAGCAACAGTATTGTTCATCGAGATGTCAAGCCGTCCAATATCCTTGTAACAGATGATGATACAGCTATTCTCACAGATTTTGGTCTGGTCATGCGTTCTTCCACACAAACCACTTTGGGTACTGCTTTCGGTACGCCACGTTACATATCACCCGAACAGGCAACCGCTTCCCATAAAGCACTGCCACAAAGTGATGTGTACTCCTTAGCAGTAGTGCTTTATGAACTGTTGACAGGGGAGCCGCCATTCAAGGGCGACACCCCTATGGAAATCGCGCTCAGTCATATCGGTGAAGCGCCGCCACCGCCCCGCAGCAAGAACCCGGACATTCCCCAAGCTGTCGAAAATGAGATTCTAAAGGCATTGGAGAAGGAACCGGAAAATCGCCACTCAACAGCCAGCGAGTTTATTAGTGCAATCAAGCGGGGTTATGGCATCAATACAGGTTATGTTGCACCTGTTGGACGTCAGATCAATCCAACGACTTCTCGATCAGATACACTTCCCATTCAACGAGATGCGGTTACGAAACCAACTGCTGTGCGTAGTGGGCGTTTCCGAATATTGATAATTACAGCCCTGCTCGTCCTAATTGGTTCACTAGCATTTATTATGTTAGCTAACCAAGGGACGTCCAGTGAGGGTGCGCCTGTTACCCTGATTTATAACGACTCCGGTTTCACAATCTTTAACGGTGGAGATTACACACTAGATGTGTCGAAACTACAATTCGTGCGCGGCATAGACGGCGACGGTGATGATTACAGTGGTGACCGAGTGCCAGAGAACCGTTTAGAAGCGTCGACCTGCTTTCGCATTAATCTGCAAGGCAACCAGACACAAGTGCCGCCTCAATGTGGTTCCAAAGTAACTAAACAGGAAAGCCTGAGCAATCCGCTGCGGTTCTTTTGGCGACAAGAATCAGAAGATGGTGGTGCCATCAGCAGCTTTGAGGTGCGTTACGATAACAAAGTGGTTGCGCGTTGCAACACAGTCGCACGAGGCAAGCTTGATGAATGTCGCTTCAATTGGCCAATACCGAAGCCAACTGTGGAAGCTCCCGGTAGTTGATAATGACCCTAGTCGCAGTACAATTGAAGACTTATGCAACAGCGGTGACTGTAGAAAGCAGCGCCGCATGTTCGTGTTCAAACACAACTTCAAGTAAAAAGTGAGTATAGCCTCATGAACAATCATCTACTGGTTTCAACGGAGTGGCTCGAAGAACATCTGAACGATCCAAATGTACGAATTGTAGACATTCGGGGACATGTAATTCCAGCCAGTGAACCGCCCCCGCACTATTTCAACCATGAGGCTGAATTCCTAAAAAACCATATTCCCGGCGCAGTGTTCATTGATTGGGTACGGGAAATCACCGATCCAGCAGACCCGCGCCATGCCCAGATAGCAAAACCAGATCGCTATGCGGCGGCAATGAAGCGGGCGGGTATCAACGATGACACGTTAGTAGTGGCCTATGACGACGCTGGTGGAATGTTCGCTGCCCGTCTGTGGTGGTCACTTAACTATTATGGACACGAGCAGGTAGCCGTTTTGGACGGTGGATGGGCTAAATGGATTGCCGAGGGGCGTCCAGTTACAGCGTATGTGCCAAATGTAGAGCCGGGTAACTTTGTCGCGCATCCTAACGTCAGCTTATACCGCAGCGCACAGCAAGTAATGGAAAGTTTACACACTAGTACGGTGTTAATGGATATGCGTTCTGAAGAGGAATTTCGCGGCGAATATGCGAGAGCCGAGCGGACGGGGCATATACCAGGCGCAATTAACCAACGCCGCAGCAATTTGCTCAACCCGGATGGCACGATACTGCCTGTCCAACAGCTCCGAGACAAATTGGGCGCAGTTGGCATAAGCGAATCCACTCCGGATGTCATCGTGTACTGCAATGGTGGGGTTTCTGCCAGTTTTGGGTTGCTGGCAATGCGTGTCGCTGGGCTAAAAATGGGCGGCGTATACGATGGCTCTTGGAAAGAATGGGGCAACGACCCGACTAGGCCAATCGAGAAATAACTAAGTTACTAAATTGACTGCATCTTTGCGTACATCGTTGGCAGCGTCCGTTGGCGAAACATATCCGCCATCGCTTCAGGTGAAAGGGTGAATCGATTCCTAGCCACCAGCTAATCAATCTTAACAGGGCACCTGCGAAATAATTACTGATTACATCAATCGGCATGATTGACTGAGCATTAGGGAAAGTTATATGAAGCCGTTCTTGCATCCCCTCAGCGAGATAAAGTCGGATCCGTTTGACAATGGCGGCAGTTCCCTGCTCACTTAATAAGGTCACACGATAGAGATCGCGATATTCATAGGCGTGTTGAAAGGGAATTACCCGTTGAGCCAGTTCACCAGCCAACAATGACTCACGCGAAGGGATACCAAAGCGAGCTTTGCATCAGCAACCGTTCTTTACCATTCTTGTAATGCAGGTAGAAGGTAGCACGACCTAGATTTTCACGGTCTGTGATGTCTTGCACTGTAACTGCGTCATAGCCTTTTTCAAGAATTAGAGCAATCAGTGAGTCACGCATTAATTTACGAGTACGGGCGCGGCGGCGGTCAGGTCGTTTTGTCACAAAAAGAATTTCCCATGCTTTTTACACATCTGTATGAAATTATACAAACGACGATAAAAAGTGTAGCAAGCAAGAGTGACAGATTGTCATTTTCTTGAGCGCCGAACTCCGCGGTCAGATGACCATTGGGCATAAGGAGCCATTGTCAGTTGAGCCAGTTCCACTAATACTGTATCGTAGTTCACACGCCAACCCGCAAAATCCTTCCATGCTTGATCGCGATCAGCAACTATAGGCACCCCAGCGGCCATGAGTTCGTCAAGTGCTTCATCAAATTCGTCACGACTAATGCTTATAGGGTCAAGATAATTCGGATCAGGATCATAAGGAATACGAAAAAAATCTGCGATATGGCGAAGGGCAACAAACCCTGCTCTGATACACAACTGGGCTTCGGGCGTACGGGGAATATCGACGGCCGAAGACATGAGCGAGGCTGCATCTAATATCGCGCCGGCAGCCGTTATCCATGATCGGTCGGGTTGCGGTGAACGGAAAAAGTTGATGGGTGCAAGAGAAGTATGACTTTCGTCTAGTTCAGAGAACCATACTTCCCAATCGTTCCATAACTCACGGAGGTAATCTAACCCTCTGATACCTTGAGCCCGCACAATCAATGTAATTGCAGAAGGTGGAGAATCAGCACGAACTTCGAGCAATGTAACTAAAGTTTCCCTTTTAGAAAAGGCAGCATACATAGTCGGCAAGTATGAAATGAGAATGGCAACTAATCCTAAACCAATCATCGCTTCAGTGAACTCAAGTATAATAAGAGGCAACGTGTCCTTAGTATAAAAACCCAACGTAAATAGAGACGATCCACTTAACTTGAATGAGTCATAAAGGTTTCCTGTACCTCCTGCCCAATACATGAGCGTGTAACCGACAGTGACCAGCGCAAGCCACACGATAGGCAGGGTAAGCAAGCTAATTGGCGCAAACATAGCCATGACGCGATCCCGCTCTTCGTAGGTTTCCGCATTTTTTGTTCGGAGCGCAAATAAGAGAGAGACGCACCGAAACACAATGCGTGTGAGCCAAACATTATCACCACGTGGCAGCACAAACGTCCTGATGGCCGTCATCAATGTGTTTATCACTAACGCCGCACCGACTAAGAACACCAATATATGAGCAACTAGGACTAAAACATTGTCCATTTTCATTCCGATGTGAGATGGGGAAAATATCTCAGAATTATATAGGCGTAGTATATGGCCATGCTACTGCTCTTTCAGGCAGTCAGGGAATTGGTTATTATCCTGTTCATCAGGAGGATTACTATGGCAACGATCATCGCTTATGGTGAACTGACATGGCCTGAAGTACTTGACCTACCGCGCGACATATCAATTGTGCTTCCACTGGGTGAAGGTTACGATATTGATGATCTAGCACGAATAATCTCCGCAGATCAAATTTGCTTACTGCCTTCATTACCCTACGGATGGCGAGGAAGCGTTGTCGCGGTTAAAGAAGAACGCTTGCGGCAAGTAGTTGCAGGCATATTCAGTGGTTTGTACGAGCAAGGATTTGGAAATTTATTCGTAGTTCATAATGGCGAAGAAGATCTTCGGGCAACTCGTGTTCAGCATATTCAGGCCAATCGGGACGTGGCCTCAGTTGGGTCACTTCATTCCACCCCGCAGCGGGTAATACTCATCCCTTGTGGGCATACAGAGCAACATGGCTATCATCTTCCATTAAGCACTGATACGGTCATCATTGATGCCATTGCTAACGGCGCTGTAGTAGCTATCCCAGATGAAGTAGAAATGCTGCCCGCCCTGCCATACGGGGTGAGTATGTACAGATCATCTTTTGCCGGAACATTGAACATGGGCGGTAGAGTGTTTGAAGAGTTCCTGTTAGAAGTGATTGACAATCTTGTGGAACGCGGGGCAGACCGCTTCTATCTCATCAGCGGACACGGCGGCAATTGTTCTTTTCTAACGAACGTCGTCAAATATGCCGGCGACCGTCACCACCACATTTTCGCCGCAACCACATGGCTACATACTTCAGGACATTTAGGCGGGAAAGCCCTTGAGCAGTACCGGCGTTCGCCGCGCGGTGGCATGGGGCACGCTGGTGAATTGGAAACCGCGTATCTTTTGCATTTGCGTCCCGGTTTGTGCAGAATGGAACGGGTGATAGATGAACCTGATTTTATTTCAACACCGAATTATTATATGGATTGGATTGAAGGCGGAGCGCTCATAATGTCCGCCATGTGGGAAGATGATACCATCACGGGCGCTTACGGCAGTGGAAGCCTAGCTACTGCCGAAAATGGATCACGATGGCTGCATGTTGCGATTGAAGAAAAAATCGCCCATGTGCGCGAAATCCATGAGCAGGCCGCGTTGCGTTTGGCGCGGCGAGCAGAACAGGTTCGACATGGAATAACATCAATGAGCGTGCTCGCAAAACAATCATGGCAGAAAACTCAGGACTGAGGCAAATCGAGTGATTGAAACCAAGTTTTGAATGTGTGTTCAAGATCATCTCGTACTAACACAAACGAGGCCAATACTTCCTCATCCGCTCCTCCGACTGCTGCTGGGTCAGCAAAACTCCAATGAATGCGCTGGGCTTTGCCGGGAAACAACGGACACGTTTCCGCAGCATTGTCACAAACGGTTATCATAAAATCAAACGGCTGTCTAAGGAACTCGTTTAGATGTTTCGAACGGTGGCGCGATATATCGATTCCCTTCTCTGCCATAGCCCGAATAGCATACGGATTGACAATTGAAGGCTTTGACCCGACGCTAAATACCTCTACTTGGTCACTCCATAAGGCTCGAAGCAAACCTTCGGCCATTTAAGAACGCGCAGAATTCCCCGTACAAAGGATCAATACTTGCAGCTTTGATTGTGTCACCGAAGGTTACTCGAAAGGAATTGTTTCAACTGTTGTGTGAATATAATATCGCCAGCATAAGGTAGCAAATTAAGAATGGTTGAATGAGGTTAAGATTTCTTAAATTTAGTTCGCTGCCATTATATGCACGAGAATTTTACAGACAATTTACATCTACATATCTCACATCGATTGATCTCAATTGGAATAGCGAATATTCTAATTTATATACACAGTGTCTATAAGTGGATACATTGTAGAGGTTTGCAATGAAAACGATTCTCCCACCCGGCCCAAGAGGTCTGCCGCTCCTTGGCAGCCTGCGAAGCTTACGCGCCAACAGACTTGACTTCATCTCCAATAATCGTGATACCTATGGCGATATTGTATATTTTCGGGTTGGGCCACGACGCGTGTATCAGCTGAACAATCCTGAGTACGTGCAATATGTACTGGTCAAGCATCCAGAGAAATTCCATAAGAGTTCGGCGCTCAAACGAGCGACCAAGCAGACTATAGGGCAAGGACTACTCACCAGCGATGGTGAATTGCACAAACGCCAACGGAAACTGGTACAGCCATCCTTTCATCACAATCGCATTTCAGTATATGCCGATGTCATGGTGCAGTATACGAACAGCATGTTGGAAGATTGGACTGAAAATCAATGCCTCGATATTGCCCACGAAATGATGCGGCTTACAATGCGGATAGTTGCCAAAACTCTGTTTGATGCCGATGTTTCTGAAGATGCCAATTCAATTGGCGCAGCCATTACAACTGGTTTAGAAGCCACTATGGAGCGTATAACACGGCTGACGCAGATTTTTGAAAAGCTCCCCACGCCCACCAACCAAAAGCGGCACAAAGCGTTCAAATTCCTCGATGACACCATCACGGGAATAATTAATGAAAGACGCTCGCGTGGTGAGGATAAAGGTGATCTTCTGTCTATGCTTTTAATGGCAGAGGATGAAGAGACTGGTGACCAAATGAGCAACGAACAAGTACGCGATGAGGCAGTTACCCTCTTCATCGCGGGGCATGAAACTACCGCCAATGCGCTGGCGTGGACATTTTACTTATTATCACAACATCCTGAGGTCGAATATCGCTTGGTTGCGGAGATACGAGATGTGCTAGCGGGAAGAAATCCAACATTGGCAGATTTGCAGAGGCTCCCTTGTTTACTGATGGTCATCAAAGAATCAATGCGTCTCTATCCGCCAGCATGGGTAACTACGCGTGAGGTCCAAGAAAGTTTTGAGTTGGGTGGATATACCATTCCGAAAGGGAGTATGGTCATGACCAGTACCTACGCGATACACCGTGATCCACGTTATTGGGAAAAACCAGAGCTATTTATCCCTGAACGTTTCTCAACACAAAATGAAGCACAAATCCCTAAATACGCATATTTTCCATTTGGGGGCGGTCCGCGTGTATGTGTGGGGAATCAGTTTGCAATGATGGAAGCCCAGTTGGTATTGGCGACTATTTTGCAGCGCTATCATTTATCCTTGATCCAAGGTCAGCAAATCATTCCACAACCATTAGTGACCCTGCGTCCTAAATATGGGATAAAGATGGTGATCAACCATCGGTAGACAGCCCCACAACATTAGAATCGGAACTTAACCTACGATCATTCTAATAGGTCGAGCATGGATTTATCACTCCGTGCTCGCGTCTTACCGCTCTTTCCTTACGTATGTCTAATTGTCAACTTTAACTAACTTTGGAAAAGAGTTGATTATTTGCGCTCAATTACGGTATGTACACAGTGCCCAAAAACTTTGTGTGGTGTGTGACAGAATATATCGCGCTCCTTGTGCACATTGTCGAAAATGGAAACCATGACACATTTCTTGGCACTTTTCAACAAAATATACCGATAATTTTCATCTCATCCTAACGTGCAGCAAACCCGATTAGACGAAGTAAACTGCCGCCGTCATACAAAGAAATCGCACAACAGAGAGGATGGGAAATGAAACGTTACAATCGTATGTGGCGGCGGATAATGTTTATGGCAATTGCAACCGTCATTCTGGCAATGTTCGGAATGCGTGCCACTTTTGCTCAAGACGCCAGTGCCGCAACCCCTACTATGGAAGATCTAACCGCAGTCAAGGTATCTATTGATACCGCATGGGTATTGCTAACAGGCTTCCTCGTATTTTTCATGCAGTGCGGTTTTGCTATGCTGGAAACAGGTCTCATACATCAAAAGGGCGCAGCGAATGCCTTACTTGAAAACTTCATTGATGCTGGCTTAACAGCACTGTGTTGGTGGGCGGTGGGTTTCGGTATTGCCTTCGGAACGGACAGTGGTGGCATCATCGGCACCAGCTACTTCTTCCCCGGCATGGCTCACATGAATGAAACCTTTCCGGGGTTGAATATCAGTGTTCTGACGATGTTCTTCTTCCAGTTCGCATTTGCAGCCACTGCCAGCACGATTACTACCGGCGCTATGGCAGAACGTACCGACTTCATTGGTGACCTGATTTACAGCGCTTTGATTGCCATCTTCATCTACCCGGTTGTAGCGCACTGGGCATGGGGTGGCGGTTGGTTATCGCAGCAGGGTTTCCACGACTTTGCCGGAAGCACTGTCGTGCACACGGTTGGCGGTGTCATTGCGATCTGGGGTGCCTGGATGCTTGGCCCACGCAAGGGGAAAGTGTGGGGCAAGATTCCGCCAGCGCACAATCTTGGTTACGCTACGCTCGGTACTATGATCCTTTGGTTCGGTTGGTACGGCTTTAATCCAGGTTCAACGCTTGGTGCAGGCAGCCCTGGCCTTATCGCCCTCGTTACATTAAACACAACGCTGGGCGCAGCAGGTGGCGCTATGGCGACAATCTTGTTCATGTATGCTCGTACCGGCAAATGGGATCTGGCAGGCTCACTGAACGGCACCTTAGCTGGTTTAGTCGCTATTACTGCACCCTGTGCATTTGTTGAACCGTGGGCGGCAGTGGTTATTGGACTTGTGGCTGGTATTCTGGTAATTCTAGCTGCAGATGTAGTCGAAAAAATCAAAGTCGATGATCCGGTAGGCGCTTTCGCAGTTCATGGTGCGAACGGCATCTGGGGAACAATCGCTATCGGTATCTTTGCTGTACCCGGTATGCTGTTTGCTGGCCCATTTGCCGCTGGTGGAGCAATGGAAGGACAAGGAGGGCTACTTTACGGCGGAACCAGTTTGCTAGGGGTACAGGTTCTCGGTTCTTTGTCAACAATCATTTACTGTTCAGTTACCGCTGTGTTGATGTTCGGATTGCTCAAGGTTATTGGTCGTCTCCGCGTTCATGCTAAGGCGGATGAAATCGGTATTGATAATTACGAGCATGGTGTTTCACTCTGGCCGGATGTCCTGCCACCCGATGATGGCGACTCACCCGCCGTGAAAGCCCCCGCTACAGCAGGAGCGATCGGTGACTAAGTAAGTTTCACAGCAAGTATTAGCTCAAAGGGTAGGCGAGAAATCACCTACCCTTTTGATTTAGCCAATCCCACATTACAGTTATGCCTGTTAAGATACGCCGCTGTAGGACCCATTGTGAAATTTGAAACCCTAACGTACGACGAGCAGATTAACGAATTAACAAGCGCAGCGCGAACATGCCTTGCCGACTATGGGCTGGAAGGTTCCACACTTAGGCTACTTAGCTATTACAACAATGCGGTTTTCAGCGTGCATTGGAACGAAAAATCCTATACTTTACGCTTGCACCGTCCGGGGCACAAGCGCCGTGAATGGATCCAGTCTGAACTACAGTGGTTAGCTTACCTGAGTAGGCAAACCAAGTTTCTTGTTCCCGAACCAATTCCGACGTCGAGCGGAAGTCTTTTGGCCAAAGTACGACTAGCAAGCATTCAGGAACCGCTGCCGTGTGCCTTGTTCCGCTGGGTAGAGGGACAAGTTTACCCGCCCTCTACTATCACACCCGATCATCTGCGCCGTGCCGGTCACTTTTTGGCCCAACTCCATGCGGCGGTCAGTTCATTTCGGCCATCACGGGATTTCATGCGACCGCGGCTCGATTGGACCGGTTTGTTCGGTGAGGACTCCCCTTATAATCCGGGTGACGGAGCGCGTTTGTTTACTGATTCTCAAAATGCGATATTCAGAGAAGTGGAACAACGGATCCAAGAAACCATGATGATGGTGGGGCAGTCGCAAGAAGAATTTGGCCTCATTCATGGTGACTTTCACAGCAAGAATGTTGTTTTCGGGCATGGCAGTGTCGGCGCAATAGACTTTGACGAATGTGGTTGGGGTTATTTTCTTTATGATCTCGCCCCCATGTTATTACAACTTACATCGGACATCCGTTATCCGGAGTTGAAAGAAGCGTATTTAGGGGGATATGAGAGTGCACGAACCCTAACAGCACATGCTATTGAGTATTTAGAAACTTTTATTGCGGCTCGGCATCTGGCATCTATACGCTGGCAAGCGGGTAATCTGCACAATCCGAATATCCGAGCACACGCTGCTGAAACTATTGCACGCCGGACGCAGCACCTTAAACAATTCCTAGCGACTGGAAAGCTGGAAATAAAAGGACAAACATGAGCACAATCTTACACATCACCGCCCGTCAAGCGTGGCAAGCTGCTCAATCAAGTGGAGCGTATGTCGCGCCGTCACTGGACAGCGAGGGATTTATTCACTGCTCAACGGCCGAACAAGTTGAGCGAGTAGCCAACAGTTTTTATAGAGGTCAAAACGACCTCGTTTTACTGCGGATTGAGACAGAGAGATTGACAGCGACGCTCAAATGGGAAGCACCCGTTCAGTCTTCAGACCCGCACAATAACTTGGTGTTCCCACACGTTTATGGCCCAATCAATATTGATGCGGTTGAGAAAGTGGTGGAATTCCTGCCTGACGCGAGTGGTACTTTCACTCTGCCCGAACTGTAGACTGTGCCAAGAATTGATTGTAGACCTGCCTGAATTGATCCCACGCTTCATCATGGACGGCATGACCACAGCGAAACATCTCCAAACGTCCATTTGGCGTATGTTCCAGATACTTTAGGGCATATTCTGCCGGATTCAGCGTATCGGTTTCACCTAGCATCACCAATAATGGACAAGTGATACGATCCGCAAGGCTGAGGCTAACATCTCCACCGCTATCAATAATGTGCTTGAGCGACTTAATCCAAGGGAGGATAAAGGCATCTGGATTGACGATGCCATGAAATTGCTTCTCATCCTCCGTAATCCAAGTCGCAGGAAATAAACTCTGCACGCGGGCGCGTACAGCAGGGGTGAAGTTACCAACCGCCCCTATTACTGCGACCGACTTAAATCGTTGAGGTTGCAGGCCAGCTGCGACAAGCGCAGTTTCACCGCCATCGGAATAACCAAGCAGATGCGCCTGCGAAATATCGCGAGCATCCATGAACGCAAGAATGTCTTCCGCATCTCTATGATAAAAATCAAGTGGAAAAACACGCGGTTTAGGCGTTGAAAGTCCATAGCCCCTTAGCGTGGGGGCAATGCACCGATAGTCGGCTTTCAACCATTCTATTACCTGTTTGAAATGTCGTTCGCCACTACCCAACAGGCCATGGACCAGTAGTAATGGTACGCCCTGCCCCGCTTCGTCGAAATATAAAGTTGCACCAGTAGAAATATCGCAAAATGGCATGTTATTGACTGGAAGATTCCGGCATTTTGCGATTCAAGACATCGCTAAGCGAAACGCCCATCACCAGAAGCCCAATAATCCCCCAAAGGGCATACCCAAAAATATTAATGGCGTGAAATAAGATTCCCAATGATATCGCGTGCGCTGGTAAGGCACCGACAGCACTACCCGCCAGACGAATCGCAGCTTCAAATGGCCCGACACCGCCAACGCTTATCGGGATTGCTATGCTAAACGAGGCCAAAGTTAACCCCAAAATCGTCAAGAGCAGGCGGGTACCTTCATCCAATGGAACTTGATTGGTGTCAGACACATTCAGGGCGCGAACGAGCGAATAGAGTGTTAGAAATGAAACTGACCACGAAATGAGCGTCCATACAATGACATACACTGCGCTACGGAGATGGGTCAACGGCTTGAGGCCATCCAACATTTGATCGAATAATTTATCTAGCCCCAACCGCTTGAGAAATGGCAACAGCCGTTCAACAAAGTCCAACACCTTGTGACCGATTTCGGGAAATCGCGCAAAAACAATCATTACGATAAATGCTATGACTACTGCCACGCCGAAAACAGTAGTTGTTTTAACAATTTCTGGTGGAATATCGGGAATACGCCCGATAGCAAACACGAGTAATAGGACTACCAGTAAAGTATCTAACATGCGCTCAAGCACAATGCTGGTAGCGGCCGTCACAACTGGAACACCAGCACGAGTTACCAATATACTGCGGGCGACTTCGCCTAGCCTGAGAGGCAACAGGTTCAGCAAGAAGCCTAGATTGAGGATATGGCACACTTGAATTAATGGTGCTTTGAAATCGAGTAAGCCATACCAACGCACACCACGCAACCACAAGCCCAAACTGATAAAAATCATGGATAGGAGAATCCAACCAAAATCCGCCTGTTGGATATTGGTAATTACTTCATCCAATGGCACATCACGTGCAGCCAACCATAAAAAAAGACCGCTTACGGCCACACTAGCGAGAATAAAGATTGCTCGACGCATGAATTCCCCTTATTTTCTGGTCATTGCAGATAGCGCCTAATTAGACACATATTCATTGTAACGACAGGAACGTGATTAGCCTACTCATGTGACCTTTCGCGTGCATAACAGGAGAACATCGGCCATTGCCACCAAAATTAATTCAGGGACTTGGTTCTAAACAGCTAGGTAAATCCCCAGCGCTGCGCGGCCAGTTATGCCCGTAGAAAGTTAAATATTCGGAGACATGAGCCGACCAATATTCATCGTCATGATTGCCAATTGGGTTAATAACGTAGGTATGCGGTATGCCCTGTTCGGTCAAGCGGCTGGAAAGCAGTTCAATCGTGCGTCCAGATGGGTCTTCAGCACCATTATCAATGTACATACGCAATTTAGCTTCGGGTAATAAAGCCGAATTGAGCGCCAGTTCAAGTGGGTTAAAGGCTGCTGGAATTTCGAAAGTGTCTTCAGTCATGTAGGGACTGTGACCACCAATGATGCCGAACACGTCAGGATGGCGCATTCCGATACTAAACGCCCAAAAGCCGCCCCGTGAAATACCACCAATTGCCCGATGATCACGGTCGCTCCATGTACAGAAGTCTCGTTCTATAGCCGGGACAAGTTCTTCAAGTACGACGGTTTCGTAAGAAGGATCGGGCGGAAAGTAACTATTGTTCCCAATTGTTCCAACATAGGGCATGATAATTATCATTGGAGGGAGAACGCCTAGGCGGAATCCTTGATCTTCAACTCCAATACCGCCCAATTTTTCCCATTCATCCTCTTTTTGGGCAGCCCCATGCAACATGATAAGATAGGGATAACGTCGCTGTGTTTTCTGATAACAGGGTGGGATGTACACCCGATAACGTAGATTTTCGTTAGCAATCGCGCTTTGAAATTTGTCTATATGAATAACCTGCCCTGCCTCTTCGTCACAGGCAGGGGGTGTTGATGTCACCGTTACAATTGGTGTCAGTGATGGTACGGGAGTGACCGTCTCCTGCGGAGTAACAGTCGGGCGGGGCGTAGGACTAGGTACTGCCGTAATGACGAAAACCGCTGGAGTCGGCTGCGAGGCCAGCGGATCGCAACCCATCAACATCAAAATGAGGAGTGCTATGGGGGTTAGAATGTACGGTTTTATTTGTGGCATAATCTTGTTATTATAGCGTTGTTTCACCAAAGGAAAACCTCCAACACACGCCCATGACTGCCTCAATTCGTGCTCTTATTTTTGACCTTGACGGCGTACTGACCAATACGCCTATGCTCCATTATGATTCGTGGAAACGCTTAGCGGCTGACGAGAATATCCCATTCACATGGGATCAGCACGAACGGATGCAAGGAAAGGTGCGCCACGACAGTCTGGCTGTATTTTTGAATGGACGTCCGGTTAGTGACGAACAGGCAAAAGCACTCATGGCGCGTAAGAATGAGTACTTTTTAGAATTACTCGAAAATGTTACCCCAGCAGACAGTTTTCCGGGTGTGCTCGAACTACTTACAGAGGCCAAGAAAAAGGGTTTCCGAATCGGGTTGGGTTCATCGAGCATGAATGCTCGAAATGTGATTTCGAAGCTCGGTCTCGCGCCATTTTTTGAAGTGTTGGGTGATGGTCACAGTGTCAGCCGTCACAAACCCGCACCTGATATTTTCTTGTGGACCGCCCAGCAGTTGGGAGTTGAGCCACGTCAGGCAGTGGTCTTTGAAGACTCTGAGGCTGGCATGCAAGCAGCTATCAATGGCGGTTTCTGGCGCGTGGGACTTGGTGGGAAACATGGCAAAGGGGCACATCTTGAATATGAAACGATGGCTGAGATACAGTTAGACGATTTATTGGCAAAGTTAGCAACTTTCGGGAACTTTGCTTGAAAACTTAGAGCATATTTGCAAATTCACTCTTGTCAAGGCAAATGGCGATTGCTATACTCCTTAACACTTCTGCGGGCGTAATTCAGCGGTAGAATGCTTCCTTGCCAAAGGAAGATGTCACGAGTTCAGATCTCGTCGCCCGCTCACAAAAGCTCTGGGATATCCCCAGAGCTTTTTTGTTGTCTATCAACCACAAAGACAATTCATAGTGCCAAGAAAAATCAAGTTCAGGCAAAGCAGCGGCTGCTCCGGTTCCTGCCGCAGCGGCCAGAAAATACGCCCCTAAAGAGATCGCAGGGAAGCGGCGCTGGCACCCAAACGGAGGCTACGCATTAGATCGGGCAATACTTCATACTTGAGCGATGGTTTTTTGCAGTTGCAAACCGAAGTTTGCTGCTGGAATAGTTGCTGCAAAGCTGGTCGAATGCTAAAGAAAAAGAGATGCGAGACGGTAGATATTAGATGGTTCGTGGCTCATTCCTCATATTCATCAGATGGCTTCAAAAATGAATGGTTCTACTTTGTCCAGCTCAATTTGAGTGCACTGACACCCACGTAGCAATTATCACCGTGACAGTTGGATCTTGTGGGACCGTAAGAGACTGCCTTAGGACTCTTTCAGTTTGTGCTTGACGACGCGGGCAGTGGGGCTGAGGCCAATGAGTTGGTTGCCAACAATTCGACCGCTTTGTGGATTCCGTCAAGTGAAGATGGAGGATAGCCCAATGTGCCACGACCTTGAGTGTGTACTCATTTTCAGTTTCGCGGGCGGAGAGGATGAGAGCGACACTTTTTGATCGTGGTCGGTTCTTTGATGTATATTTCGAATAGCAATACATTACGCCCGCGATAGCCCTGTAAAAGACTGATGACTGCTTATCTTGTTTATAGTATAAGCTTTCAAACCTACCCAATATTTCGTCCAAGGTCAGTGGACTGCTAAAAACGACATGGGTCATCTCGACCTCCTCAATCACAGGTACGTCCGGCGCAGGTGGGCATTGCGGCGGTAGGCGAAATAATAATAACAATGGCGACCTTCACGGAGAGCATGACCTTCATACTTGGTCACTACCCTACCGGGCATTTCATTCACCCATGAGGACTGCAACAGATTATCCAAGCCCGGGGTTTGTGCCAGTAGTTCGGCGCTCATTTCGGCGTACTCTACGATATCGGTTGCCAAATAGAGCAGCCCCAGCTGGGCTTAAGCGGTTGACCATGCATCAATGCTTTATCCACGCTGCATAAGTGGCAGTGGCTGCTGTTTTTGGAGCCACGGATCGGGGAAGTTGATATGGGTTAACAATACTGAGGCGCAATAAACGATGCAACGCCGACTTTTGAAAGCTGGATTGTATGACGCGCACGTTAGATAACTGCTGGCGTGTGATGGCGCGTTCGGCGTTCAGGCACTGGTTGGCAATTTCCAACCCAACAATATTGGCATCCGGATTCTGACGAGCGAGGATGCAACTAAAGTATGCCGCCAAACCTATTTCAACAAATCGGACGCTGCGCGCCGAACAAGGATGCCCAATCAGTAGGCCACGAAAGGCGGAATATACACCAACTATTACCAGCTTTAGAGTCAAACTTTCTATTGGCGAACAACACACCAGTGTTACTTTATCACGTCTAGTGCTTCGTCCGATAAATATTTATTGGGACATACGTAGATGCCTTTAGAAAAACCAATATTTTGAGTTATCGATATGGATGCAGCATTTACTCTAAGGTAGTGGAAGAAATTCTGAAGGTTATGGAAATAGAAAGCGGAGAGGGTGGGATTTGAACCCACGAGGTGTTACCCTTACTCACCGTTCCGAAAGGCGAGCGCCGACCATGAGCTTACCTCCATAATCATCGGCCCAATCCCGATTGTAGCAGGTTAAATTGTGATTATCCAGATAAGTTTTACTAACATTTTGGGGCCGGCAGGTTTAGCAACCTTGGGCGGGCTGGTGCATCAAAAACTAGTAATTTACCACGCAAACACATCAGGTAAACTTCGATTTGGGGCGCCCGCATTCCGGCCAATTTCAACAAGCGACAGGCCGGGAATACTTGCCTTGATTTTCGCCCTCGGCCACCGGAGCAAAGGAATCTTCGACACCCCATATGATGAACGTGGGCACAAGTGGCATTTGGGTGTCTGGTAAACCGCTGCTGACCAACATCTCCATGAGGCCGGTGAAACCGGAGGCAGCCTTGCGTGCAGTGGCATAAAATTCGTGAGTTAAGAGCGATTTATTATGAACAAACTACGCAATGTACGTTTGCCTGTTGCCACCTTGCCAAACAAGGTAAAGATGGCATTTGATAAACCGGGAATCCTTTGGATTAGTTTGAGTAGGCCCGGCATAGATGGTATACCACCCCCATTTACCAAAATAACTGCCGGGACATAGGGCGGACTGGCGGCAGCAAACTTAAGCGCACAAGTAAACCACCAAACGAATTACCAACTAGGACAGCCTGCTCCGCTCCACATATATCCAAAAATGATTTCAACCAATGCAACAGGGCGTCAGTCCGCATCACAGGCAGTAAATCACTCGCTCCAAATCCCGGTAAATCAGGAGCGAGTACGCGAAACGACTCACCTAAAATGGGTAGCGCGGCATGCCAATGAAGGATTGGCATCCCCAATGCCGCCATGAACGAGCAGCAACGTACGTGGTTGTCCTGCCCCCGCTTCCCAATAATGAACTTGCAAACCATCAACCTGAACCGTTTCTCACTTACGTGCATCAGCTTACCTTTTGATCGTCATCCTCAATCACAATAAAGCCATGCTGCGCTAACCATTGACGCAGTTGATCTGCATTGGCTTCTGTTATCATGCTATCGCGATTAATGCCACGCGGACTGCTGCCGCGCGGGATAGGTAGTGGTTCCTGATAGGGCAGCATATCGTCATTCCTAGCCGCCACCAGCGTTGGCACCGAAAGAAAACCCGTCCACGCCTGCACCAGCTTGCGAGCTTCCACATCTTTGTCAATGAAAATTTCATGATACTCAAGGGCATAATCGCTTAAGACCCGTTTGGCGACGGTGATGTAGGGGCAACCGGTGGTGCGGGAATACATAACCAAATGTTTTTTCATCTTCGCTTATCCTGAAGGTATGGGGGTAGCGGCCTGCGTGCCGGGTTCAAGGAAGCACAATATTCCATCCGAAATTCCTCTTGCCATTTCGGTTTGTTTTCCCGTAAGAATATCACGATCAGCCAACAAGAAACCCAATTCGATAATAGCCGCCGGGGTAAGTGGATGGATTTCACGGAAGGAGTGGTAATCAGTCATGTCAATCGTTACGCCCGGCAGACGATCCAGCTGCGTTTCTCTCGCATAATAATTTGCCACACATTCCACCAGTGCATCATCTGAGCCGAAGCCGCTACGAGAGGCAGCACGAGCAATAAGGTAGCCGGATACGCGTTCGCCAAAGTTTTGGCAGGTATTGGCATGGATGGAGACCAGAGCAGCGGCCTGATAATTGTCTAACCGAGGGTCGAATTCATCTAGCAAATCAACTGAATAGCCGCGATCCCGAAGATTGCGTACCACCGCCTGCGCTACAGCAAATGTAATCTCGGCTTCAGTCAAGCCATCCGGACACACAGCACCGGGGTCAGGCGGAACTTGCGGGCCACGGTGACCAGCCACAATACCAATTTTCCGCAGCCAATTCGGGGTTGGGACAATAGTTGGCGCGGCTGTGGCCTGCCCTGTCGCTTGAGCAATGCTCAGTTCTTGCTTGACTTGATCGTTGATAAATTGCGAGGGTGTCCACCATGTGAAAATGGTAGCCATTAGGCCAGCAGCAACGAGTACCACAATGAGAGAGCGAACGATGCCACCCAGCACACCAACAGTCTGGCGACGACGGCGCGCTTTGCGGCGCTTGACTCGTTGAACCCGTTGTTCTTCTAGGGCTTCTTCAGTTGGTATTGCACGCTGCGGGAACGCCGGTTCAGCAAGTGGTGTTGACGGCTCAGTTGGGAGAGGCACAGTTGCAACCGGGGGCGGGGTATCCTTGGCAGCTTTGGCCGCAGCCTGCCGCATCATTTCCATAAAGGTAACAGATGCCGGAATCCCTTCCCCGCTGGATGAAGAATCACCGTTGGCTTGCGGTTCTGATTCAGAACTGAAGGGATAATCTTCCGGCATGATTCACTCGACACTTACAACTGGGCGGTACGACAACAGTCTGATTATAGTATCAAACTGTTGTATCTAAAAGTTGATAACAAGTTACTCATCTCCTAGCACCTGATAGACTTCTGCACCATCTTGTTCATATACCAAGTTGAGAAACGTGGCATCCTTGAGCGACGACTTCATGGTGATTTGGTCAGGCAGCGGTGGACGCCAGCGGAACATGGTTTCAATGCTGGCGGGATTATTGATGATTTGCGGCACGATGACATAGCTGACATTGGCAGCACGCAGCAGGCTCAGGTTAGCAGGATTTGCAGGATCAAGCC
Organism: Anaerolineae bacterium; assembly: GCA_041390885.1. Lineage (GTDB taxonomy): Bacteria > Chloroflexota > Anaerolineae > Aggregatilineales > Phototrophicaceae > CFX2. The sequence goes on along the minus strand of JAWKPB010000004.1, from coordinate 50,805 downwards.
AGAAAGCACGAAGACTATCCTGCTCTTCTAAACTGGCTTCATTACCACGAAAGAACGGCTGCCAACGATAGTAGATGGTGTCACGTTCGGCTATGACGGGAACCCAATCACTTTCGTGCGAGTTATCTTTTTGCGCGCCGGGAAAGTTCAAGACACGGGAATTAGTTGGTGAGTTGTGCTTGAGCCACTCCATAGCCTCCACGTCAGCCGCTGAAGCAAACGTACCAAAGAACCCCACCCTCCCCTTGCTCCACGCCAAAAGCTGCGGAGAGAAGACCAATACCAACACAGCCCCCAGACTGAGCAGTGCCAACCCGGCATAACCACGCTGAAGCACCAGCCCACTCAGGCGCGGGGTTCCCCATTTGTCCCACAACCAAAGCAATCCCATTCCGCCCAAGATGGCATAGGGGATGATCGGGCCATGCCATGCAATACTAAAGGGATAATCGTAGCGCAGCAACGGCTCGATCAACGCAGGGAAAAATCGTTCTAACAAGCCGAGAGTTGAAAACTCTATAATCATGACCAACCAACCGAGGGCTAATATGGTGGGCTGGTTGGCACGGCGAAAGCCCACAACCGCGCCTACAACGGCCACTGGCACAATCCAAACTCCGTGATAGAGGAGCATCACCTTCCAGTTCTCACTGCTGCGGATGAAAGGCGATTCGATACCAGAACTAAGAACATCGCGCATGTTCAGCAACCACGGTGCAATGGCAATCAAGGCAATTAGCGGAACCCCTATCGCCAACACCAACCACATCCTCAGCGTGGGGCGTGGTTTGCCGAACCACATCGTCACTAACCACGGCACATAACCGAGCGCCAAAATGATAGTGGTATCGGGGTGCGAAAGCACCAATGCGCCGAGCATAAGGCCACCTGCAACCGCATCCGGGGCATTGGGGTGACGCAAAAAGCGCAGCATATTGATGATGAATGCAAGCGCAAAGACCAGACCCAACAAAGTTGTATAGTGGGAATCCATGTAGGCAGTGAATAAGCCAATGCCAGCCAACATGGCTACTGCCATAGCGCGTCCTAGCCGCTTGTCTTGAATTTCCGAACCAAGATCGTAGGCCAACCAAACATTCAATAGACCCAGAACTGCTCCGATACTGATCTGTACAGTGTGCAAACCCTGATTCAATTGCTGACTCAGGTAGGCGATAAGGGTAGTGAAACCCGGTGCGTATAAGTAGCTGATTTCAGGGTGGAAAGGCGCCAAAGTTTTGAAGCCTCCACCAAGCCGCGCCATGAGTCCCAGATAACCGAAGCCCTGTGCGTCGGTATCCAGCGGTACGGGCAATACGAGCGCCGGAATAACAAAGACTAATGCTACAAACAGAAAGAATAAGAGATCGCCCGGTCCGGGCCAGCCCTGTTCGGCGTCTAAAAGCGTTTCTCCGCGCCCTTCAGCCCTCTTTTGTCCATATGACAATGTACCAAATAAGAATATGGCGGTCACAAGCGCGAACAGTAAGTAATCAATGACGAGTGTATCCCAACCAAAGAGCATGGCCCAAAAGATCGAGCCGCCCATGATAAGTCCGAGTGCTAATGCTGCCATCAGACCAATGCGAGGCTGCGAAGTAGGCCATGCCGGAGCCAACATCGCCCCCGCGCCAAACACTACTGCGCCGAAAATAAAAACAACAAATAGTGGCATACATCCTCTAAATGAGATGCGAGTATGTGAACTTCCTCACACTTAACCAATTAGCATAGTATAGTAGCTGGCGCATTGATAATCCACATCGTCCTGTCACGATTATTCGTGTAATTCGTAATGCTCAGCGCAACCTTGATGTAGGCCGTAACGTACATGGCAATTGTTCGTTACAATAGCTAGGCACACACTTCATTCAGGACATCACATGCAGATAACATCACCAACCCAGCCAATTGATTTGCGCGGACTGACTGAAACCGAAGCGACTAGCCGACGTCAAAAAGGGCTGGGTAACAATGTTTCATTGAACAGCAGCCGGCCCTATAGCGAAATTATTCGCACCAACGTGTTTACGTTCATCAATATCGTGCTATTCGGTATTGGTGCGGTATTGGTACTGCTGGGCTTGTATACCGATGCGCTGGCGTCGGTCGGCATCGCGTTCTGGAACACCGTCATTGGAATTGTGCAGGAAATACGAGCCAAGAGAGAACTGGATAAGATTGCCCTGCTCACCCGCCCCACAGCGACCGTAATCCGTGCGGGACAGCAACAAGTCATTGACCCCAGCCAGATTGTGGTGGGTGATATTTTGCATGTCGGTGCGGGCGACCAGATTGTGGTGGATGGTCAAGTCGTGGGCGAGGGCAAGATGGATGTGGACGAGTCGCTGCTCACCGGTGAATCGGATCTGATCCCCAAACAAGCAGGCGACGATGTTTTTTCCGGTAGTTTTTGTGTGAACGGGAGCGCTTTGTATGAGGCGCAAAAAGTCGGCAATCAGAGTGTCGCGAGTCAATTGACAGCGGGAGCACGCGCTTACCGTGCTGAGAAGACACCACTGCAAGTCGATGTTGATTTTATCGTGCAATTACTCGTCGTACTGACCATGTTCTTCGGTAGCTTGTTCGGCATGGCGGCGCTGGTCGCGAACCAACCACTGCCGGAAACGGTACGCATTGCTGCTGTCATCACAGGCTTAATTCCTAACGGCCTATTTTTTATGACCAGCATCGCTTACGCAATGGGCGCAGTACGCATGGCCGGGCGAGGCGCGCTCATCCAACATGCCAATGCGGTTGAGTCGATGAGCAACGTCAATACACTGTGTCTGGATAAGACCGGCACACTAACCGCCAATCGCATCAATCTGGTGCAGACTGCGTCATTTAACGGTGATGATGGCGCTTTCAGGCGGATTCTAGGTATCTATGCTGCCAGCACAACGGCAGGCAACCGCACATCGGAGGCGCTGCAAACAGCCATTTCCAGCACGAAGTTGGCGGTGGTTGAAGAAGTACCCTTTTCCTCCGCCCGTAAGTGGAGCGCACTGGCTTTCGATACGGCAGAGCTGAAAGGTATCTATGTGCTAGGCGCACCGGAAATGCTGCGCCCATTCATTGACACACAGGCGGAACTTGGCAGCGACATGCACACTTGGGCTGAACAAGGACTGCGCGTTCTGTTATTTGCCTATTTGCCAGATGTTACACCACTGCACAACTCGCTTGAACAACCACAACTACCGCCCAATTTGACGCCATTAGGCGTTCTGGCATTCAGCGACGAACTGCGCGCGGAAGCACATTCCACTTTGAAAGGTTTCAGCGATGGTGGTATTCGCCTCAAAATCATTTCTGGCGACAATCCCAATACCGTCGCAGCACTGGCACGGCAAGCCGGTTTAAGCAGTGACATTCAGGTCGTAAGCGGACTCGATTTGGACGAAATGACCGATGTGCAGTTCGGCGAAACGGCTGAAAGCTCAACCGTGTTTGGACGTATCACTCCGCAGCAGAAAGAACGCCTCGTAGATTCGCTGCGTGCGCGCGGTCATTACGTCGCCATGATCGGAGATGGCGTAAATGATGTATTGTCACTGAAGAAAGCGCAGATAGGCATTTCGATGCAGAGCGGCAGCCAAGCAACACGCGGTGTAGCGGACATCATCCTAATGAACGATTCATTCGCTGTCCTCCCTTCTGCTTTCAGTGAGGGACAACGTATCGTCATCGGCATGGTGGACATCATCCGGTTGTTTCTGGCGCGTGTAGTCTATCAAGCTCTCATTATTCTGGCCGTTGCCATCGTCGGTTTAAGCTTTCCGATCACACCAGTACACCAGACACTGCTGTCTCTCTTTACAGTTGGTATACCGACACTGGGACTAGCAGCATGGGCGCGCCCTTCCGCGCCACCGCGCCGCATGATTCGAAGCGTCTTAAGTTTCGTGCTGCCTGCTGGAATGACTATCGCATTGCTGGGCGCAGTAATTTATGTGCTCTATTATGTGGCTACGTTTACGGGCAGCGCCGGAACTAACATCCTGAATCCAGCAGATTTGACCAGCAGTCAGGTAAGTCTACTTGAAAGCGCACATGGCCTTACGATCAGTGACATTTACGCGACCGCGCAAGCTGATGCGACGGCGGCGGCCCGCACCATGCTCACAACAGTCACTACATTAGCTGGATTGGTCTTAATCATCTTCGTAGAACCGCCGACACATTTTTGGACAGGCGGCGATGAATTGAGCGGTGACTGGCGGCCCACTCTGATTTCTATTGTGCTCGCGGCGGCCTACATCGTTATCTTGCTCATCCCAAACTTTCGAGACTCATTTGAGCTAACACCCCTAACCGCGCAGGATTGGCTGCTCACAGCCGTTGTTGTGGGATTGTGGACGCTCGTTTTAAGACTTCTATGGCGCACCCACTTCTTTGACCGCATGTTCCGGTTACAAGCCTGAGTGAAGCTGACACAACACAAAGGTGGGCTGTTGCCCACCTTTGTTAATCCGGTGCGTTATCAGCTTCTACTTAATGAACCACTGTAAACGGTACTTCAAAAGGTGTTTGCAGGAAGCCGCCCGTGTTATCCACGATGACTAAGCGCATTGTATAACTTCCAGCATCAAGGCCGGGAACGTAGAGATTTTCCAGCACCCCATTCACTACGTTTTCGCTGTGCGTATTGCCGAAAGTTGTCCAACCGGTAAACTGGCCACCAATAATCTCCATTTTGTAGAACTTGCCCACATCCGGCGTGAACTGCACTGTGCCTAGAATCTGAGTTTCCGCTGAAAGTACTGCACCCGGCTGTGGAGACGTGATAACCGCAGTTGTCACAATGGGCCCAAAGCTGCCACTACTACCGCCTCCTTGCAGCAATTCGGGGGAGCATGTGATGGTGGGCAAAAATGCCAGGCCCGTATTACGGGCATAATTCTCTGCCGATACCGCATCATCCGGCACTGGCGGAGGCGCGATGAACAACTGTGCCTGTGCTCCAACTGCGGACGGTACGAGCGAATCTGGTACCTGGCAATACAAAGGAGTTGGCGGGGGCAGTTGACCGGGCGAAACCTGAAATTGAATGAGGTTCGCTATTTCTGGCGCGAGGCGGAACACAATAACCTGAAAGACGCCCGGCGACACTTCCCGCAGTTGGACGCCATTGACCTGCTGCGGCGCGGGCTGCGGCGCAGGCGGATAATTTAAGTTCCCATCGGCATCCGGTATACCAGCAGGGCCGTCCAAAAACCATTCATTGATACGGCGGCAGTCGCTGGCGGGGTCGCGCAGACTGCGAACATCACATATCTCGCGCAGTGACATGCCGGAAGGCGTCTGGGCCTGATCTGGCATCAATTGACCGTTCACCGCAAAGTCACGCTGAAGCGTGTCAGGGTTGTTATAGATGCCCGTGAAGACCGCATTCCAGATGGGCGCAGCACCCGTAACACCGGATGAATTAACCATTGGATCACCGTTGCTGTTGCCAACCCATACCCCAACTGTGAGATTGCGGGTGTAGCCGACTGTCCAGTTATCTTTGATGTCGTTGGTTGTGCCGGTTTTAACAGAGGCTTTGATATTCCCTAAATTGAGTATGCTGTTGCCGCCAAACGCTGCGCTGCGGGCATTGTTATCGCTGAGAATATCACTAATAATGTAAGCCAACCGCGGATCGAGCGCCTGCCGCCCGAATGCACCTTTGTTGACGGTCTTGGCAGTCGGATTGCCAGCAGTACAGCCATTTTCATAGTCATAAACAATATTGTTCTCACTATCAAGGACACACAAGATGGATGTGGATGGCACATACGACCCCTGATTGGGGAAGACGGCATAGGCATTGGTCAGGTCAAGCAACGAAACTTCACCACCACCTAACGTGAGCGACAAACCATACTTATCGGCATCGTCCCCCAGCGACTCTACACCGAAACGCTTCATCAGGCTTAAGAGATAGGGAACCCCGTAACGTCGCAAGGTCTGTACTGCCGGAATGTTGTAGCTATTTGCCAGCGCGGTACGCATGGTCACAGGGCCGTGAAACACCCCATCATAATTGCGCGGCACATACTGCGGCTGGCCGGGTATGCCAATACTGGTCTGCACATCCCAAATGACATCACCGGGAGTCATGCCATTTTCCATAGCCCCTGAATAATTAAAAGGCTTCATGGTGCTACCGGGCTGGCGCAGTGCTATTGCTACATTTACCCGCCCGTCAATAGCATCGTTGTTGTAATCTACACTACCCACCATACCCAATATTTCACCGGTCAGCGGCTTCAAAACAACCACCGCCGCATTGGTCACATTATTGGCGCTGAGCCTCGATACCTGATCACGGGCGGCCTGCTGCGCCATATTATTCACATCAAGATCGAGGGTGGTATAAATCTTCCAGCCGCCGCGTGCCACGTCTTTCGGTTGGTAGCCAAGCTCGCCCATCAACTTCTCAAATTGTGTTTGTGCATAAACGGTGAAGTGCGGCGCTTGCAAAGATATGTCGGGTTGGACAAAAGTTAAGCCCTGTCGCAGCGCATCGTTGCGCTGCTGCTGGGTAATCTTGCCTAACTCTACCATACGATCCAATACTGTCGTCCAGCGTTTGGTGACCGCATCCTGCACTACTGGATCACTGCTCAAAGGATCAAGTTCGGCTGGTGCCTGGGGCAACCCTGCCAGCAAGGCCGCTTCGCCGAGGGATAGTTCGTTAGCGTGTTTGCCAAAAAATGTTTCGGCAGCGGCTTCCGCCCCATAAGCCAGATTGCCGTAGTAAATTTCATTCAGGTACAGCGCAAGAATTTCCTTCTTGCTCTTTTGCCCACTGAGCGAAAGAGCCAGACCTATTTCTTCCAGTTTGCGCTGGATGCTGCGTTCAGCACGGTATTCTGATGTGAACAGCACATTACGGACCAACTGTTGCGTTATGGTGCTACCGCCCGTTGAACCTTCTACCAGACTGAAATATTGGAGGATTGCGCGGGTTGTGGATTGAACGTCAATACCCGGATTGGTAAAGAAACTATCATCTTCGATAGCGACTGTAGCATCAATTAAATACTGTGGGAAGTCTTCATACTTGACTGTCGTACGGCGACCCTCGCCAAAAACTTCGTACAATTGGCGACCATAACGATCATAGTAGAAGCTGCTCTGAAATTGTTGATAAGCGTTGAAACCCTGCTCCGTTTGTAAACTCAACTGCTGCTGCACACGCGAGGCAAAAGCCGCGCTGATGCCAACAGTCAGAATGGTCAGACCGCCGCAGAAGATGACCATAAAGCCGATAAAGACAGCGACGCAACCACGCGAACATCCGAGGCAGCCCTGCTGTCGACGTCGTTGGGGACGGCGGGGCAACACCTGTTGTGCCCCCGGCGCAACCGGTGGAGGCGCAGGCGGGATGTTGGCGGGATGTTGCTGATACACGGGCGCGACGTATTGACGCGGCGGCTCATGTGGCGCGGTATGATCAAGCTTTACGGCAGGATGGTGAACGGTATTACCAACAAAATCAGGATTAGGGTCTAGCCCGTCGCTGCCTTGTAGGGTCTTCTTAGGGTCAGGCACGCCCGGCTCACGGGGAATGGGCATGGTGGGCATATTGCGAGCATCTTCAGGATTCTCAGTGTCCCAAACCGGCTTGAAGCTAGCGGGTATATCGGTTTCGGTTTTGCTGTAATCATCACTTTTCGGCAGATGAAACGGCACATCATCGTCCGATGAATCGGGTTCATTGTCATCCGCCAATAAGCGGGGGTCGTGTTCGTCAGGCATTCCGTTCTCCGGTTACTGATTCCAAGTACAAGCGCAGTAAGTTTCGCTTCTCTTGATTACTATCATAACAGATTCGTCCATTGGGCGGATGGGGCTTACCTGACGCACAGTGCACGCCTACGTGACGCCTTCTCTATTCCAATCATGCGCTAATGAGCCGATGAAGGGAGGCGGGATGTGGTTTTTAGAGTATACTTTTCATAGAGTTATGATGAGAAATAATTATAGTCAAAATGGAATCTTCACAAAACCCTGTGATACCTTATCCTGCCGGCATATTAAGAATCGTCTTGCGTGCTCCGCTGCTATTATTCCGCCTCGGTTTAGGGGATGTACTTAATGGGCTGAGATTGCTAGTGTTGACTACGCGCGGGCGTAAATCTGGCACAGCGCGACATACGGCTATTGAATACCGGCGGCACGGCAGTAAGATTTATCTGATTTCGGGATGGGGAAACCGACCCGATTGGTACCAAAACTTGCTCACCGACCCGCTGGCAACGGTACAATTGGGTCGCAATGCGCTAAGTGTGCTGGCTGACCCGGTAGATGACCCTGCTGAAGCACTGCGGGTAGTCAATTTATTCCGCCGCAACGCGCCCGCCCGTTACGATGCGGTCTTGGGCCGATTGATTGATAGCGATATCTCAGGCCGAACCTTGCCTGACGTTTCGCCGCGCTTTACCATTGTCCGTCTCAACATCATTCCCGACGAACCAACTCTCCCGGGATTACAGACGGACAAAGTCTGGATGTGGCCGGTAGCGGTTATCGGGCTTTTCATGATGTTCGTCCTCATTTCACGGTCAGAAGGGCGAACCGCGAAAGATGGAAAGGAATAAGTATGGCGGAAGTCGTCGACCAAGCCCAACTCCTGCGTCAAGTACGGCTCGCCCTGCAAAACGGGAATTATGCTGGTGCGGTTGAGTCTTTGCAGCAGGCCGTTACATTGGCTCGCGCCAGCAACGACCCAGCAGCAGAAGGTCGGCATCTGGGCAATCTAGCGCTCATTTATTACCGGCTTAAGCAAACAGACGACGCGCTTCATCACTTTGAACTGGCACTCAAAATTGCACGCTCCGAAAATGACCGCTTGACTGAAGATGGCATACTTGGCAACATGGGCAACATCCTACGCGAAGTTAGGCGCTATGAAGAAGCCATCGACTATCTTAATCAAGCGCTATTGATCGCGCAGGAAATAGGCGACGTCCGGGGTCGTGGCATCTGGTTGTCGAATCTTGGCCTCGTGTACGACGATTTGGGACGTACCACCGAAGCCGTTGAGGTGCATAAAGAATCAGTTAACGTAGCGCGCCTGATGCGTGACCAGAAGAGCCTTGTAGCGCGGCTTAGCAACCAAGGCAACAGCCATTTAGCAGCGGGCCAACACACAGAAGCCATCAAATGTTTCCACGAGGTGGTGGCACTGTATAAGACCCTCGGTGAACAGCCAGCGGCAGCCCTGCGGATGGGAATCATCGGCAATATCTACAATGATTTGGGTCGCGCTGCCGCCACAGAATTTGAAGCACGGTTCTACTTCGAGTTGGCGCGCGACACTTACCGCGAAACATTGGGAATGGCACAGGAGATGGGGGACACAGTAGCAGAGGGTGATCTGCTCACAAGTCTAGGCGGCGTTCTGGGTAATATGGGGAACTACGATGAGGCCATCGAGCAGTTTAGTGCCGCATACCACATTTTTTCTACGCTCAACCTCGCGGACAGGCTACCTCAACTTGAAGAAAACTTAAAGCTTGCCCACCAACTGCGCGATCAAGTGCGGTAACCAGACGATGCGTATTCTACTCACTGGCGGTGCAGGTGATTTGGGTTATGTTCTTTCCAAACAACTTGATCATCTGAACGAAACTGCACTACGCTTTGATGTCCGGCCACCGACTAAAAAGGCGGGTACTTATGCCCCCGGTTCCATCCTTGATCGGACAGCACTGGCGTCCGTAATGACAAATGTAGACTGCGTGGTACACATTGCCGCCTGGCACGGCATCCATGAATTCCGAAAGCAGAAAGATGCTTACGACTTCTGGGATGTCAATGTCACAGGCACGTTCAATGTGTTTGAAGCAGCAGCACGTGCCCAGATTGCGCGCATGATATTCATATCCAGCACCAGTGTAGAAGAACGTGACGGCCTCTACGGTCATACCAAAGTACTTGGAGAAGAAATCGCCCGAACGTATGCCGCACGCCACGGCATGAGTGTCATCACCTTGCGACCACGTGCCTTTATCCCCTATTGGAACAGAGATGCCTATAACTCATTTGTGGAGTGGGCACACTGGTTTTGGGGCGGCGCAGTACACATCAACGACGTGGCACAAGCCGTCATGAACAGCATCCGGTTGCTGACCGAGCGCGGCCTTGAAAATAATTTAGTGCTCACAGTGGATGGTGCTTATGAATACAGTGAAGCTGATCTTCAGAATTGGGATGCTGACGGTGCAGGGTCTACTTTCCTCAAGTATTACACGCCTTACCACGATTTGGCTATTAAACACGGGCTCAATCCGGAACAGAAACCCACCGTCTACGATATGACCGAAACACGGCACTGGTTGAACTACAAACCCGGCTACAGCCTCATGAATCTTTTGCAAGAGTTAGAAACATACGGCGAACAGGGTCCGCCTTCACCCTGATTAGTCGTTGAGGTCTCCCAGATTATCCGCTTCGTTATCATCTAAATCATCGTCATCGTCGCCCATCAAGCGCGCTAAAAATGCGCCATCGTCTTCGTAACCCAGCAAATCCGCCAGATAATTGAACTCACACACGATTGTCTCAAATAGATAATTTTCCTCGTAAGCATCCGGTGGATAGTACGACACCATTGCTTCGTACACCTGCTTCAAGTCCACATAACGCCGTTCTAAAAATGCCAGATGTTCTGGCGTAAACGGTTGTTTGGTCACTGTACACCTCTTAAATTGCTGACCTGATGTTCAGAAACTCCCGGCAAATGCGCGCCACGTCCCTGCAACACCGCTGGAATCGTTTGCCAACACGAACACAGTCGCCCTTTGTGGCAAATACACCATTTGCCCTCGTTCAAATATCTGAATAGTCGCTTGCCCGCCCGTTTCGTCAGTCACAGCCCAGCCTATGCCCCGCACTTCACCAAATGTGCGCCATACTTTGCCGAATCCACGAACAGGCTCTCTAAGACCATTAGGGGGTGTTTCGCCTCCGCTGTTGGGATCAAAAGCGGCGTTGAACGTATCGTCATAGCGCCGGAACTGTCCATTGCCAAATAAGACATATATTACAGGCGGAGGTCCCGCAACCCAAACCATCTCCCCGATTTGATAATTTTGGGAAGCGCTTGACACGGAAAGTATTGAGGGTGTCGCGCACCCTAGCTGCTGCGCCAATGTGGGATCGCTTGCATAGATCGCCGCGAATCCCCCCGATGGCGGAGTAACACAGCTTACTGGAATAGGTGCAGTGGCGACGATGCCTGCAATAGTCGGTACAGAAGTTGGAAGAAACTGCGGCGGCAGCACCGTCGCTTTAGCAGCTAGGGCTACCAATGCCAACAACCCTTCATTATCCGCTGTCGGTGCCGGTGTATCACTCGGCAGCGGCGTGTTGCTAGCGGTCGGTGTCGGCGTATCGGTGATGGTAGCGCTAGGCGTCACGCTCGGTGTATCGCTTGGACTGGCGGTAGCGGTGAGTGTGTTTGTAGGAGTCGGCGTTGGTGATTCATTGGGCGTGGCTGTTGCCAGCAGAGTTGCTGTTACTGAAGGCAGGGCCGCCAGTGTGGGAAGTTCTGCAACTTCGGTAGGCACAGTACCACCACATGCAGCCAATATGAACGCAGCTAATGCCGCACAAAGACACCGAATGATCGATCGAAAGAGCCGAAAATCCGCAATTAACCGCAATGTTTTCTGTTCCTTAAACAGCGCTTATACTTTGCCGTATTATAGTACGGTTTATTCGCAAATTCGCCACCCATCGGTACTAAGGAGTATTGTATGTTCTCACCCCTGCTCACGTTCGTCCAAATCAGTGATACGCACATCAGTCCTGACCCGGAGTACGGTAAAAATCATTCAGCTTATGGTACACAAACCAGTGCGCGGGCTTTGGTCAAAGCGGTCAATGCCCTCGACTTTCCGATAGACTTTGTGTTGCACACAGGCGATGTGGTCTATGACCCGGTAGCGGAGGCTTATCAAACCGCAAAAGACATTCTTGGCGAACTGCGCTTTCCAACGTATTACCTTGCAGGCAATCATGACCATCCGCTCGAACTGCAACGGCAATTGCTCGGGAGCGACAAGCCACAATCATCATTCCATTACACATTTGAAATCAATGGCGTACAAATCATTTGCCTCGACAGCAACGGCCCTGCTGAACCGCCGCGTGGCAATATCATCCCTGAGCAACTTACTTGGCTAGACTCCCTATGTTCAGCCGACGACAACCGCCCGCTGGTTGTAGCGGTACATCACCACGCACTGCCCGTCGGTTCACCCTGGCTAGATGACTACATGCGAACTATCAACGGCGAGACATTGCATACGGTCCTGCAAAAATCCCGCCATCGCTTGCGTGGTGTTTTTTTCGGCCATGTTCACCAGAATATTCAAATGCTCAAAGATGGCATCCTCTATACCAGCGCCCTCAGCAGTTGGTGCCAATTTCATTCGTGGCCGGGACTGGCTGACACCGTAGACGACACCGGAGAACCCGGTTTCAACGTCATCTCCTTGACCCGCGACCAGACCTTTATCCGGCGCTGGCAATTTAGGGTATGATGCGCGGATAGGATGTGTTATCGTATGCGCCCTTAACTCAACACACCGAATGGTGAAACGTAAGCGATTATGGCAATAGATTACGTCATTGACTACAAATGCTACCCCAAACAAGAACTTACGACAGATAGCATTGTCGAATGGCTGAAGGGACGGGCGCGGGCTGAGGCCGTAATTGCACTGTTCCGCCGGAACGGCGACAACCGTCCCACGCACGAAATCGGTTTTGAACTGGCGCGCAACACCCCCGACGGAACAGAAGAAACGCGCGTAGTGATGGTACAGGACTTACTAGATCGTGCGGAACAGCTTGCCCCGTATGAGCACTACTGCGAAGGCTGCCCGGCAAACGTCTTGAACAAACCCTTTGGCTGCATTGGACAAGTCGAGTATCCAATTTCCACCAAAGCTGAAGGCTGGCTTCTTAAACAGCTCCCTACCCCGGACCAAACATTGGCGTGGATGATGCTGCGACAGGGCATTCAGGAATTCCGGCGCTCAGGCGAAAGTGTCAATGCTATGCGCGGTGCTGACCAACCGTTCTTCGAACAGTCGCAGGTATTAGCACGTCAAGTTGGTGAATTGCAGGTCAACAGCAATCAGCTTTTTGAAATGTTGTTTCTGCTCGGTCATATTCGACCGTCGTATGGCGCCATGTTGTTGGTGTTTTTCAACGCCATCCGCCGTGATCTGGAGGCGGACGAAATCATGAAGCTCCCTGAATCGCCGGAGGATGCACTCGACCAGTATCCATTTCTCATCCAACCTGAAACGGATGATGACGCCAGCCTGAAACATATCAAGCAGTATATTCAAGCCGTTTATGTGGCATGGTTACTGCATGTTGCGCTGCTGCTGGACGTATAGCATTCCGAAATAAAAAGGGCGAACTGAACTGGTTCGCCCTCAATCTCATACAAATATTGCGGCACTTTGTTAGCCAACGCGCACACGCTGCCAAAATTTCGTCAAGAAGCTGGTTGAAGTTGAATTCAACTTACTATCATTCGGTGGCGCGACTTCAGTCTTCTTGGTCAAGGCCAAACGGTTGAGTTTTATAGTTACCACATCGAGTAAATCCGCCGCCAATTCCCGCACTTCAGGGTCCAGATCTCGCTGGCTTACATAATGTACCAATTCAAAAATGCCATCTTCGTGAAAATACTTCTGCAATGCACGTAGGATATGCTTACGGGAAGCTGGATCAGGATTCCGTAGGGCCTCGTTTACTAAATCTTCAAGGTTTGTTAGTTTTGGACTTGCCATAATGTTCCTACCAACCAGCACATGGAATATGTTTTGGCGTTGACTATAAGGCTAACCAGTCAAACTAAAAAAAAACTAAACGCCCTGCAAGGTGAGGTCAAAGATACTGATATTTGTCCATCGTTTGTTTCAGCAGGTCTAACGGTATAGCATATACCGTCTGATCTTTATAACCGGTTACGGTTTCGGCAGCCGTTAAACTATTTACGATGGCCTCCTCCACCGCCTCTGCCACTCCATCAAATAATGAATTCATTTGATTCTGCGGCAGCATCTTGACATCAAAGAGCGATTTTTGATGATTCGGCATATGATTACCAGTCGAGAATGCCAGAAAAATATCGCCGCTGCCATTATGTCCCACTGCGCCCGTACGCGCTAAACCAATCGTCGCCCGCTGCGCCAAACGACGGCACTGCCCCGCAATCAACGGTGCATCAGTAGCCACTACAATGATGATGCTGCCTGCTTGCAGCGGCTCGTACCACGGTGACTCGACAACTTTTTCGTTGATCACCTTGCCCACTGGGACGCCATTAACCCTCAATTGCTCACGGTCACCGTGATTAGCCTGCACCAACACCCCAACTGTGAATTGACCGCAGGGGGTTGGGACTATTCGCGAAGATGTGCCAATACCAGCCTTGAAGTCATAGCAAATCATACCTGTACCGCCGCCAACACAACCCTCATCTACCACACCACTCTTAGCGTCAGCAATAGCTTGCAAGACATGTTCCGGTTGGACATGAAAACCATTAATGTCGTTCAAATGACCGTCGTATGTTTCGGCCACCAACGGCATCACCCAGTCTTTCACACCATGTTGCTCGGTTGAATACTTGACGATAGTGTCGCGCACAACCCCGACCTGATGTGTATTGGTAATGGCAATCGGAGCAGTGAGCAGTCCGGATTCTTCTATCCAGTGTGTGCCGGTCAAGTCACCATTTCCATTGAGAACATGAAAGGCTGCGAAACAGTGATCGTCCCAAATTGTTGTATCAGTACGGGGAAATATGATGGTGACACCCGTGCGCGCCACGCGCGGCTCGTCATGAACAACCGTGCAGTGCCCAACGCGAATGCCGGGCACATCAGTAATAGCATTGTATTTCCCTGTTGGCAGTTTCCCAATCAAAATGCCTAAATCACGCAGTCTGGCACGGGTCATTGTGTTGATATCCTCTCACAAAAGAGCAGATTGTATCATGCCCTAAGCGATTAATATCAATCCGACCAATTTGTCAAAACAAAAAAGCCCAGACATATTTAATATCCGGGCTATCAATTCAACGAATTTTCCGCCTAGCCAGTTTGTTGTCCACAGAAAATATCTGGCAGTCCAATAGTGGCACCGGACGGGTTGGCAACGACCGACCCATTACCCCCGAAGAAATCATTATAGGTAGCAGACCCTGTATAGGGCGGGAATGGTCGTGTGTCCGAAACTTCCAGCCGTGGAATGTTGATTGTCACACTATTTGAACCGGGCGGCGCATACTGGTAACTCACGGTTACCTGCCGGTCTCCTGGCCCGCACTGCCAACTGGCGGAGAATTGTGGCGGATTCGCTTCGCGCGGAATGGTGACCGTCTGTGACGTACAGGAAACCTGTCCATTCACCAGCGCCTCAACATACCATGACATCTGGAAGTTCTGTCCCGCATTATACAAATCAAAATTCGTGGTGGTGGTGGGCGCGCTCACATCGGTCGAACCCACGCCTACCACTGTTAGGCGGTAGCTGGTCGCTCCGGGCGCCGGGTCCCAATAAAAGGTATTCAGCCCATATTTCAAACCATCCAAAGGAGAAGTGGGTTTGAAACCATCACAACTGACATCCCCACTTGGCGCAGCGGCGGTCGGGGACTGCGATTGTGGCGCAGCAGTCGGACGCGGCGCGGGTGTGGATACGCGATCCTGCACCTTTATGGGATAGTTCAGAACATCAGGCGAAATATCTTCCAGCACTTGAAGCAGTTCAAGTTCTTCTTTTGTCAACGGCAAGACCCGCCCAAACCTTCCGCTTACATCGCCGTTTTCGTCCAGTTCAGCTTCAGTCTTGTAACCCGCCGGAATGTTTAATCCGTCTACAGTGGCAAGTCCATCAATTGTTGCCAACTTAAAGGTCTTTTGATCTATCGTCTGTAAAACAATTGTTGAACCGAGTTGAATATCAACCCCGTTGGCTTTTATCTGGATTTTCGTTTGTTTAGGCCCCTGTACTACCAGTGCCGATGGGGCTTGATTACACTGCAAATCACCCAAATTGGTCTGGAGGTGAAAGGCTTGCATGGGTGTTAGTGGTTGTTCACCTTGTACAGGCAGGCCGTCAATATCACCGTCGCTCCTGATCAGATCACGGAAAATCCAGCCAATTGAATTCCCCTCAATAGCTACACGTACCCACTGACCGTCCGCGCTCAAACCGTCTGCTTGGAGCACAGTTCCTGCTGGTTCGCTACGGACAACATTGGCATTTCGGGTAGGGCCACTCCGAATATTGGATGATGTGGTAATTTGCACGTCAATCGGCTCAACGGATTGGTTACTCACGTCAGGTGGCACATCATTATTGATTTGAGAATCGCCCAACAAAATAAAACGCACCGCTTGACCGGAGCAAGGTATTGGGGATATTAGCTGACATTCATGACTGCAACCCCCATTCTTGCAGTGTTTCGTCTAATGGTGCAGTCTGGAGTGAAGCCAATGAAACAAGGTTCGCCTGATCAGACGGCACGGTAAAGAAATCATCGGCTACCGCCTCGACAAAGGTAGCGCCCACCCGGTTATAACCATAGCAGGCTGCATTACGATCCAGTCCACTGCAATTATCGCCCAATTCGGTGAGTGCTTGTTTGACCAATGCTGGACACGTGGAATCAGAATCTTGCGTTGCAGCCGGCTGCGGCATTAGTACCAGCACTGCCGCCGCAAGCGCTATGCATAGCACAGTAGAAAGGTATCGTATGGACATTCGTTGTCTTCTCCATAAACAGAGGTGTCCCCAATGGGATACCTTATTGTACAGCGCATTTTCGCTTTGCTTGCTCATGAAATTAGCAAGTCAAATCCGGCAACGATACACCGGCGCCAGACGGATTTGCGGTGATGAAACCGTTCGTAAGCGTAAATGGATTCGGAAATGCTGAGATCGGCCAGGAACCCGGGTCAGGCGGCACAGGTGTCGAAACCGGGGGGAATGGGAACGACGTTCCACCGCTAATGACATAGTTAATGGTCACAGTGGCAGGACCAGCCGGTAGACCCGCATAATTCACTGTAAATCCACCACCACTACACGTCCAAGACGCAGAGAAAGCCGCTGCAACACCACCCGACGGCGGTGGCGGCGCCCACTCACGCGGGATGGTCACGGCTTGGCTGCTGCACACCACTGATCCGTTATATAGTGCCTGAACCGACCATGTCATCTGCGGGTCAAACCCCGCACTGGAAATGTCGAACGTGACAAATGTATCAGGAGCGGCAATTTCTTTAGCCCCAGCGCCTTCTACATTGACAACATAACTGGTCGCACCCGGCGCAGCGTCCCAATAGAAGACATTAGTGCCATATGCCAAACCATCCAAAGGCGACGTAGCCTTGAACTTGCTGCAATCCACTTTGCTGGATGGACCAGTATTACCATTTCCCGGCACATTCACTACAATCTGCTGCTTAGGAAGAGCATCCCGAATAACAATCGGATAATTCAGAACATCCAAGGGAATGCCTTCCAACCACTGTAACTCATCCAGTTCTTCTTGCGTCAGCGGACGTGGCCCTTCAAGCAGTTCCCCCACAATTTTGCCGTCTTCACTGAGTTGGAAAATAGCAGTGTAACCCGCCGGCACAATGATGCCATTTATTTCCGCTTCCCCACTGAGGGTATAAATCTGTAATTGATTGTTTGCCGTGGTTCGCAGCGCAATGGTCGAGCTAATGCGGATATTGGCTCCATTAGCCGTAATGTTAACGGTAGCCTGTTCTGGCCCCTGCACTACTAAGACATCAGGTGACTGATTGCAGGACGGTTGTCCGATACCTGTGCGGAAGTAAAATGCCTGCATTGGTGTCTGGCTCGTTCGTGTAAATACAGGCAGACTGTCCAAATCACCGTCTGTAGACACCAAATCGCGTCTGATCCACCCCGGTGTCTGATCGGCGTACACAACACGTACCCAATTTTTGTCAGGGTTGATTGCATCGGCACTCAATTGCACGCCGCCTTGAACACTGCCAACCACATTAGATACAGTGGTAGGTAATGCCCTTACATTAGATGCGTTGATAGTTGTAACCGGAATCGGTACGTCGGCTGGCTGCACCGCCTGATCAGGCGGAACAGCATTCTCCAAGTTGACATCGCCCAACAAGATAAACGATACCGCCTGCCCCGGCAGGGGATTGGGGATGTTAGCTTGTACGCTCATTACAGCTACACCCCACTCGTTGGCGGCATCATTGAGCGGTGCAGTCTCTATGGTTTGCAACGTTTTCAAACCTGTTTGATCGGAAGGCTTGCTGAATACAGTCTCCTCCACTTTGGCTGAAAGTTGCGGCTACACGGTTAAAGCCGTAACAGGCACTCATTTCTGGCCAGCCTGCCGCACCATTACCCACCGCTTCCAGCGCCTGTACGACAAGCGCCGGACATTCTGAAACGGTTGGCTGCATTTCAGCCGCGCGGGGTGAGACTAGAATCGCCGCGACGGCCAACAAGATTAGTATAAATAAGTTCTTTAGAATCACCTCACACTCCCAAATACATTATTTACGTTGGACAGGAATACTCCTAGTATAAGCCAAATTTGTACCATTCCTAAAAAACCGACAAAAGCCGCCCCACCCAACGGTGGAGGCGGCTGCATTCACATCCTGAAAAATCCTCGAACCTACCAATCAGCAAGCAGGTATCGCGGGCAACGGCGCTGTTTGACCAGACGGATTAGCTGTGACCAAACCGCTGGTTTTGGCGCTGAAGACTGAACAACTTGTCGAGCCAGAGCTGCCCGGTGAAGCTACGGTACAAGCAGGTTCAGAAATAACCGGTGTAAATGTGATGTTTAAGCTAGTTGTTCCAGCGGGTGCGTTCGACCAGTTGACTTGCGCCGTGAGGGAGAACAAGCACGACCAACTGGCGGTAAACACCGGCGCACCCGGTGCTTGATTTACGGGCTGCCCGCCCGGCGCACGCGGCACCGTAAACCGCTGTGAGCTGCACACGACCTGACCGTCTACCAGTGCTAGCACTTCCCATGCGAAGCTAAAACCATATCCTACTGATTGTACAGTCAAGTCGGCTGTCAGGCTGGTATTGCCAGCTCCCGTCTGGAATGAGGCCACAAGAGCCCCACCTTTTTCGTCAATATTGAAGATATTCACTTGATAACCCGTAACACCTGCCGCCGGATCCCAATAAAAGGTGTTCATGCCATAATCAAGCCCATCCAGAGGCGATGTAGCCTGGAAATTCGTGCAGTCCACACCGACCACAGTAGTATCTGGCGTGACATCTGGCGGTAAATTTGGAAGGGACGGAATTCCTAAATCTACACCGCACGGAATAACCAAATTTTGTCCAGCAAAGATCCGTTCAGGATTTACAATGCCGTTAGCCTGCATTATCGCGCCCATGCTGGTGTTATAACGTAGGCTGATACGAAACAGATTCTCGCCGGGGCTAACAGGATGAATGATAGTCGTTCCAAAAGGGCACTCTGGCTGTGGAGAGGGCAACATTTCGGTCGGCACGGGTGTCGAGGTTGGCAGTATTTCGACGACCGGTTCGACCTCTGTCTGTGTCAGGCCCAGCCGGTCTAAAATCGCCTGTGCAGGTTGTCCCTGTTCTAACTCTTCAATTGTGGCAGGCCGTACCGGTTCCCAGTCGCAGTCGCCCAGCTGCTGGTCATTGCTTTCACCATCGTCGCCCAAATCCTGCGGTTGGCTCAAACAATGGGTGGTCGTCATACCGGCGGGTACATGGATTTCGTCGGGCTGTCCCGGGTTAATCGTTGCATTGCCTTGTAAGGTCGTCAGCTGCATCGTTTGGCCGTCTGGCAAAACCTGCAACACAACCAGTGACCCCAACTCAATATCAGCACCATTAGCCGTCAAATTCACTTTTAAGTTCTCAGGACTTTGAATCGCCAATAATGATGGTGTTTGGCTGCACTCAATTCCCCCCGGTCGGGTACGAAAATAAAATGACTGCATTGGTGATTGATTGTTAGTTGTGCTTGCCTGATCGGTGGAAGGAATGGCCTCAACTGCATTTTCAAGCTCAGTATCCCCAATCAAAAGAAATGTTACCGCTTGTCCCGGCAATGTATTCGGCACATTTGCCTGCACATTGAGTACGGCAATACCCCATTGCTCTAATCCCAAATCAAGAGGTGACGTTTCAATTCGTCGCATACTGGAAAGTTCAGTGCGTTCGGCTGGTTTGGAAAAGAAATCCTTCGTGACAGTCTCCGCAAAGGTGGCATTCACCTTGTTGAAACCATAGCAAGCACTATTACGGGATAAATCACCACAATTGTTGCCTACCTGCGTCAGTGCCTGTTCCACTAATGCCGGGCAGGACGCATCATTGGATTGTGCTTGTGTCCTGACCGAAACCACCCCGAGCAGCACAACCATACACACTAGAATAAGCCACTGTCTTAAAACCATTGTGTACCCCGCTTGAACTTTTACACATACTGACCTAATGTCGTCACAAGGCATTATATAACAAAATTCATACCGTGACAGAACGCTGTAAAACAAAAACCCATCCTAAGGTGATGGGTTTTTGTGGTGTGCCAAGGCCCGGACTTGAACCGGGGACCCACGCATTTTCAGTGCGTTGCTCTACCAACTGAGCTACCTTGGCCTGTGCATGTGATTGAGTTAAGGTAGTATAGCGGAGGGAGTTTTATACTGCAAGGCTGCTTTTCAAAATATCGAATTGCGATAATTCTGAACTGATTATCGTTCAGAACCTGTTAACGATCTCACAATCGTCACATCACATCAAGTTGTGCCCGTGCGGCTTTCGCTGCATCATGCACCATCCCTAAACGAGTGAAGATTATCATGGCGTGCCGTAACTTACGGGCTGCCGCCATCTTTCTGCCGCGCTGCACAAGGCTAAGTGCATGCAAATATAATGTTCTCGCACTTTCGACTTCTGAGTGCACTTCCTGAAATGCACTTAGCGCCGCCTGATAATAAACATCCGGATCACTTACAAAACGGCGGTCAAATGGCTGTGCCCCTACAACAGTTAACACCTCCGCTACTGTCCGGTTAGCAAAACCTTTGGCACGCGCCGTCGGATGAATTAATGAGATCTCATATGCACTGATTGCCCGATCCCATGCGACACCATAACGCTGCCGGCGTAAGTGCTGCGCCAATGCGTGATGCACTTCACATAGTAGGGCATCGCGCTCGTGCCGACCACCGGAAACTGAGGCAACCAGGTCCAGACAGCCTTTGAGGTCAGCGTAGGCAGCGGCAAACTTCCCTTTGGTTGAGAAGTGCCTGCCCCTTGTAACCCAACGCAAGGGCTTCATCTTCCACATCACCCGACGCTCTAAACGCTTGGCATTGGCCTTTTCATATAGAGTGAGCGCTCGCCCAAAATCACCTTTATCACGGTAATTGTTTGCAATTTGCATATCGCAAATTGCCGCGTCGGTCATATTACCTACATGCGTGTAAAAAGCCCGTGCCCGCTCAAAATGTAGACCTCAGCATTTAGGGCTTCCTCGTTGGCTTTCCACCAGCCCGATGACTTGTTCAATCCGTCCTTGATCAGCACCATGATTCCGGACAGCCGCGTCTAGTGTCAGCGCCGCGATATTTTTTAAGATTTCTTTATAAGGAACTTGCCCACTTGCCCATTTCTCAACCAGATTATCACAACGTTCGTTAAATTCTGCGGTCGGTCTGACATCAGCCGACATCGTCAAGGTAGGAATCATATCGTAAGATTTTCACCAAATGTCTGTGGAATACGAGTTTAAAATAGATTATATGGGCTATGTCCTAACAAGACAACAAAAATCGACCACCACCTGATTAACTCACTACCCGACACAATACTCGCCCAAATCCCGCCTTTCGCTGTATAATTCCGCCCGTAATCGTTCACACACCACCCAAGAGGATTATTATGTCGGAAAATAGCCACCAGTCGCGGCTGCAAGAGTTGCGTTCACAAGTTGATTCCATCAACCTGCAAATCCTAGACTTATTGAGCCAGCGTGCCCGCCTCGCCTCTGATATTGGCAAGGTTCAGGCCGCAATGGGGACGTCATTTTATGACCCACAACGCGAATCACAAATGCTCACCGCCCTTGAACAGAACAACAAAGGCCCTTTTAGCAACGAGACGATCAAAGCCCTCTTCCGCGAAATTTTCCGCGCTTCTATGGCATTGGAAGAAAAAGAGGCCAAAGCCAAGATTCTTGTACAGCGCAAAACAGCCGATGACCGAACCATCATCACCCTGCCCGATGGTGTCACCAAGATCGGCGATGGCAGCTTCCAGCTCATCAGCGGCCCCTGCGCGGTCGAAAGTTTTGAACAGATGGACTCCACCGCCGCCGAACTCCAAAAACGCGGCGTCAAAATCCTGCGTGGCATGGTCTTCAAGCCCCGCACCTCGCCCTATGACTATCAAGGTATGGGCGAACCCGGCCTCAAGATCGCCCGCCAGGTCGCCGACAAGTACAACATGTTCATCACCAGCGAAATCATGGATGCCAGCCAGATTTCAATGATGTCCGACTACGTGGATATTTTCTGGGTCGGCGCGCGTAACATGCAGAACAGCTTCCTGCTCAAAGCCATGGGACAGGTTCGCCAGCCCATCATCCTCAAGCGAGGACTTTCCGCCACCCTCGAAGAATTTCTCTATGCCGCCGAATACATTGTCAGCAGCGGCAATCCCAACGTCATCCTCATCGAACGCGGCATCCGCACTTTCGAGAAAGCTACCCGCAATACATTGGATATCGGCGGAGTGGCGGTGCTTAAGCTTGACTCGCATCTGCCTATCGTGGTGGATATTTCCCACTCCGCCGGACGCCGTGACATCGCCATTCCACTTGCCCGTGTCGCCAAAGCCAGCGGCGCGGACGGCTTGATGGTCGAAGTGCATCCCAACCCACCCGTCGCCATGAGCGATGCCAAGCAGCAGCTTTATTTCCACCAATTCCACGCCATGATGGACGCCGTAGAAGCCATTAGCATCGAACCTGTCCCGGCTAAATGAGTCCCCGTTTATCATTAAAGAACCCATTTCGTAGGGACAGGGCGCGCTCTGTCCCTAACATCCCACCCGACCTCAACATCACCATCCGCCGCCAGCACCGCCGCAGCCTCATGATGCGCCCGGTTCCCGGCGGCTTCGAGGTGTATATCCCGCGCTGGCTCAAACCCACCAACCCTAAAGTGACCGAGTTTATTCAGCAAGGGCTGAACAAGTTTGGCAACCAACCGCCCCCCATCCCCGCCGAACAAACCAACCGCGCCCAAATTTTGGCAATGGTGGACGAGTGGGCCGCCAAAATGGGTTTGCAGCCCAAGCGCGTCACCTTCCGTGCCATGACCCGCAAATGGGGATCGTGTTCCAGCCGCGAAAACATCACCCTCAGCACTCGCCTCACGTGGGTCGCGCCGCATTTAGCCGAATATGTGGTGGTGCATGAACTGGTGCATCTGCGCGTCTTCAATCACGGCAAGGACTTCAAAGCCCTGATGAGCCACTATCTACCCGATTGGAAAGCGCGTGAGGAGGAGTTGAATAAGATGCGGTTTAGCTAACCATCGTATGGAAGATTGACAAGGGTATGGGCAGCCAGAACTCTATATGTTCCTCGCGGCGTACGGAATTGATATAAGCGATATAGTTCCCTTAACCTTTCTTTTGTTTCGATTTCAATATTTGATGGGTAGCTGCCGAGTTTGCCTATCTTCCCCAACATTTCCCAACATTCTTCATCACTGGCCACACACAAATTGAGACCAACCCACGTCATTGGTAATTCGACATATTCGACCAGATCTATAACTAAGGTGTATAAGAACGAACGCTCACCACTTATGCCAACGTCGATAACCAATTCACTATGTCCAATGGAATATTTTCTGACTCTTCCATAGTATGAATCAGGCTCAGTAAATTGCAAAATGTTTTCACTGCTGGAGTTAACATAGTAACCAGTCATAATCATTCCACCTCAAACAGCCGCAACAGCTTCAGCGCCACCTGCCCTCACTCCGCCGCAAGCCGCTTGAGTTCATCCTGCCACCGCTGTACTTGTTCGAGCGCCTCAGCTTTCTGCTTCCCGGTCAGCAGCGATGGAAACGGCAGTTCCGTCTCTACATAATTTCCTTCACGAAAGATGGTCGCAGCAATCGCTGCATCTTGATAAGCAAGATTGTAGGCTTCTTGTAGTTCGACAGGAAACACATCGTCACGTAGCGGCAACGCCAACCGTTCCAAACCTTCATCCCACTTCACACCTACGAGCCATGACCCTTGCATAGGCACATGAACAGCAATGTGATAAGGATAATTTCTAGCGCGTTCATCCTCCACTAACCGCTTAATAGACCGCGTTACATCAACCTCCACGACATTCACCCCATTATGGAGCGCCCTATCCCGTTTACGTATGTAATTAGTCAATTCAAGCGGATCAGCTTTGTTGCTGGGTGAAATAATTTCCAGAATAGTGACCAGATCACCACTTTCGGCATCACGGATGTGGAGAGCGTCCAATTCTTCGGGATTGTATTCAATATTTAATATAGGTCTTGTCATCACCGACTGTGCGGCAGAAGCATAATCCCATGATGGCACTGAACGTGCCTCGGTCTCCCACACATGGATGTCAGGTTCACTACCTTCAGTGATCTGCAAGCTGGTTTCCCGCCCCGCATCATAGCCGATTTGTTGCAAAGGGCGCTGAATTTGAATAAGTAACCGCCCGATCATCCCGGCATGAATAGGCTTAAAATAGCGCCCCACTTCAGCCCAAGGGTCAATCCGTCCCGGAAATGGCCCGCTCAACCGCCAATCTACATAAGCCTGTGAAGCCTGTTTTCGCATAAAGAGGATTTCTCCTTTTTGCTCATTAACTCTTATTCTACCCCAAACAGCCGCAACAGCTTCAGCGCCACCTGCAAATTCGTCCGCGTCACTGCGTCACCCAGATCAACCCCGCATAGTTCCTTGAGGCGGTCTAGTCGGTAGTTGAGTGTGCTGCGGTGGATGTGCAGCATTTCCGCCGTCTGCACCCCGTTGCCGCCCGCATCCAGATAGCCTTCTAGCGTATCGAACAGATCACTTTCACCCGCCTCCAGCAAACGTCGCACCACTGGCACAAACGGATTGGTGTCTATGCTGTCCTTGCCCGCCCGATACAGCGCGTGCAGGTAGCCCAGATCGTCAAAATAAACAGCTTCACGTTCGTCCTTCAGCCGCCGTGAAATATGCAGCACCTCGCGGCATTGCTGGTGCGCTTTGCTCACCGCTTCGGCTCCGTGCAGCACACCGCTTACCCCCACGCGGAAACTCAGCCCTCCGTTCACCTCGCGCTGGATTTGTTCGATCATGTGCCGCACGGGTTGGTCAGCCTGCGTCAGTATCAGCACTTCGCCTGCGAACTGCCCCACCACCGCCCGCCAGTCGTGCATCCCCGCCAGCCGGTTCACGCGCCGGTACAGTTGCAGCATCCGCTGGGTATTGCGTTCGTCGCTTTCCAGCAGCAGCATCACGTACTTGCCCGTCAGGTCAACCCCGTAGCGCAGCGCCTGATCGGTCAGCACTGCCTCGCGCCCGCCTTCGCTCTGGATAAGCTGCGACAGCAAACTGCCCTTGAGCGAGGCTTCAGCGCTCTGCACCGACTCCTGATACAGCATCATCAGCGCCGCCACCGTTGCCCCGATGTTGATAGCGATGCTGTCCAGTTCCGTCAGCGGGCGATCATCCGCGATAATCCACACGTAGCCGTAAATGTCACCATGCACCACAATCGGCGCGAGGATGCGCTCCAGTTCCAACCCCACATCCGCCATTTGTGGGATGTGCACCGGACGCAGCGTTTGCCGGATTTCCGGCAGGATTCCGCGTTCTTCCAGCGCCGCCAGCAAGCGCGGATCTGTGCGCCCTTCGCTCACGGTAAAGCGCCGCGCTTCGTCCACCGCCGCCACGTTGGCACTTGCCAGTATTTCAAACCGCTCGTTTTCAATACTAATCGACTGCCCTAATAACCCCGCCATACGCGACGCTAACTGCTTCAGGTCGCCGCCATCCAACACGAGCTGTGTCAACCGCTGCTGAATATCCAGCGCGCCTGTCACCATCGCCATATTTTCTTCGGCGATGCGCTCATTAGCTGCTTTGGCGATGTCAATAAACGGCTGCTCGTAGGAGATTTCAATCAGCGGGAAATCGTTCTGTTCGGCCAGTTTCCGCAGATCGTCCGGCACATGGTCAATGTAACGTCCGATGCTCAACACCAATCCCGCCACACCCTTATCAGCCATGTCCTGAATATACTGGCGCTGGTCGCTGGGCTGCTTGGGGATATTGTGTCCGGTTGTCAGCACCAGTTCGCCGCCCCGCAGCCAGCGTGGTGCGTCCGGTACGCTGGCGATATGTACCCACGCAATCGGCTTATCCAACCCGCGTTGTCCTGCCACGATCTTTGCGCTTTTGAGTTGTTCCAGTTTCAGAACATCGGCAACCGTCAACATAGTGCAATTTTGTACCCACGAATAGTGTGTTGGTTAGTGAAAACTTGATTCTGATCGGTTTAATCCTGCATGTTGATTTTTATCAACTGGCTGTAGGAGTTGTTGGTATCAGCGATTATGAGTGCCCCATCCGCATCCAAAGCTAACGACAAAGTGTGCCCAAGTTCATCCACGCCAAAAGCATTCGACCAATTTTTGCGTTCTTGTCCCTGACCATACTGTCCGACCAGAGTACCTTCTTTATTGAGCTTAAAGATGGATAGTCCCAGATCAGGGTCTGAACCTGCACTAAAATAAATATTCCCTTCAGCATCAATAACCAGACCTTTGTACTGGATAAATTGCTGCTCTGCCATAAACTCTGGCGCAAATTCGTGAACAACTGCCTGACCGCCTTCTTCGCTGATCCAACCAACACCATTCCCCAGAATGTACAGTGTGCCATCCGGTGCAAAGGTAAAGTGACCGACGCCTTGAATTTTATCTGCCCCGGTTATGATAGAACGAATATATTCACCATCTGGTGAGAAAATTTGAAAAAATACACCAAATCCGCCGTATGACACATACAAGTTACCGTCTTGGTCGGTCTCCAATGTACTCGGATTTCGCTCATCACTAAAACCCGGCGATGTGTGGAAAGAGACTATGGTCAGAATATTTCCGTTTGCATCAACTTGGTACACTTTGCTTCTATTGTCCGCTATCCACAAGTTCCCATCGTTAGTGGTCGCAACATCACTATATTGCTGGATGGTGCCGCTCTTGTCCACAATTGTACCTACCGTATTCCCCGTTTTTCCGTCAACAATGAGCACATTGGAATAATTGGCAACATAAATGTGACCCTCGGCATCCGCCGCTGCACTCAAGAACAAGTTAGCTCCCTTTGCGCCTGCCTGATAATCAATTGTCGCCTGAACGTGCCAATCTAAATTTTGGGCAGTGTACTGCTTCACTGTGTCAGTCTGCGCCAACACTCTAAAACCACTGACGAGCACCAGAACGCCGATCACCACAGCCAACCAACTGCGTTTCATATGACCTCCGGGTGAAAAAAGATATAGTCATTATGCGGCTGGAAACTAACGGAAGCAACTTGTAGGTCGACAATGTGTTATTTGTCGTCGACACAAAGCCAATTGCAAAGTACCACTTGCATTTCGGCATTAGATTTGACCTTGAACAACTACAGGTGCATGAAGCGGAATAACAAAGGGCGAGCTATTCTCTGCCCGCCCTATTTCTATTTATTGAGTTTTATAACGCTGCTCGACAATTGAACCGTTTCTCCCTCTGGTCTCTGTGGTTCAATTCTTCGTCTCTAGCTGCACACACTGCCAATCGTCGCGCACGGGTCGCTTGGCGTATTGCCGAACCGGATTTCGAAGTGCAGGTGCGGCCCGGACGAATTTCCGGTGCTGCCCACCCCGCCGATCACCGACCCGGCTGGCACAGTCTGCCCGCAGCGTACCGCAATCGAACTCATGTGTCCGTAGAGTGTCAGGAAAGGCCCATGTGCTAATACCACCGTATTGCCATAACCCCATGTACTCAATCCGGAGAAAATGACTGAACCGCTGTTAGCTGCCACGATTGGCGTTCCCGGTGGAGCGGCCCGGTCAACACCGCTGTGAATAGACGAGAAGCCACGCACGTACGTGCCCTGCGGCAGCGGGTTGACCCACGCAGAACCACCACCGGGATTATTGACATTCCCGCAGCTTCCGGGGTCGCCTGGCGCAAATGAGGTCACATAACCCTGTGTTGCCCCACCCGAAGAATCCGTCGTCACACCCGGATTCCATGTAATGTCTTCGCCAACCCCGGCGGGAATGAATAAGAATGTTCCGCTTGCCGGGATCGTTTCTGGTGTTGACCCCGCCAGATTGTTATATTCCGAATCAATTACGGTATAAGGATCAGTAACTTTATATTGAGCCGCCCACTCTTGAATGGATTTGCTGCCCACTACTTGCAGGTACACCCCATCCGTAGGGGGAATATTGATCACATCGCCCGGACGCAAGACCAACACGATACGGCGGCTGTTTGACCATGCAATTGTTTCCGGTTTCAGTTTGAAGCGTTCAGCAATCGTGTAAATCGTGTCGCCTTGCGCCGCAGTATACTGGATCGTCTCGCTGCGGGGACGATCTTGCTTGACAAATGTAAAGGGGTCATAAACGTTGCGCACTACCACTAACGGGTTGTCCACCACGATGTTCGTTTGCAGGGGTGCACTCAGAATCGAGGCCGCCATCTCGGCGCTGATCGTAGGCGCTCCAGCAGGGACATCCACCGGCACAGCCGTTGCCAATGGTGGCGCTTCAGTTGGAAGTGCCGTGGGCGAAATGACGTTCTCAACGGTCGGCGGAGGAAAAGTTACCTGTGGTGCAGGTGTAGGCGCGAAAAGCATCACCGCCGTTCCGATCGTCAATGCCACCGCGCCCAACAAGCTGACCAATCCCACCACTCGCCGCCAGCCTGCAACATCGGGTTGTTTATGAAGTTGAACCTTTTGCACCGTCATAGACGGGTTGGTATCAGCCAATGGGTCTATCGGGGGTTCATAAATCCCTTTTGGGTCTGCCATGTCAATGTATCTCCCATAACTTCAAAGTCCCCCACCACGCAGAATGATAAACCTGCCCCTATAGCTATGGCAAGCCTGCGCTACAAAGGCTCTAATCTAAAACTCTATGTTGTACCAGGGCTCAAACTACGCTCCTTTGGTTAGATTATTCAAACCACCCCAAA
Organism: Anaerolineae bacterium; assembly: GCA_041390885.1. Classification (GTDB taxonomy): domain Bacteria; phylum Chloroflexota; class Anaerolineae; order Aggregatilineales; family Phototrophicaceae; genus CFX2. Next base: position 21,466 of record JAWKPB010000004.1, on the reverse strand, counting down.
CCATTCCTCAACCACCCATAAACCTTCTTAACAATTCCGCTCTCTCAAAATGGTTTGTGCCGCGCACTCAAAAGAGTGACCAAATGTTCGGCCAAATGTTCACCATCTACGACCACTCTTCTGCTATGCTGTTCATACGCACCAATCAGCGGAGGAACACATGAACCAGCCTCTTAAATCTGACATCTTTTATCCGTCATTTAGAATTTTGCACCTCACTGACCGCCGAACGTCGACTGCTGTTAGCCGCGTTGTAATGCATTTCCCGCGCCACGCTCCCGTATTCCCGCTAGCAATGACGCAAAACGACGACGCGGCAGACATGAGCGAGCTATCCGCTGCAATGTCGCCAATGCAGCGGCACACTGCCGTGTTCCCGCCCGCCAGTTCTGTCATTTCAGCGGCTCTCCGCGAGCATCCCGCCTGCCAGTGCAGCGGCAAATTGTCATCCGTGTGACAACTTACTTCCCCTTCCATTCGGGTGTCTGTTTGGTCAGCGCGGCCTGCGCCCCAATCTCGAAATCTTCAGTCTGGATCAGCATGTTCTGCGCCCAGCCTTCAAGCTGCAAACCGCGCTCAACGTCGCTCAGCCCGTCAATCACCCGCTTAGCGTAGCTCACCGCCAGCGGAGCAGCCTGCACCAGTTCACTCACCAGCGCATCACCCTTGCTCATCAAGTCATTTTCTGGCACGACATAATTGACCACACCCCACCGTTCCGCGTCCGCCAGATCAAAGGATTTGCCCGTCATAATGTACTCTTTAGAACGCCCCGGCCCCACCAACCGGGTCAGCCGGGTTGTTCCACCCACATCGGGAATTATCCCTAACCGAACTTCGGGTGAGGCAATCCGCGTTCCTACTGCCGCGATACGGAAGTCGCAGGCCAACGCCAGTTCAAAACCTAGCCCCAGACAGTACCCATGCAGCAGCGCGATGCTCGGCACAGGACTGCGTTCAAGTCTGTTCAAAACCCCTTGATATGCCGCTGTTAAAGGAAACAAATTTTGCCGCCAGTTCTCGCCAAAATGTTCACCAGCTCCCACAAAAGTGGTCACATCAATTCCAGCAGAAAAGCCGCTCCCCTCACCGCGTACAATGATAGCCCGCAGCCCACTAGAGCGGTCAGCCTGCATAATCGCCGCGTCCAGTTCGGTCATCAACTGCCAGTTCATAGCATTGCGTTTCTCAGGTCGGCTCAAAACAATTTCAAATATATGACCCCGCTGTTGGGTCTGCACCAACTCAGCCATTAAGACTCCTCAATGAGATTTTTTGGAAAGTATATCAGCTTTATGAGTTACTGCCGGAGGCAAACGTAGACCGCAAAAAAATGAAATGCGCTGCCCGCTAGTACAAATAAATGCCACAACTCGTGATAGCCTATCTTTGGATGCAAATTTGGCTTTTCAAAGCCGAAAATGATTGCACCAGTCAGGAATAGCAAACCGCTAATGAGTATCAAAGCGGTCGCTAGGGCAGGGATCATCGCTAACACTTCGCGCGGCGCAACCAGCCCCACGCAAGCCATAATGATGTAATAAATTAGAGAAAACATGCCCGGCTTGATCAAAAATAGCATCTTGTAAATGATGCCCGCCAAAGCTAGCAACCATACCAACCCAAGCAGTATCCAGCGCCATTCTCCATGAATGACACTTATACACACAGGGGTATAACATCCTGCAATTAACAGATAAATCGCGCCATGATCAAGCCGTTGCAGCCATAACTGGGTATAGTCTGAACCATCGTTTAGGTGATATATCGCACTAGAAGTGTACAGGACGATCATACTTAACCCATAGACGATGACCGAACCCGTAACTGCCGGATCTGATTGTGGGATGTTCAGCAACCAGACCATGCCAGCAAGCGCGGCAAAAGCGCCAAAAAGATGGGTAAATCCATTGACGGGTTCACGAAAGGGGTATGCAAAAACAGAAGTTACGCGGTACACGACCAGTCCTTTTACTGTCTTAACCTATCCTCTCACTATACGAAAATCAGGGAAATGAGATGCACTTGCAAATTAGCAGTACACATCTTTGTGAAGCTTCTGGTTTGTCCAGCGGGAGTGGATGGGAGTCGAACCCACCGCGGCCTGCCACGCAACCCACCACCAGTTTTGAAGACTGGGGCATCCACCGGGACACTACCACCCCCATTCCCAACATTATACTGAGAGGCTTCCACATATGACTAGCCCGCATTAGCCCCACCGCACAGGGTTCCCCATTTCCACTGCGGCTTGGAATATAGTCAGCAATGGCTCTACTACACTAGCGAAATAACGGGCATCCACCACCCGTTCTTCAACATGCATTTTGGTCGGGTATTCCTGTTTCAACCCAACATCACTCCGCACAAAAGTCCGCAAAGGTGTTGAACTCAGAAATTTCTGCCCGGTATCCACATCAGTAAATTCATAGTCATCCGGCACATCCAGCCTACTTGACTCAACTTGTCGTTGCTCTATCCTCATCGCACGGAACAGTTCGCGGTTCAGTTCCCATGTATCAACAATATAAAAACCTTTTTCATCAAATCCCAGACGCAACCCGGTAGGACTGTCGGCGTTAAAGTAGCGATCATCCCCGGCTGTACTCGCACCTATTGGCTCACCTGTTTCATCATTAATCAGAAATGGTCTAGTCAATGACTGCTGTGAATGAAAGTAGTCCAATTCTTTTAGAGCCATCTCGGCAGACTGAACGGTCATAATCCCTTCGTTCGCTTCGGGCAATTCGGCTTTTAGCGTTGGGAAGTGTTCCCACCCAACTTGTTCTAATGCTTCGACCAATGAATGATACGATTTCCAGCTTGGGATGTGGATTTCGGTGTAATCCATAAATGGGTGTTGGCAGCACGTTGCCAACCACTTATCAAATTCGTCTGATTTGTCCGTATCATCTGCGCTTCCAATCAATTTCACCGCAGGGAACCCATCATCGTCAACATAAAAGTCTTCGGGAAATGGACAAGGTCTAATATTCCCTAACCGGAAGCAATTGCACATTACAGTCGCATCAAGCCCCATGACCCACCTTCACAGACAAATCTTATGGGTGAAAGTGTACCGCTGGTTCGCCCGTTGACAAGTTTTTGTGCGGCTGCAAGGCATATGTACGAAAATGCCATTAATGGTAAACCCCTATATTTAGGGGGTGGCGATTTGGGGGTTAGCTAGGTATTCTTCAATGCACTTCTACCAAAGAGGCAATTATGACTCCCGAATATCTTGAACCCGGAGAGTTCCCATACGGCACTTACAAAGTGCAGTATGTGGAGTGGCAAAATGAAGAATGGACTGGTACTGGTTTCTGGCTGCGGGCCACCGTCACCAATCGACGCTTATTGGTGTTCCCCGAATTAGGGGTCTATCCACAAGATTATGATTCCATCAATCCCGCTGACATCATGAAAGTGTGGAATGTATCGCTGCAAGGCCGGGACGGAATACTTATTCGGCTACGGGATGGTCGCTGCTTGCACATGTTGGTTGATTGGAGCCAGGGTAGCAAACTGGTACGCGACATTGATCTCATGCTAATGGCGCCCATTAAGCCCCGCATTTCCCCGCGTCTACTTTAGCCACTTTTAGTCTGGTGACATTCATATTTACAGATTTGATGTCACCTGATTCGTTTATCTTCCACAACAGCATTATAATTTCTATATTCTCACGGCTTAACTTTACATAATGGGTCTTATGTCTGTTTGGGATGAAGATGGCCTTCTGCTGACAGGTGAGCACAAATTAGGCCAATACCAATTAGAAATCGTGCGCCATACCGCATCGGGTTGGGCTCCAACCGTGCCTCCTTTAAATGCGCTGGTTACTAACTATCGTCTCATCCTGCACCCGCAAACCCGCCGTCGCTACTCGCCTGCCAGTATTCCCAACACGGCTATCACACAGGTCACGGATGTCATGCTGAACCATCGTCAAGGCGTTCGCATTGCGCTGCGCGATGGTCTCCGGTTGTACGTGGTCGTCAGTTGGAGTCAGGGCGAAGAACTAACAAGCACAATGAAAGTTATGCTTACGACACCACTTGGGAGTGGTTTCAGCGAGTCGCCAGCCCATCAGGATATTGACCGCATCATCAGTTTCATCAAACGTCTCTGATATGATGGTCTAAAACAAGGTCAGTTGCTTGGGCACCGGGGGCTGTTCTGGTGGCTTTTCTGGATCCTTGTTTTGCTTCGCACGTAATGTTTTTACTTCGGCTAGCACCTCAAGCAATCGCTTAAAATCGGCTTCCATATCTTTTTCAAGGGTGGGATTTCGCAGCACAGCCGCGGGGTGGAACAGCGGATAATAAGCGCGGCGTTCATCATAACGTGGCTTACCATGAATTTGCGTAATCTTGCCATTAGGGAAATAGCGCGCCATGCTGAAACGGCCCAGCGTTACAATTACCAATGGGTCAATTAAGTCAACTTGCTTATCGAGATAAGGTTTGCAGGCAATAATCTCGTCTGGTAATGGATCGCGGTTTTCTGGTGGGCGATGCTTCACAACATTGGCAATAAAAACTTGTTCGCGTTTCAGCCCGATAACAGCCAACATTTTTTCAAGGTAGTCGCCAGAACGTCCCACAAATGGCAGTCCTTGTTTATCTTCGTGAAAGCCCGGTCCTTCGCCAATAAACATCAATTCAGCATGTGGATCACCAGCACCCGGCACACCGTTAGTAGCTTGTTCATGCAAACGACACAGTTTGCATGCCCTCACCTCAGCAGCAATGGCAGCTAATGCCGCAGTACGCTCATCAGTCATAAGTACATAACCTCATAACATTTCTTGATAAACCTATCTTAACGCCTGCACCTGTAAGCTGCAATTTTCACACTGCAGGCAACCATCCATTGAATAGGACGGGAGCCGTAGGGTAAGAATCAGGTTTGCATCAGGGACTAACTCCTCAAATTGGGTATGCTCAAAACAAATAGTACAAAAGTCCCAACACTTTATTTTGAAAGGTGCCCTGTTATGAAGAAGTACTTGACACACCACACAATCACCCGCCTCACTTTATGTGCTGTCATACTTTTCCTCATAGCGGGTTGTCAAATCGCCAAGGAAACCAGCATCAGCTCATGGTTGGATCTAGGAAACCCGACCCTAGTTTCATTTCCCCTCACTGCCGCTGCCCAATCCTATTCGTTTAGTGCCGATCCCGGCCTCCTGACCCAGATTACCTTAACGTCCATTACTCCTGATTTACCCTACTCTGCTAATGTCCACGATAGCTCCGGAAAGTTAATTGCATCCCTCGTAGGTGGAGATCTACGAGACGCAACATTGACCGTTGCACCCGGTAGTGGTCTGTATGCTGTAGATATCAAAACCGATAACCATGACCTTATTGGCATGTTATCAGTGCAACTCAACCGATCCGCCGCTGCGCCATCATCGCTCAGTCCAGCGTCCTTCAAAAACACTCTAAACACAACTGCATCGATACCCTTTCAATCAGTCGCTAATCTCTCTAGCGCTCCAAAAACCACTTGCGCTGCTCGCAGCAGCGTAGCCAATAACATCAATATTCGCAGCGGACCGGGAACAAATTTTGGCGTAATTGGAATGTTGGCCGTGGATACAACCATTGCCGTAGTAGGTCAGACAAGTACAGGCTGGTATCAGGTGGAAGCTGAAGACGGCGGGGGGTGGGTGTCAGCGAGTGTAACTGAGCTCGAAGGCCAATGCGTGGGACTGCTCAATGTCGTACCATCCAACCAAGATGACTCAACTGCCCAAGCTGGCATTTTCAATTTACAAGTTGACCGGGATGGCTGGGGAAATGTAAGCAATCACCTGGTTTATTCTGACCTCAATCGCCGCCATCTCATCTTGCTGGCCATCACCAACATGTCTGCAAATCCACCTGATAATTACCGTGAATTTACATTGACCTTACTCTGCAATGGTACGGGAACCGATTATGTTCGTTGGGGCGCGCCTGAAAGTCCGACACAAATATGTGGTAGCACAGCAGTTATTCCTGTCACAACCGCCTATAACCAACAGTGGATTGCTGTTACATTGCCAGATACTCGGGGCTTGAGCAATGTCAATTACACCTTAACGACATCGCGCAAGTTATGATTGCAGTGCACCCGGTTTTGTTTGCCGCAATGCAGCTATTTTGACCCTTTTACGAGGTTAACAATGTATTTAATCCATGTCCAGCAAGAAACGCGCCACCAAGCAAAATACTAAAGTAGATGATCGTACTAACTACAGCCAAATAACCACCAATTACGAATAGACCATCCCGCTGCAACATGCCGGAAGCGAGGAACAGAATGGCAACAGCCGGAAGTGTGTTCGTAAGCGGTATAGCCCCGAACGGTGCCATCAAAAGTAGTGCGGCAATCACTAATAAAATACCATTGACGCGATTGATAGTCGTCCCGTGTGTCATCGTTAGCAAGCGCGGACGAATGAGTCTGTCAAGTCTCACAAAGATTATAGAAGCTCGTTCCAATGCAGGAATAATGTGACTGCTTTCAATTGCACGATTCATCAATTTTTCCGGCAACCAAGGAATTCTGTTGAGCGCTACACCAATGCCGATCAGAAAAATAATGACACCGAAAACCGTGCTTACACCGGGAATTGAAACAGGCAGAAGAAACGGGATAGTCAACAAAATACAAAACACTAGCATGCCCTGTTCGCCAACCATTTCAAGCAATTCGCGCAGTGTAATGCGCTCGGCAGAAATTCCCGATGCAACCGACGATAACGTCTCGGATAAGCCCTTTTTGGGATCGCTCAATTCAACCGGCATTTCCCCTCCATCGAACTTAGTTCTAAGTGCTTCAATATGGCTAATTGTAGGATCTATAATAAATGAAAAGTTCAGGAAATATCCTGAACTTTTCGAGCATTTAGCAATTTCTCATCAATTCGCGGTTAGGCTGCCGCAGCCTTTGCTGCGCGCCGTTCCTTAAACACGTGATACAAAGGCGGCGCAACAGAAATCAGAATAATGAGTAGAATAATAGGCAGCAGATACTTATCAATATTCTCCGGCCCGATAACATCTGCCAGAAAATAGCCAGCTACCGTTACACCAACCGCCCACAACAATCCGCCCAGGAGATTGAACATCAAGAAGCGGCTGTAAACCATTTCGCCGATGCCAGCCACAATGGGCGCAAAAGTGCGGACGATAGGAACAAAGCGCGCCAGCACAATGGCTTTGCCACCGTGTTTTTCATAAAATTCCTGGGCCTTTAGGACATTCTTCTTGTTAAATAGACGTGAGTCTTCCCGTTCAAACAATCGTCTTCCAACGCGACGCCCAAAGGTATAACCAACACTGTCTCCCACTACCGCTGCAATGAAACAGCCAATTGCTAACACAGGCAGCGAGAAAAACGGTTCTTCAGCCGGCAATCCAAACTTTACCAGAATTTCGCGGCTCGCTGGAGACGCCAGAAATCCCGCCGTAAATAGCAAGCTATCACCCGGTAAAAAGAACCCAATTAACAGTCCGGATTCGGCAAAAATAATGCCGAAAATCAACAGGTAACCAACTGTCGGACCATATCGTACAATCAACTCAATCATGTGTAGTCGTGACTCCCAATCATATGTCATTCAATTGTGTTGCTGTACGCATTCAAACAAACTAGCCTTACAGCAAACTATCACATCCGTTTCTCATACTATAGTCGCTGATGACCAACTACAAGGCTTAAGTTTTTGGCACTTATGCCATCCAGCAAGATGAATACAAGAACGGCGAGCAGAATGGGAACGTCACTCCTTCTCGTATGGTACACCGTCGGCTTTGGGTGGCGTTGCTTTACCAATAAGGCCTGCTAGCACTATAATTGTGACAAGATAGGGAACCATCTGTAGGAACTGCGGGGGTATTGGTACACCTAGAAACTGAAATCGCTGTCCCAACGCTTCTGAAAACCCGAACAACAATCCTCCTGCTGCTGCCCCAAAAGGAGTCCAATTGCCGAAAATCATGGCGGCCAAGGCAATGAATCCCTTGCCCGCTGTCATATTATCATCAAACGCGCCTGTTGTTTCTAGCGTAAACCATGCCCCGGCCATCCCGGCAATCATTCCGCTGATGATAACGTTAATCCAGCGGTTGCGAATGACATTGATACCTAAAGTATCTGCGGCATGGGGGTTTTCACCGACTGCACGTGTCCGCAGCCCCCAACGGGTATAATACATGATGATATGAGTGGCGATTACTAATAGGATCATCGCGTAAAAGATGGGTTTCCCGCTCAGAAATACGTCACCTACAATTGGGATTTTGGATAACCCGAACTGGCTGAGGAAGGGCAGACTTGACAGAGTACTGCGGGCTGCTTCAGAACTCACCAACACTTCACGCCGTAAATAACTCGTCAGACCTATCGCTAAAATGTTCACGACCGTGCCGCTAACAATCTGGTTGGTCTTAAATGAAATGGACAACCACGCATGCAGCGCAGCCATCAGTCCACCAGAAATCACCGCTGCGACTACCCCCAGTGCCTGAGCGTAGCCAATGTCCATGCCACCGGCTGCGACTATCGTATAAGTGACAAAGCCTAAACACGCACCGCTTAGCATCATGCCTTCAATCGCAATATTGGTGACGCCAGAACGTTCTGCCCAGATGCCAGCCATTGCCCCGATCATCACCGGTGTGGACAGGCGCAAGCTTTCCTGCAACATAACGGTAATGTTAGTTTTCCCGCCAGCGGCGATAATAATCAATACCAGTGGGATAACCAGAATGCCGTTAAGAACCAACCACCAGAATCCCAACCTGATGATCGAATCCCCTCTACGCTGCCCAATTAACCCAGCCACAGTACCCGGTAGCAGAGCCACAAGACCACCACCGATATACAAGAATGCGGCGATCACGGCAAATCCAACCGTAGGCACACTGACGCCCATCGTCCCAGCCGAGTCAATCGTTAATAGTGTAGTAGCGTCACCTGGAATATTGCGCGGAACTGAAATCAACACCCACAGGCCGATTATAATGAACAATACGGCAAAGATACCGGTTCGGGTTATCCTAATTGAGTCACGCCAGGTTTTTGCTTCGCCTCTAGCATTAGTCATGGTTGGTGATGTCGTCATGGCTTAACCTCCCCAACCTTTCGCAGCAAACAATGTGCGTTCGCGGTCCTCAGTACTGGCCTCTGGCACACGCCACAAGAAGCGAATTATATAGTCTGCGGCAATAAACATGATGATGAGTGCCTGAATAATCTTCACTAGGTCAATTGATATTTCAGCGCGAGTTTGCATTAGGCCGCCGCCCGAAAGCAGTGCACCCCATAACAGCCCTGCAGGGATCATACTACGTGGATTAGAGCGCGCGAGAAGCGCTACGGCGATAGCATCGAAACCAGCGCCTCCAAAGAAACCCGGTGTCATATTGAAATGCACACCAGCAATTTCAATTGTCCCGGCCAGTCCAGCCAATGCGCCGCTAAGTGCCATCGCCAAGAATATGTTCCACCTCACATTCATGCCAGAATACTTAGCCGCATCGGGATTTGCGCCCACTGTCCGCAGTTCAAAACCAGGCGTGGTACGATCTAGAAACCATCCAGTAAACCACACTGCAATCAACATCAAAATAAAACCAATATGCAACTTACCAGTCACGCTAACCCATGCGAGTAGAGCGCCAAGTACAAATACCAAGATGCCATTCACTACTGGTCGAATTACCAGCCCCAGACTTTCACGAAGCACACCGCGCCTCTGCCATAAACCAAGCAATAAAATAGCGATCCCGGCAGCAATAAACCAAATGGGGGGAATTGTGTTGAAGGCCGGAAGTTTTGCCCCCTCAACAATATACGGTGTCCGTGGAACACTGGAAGTTGTGTCTAACAAAATTACTGGATTGGTAGATTTGATAAGCCAATCTACCAACAAAACGGCAATAAAGTTGAGCATGATGGTATTAATGACTTCGTGCGCTCCGGTAAATGCTTTTAACAAACCGGGTATTGCACCCCATAAAAACCCACCCGCTAGTCCAAGTGCTATCACCAATACAATATGCATCCAACTGGGCAGACTGGTGAACAATGGTGAAAAACCTACCCATGCCGCCACAATTCCCCCAGCATAAAGCTGCCCTTCTGCGCCGATGTTGAACAATCCGGCCTTAAAACCGAGGGCCACAGCCAGACCGGCAATAATAAAGGGAATGGAACGAACGATCATACCTTCCAGCGCGGCGGGAAAAAACAACAGAGCCCTACTTCCCAATTTGAGATAAACAACATCTATTCGATTATCATCACTGGGATCATCCGGTGTCTTGTTTTCAGCATAAATCGTCCCCGTTAAACCGGGATGAGGATCTACAAAAATCTGATCATTGGGACGCAAAATCACATAATTATTTTGAAGCACAGTGTCCAATTCAGTGTTGAGTGCGTCACTGACACTAGTACCGTCGCTAAACAATTTTTTATCGAACAAATCCTTGGCAATTCGTATTTGTTCTGCAAGAGCACGAGGGTCTTGAATATCCTGTTGAAGCAGTGAATCGGACATCGCAACCCAGTTCCGAACCTTTGCGATGTCCAAGCTGGACATCGCAGTAATATCCTGAGCTGCTGGAGCTGTGCTCGTCAGTTCTTCAGCGGAGAGCACATCTAATTGTTCTAACATTCGCTGTGTGCGAGGCAATCCTGCATCATTGATTTGCTTTAGTCCGCTCAACAGGTCAGTATCGTCAAAATCGGAAGCGACCGAAACTTTGCCCTCAATTTCCTCACGCAACTCAGAAGTCATGCTGTCCGCCGCTGCAACTTTATCGAGCAAATCATTTGCGTCAGGACGTTCGAGTGCACCTAATCCATCGAGCAGCGGCCTTAATTTCAGTAATGTCTCATCTCCAAAGGCAGCAATTGATGGAATGAATTGACCGAGTTGGGTTATTTGGTCATCTGTAAGTGAGGGGTGACGTCTTAATATTTCACCATAGCGGGCTACTGCCGGAAGCCCGGCATTCGCAATATCGTCTGCGGTTCGTGCGACAACATTAAGTTGTCGCGGAGTTAAGTCAGGGGTATTGGCAGCATATTTTTTCGCCAGATCAATATCACCACCGCCTAACGTATTACTGATCGTCACACCAACCGAACCTTCAAGTAATCCGTTGTAAGCCGTTCCTGTAGTATTCAAAACCTGCCCAACATCTACTTTGCCTTTGGTGAGCAGCTCGGTAACTAGAATAAAAAGCATACTCACAATCAAGGCCGTGAGTACCGCAAACACTGGCACAAGAGCAGGAGAAATTCGCGACCAAGACCGTAACATGCCTGAGCGTTCTTTTGGATTGTGTACCACCGCCTCAGCCATTTACCACCGCCTTTTCCGTTCTTTCACGCTTGACACCAGCCATCAACAAACCCACGGAATCGCGGGTGGCATCTTGAATATCTAACGTATCAATCACCTGCCCGGTATACATGACAGCGATTCGATCTGATAGTGAGAAAATCTCATCCAATTCAGTAGAAACCAGCAGTACCGCAGAACCAGCATCACGCATGGCAACGATCTGCTTATGGATAAATTCAATGGAACCCACATCAAGCCCACGAGTGGGTTGAGCTGCTATCAGTAAATGCGTCGGTCGCGAGAATTCGCGGGCAATAATAGCTTTTTGTTGATTACCACCAGAAAGCGTACTCATATTGGCGTAAATACTGGGTGTCCGCACATCAAACTTCTTGACTAGTGCGCGAGCATTTTCTTCCTTTGCCTTCTCATTAGCAATAATACCCACACTAAATGGTCCAATATAGTAAGTTTGCAGTACCAGATTGTCTTTAATAGGGAAACTAGCAACCATGCCGTTCTTGCGACGATCTTCCGGTACATGCGCGACACCAATTTCAGTGATTGCACGTGGGGTGGCATGACTGGTCGTATTGTGATTGATACTAACGTGACCGCTTTCGATTTTGCGAAGTCCCGTTATCGCCTCAACTAGTTCAGTCTGACCGTTGCCCTGCACACCTGCGATACCTAATATTTCGCCACTACGTACTTCAAGAGAAAGGTTATTGACCGCCAGCAGGTGGCGATCATCCCGAACACATAATTCTTTGATTTCAAGTATGGTTTCGCCGATTTTGGGGGCACCTTTTTCAACCTGCAACAGTACACTGCGGCCAACCATCATGGAGGCCAGTGACTCTTCAGTGGAATTCTTAGGATCGGCCTGACCGACGACTTTCCCTAACCGGAGCACGGTTACGTGATCGCAAATTTCCAGCACCTCTTTCAGCTTGTGGCTGATGAAAATGATGCTGACACCACGTTCCAACAGTGTCCGCATAATACCAAACAAACCTTCCGTTTCCTGCGGTGTTAGAACAGCACTAGGTTCATCCAAGATCAGAATATCAGCTTTGCGATACAAAGCCTTGATGATTTCCACACGCTGCTGAACACCAACTGGTAAGTCCTGTACTAGCGCATCGGGATCAACTTCCAAACCATACTGTCGGCTGATGTCCACAATGCGTTGGCGGGCGGAACGGCGGTTCAAAAATGGTCCATTAACTGACTCGTTGCCCAACATGATGTTGTCCGTCACAGTCAGGACAGGCACAAGTTGAAAGTGCTGATGCACCATACCGATGCCTAGTCCAATAGCATCATTGGGATTGCGGATATGGGCTGGCTTGCCGTTGATGACAATTTCACCTTCATCTGGGGCATATAAACCATAAATCAGATTCATCAAGGTACTTTTGCCAGCACCATTTTCGCCCAGCAAACCAAGTACCTCACCTTTGACTAATTTCAAATCAATATGGTCATTTGCAAGTACGCCGGGAAAGCGTTTAGTTAAGCCACGTACTTCCAACACAACTGGAGGCGATTCAGGCATTGAAAAAACCTCATCTGTTCATCAATAAGCACAACTAGTTCGCGAGTATAGCGAGTATTTGTGAAGTTGGAAACAATATTTAAGACACAGGCGGAGAGGTTGAGCAACCTTTGCCCGTGTCTCTGCGTAATGGCACAATAGTAGTTCTTCGACAAGTGATAAATGTGGATACCCCATGAGCCAAATCGCCTTTTACTTACAATATGCTTTTCGCAATTTATGGCGCAACCGCCGCTGGTCAACCTTTGCCATCTTCTCGGTAGCGGCAGGCGTGGCGACGGTGGTTGCGCTTCGCAGTTTAGGGTTGGCCATCGCCGACTCGCTGACCAGCAATGTGCGCGCCAGTAATCATGGTGATATCAGCCTAGAAATAGGTGGAAGCGGAGGTTTCTTTGGCGACCCTGAAGAAGCACGGGGATTTTCAGAATCGGACATCCAAAAACTAGCGACATGGGCCGCCGAACACGACACTAAGTACTCGGCCTCTACTTCGTCGGGTGGCATTCAGGTGACAGCTCTTGATTACAGTACAGCAGGTCGCCCGCAATTTGTCACCAGCTACTTCATCAACCCCAAACCTATCCCCCAACGGCTGACATCCTAGCACTTGCCCCGTCAGGTGTACCGTTGTCACAACTGTTCAAAGGGGATAATGAAATCGTCATCAGTGACAATATGGCACAAACCCAAAATATCCATGTGGGCGACATGGTAAGGGTCAGCGGAACCGAGGAAGAATTTGTAGTGCGTGGCATCGTACCGACTAGTACCGAAGCTGGTCTACGAAATCCGTTTGCTTCATTTTTCGGATTTGCCTACTTTGATGAGGCGCTAAAAAGCAAACTGCCAGTTGGCAAAGAACCGAACACCATTTCACTGGTATTAAATAATCCAAGTCTAGAAGAAATTGAGCAAGTTGGACTAGAGCTTGGTGATCTTTTGCAAAATAGTGGATTTTACCGTGTACATACTGTTCCCCAACTCCTAAAAGAAAACCAGCAAATTGCGGACTTATTGAGCAGTTTCATCGTCGTGTTGGGCTTGGGCGCGCTGCTCATCGGCGGCGTTAGCATCATGAATACGATGTTGGTGATGATGCGGCGGCGCACAGAGGAAATCGCGTCTCTCAAGACCTTTGGACTCAAAGGGCGACAAATCGCGCTGATGTTTTTAGCGGAAGCAGCGCTGCTGGGCATTGGCGGCAGTTTGTTAGGTGGCGTCATCGGTTCAATTCTGAGCGCCGGTGCTAATGCGTATGGACAGACTCTCATTCAGCAGCCTTTGGTGTGGCGTATTTATCCCGAAGCCATATTATTCGGGCTAATATTAGGGATGGCAATCACGCTGGTTTTCGGCATTATCCCGGTTTTGATAGCGGTGAAAGTACGACCTGCTATTATCCTACGCCCCAATGAAGCCGCTGCCCCCAATTTAGGCTGGTTGCAATCATTAGGAATGATTGTACTGGTAGTTCTAACGTTAGGCGTCATCTCTGGTCAAATATTGCGCCCAGCTTTCGAGCTCGCTCCCGAAAATTTTGTACTAAATTCAACAGTGATCGGGATTGTTGGAGTAGCCGTTACCCTGCTAATTCTCGGCATTCTCATCGGCCTGTTATGGATAATCGTGTGGATTATCGGTAAACTACCGGCTTTCGGGTTCATTGATTTACGGTTGGCATTACGCAATCTGACCACACACCGCACCCGTACTGCCACCACATTGTTGGCACTAGCAGCGGGGATGTTTGCCTTGAGCAGCATCGCCTTTTTTGGCGCCGGAGTCAGCCAAACCATTCGCATCGCTTTGAGCGAAGGGCTAGGTGGAAATGTGCTCGTGTTCGCAGTCCTTCCTCCAGCTATATCCAATCCGATCATTGATAATTTGCTGGATAGTCAGGAAGGGGTGAGTTACCGCACTCGCTTCTACGCCTATTCAGGGAATGTTCGCACCGTGAACGGTACAGAAATCAAATCGGAGCCGGGCACTCAGCAAAATAATCCTTTCGCCGGGCAACGGAATAATTCGACTACCTTATCGCTGCAAATTGGCGCACAGGAAACGACTAATCCCAATCCCAGTAGCGGGAATGTGATCGCCGGGCGTGGGTTGACGTCAGCCGACCAAGGGCACACAGTAGCGGTGGTTCAAGCCCTACCCAATTTAACAGCAGCAGGATTGTCCGTCGGCTCAACTATTAGTGTCAATATCAACGGGCGGACCTACGATTTTGAAGTGGTAGGTTTAACCGCCTATAAAGGTTCATCGGGACTTGGGATTAGCGGAATGACGGACAGCGAGATGCAAATTCCGGTAGGTGTAGTTTCAGGTGGGAATAACTCATTTGCTATCAACGTAGCGCAAGTTGAACCCGATAAACTCAACGAAGTGTTACTGGCATTGAGTTCCATTCCCCTGGTCTACGCAATTGATGTTACTTTTATAGACGGTCTTATCAGCCGCTTTATCAACCAGATGAGTGCAATCCCCATTCTGGTTGGCCTGCTTTCGCTGGGGGCAGCTGCCGTCATCATGGCAAATACAGTAGCTCTCTCAACTTTGGAACGACGACGTCAAATCGGCATCCTCAAGGCCGTGGGGTTGAAGGGAGGGCGTATATTCAGCGTAATGCTGCTGGAAAACACGGTAGTGAGTTTGCTGGGGAGCTTGTTGGGCATCGGACTAAGTTCGCTGGGAGTCGCCGTCATATCGGCCTTTGGCTTAAATCTCACTCAACTGGTTCCACCAGACGCCACACCGGTTGCCATCTTGCTGCTTGTAACGGCGGTTGCCATTGCGTGTGTTGCCACTTTCTTAAGTGCAAGAGCGGCGGTTGGTGAGCGCGTAACCAACGTGCTACGTTATGAGTAAGACATGAGAATCCATTTAAGTCAGATTTAAGGTGATTTTGAGTGCCAATTAACCTGCAACCTTGATTGTGAAGATATTCTCAAATTGTTCGTAGATACTATTAAACTTGGAGAATATCGTGGAAAGCAAGTTGCATTCAAACAAGTCCTCACTGGTGGTAGGTCTCGCCATCGCCTTAATCGTTGTTACTGGCCTCATCCATTTTGTTGAAACGCCGGACAATCTTGCGGAAGCCGTTTATAAAGGTGTCATGTTCGCTCTAAATGGTGCGACCGCATTAGTGGCCGCAGCCGGAATCTATCAAGGTTCTAAAACATGGGGCTGGGGACTTGGCGTATTAGTAGCAGGTGGTGCAATTGTGATGTATGTCGTGAGCCGTGCGATTGGTCTGCCGGGTGTAGATGTTGATAGTGACTGGCTAGAGCCAATGGGCGTGCTATCATTGGTAGTAGAAGGCGTTTTTATAGCGTTGGCGGGATTAGTATTGCTTGGCAAGACCAACGATCATAGCGAAAAACAATTTCCCGCCACCGCTTAGGCATCATTTCTCGATCAAGAATCTGACGCAGTCTTCATGTGAAGGCTGCATAAACCTCAAGACGCGAGCCTAACAATGCCTCACATATTATTAATTGATGATGACAATAAACTTACAACTCCGCTGCGGACTTCGTTCGAACGCGCCGGGTACAACGTTTCGGTGGCAGCCGATGGACATACAGGGCTAAGCAAAGCACTGGTTGAAAGTCCCGATGTGATTGTGTTAGATGTAATGATGCCCGGATTGGATGGTTGGAAAGTTTGCCAAGCCATCCGTGAACGCAGCCCGGTTCCAATTATCATGCTTACCGCCCTAGATGACAGTAGTGACCGGATACGCGGCCTGGAACTGGGAGCAGATGATTATCTGGTAAAACCTTTCAGCTTTCAAGAATTAAATGCACATATCAAAGCCATGTTGCGCCGCGTGCAGTTAACTGCCCAGCCCTCTACGCCTCATCTGCTGCGTAGTGGTGACATCGAACTCAACCTGCAAACGCGAGAGTTGCGGCAGGCCGGCAAACTGATCCCACTTCGCCAGAAGGAATACGACATTTTACTACTTCTCATGAGCAATTCCGAACGTGTTGTGCGTCGTGATGAATTATTCGATCGGGTATGGGGCACAGATTGGCTCGGTGACACCCGTACCCTTGACGTGCACATGAGTTGGCTACGCACCAAATTGGAAAATGATCCTACTCACCCCGTATATCTCCAAACCGTCCGTGGAGTAGGCTATCACTTTGCCGCAAAGGTAGAAACTGAGTATGTTTAGACCCAGCATCCGCCGCCGACTGGTGGTCACATTTACGACTATCACGGCAGTTGGAGGCTTGGCACTGTTTTTTATCGCTGGACGACTGCTTGAAAATGCCACTATCGATTACTTCAAACGGGACATATTGACCGAGACGGTGACCTTAGCAGGAACACTATCCGGCGGCGATCATGATGGTGACAATTCAGTAGTTGCTAGCCCATTGGCACAATATGCGCTACGCCGCTTGCGCTCTGAACCAGATTGGCAATTTTATGTACTAAATGAACATGGTCAAATTATTGACAACCATGAGGCACAACTAACGTCACCACCTGACCTACAGTCACCCGAAATACAAAACGCGCTCAGCGGGATTGAGTCACAAAGTATTGCCTCAAACGCTGAAGGTGTTAATCAGCTCCAGTCGGCGGCCCCCATTCTATTCAAAGATGGAATTGTTCGGGGCGTAGTCTGGTTGATCGCGCCGATGAAACCGGCGTACGACCTTGTGAACAGTCGTTGGGCACAGTTAGCCGCGATTGTATTTCCGGTCATTGGCCTAATCGTAATTGCCAGTCTGTGGGTCAGCCAAACACTCATTCGCCCCATAAGTCAACTTCATGCAGCCGCTTTACGCATTGCCACCGGGCAACATGACGAGCGCATTCAGCTCAATCGCCAAGACGAATTAGGTCAACTGGCGCGGGCTTTCAATACCATGGTAGACAGCTTAAAAACGCTGCTAACAGCCCAACGAAGTTTTGTCAGTAACGCCTCCCACGAACTGCGAGCCCCCCTAATGAGCATGAAGCTCCGTGTCGAAGCATTGAAAGATGAATCACTCTCCCCTGATGACCGTAGAGCCTACCTTAATGAAACGTATACCGAAGTCGAGCACATGGCACAATTGGTTACGTCGCTCCTCATGCTGGCACGGCTAGATGAGGGCAAGCATCCAGTTCGAGTCGAGCCATATGATGTCGCCGCCTATTTGCAGGACATTGTGCGAAATTGGCGTATTCGAACTGCTCAAAGTGGCATATTGCTGCAGACAGATATCGCTGACACACTACCTGATATAAAGATTAGTGCAGCCGATTTGCGTATTGTTTTGGATAATTTGCTAGGAAATGCTGCCAAATATACCCCTAATGGCGGTGAAATATGGCTCAAAGCAAACGCTTCAAAAAATGAACTGATTATCGAGGTGACTGACACGGGTGAAGGATTTCCGCCGGAAAATGTACCGCACCTCTTTGAGCGTTTCTTTCGTTCAAACCTAGACCGCAACAAACATATACCCGGCACCGGATTGGGGCTGGCGATTGTAGATGCGATTGTCAAACAAAATGGCGGAACAGTTCAGGGAATGAGTGCTGGACTAGGCAAGGGGGCTGCCTTCACAGTTCGTATGCCTGTCGTAAAGCCAGGTATTATGCTTTCATCAGAAAAATAAAAATCACCACAAAGGATGACTTGGAAAGTGCGTGCCTGGAGGGATTCGAACCCCCGGCATCTTGCTCCGTAGGCAAGCGCTCTATCCACTGAGCTACAGGCACATAGTGTAATCAGGATAGCAGGATTGAAGGAGAGGGTCAAGGATTAGTTTCTACGAATAAGCAGTATTAATGGTCGTTGTGATCGCTGCCTGGGCGTGATAAGCTGGGCATAAAACAAATACTAAGTGGAATCACGAAACCATGTCACCCTGCACTATCAACGTCCTCACGCCGGATGGACTGCTACCCGCCAACTACAGCGCAGATTCACTGGCGGATGCCGTCCAGTACGAGCCCCACGATGGCGTGTACACAACCACCAACACGTTCAACACGACACAGGTGCTTAAGCTAGAGGCACATCTTGACCGTCTAGAGGATTCAGCTCTGCCGCGAAAACATCCTACTTCAACTAGATCGCCTAACCCTACTACGTAAGGCACTACGGCAGATGATTGAACAGGCAGACTATGGCAGTGTGCGCTACCGCATTACCGTGCCACGGGAGAACCCAAGCAGCCTCATATTATCCATCGAACCATTTCACGGATTCCCGCCCGAAATTTATGCCAATGGTGTCCGCTGTATAACCGTGCCCGGCAGCGCCGCCAAAATCCATCGGCCAAGACGACAGGCTGGATGCATGATCGAGATCAGGTTAATTTACCGGAGGGTATTTTCACCGGACTACTGCTTGACTTCGAGGGCAAAATCTTAGAAGGCATGAGCAGCAACTTTTACGCCATACTCAATGGCGAACTTCGAACAGCGGGTGAAGGCGTATTGCCCGGCATCGCGCAGCAGATCATTTTTGAGATTGCCCCCCAATCCTTCCTGTCAAACGTCAAGCAGTGTGTGTGGACGACATTCCACATTTCGGTGAAGCCTTTATTAGTGGCAGTACTAGAGGTATTGTGCCGGTGGTGGAAATTGACGGAATTAGGCTGGGTGACGGTCAACCGGGACCAAAAACGCGAGAACTGCGAGAAGCATATGCAGTGTGGTTAAAGGCGCATTTGGAAGAACTCTAGCGAAAGCCACGACACATAGATAATGCCTACCCTCTTATTGTCATCACGGGGAACTGTTGATTCAATTCAGTTGCGGCATGCAGCTATCGCGCTAGGTTGGTCTGTTGATCGACTACTTGAAGTTGAACAAATTAATACGTACATAGGAAAGTCATCTATCGCGACTTTTGGCGAGGCTGTTTTTGCGCGGGTCGTCGCAAAAGCACTCCGACTTCATCTTCTACAACCGCCTTTGAATTGGATTACACAACTACCAGCGTCTTACCTGCAAAGAAGGTTGACCTATACAACACTGGCTGAAGCATGGAAACAAACAGTTCCCTCATTCATTAAACCAGCTGGCGAGAAGTCATTCGCAGCAAAAATACACGCGACTGGCACAGAATTAGCTTACGAGTCAGTTCTTAGTGAAGCTACACCTGTGTTTGTTGTCGAGCCAGTCAAATGGGAAATCGAGTTCCGTTGCTTTGTCCTAGAAGGCAAACCCACCGCTATTTCAGTCTACAAACGTAACGGTGAATTGGCCCGGGATGACAGCGGGAATTGGAACGCATCAGATATAGAACTCAGGCAAACAGAGGAATTTTGTATCAAAGTACTCTCTGATATGCGAGGCACAAGTCCCCCGGCATTTGTACTTGATATTGGGGTAATAGAGAATGTTGGTTGGGCAGTGATTGAAACCAATCCAGCATGGGCATCCGGCATATATGGCTGCAATCCCTTCAACATACTACCTGTGCTTCAGCGCTCGTGCAGAAGCAACATCGCGTTGGCTCCAAAAGATAAACAATGGGTGTTATAATTTTTTGACAGAAATCTTGTGCCAGAATCCGTATTGGCACTACATGGACTACCCCATTCCTGTTTAACCTACAAGAATTCAAGCTCACATCACTTCAAGGTTAAGCTTCTCATGCGCGAACTCCGACGTTTGGTTACATTTTTGCGGCCTTACCGCTGGCACATGATTATCGTTACTATGGCGGCTGCCGGGCTGACAATGATGAATCTTGTTAACCCGTGGCTGGTGCGTGAACTCATTCAGGTCATACGAACCGAAACCGGCAATAGTGCGCTTGATCATGTCATCTCGCTCGCACTGCTGTTACTGGGCGTTTTTGCAGGCCGGGCCATTTTTCGCTTCCTCTATTCCTACGTAGCCCATGTCATGGCCTACAGCTTTGTAGACGACCTACGGGTTGCACTGTACAACCATATACAGCATTTATCAGTACGCTTTTTTGAAGACCGCCAGACTGGCGAATTGCTTAAACGTATTATCACCGACACGCGCGACATTGAACCACTCATCGCCCATTACATCCCTGATATGTCGGTCAATTTTTTGCTCCTCATCGGCGTTGGTGCAATACTATTCCGCCTCAATCCGTTGCTTACGCTGCTCACGCTGCTACCCATGCCTTTTTTGCTATTCAGCACTTTGTACTTGGGTCAGCGAATGCACCGTTCCATTAAGGACGCCTCGCAACGTTTGGGGCTGCTCACGGGTGTCGTACAGGACAATCTGGTCGGTATCCGTGAAATCCAGTTGTTCACACAGGAAGGACGGGAGCACCAGCGCATCAATACTTTTTCATCGGATACCACACGTACCCACTTGCACGGCATGAAAATGCAGGCCATCTTGTCACCGTCGGTAGAATTTCTCACCGGCATTGGATTGGTGACCGTCGTCCTTTTTGGCGGGCAGGCGGTACTTAGGGGTACGATGGCCGTTGAAGACCTCGTAGCCTTCATCTTATATCTGACTATCTTTTACCAACCGATCACGATCATGGGACAGATGAATGAACTTTTGCACGTTGCGCTTAACGGCGCGCA
>JAWKPB010000003.1:0-234150 GCA_041390885.1 Anaerolineae bacterium | reverse complement strand
CTAGCAACTGTAGTAAATAACATTCGCATTCAAAATCGCGCCCCTACTCCGATACCTTCTGCCACACCCAATATTCCGCGTCCTATTGCCGCCTTCAATCAAGACAGGAGTGCAGGCCAGGCACCACTTATTGTTAGATTTCTCAATCAATCAAGTGGCAATATCTCATCATATTTTTGGACATTCGGGGATGGTGGAAGTAGCACCGATGCAAATCCGATTTATACATTTAGATCACCTGGGATATTCAATGTTACGTTAAACGTGGCTGGCCCCGGCGGAACATCTAATGTTTCACAACAAATCAATGTTCAAAGCCCCAACGCACCCATAGCTGCGTTTAGTCAGGATAAGACAACGGGGCCGTCTCCCCTTACAGTTAAGTTTACTAATCAATCAACAGGCACAATCTCAACATACAACTGGACATTTGGAGATGGTTCTCCAGTCAGCAGTGAGCAGAATCCCACACATCAATTCATAGCTGTTGGAACATACAACATCATCCTCAGTGTGACTGGACCCGGTGGTACATCGTTTGTGACACGCAAAATCACCGTTGAAGATCCTGTTATTCCACCCCCTGTAGCGGCATTTACGCCAAATAAAACCAGCGGGGATTCCCCACTTGAAGTCCAATTTGCTGATCAATCCACGGGACAAATTACTAATTATGCCTGGGACTTTGGCGACGGTCAGACTAGTGCTGACAAGAACCCATTGCACTCATTCGTATCTACTGGAACATTCATAGTAAAACTGACTGCCATTGGCCCCGGAGGTCAATCATCTACTCAAAGTGTGATAACGGTTACAACCCCACCCGATGCGCCAATAGCTGCTTTTACCCAAAACACAACTTCAGGGAATATTCCGCTGGCTATTCAGTTTACAAATCAGTCCACAGGTAATATTACCAGTTACGCTTGGGACTTTGGTGATGGGCAGACCAGTGTGGAGAAAGACCCATCCCACACTTACAGTTCAATCGGAACTTTCACTGTGAAGTTACTCGTAACAGGTCCGGGCGGTTCTAAGGAAGCGCAATCAACGATCACGGCTACGCAGCCAATAGCAGCGCCGGTGGCGGCTTTCACCACCGATGTAAGTGACGGGACAGCCCCGCTGACGGTGCAGTTTGCCAACAGTTCGACAGGCGAGAATGTCAGCTACACGTGGGACTTCGGCGATGGCAGTCTGCCGAGCAACGAGGTCAGTCCGGTGCACGTCTATACGACAGCGGGCAGCTACCTGGCGAAGCTGACGGCCAGCAATGGCGGTGGCAGCAGCGAAGCGACACAGAGCATCACGGTCAATGCGCCAGCTGCCCAACCACCGCCTATTAATCGTGAATTGGCCTTTGTGTCGGATCGAAGTGGAAATAGCGAGATTTACTTGTTGACTACAGATGGAACAACAATAAATCTGACAAATGACTTCGCCAGCGATACGAATCCAGCATGGTCTCCTGATGGTTCTCGGATCGCGTTTGTATCCAATCGAAGTGGAGCAAACGAAATTTACATAATGAATGGGGATGGTTCGAATGTACAACAAGTAACATTCGATAATGCTGAAAACAACCTTCCAGTCTGGGCAAGAAATGGTGCACAAATTGTCTTCGTCTCAAACAAGGATGGAAACAATGAGCTTTACAGCATTAACCTTGATGGCACAAATGCTACAAATCTGACAAACAATCCAGCCAATGACACAAGTCCAGCCTATTCACCGGATGGAAACGGATTAGCCTTTATGTCAGATAGGGACACAGGGAACAATGAGATCTGGTTGCTCAATGCTGATGGTTCAACCATCAATCTGACCAATAATCCAACTATTGATGCAGCACCGTCATGGTCGCCTGATGGAACAGAGATTGTATTTGTAAGCGACAGAGATTTGTTGGCGCAAATTTTCATAATGAATGCTGACGGCAGTAACCCACGTCGCCTATCCGATGCAACAAGCATTGATACAGCACCTAACTGGACTGTGAATAGTTCGCAGATTGCGTTTGTATCCCAACGTGACGGCATTTCACAAATCTATGCCATGGATACAAATGGAAATAACCTAGCGCGAGTATCGGATGGAAGCGCGAACGATACATCGCCAGCATGGAAACCTTAGATAGTGTACTGCCAGAATACTGACTTACTCACAAATAAGTCAGTATTCTGGTCCGTTACTAACATGAGATTTTAATACCTCTATGATTTGCCGTTTAGCTCGCTTAATAATCATCTTGTTCCTACTGGGAGCCTGTGCGCCTTCAAGTCAGTCACAGCAGATTCGTGTGACTATTGTTGCCGATGGACGTGAACGCGTTTTTGTAATCCCTGCTCCGATAACCGTTGCCGACTTCTTAAATGACGCTAAGGTAGATGTCCAGCTAGGTGATCTTGATCAAGTCAATCCTCCACTCTTCACTCAAATATCAGATGGCCTAAGAATTACGGTTGCGCGCATCGCAGAAAATGACGAATGTGAACAGTCCGATATACCTTATCAGCAGACATCGGTGTTAAACGAAGGATTGAACCCCGGCGAACAACGAATTGTACAGGCTGGGCAAAATGGCGTTGAGGAAATCTGTTTTCGAGTAACTGTTGTTGATGGCGTACCGAAGGATCGTGTCGAAATCAAACGGACGGAAATCCGAGCCGCTCAGAACGAAGTGATATATGTAGGCCCGACTGGTGAAATTGAACCCATTCCAATCAAAGGCACTATTGCATATTTGAGTAATGGTAACGCATGGGTAGTTCAAGGAAGCAGTACATCCAAGCGCCCTATTACTACCGAAGGCGATCTTGACAAACATGTTTTTGCATTGTCGGCGGATGGGCAGCAGTTGCTCTTTACGCGAAAGCCAAGCCCAATTGACATCCAAAATTCATTTAATCAATTGTGGTTAATTTTGGATATTAGCAAACCGAATACACTTATTAGTTTGGATCTTGACAATGTTTTGTATGCAGATTGGATACCTGGACGTAACAACACATTGAGTTATTCCTCAGCCGAAAAGAGTGGCGCTTCTCCAGGTTGGTCAGCCTTTAATGATCTATGGGAATTACGTGTTGACCCTAAAACTGGCGATTCACTTAGCGTCAAGCAAATAATTAAAAAGTCCGGCGGACTGTATAGTTGGTGGGGAACTCGCTTCCAATGGTCGCCTGATGGAAACTATCTTGCATGGGCACAGGCTGATAGAGTGGGTGTTATCAATATGTCATCGTCCGAAAATGGCGAAGCAATTTCAGTCTACGATAATTATCTTCTGAATTATGCTGTCTTGAAGCCCGTAAGCGACTGGTCATGGCGAGCAACAATTTCATGGTCGCCAGACAGTAAATTACTTGCAACCACAGTTCATGGAGTGCCCGTCGGTACGGAAGGGCCAGAAAGTAGCCCAGCCTTCGATGCAACCGTAGTCGCAGTTGACGGAAGCTTCAGTATGCACGTTGTCCAAAATTCTGGAATTTGGTCTAACCCACAATTCTCACCTTTTATCAGCCAATCATCTAATGAATTTCCACTTGGATACATCGCGTATCTAGAAGCGCGCGATCAGTTTAACACTATCAATGGTAAATATGACCTCTTTGTTGCTGATCGTGATGGGAGCAATGCACGAATCATATTTCCCGGCGAAGGAATTACCGCTGGTCAGTCGGTGTTTCATGATCAAGAGTTTGCATGGAGCCCTGATGGGAGTCAGATAGCACTAATCTATAAAGGTAATCTTTGGGTAGTTGATGTTGAATCCCTTGTTGCACATAAACTTACTCTAGATGGTCAGGCATCTAGTCCGGTCTGGTCCCGATGAAGCGCGATTCGCTACTATTCATATTATCGTTCTTGGGCTTGCTTGGCGCTTCTGTAATTACTCTTTCCTTAATCTCTGCACGCGACTATGAGCTTCGGGGATATAATGATGCAGCTCGCGACCCGAATCTCCCCTTCCTAGTGCCCCGTTTTGGCGTTAACGCTGAGCTAACGCAGTATTCAGCGCAAGAGCTAGATCAACAGTTTAAGTTGATGGAATCTGTCAATGTCAATTGGGTCCGCCAGTTGGTGCGGTGGGATCAAATAGAACCAGAGCAAGGTCAATTTCAATGGGAGGCATGGGACAATATTTTTGACGTTCTTGAAAAGCACCCTCGCCTGCACATGGTCCCAGTTTTTGTGAACGCGCCGCAATGGGCTCGCCGGAATGGAACAAGTGATAGTGCCCCGCCAACTGATCCTACTTCAATAGTTCCATTTTTGAATCTATTTGCATCTCGCTATGGAAACTATATTGATTATTATCAAATATGGGATGAACCCAATCTTCAATCTGGGTGGGGGGGCGCCGCGCCTCATCCCGCAGAGTACGTAGCACTACTTGCGGAGGCATATAAAGTAATACACCAAATTGATTTGCAGTCATTTGTGCTGGCTGCTGCTCTTGCTCCAACTGTGGAAACCGGACCCCAAAATCTCAGTGATTGGCTCTATTTGCACAACATGTATTCTTTGGGAGCAAAAGATTACATGGATGGTGTTGCAGCAAAACCGTATGGTTATGATTTTTCTCCTTTGGATCGAGATGTTGCGCCTGAAAAATTAAATTTCTCTCGGATTATTCTTCTTCGCGAGGAAATGATTCGGAACGGAGATGAAAAGAAATCAATCTGGATTAGCAATTGGGGATGGAATAGTTTGCCGAGTTCATGGTCTGGAGAGAAATCAATTTGGGGCAGCGTTTCATCTGAACAACAAATTCAATATGTAAAAGAAGCAATTGATCGGGTAGAACGTGAGTGGCCTTGGATTGGCGGAATGATTTTGCAGCAATGGCAACCCGATCTTCCTCTTGACAATCCTCAGTGGGGTTTCACGCTTCTTAACCCCGATAATACAGCAACTGTCCTCTTTCAATCCCTAGGAAATTTACAGTCGAATCAATTTGCTCAAAATGGATTTTATCCTGCAGTGAACCCATTTGTGGATTACAGTGGCGTGTGGTCTTTCAGTCAACTTGGTGCCGACATTGGGTGGGTTCAAGATAGCCAACTGGACTTCAAGTTTATTGGTGCAAATGTATCCATGCTTTTACGTAAAAACAACTACACCGCGTATCTTTATCCTACAATTGATGGACAACCTGCCAACGCCGTTCCGCGCGATTCCTCAGGTAACTCTTACGTTGTACTAACGAGTCCAGAGCCACTTACTCCTGAGATTAGTCTTGTACCAATTGGCAGAAATCTCTCTTCACAGTTTCATACGTTGCATGTGATAGCAGACAGGGGATGGGATCAATGGGCTATTGCCGGGTTCGGCGTTAGTTCTGGCGATTTTTTGTGCTCCATATGACCAATGGCTAGTCGCCTTGCTATCACTTACCGCCACTTTACTGAGCACTTTGACTATGATAAGGAAATTTAAGTGGACGCTTTTTGCAAGTCTAGTCGAAAGTTTGAGTATAGGGCAAGTTCTACTATTCGATTTGCTACAGGCATAGTTGTGTCTCTAGTGCTATTGGTGGCGATGATGCTCACTTGGGGTAACGCAATCCCTGCGATCATCCGTAGGGAACCAGTACCGCTATTATTGGGATTTTTGACGGCGGGCCTCATCAAACTTGAACCCGGGATAATTCTAACAATTATCGCTCTTATTAGTTTGTTCGTAATTATCTACAACCACCTTCATATTGGATTAGCATTAACGATATTTTGGATCCCCTTCTTTCTTTTCCCTGTCGAGCTGTATAAGTTCGCCTTTCCAATCTGTGAAATTATTCTGTTGTTGACCGTTGCAGCGGGTACAATACAGTTCATTGCCGCATTCGGCAAAATAGAGTCAATTGCTGGAAATAGGTTACCGCTCAAAAAACGAAGATTCCCTGTTGTGGCTATGGATTATCTTGTCCTACTTTTGGGTGTATTAGGAATTATTTCATTATTATGGTCACAACAGCAGCGTCCAGCAGTAACTGAACTTCGCACGATAATTTTAGAACCCATTTTGTTTTATATAATACTACGGTCACAAAAGCTCACGACACGCCAGCTCAACATAATACTAATGGCTTTTCTATTTGGTGGGTTTTTGGTATCTGTCATTGGATTATGGCAATACTTTCAGGGAACTTCGGTTATTACAGCGGAAGCCGGCGCAAAGCGACTGGCAAGCGTTTATGGTTCTCCTAATAATGTCGCACTCTATATCGGTCGCTGCACTCCATTTGTAATTGCTTTTGCGTTTACCCGCCAACCACTTTTTCATCGCATTGTCAGCACAGCTACACTGATTATAATGGGGAGTGCAGTTCTACTTACTCAAAGTGTCGGCGCTATTTTCATTGGAATTCCTCTCTCGACTATTGTTGTGTGTGTACTTGTTTTAGGGAAATATATAGGAAGGATTTTGTTTTTATCGGCGTCGGCACTGTTATTAGTAATTTTAGTGTCAATACAAATACCGCGATTTGCACGTGCATTTGATTTTTCATCTGGCACAAACTTTTATCGATTACGGGTTTGGGAAAGCGCTATTAATGTAATCCAAGATCATCCGCTTACAGGTTTGGGACTTGACCAATTCCTATATGCTTTTCGATCTGAATATATTCTTCCAGATGCTTGGCAAGAACCTAATTTGTCACATCCTCATAATATATTCTTGGACTTTTGGATAAGATTGGGTTTTTGCGGTGTTATATTGTTAGCGGCAATTGAAGTGTTGTTTTGGAAGTATGCGTTGCGCTTATACAAGAAATTTAGATATCAACAATCATCTACCATGTATCCAATCATTGTTGGGGCAATTGGAAGTATGACATATGTAATTTCGCATGGCTTGGTAGACAATAGCGTATTTGTACAAGATCTAAGCTATGTCTTTCTATTCCTATTGGCGGTGATAGTCATAATACAGACTGATGATAACACTCTATTATCTTCAACCGCTATGTCTTAACCAAAGATCACATTTAGTCCTTATCGCACTCAAGTGGAACTTTCTGTAAAGAGCAATTCCTTTCTATGACAATATATGGTCCACGTCTACTACCTCCCCCGCTTGATAATGAAGAACCAAATCCTTATGCACCGGTATGGCGCAATTTAGCAATCATAAGCATTGTTCTATTGATACTCGTCCTATCAATATTTATCATTATGAGTTTAATTGATTTGCAGCTTAACAATCAGGTCAATAGTTATATTGGTATAAGTATCGCACTAGCTCCACTTGCTTTGTGGATCCTTTTTTCACTGCAGGGAGAACGTAAAGCGATTGAGCCAAGACAATCGATGTTGATGACTCTTATGTTTAGCGCGCTGATTGCGAAGGCAATAAGTCTGCCATTTATTGACAATGTTTTGCAAGTTGACAAATGGCTTCCTCTCTCAAGCGCTGTAATACGAATAATCGGTTTCACAACTACTGTAGGTATTATCCAGCAATTGACGATTTATGGTGTTTTAAGACTTATGGCTTGGCCTCAAAGAATTCGTATTCGGATTGATACAATTGCCTATGCCTTTGCAGCTAGTATTGGATACATAACAGTTGTAAATCTTGAGTTTGTGGTGAGCAACGCTCCCTTGCCCATTGATGCAGTAGCGTTCAGAATATTTGCAAATTTTGCAATTCAAATTTCAACAAACATTATCGTCGCATACGGTCTCACAGAAGTTCGATTTAGTAATCCTAATCTCGTTTATTTGCCGTTTACGCTTACAATTGCGACCTTTATGGCCGGAGTTGCACTACCGATATACACCGGACTTGTGAATGCCCCGTTCAGTTTAGCAATCGCAACCTCACGCCCACTCTTAGGACTCGGGTTTTCTATCGTGCTTCTGCTGACCGTAAGCTTGATTATTTCGATATTAATAAGAAATGCGGACCGTAGATCCCAAGAAGCAAGGATGGGGCGCGAAGAATAAGTTTATGACAGAGATTGAATATGTATCCGAATTCTCGGCATCCAGAGAACTAAGTTTTCGTCAAAGATGGAATGACTATCTCGCAATAATTTTCGGATTACTCATCCTGCTTGCAGGAATTAACCTTCGTAACCAAGTGCTTGGCGCCACAACGGCCTACTCTAATCCTGAGGCTGGAATTAATTTGCGATATCCATCAAATTGGCTAATTGATAACAATAGAAATTATGTATTTCGTGTGCGGGACATCCATGAAACTGGATTCAAAACAACTATTCAAATTGCGACAATGCCTTTAGGTCGAGAAACATCTCTTCGAAATGTGATTGATACACTTACTCTTGATCGTTCACAAACTCTGGCCGTTTTTAACGTAATAGAAATTGATAACGAATCTCCGACATCGGAAGGGGCAACCTCAACCTCTGTCACTTATACCTATGTAGCAGTTGATCCCAACCCATTTTTGAAAAGCTTTCCCACTGTAGTAACAGGCACAGATGTGATTACTATAAAGCGAGGGCAAGCAGTAGTTGTATCGTTTGTCGCCGATAGCAAGAAATTCCAAGACAAATCCCCCATTTTTGAACAGTTTCTTTATGATTTGGACTTTTAATTATGCGTAAATCACAAACTATATTGTTGATCTCCATCACATTGCTTCTCTTTGCCGCCACAAGTCCAACTATTGGACAGCAAAATGCACTCGACATTGAGCGTATTCTTCGATCCACAGTGTATATTATGCAGGCGCGAAGTACGGGTAACAACTTGCTCATTTCATGTGTTGGATCTGGAACTTTAGTAAATCGAAACGGATTAATCTTAGCAAATGCGCACAATACTGTTACTAATTCTCAGTGTATAGGTAATATTTTGATAATTGCCATCACCAAAACATTGGATGAACCGCCGATTGCCCAATATCGCGCAGAAATAGTAAAAACCGATATTGGTCTTGATTTAGCTTTGCTTCAGATCAATCAAAAGTTGGATGGTAGCCAGCTTGTGGCAGCAGATTTGGCACTCCCATTTGTTGAACTAGCCGACTCGTCTACGGTCACGCTTGATGAAACTGTTACAATAGTTGGATATTCAGGAACTGGGGCAGAGGCTGTAACCTCATTTCGCACCACAATTTCCGGTCTTGTGTTTGAGCCACGTAGTTCAAATTCTGGCCCGTCATGGCTTAAAATCAATGACAATACATCTGCCATCGTTTCCGGA
Source organism: Anaerolineae bacterium (assembly GCA_041390885.1). GTDB lineage: Bacteria > Chloroflexota > Anaerolineae > Aggregatilineales > Phototrophicaceae > CFX2. The sequence goes on along the minus strand of JAWKPB010000003.1, from coordinate 224,971 downwards.
GGTGGCACATTTGACCAGAATAATCAGCTAGTAGGAGTTTTGACAACAGCGCCTGCTATTACTGAAGATACTAAACTTGCAACATGTATTCCCATTCAAGATACGAACACTGACGGATTAATAAATAATAATGATCAGTGTGTACCACAGGGGACAAAGGCCAATTCGGTGCGACCAAGCAATCTGGCACGTCCATTGTTGCGAAGTGCCGCTCTTGGCTTAATCGTTAATGTTCAAACTGCAGGTACGATTGAACCTGCGCCTAGCAGCCCATCGGTTAGTCGGCTATTCTTTGCGGCATCAGTAAATGAAACCGGCATGCCTACGAGTGTCATAAGTAGCCTTCCAGCGGGCAGCACGAGTTTATATTTATTCTTTGACTATCATGACATGACGCCTGAAACCATCTATGAGGTACAAGTTACTACTGATGGGGTAAGTAATCCTGTCTTTAGTTTTGCTCCAGTTAGGTGGAGCGGTGGCCGAAGCGGTACATGGTATATTGGCAATACGGGCCAACCATGGCCCAATGGAATCTATTCATTCACTTTACACGTTAACGGCATTCCTGCATCTACTATTCGGTTGGTAATCGGCGAAGCACCAGTAATTAGTGCAATTTTCAGTGACATCGTATTTGGGCTCTTGGATACAAAGGGAAATCCAGAGGGCAATGGATATGTGTTGCCAGTTGGGAACATAGCTAGTGCGCGGTTTTTGTATCGCAATATGCCAGACGGAATAGAGTGGTCAGCGATATGGTATTTGAATGGGACGGAATTTCAGAGGATTTCAGAGACTTGGAACTCAGGCTTGAACGGTTCGCAGACAACAAGCATTGAAGTTGCCGATGGTTTACCTCCAGGTAGCTATCGGTTGGAATTATATATTGCAAGTCGCTTGGCTGCGACATCGGATTTCATAATTGCAGGGGGGCAAAAAGGTGCGTTGCCACAAGTATTTTCAAATATATATGCAGCAACTGCTCACTCAGTGGAAGAAGCGAAATTAGCACTGCCACAAAGCAATTTTGCAAACACAATCAATAATTTGTATGTATTATTTGATTGGCAGCAAATTGCATTCGGCACTTTGTGGACAATACAATGGTCGGTCGATGGCGAAGTATTTTTTGAGCAATCTGCCCTTTGGAATTACTCAATCAATGGGAACCACTTTGTCTTACAAATGTCTAATTCGGATCACATCCCTGATGGGACCTACAAGATTGACTTGTTAATAAATAACTTACCGTTAGCATCAACTTCCGTGCAGGTTGGTATTGGGCAACTTCCCATTGATCAATTTGCTCGTGCGAATGGAATACAGATACGTGGGCAGATTCTTGATCGAGAAACGCATCGGGGTATCGCCGGCGTCTCCATCGTCATAATTGGAGCAGAATTTTCTGTAGAAGAATTTGAATGGCAGCAAAATCAGGTTTTTGCAATAGCAACAACTGACAGCGAAGGCGTTTTCATGGTTGATAGGCCACTTGAATTCAGTACGCCGACGCAAACGGTTGCCTATAGTGCCATAATTGCCGCTGATGGATATTTGCCGCTTAGTGCAGATGGGATTGAAGTGACGGTTTCGACTCCAAATCCTTTGGATATTGTACTTTACCTTAGTCGAGATTTATGATTTACTGTGGCATTCAGACAACGGGTGGACATTTTATTATTTGAGCGTGGTTTAGCACCCAGTCGTGAAAAAGCTAAAGCAATGGTAATGGCCGGGGAGGTTGAGGTCAACGGTCATACAGTGTCCAAGCCTGGCACGCAGATTGAAAGTGACGCATTGATTACGCTCAAGGCAAAACCACGCTTTGTAAGCCGGGGAGGTGAAAAGCTGGAACACGCTTTAACTTACTTCGGTTTGAATGTAGAAGATCGCGTGTGTGCTGATGTCGGGGCTAGTACGGGTGGATTCACAGATTGCCTGTTGCAACATGGAGTCTTGCGTGTATATGCAATTGACGTTGGTTATGGACAACTTGATTACTCGCTTCGAATTGATCCTCACGTAATCGTTCTCGAAAGAACCAACGCACGATACGTTCAATCATTACCCGAACAAGTTGAATTGGTAACAGTTGATGCTTCATTTATATCTCTAAAGTTATTACTGCCAGTAATTAAAGGCTGGATGCAGCACAACGCTGATATAATTCCTCTAATCAAGCCTCAATTTGAAGCCGGTAGAAAAGATGTTGGCAAAGGTGGAGTGGTTAGAGATGCGCTCATCCATGCACGTGTTCTACGAGACATACTTACCTTTGCGAAAGAAGTCGGTTTCAACGTATCTGGTCTCACTGTCTCCCCCCTTAAAGGACCTGCCGGTAACATTGAGTTTTTGGCGTGGTTGTCTCAGGGTAATGACAAAGTACCAAATTATTATAATATTGATGCGCTTATCGAGTCTGTACTAAAGAAAACATTTTAAAGACGCTCTACACTTAGCCGCTTTATCTGTATAATTGTTCACTATCTCTATAATACTCACTCAATGCAAGCATACTCATGAAATCAGACTATATCCGAAATTTTTCGATTATTGCTCATATTGATCACGGTAAAAGCACTTTGGCTGACCGAATGCTTCAGCTGACTGATACAGTATCTGCTAGAAATATGCAAGAACAGCTACTCGACAGTATGGATTTGGAGCGAGAACGCGGTGTTACCATTAAGGCGTCCGCCGTACGGATGAGTTACAAGGCAAAAAACGGGCAATCCTACATTATCAACTTGATTGATACTCCCGGTCACGTAGATTTTAACTACGAGGTTAGCCGAGCTCTTCAATCCTGCGAAGGCGCGGTTCTGGTAGTTGATGCCAGTCAAGGTGTCGAAGCTCAAACCCTTGCTAACTTATATCTCGCTCTTGATCAAGACCTTGAGATCATTCCGGTTATAAACAAAATTGATTTACCAGCTGCTCGCCCACAAGAAGTCGTCAAAGAGCTTGAAGATTTGTTGGGTATTGCTGGCGATCAAATAATTCCAATTTCTGCCAAGCAAGGTTTGGGCATTTCAGATGTCCTTGAAGCAATAGTTGAACGGGTTCCGCATCCAAAAGGCGATGCAGATGCACCTTTACGTGCCTTAGTATTTGATTCACACTATGATCCGTATAAAGGGGTTATCGCTTATGTCCGTATTGTAGACGGAAGACTTGACAATAAACTACCATTACGTCTATTTGCTACTGATGCCAAGTTTGAACCAGTTGAAATTGGGGTTTTCAGCCCATCAATGCAGGTAAAAGAAACGCTTGAAATGGGCGAAGTGGGCTATGTGGCCACGGGATTCAAGACTGTTAGAGAGTGTCGCGTTGGCGATACCATAACCACACTACATAATGGGACGAATGCGCCATTGCCTGGTTACGCTAAAGTAAAACCAATGGTGTTTGCCGGATTTTATCCCACTGATAACGATGACTACGCTGATTTACGTGACGCCCTTGAAAAACTCCAACTCAATGATGCTTCAGTGATATACGAACCGGAAACATCACAAGCACTGAATTTCGGGTTTCGTGTTGGTTTTTTAGGTTTGTTCCACATGGAGATTATTCAAGAGCGGCTTGAACGTGAATACGACTTGGATATTCTCGCAACTGCTCCCAGCGTTGAATACGAAATTACAATGCGGAATGGAGAACTATTACGCATAGATAGCCCTGCTCAACTACCTGATGAGAACCTGATCGATGAAGTACGTGAACCGTGGATGAAAATTCAGATCTATGCGCCACAAGAGTTTATTGGCCCTATTATGGATCTCGTCATTAAGAAACGTGGTGTATATGTCACAACCGAGTATCTTGATCCGACGCGCGTAATGTTGCACTATCAAATGCCACTCTCAGAAGTCATTGTGGATTTCTTTGACAGACTCAAAAGCATTACAAAGGGTTACGCCAGTATGGATTACCAATTTGATGAATATAAGACTGGCGATCTTGTGAAGTTGGATGTGTTGGTCAATAACGAACCCGTAGATGCACTAGCAATGATTGTTCATCGCGATGATTCATATCATAAAGGGCAGAAATTAATTACGAAACTCAAAGAACTGATCCCTCGGCAATTGTTTGTAATCCCTATTCAAGCAGCTGTTGGTAAAAAAATTATCTCTCGTGCGAATGTTAGTGCTATGCGGAAAGATGTTTTGGCCAAATGTTACGGCGGGGATATAAGCCGAAAAAAGAAGTTGCTTGAAAAGCAAAAAAAAGGCAAAAAGCGCATGAAGATGGTTGGCGCCGTCGAAGTTCCGCAAGAAGCTTTCATGGCAATTTTACGCCTCGATGATGATTGATTGTGATAGAGTTCTAGTTCTCATTCCCAGTTAGCATTTGCCACAGAATAGAAAGAGCCCAAGTACTTCCCCATTCTTGGGCTGTACTACTTTTTCCACCAAAACCATATACTCGTGATTTGGTTTTGGTGGTGGTGCAGACCGAAATGGCAGTTCCAGCTTCGGAATCTGCATGCTCATCGTCAATATCTGGTTTGCTCATAAGCACTATACACGCATTCGCGTCATAGTGTCTGCACTTATTTTGTGCGACATTTTCTGCAGTTTCTCTTAAAGGGTTGTTATTCTCATCTCCCAAAAATGATTTCAGATCGTCATGAACCTCGTGGTGTATTAGTACATTCTTGCCATCTGGCAGGTTCAAAATTCTTGTGCTAACTGGATTACCCAATCCAGCTTCAATTGTCACTACCGTCATATGGTCTCTATTTAAAAGATCAACCAATACTTTTTCAATAGTGTCGTGGTCAACACCAAAAATGAATTCACCAACCCGTTCACGTATCTGTGTTTCTATTACACCGATCATTTCGTCGGCAATTGTCTCAGAGTTGGCTTTTGCTGTGAGGCGAATATCCACTTGACCGGCATGAGCTGCTAGCCCAACGGTAGGATTACTCATTTCCAATAGATTATTGCCAATCCGGCTATCTAATAGACTCTCCCCAATCCCTGCCGTTCGCAAAACCCTAGCTTTGATAATCCCCCCTCCAAGGGAGAATTGTTCACGTAAATAAGGGATCACCCAATTTTTTGTGAGAAATGTCATTTCACGTGGTACACCCGGCAAACTGATGATGCTCCTCCCCTCATGCTCGACTACAAACGAAGGGGCAGTTCCTACCGGATTTTCTATCGCAATTGCGTTCTCAGGTAAATAGGCTTGGCGGCGATTGTTTTCAGTCATTTGAGCACGAAAGCTTACAAATCGCTCTGCAATTTGATCCAATAGGTATTGATGAAAGACAAGATTTCTGTTTGTTGCTTGAGCCACACCCTGTCGAGTCATATCGTCAACCGTCGGTCCCAATCCTCCACATGTAATTATGATCTGTGCACGGGACAAGGCTATTCGAATGGCATTGGCAATTCGTTGCTCGTTGTCTCCAACTGACGTCATGAAATATACATTTACACCAATATCGCGTAATGTGCGGGCAAGAAAAACCGAATTGGTATCTGTAATCTCTCCAAGTAAAATTTCAGTCCCGATCGCAATAATTTCTGCATTTGTGTTGTTTGCCATAGTTGCCTTCTAGAAATTAGTATTAGTATTTATGCTCAATTCAACTATCGTTTCATTAGACTTGTGGGTCTCCATTTGAACACTTAGCTTTTGAACTGGGAATTTACACATTTTGCTTGCATTTTCAAAATGAGTGGATATAATCTCCTCCATTAGCAAAATTTGCAACCATGCAACAATTTTGTGCAGATTTACCAAATATATCGTTCGCAAAAATGCTCTTAACAAGACACATCTAAATGGAGGAAAGCAGTGGCTAGTGTAACTTTTAACCATGTCTACAAACGCTATCCCGGTGGTTCAAATGCAGTCAAGGATTTGCATATCCAGATTGCCGACAAGGAATTTTTGGTTTTTGTAGGGCCATCAGGGTGTGGTAAATCAACAAGTCTGCGTATGCTTGCCGGGCTGGAGGAAATCACAGAGGGCGAAATTCTGATCGGTGATCGTGTAGTAAATAATGTTGCGCCCAAAGACCGCGATGTAGCGATGGTTTTCCAAAGTTACGCTCTATATCCTCACATGACTGTATATGACAACATGGCGTTTGGTCTCAAGCTGCGAAAGACACCTAAACAAGTGATAGATCAGCGTGTTCATGAAGCAGCGAAGAGTCTTGGTATTGAGCAACTACTCGATCGCCGTCCTCGTCAGTTGTCTGGTGGTCAGCGCCAGCGTGTAGCCGTGGGTCGTGCCATCGTACGTGAGCCTGCTGTATTCCTTATGGACGAACCGCTTTCAAATCTTGACGCGAAGTTACGTGTTGAAGCTCGTTCATTCATAAGTAAACTCCACCAACGTTTGGGGACCACTTTTATTTATGTGACACACGATCAAGTGGAAGCTATGACAATGGGTACTCGTATTTGCGTATTAAGCGCTGGCGAGCTGCAACAAATTGATACGCCGTTCAATCTATATCATAATCCGCGCAACCTGTTTGTTGCAGGCTTTATTGGTAGTCCCTCTATGAACTTCTTTGATGCAACATTGAAGCAAGATGGTGGCAATGTGATCGTTGATACTGGCACATTCAAATTACCCATTTCCGCTGATAATGCCGATGTTTTCAAGGATCATGTGGGCAAGAAGGTTGTTTTTGGTATCCGCCCCGAAGATATCCACGATGCTGACTTCCAACCCCCTGGCATTGTCCCAGCTCTCGTCGAAGCGAATGTAGATGTCGTTGAACAAATGGGCAACGAAATGGTTGTTTACATGGAAGAGCAAGGGGCAAACTTTATCTCTCGTATGGATCCGCGCACTCGCGCTCGTGTTGGCAATCGGATGGGAATAGTGTTCAATCTAGAGAATATGCACCTGTTTGATGTAGACAGTAAGTTGTCGCTTGCTTTTGAGCACAAAGCTGCTGCAACTGCAAAGGCAAAGTAATTGACCTGCTGCCTCCGTTAGAATTGGTTATAAGGCCGCCCTAGACACAGGGCGGTTTTTATATTGTTATCGTCATCATTATGCGGTGTTTTTAAGTATCTTATGATTAATGCTTTGTATACTACAAACAGGCAACAATGAAACTCACTCTTCGTAGCGATATCGAAATCTTTCAAGAACTTCATTCCGAATGGAATAGCCTTCTAAAGCGTAGTATTGCCAATAGAATATTTAGTACCTGGGAGTGGCAGTCAATTTGGTGGTCAGCTTATCATCCTGGACAGCTATGGGTGCTAACGGTTCGCGATGAAGACAACACTTTAGTTGCCATCGCTCCGTGGTTTATCGAAAATCATTCGGAACATGGTCGAGTTATTCGCCCAATTGGTTGTGTGGATGTCACTGATTATTTGGATATGATAGTTGCTAATGAACATGTTGAAATTGTAATGCGTGAAATTGCTCAATTTTTGAATGCGAATAAGAGTGAGTTTGATTGGGTTAATCTGTGTAACATTCCGGAAAAGTCCCCTACTCTATCATTCCTTCCGGCATACTTATCAGAACTTGGTCTTGTCGTTCAGCTGACACAACAGGATGTATGTCCGATTATCCACTTACCCTCTAGTTGGGATCGATACTTTGAATTACTCGATAAAAAACAACGCCATGAATTAAGGAGAAAGCTTCGACGCATTGATGGGGCAAGTGAGAAAGTTGAATGGTATATTGTAAATGAGAACCATAACTTAAGTGAAGAAATTAAGAAATTCATCCACCTTATGGCGTCTAGCCAAGCTGAGAAGGCAAAGTTCTTGACCGATTCACAGAATCTTGACTTCTTCAACTCACTTGTACCTGCTGCGTTACACAATAACTGGCTACAATTGAGCTTTTTGACGATTGATAATGTCGCTGCAGCCTCCTATTTGAATTTTGTATATGGAAATTCAGTTTTGGTTTATAATTCAGGGCTTCTTCCAGATCAATATGGGCATTTAAGCCCCGGTATCATTTTACTTGCTTATAACATAAAGTTTGCTATTCAATCTGGCTACGAGTTCTTTGACTTTCTACGTGGCGATGAAACATACAAATACCGTATGGGCGCCCAGGACTCAAAGGTTTTTATGTTAACAGCTAGTGAAACACATTGAGACTTTGAAGCATGTGCGCTTACCATCTCAGGGTGCAGTTGATGTCAACCGAAATTCTTGGTCAGTATGGCTGACAAAATTTCTGTTAGCCACCGTAGGAATTAGGTATGTCCGCAACAGACGTTTCAACATAAGGAGATTGTTCTTGAATGGAGTTTAGGTTGCCTTCTTTTACCAGTGTCTGACCTTTGTGATAAAGTACATCATTGAAACCATCGTACCGATACCTGCGACCAACCCATCCATATTCAGGGTGCTGAAATACAGCAGTGAAGAGCATGGCGTCATCTTCTAAAATGTAAGTTTCGTCTACTATCCAAACTGGCGCGTACTGGGATAAGTGCGGGATACATTTTGTATCTCTCTTACTCTTTAGTTCCATGCTTTGTTCCATTTTATTATTCCATTTTCTACACTGTGGTGTGATATTGCTCAAGAAATGACGGTTCCATTGTAACAACTCTTCTTAAAATCCTACAAGTGAGATATCCCATTCTGGAAGTTATTGTTTTGCTATGCTATCATGGCAAGTAATACAATATGACAGTGCATAGGGTGTTGAGCTTGAAAGAAATTCTGCACTTAATGTGGGCGAGATTCAAGATTGTCGGAGCAATAATTGGTGATATTCAAGCACGCGCCATAGCAACGATTTTTTATTTTACCATTTTGATGCCATTTGGCCTTATTGCATTATTTTTGTCTAAGAAAGAAACTCCGCTATCTACAAATAAAGCGGTTTGGCTGGATCGGGATCCTGTTCCTTTTGATCTCGAAGCTGCTAAACGTCAAGGTTGATCTTGTTATGTTCATACTTGGAATCGCATGTTTTTATCACGATTCAGCAGTAGCGCTTCTTCAAGACGGAAAACTTGTCGCTGCTGCAATGGAAGAGCGCTTCTCTAGGAAGAAACATGATAATGGCTTTCCAGAAAAAGCCATTGAATTTTGTTTAGGGCAAGCTGGCATAAGAGGTGAAGACCTTGACTACGTAGTATTCTATGAAAAACCTTTATTAAAGTTTGAGCGTATCTTGCTCACAACATTAAACTCTTTTCCCAAGTCAGTTGATGTTTGGCGTGATGCAATGGTAACTTGGCTTAAAGAAAAGCTTTGGATCAAAAATATTATTCAAAGTAAAGTTGGCGTTCGTTTTGATAGTGTGCTGTTTTGCGATCATCATATGAGTCATGCGGCGAGCGCATTTTTTGCGAGCCCCTTTCGTGAAGCCGCTGTATTAACGGTTGATGGTGTAGGCGAATGGACTTCTACTACGCTTGGAAATGCGACTAGCCTTTGGGAAGGCGATTTGCAAGGATCTAACCAGATTAATCTTTTTCAAGAGCAAAAGTTTCCCCATTCTCTTGGATTGCTATATTCAGCTTTTACAGCCTATCTCGGGTTTCGCGTTAACAATGGCGAATATAAGGTAATGGGAATGGCTCCGTATGGACAACCTCGTTATGTCGAAAAAGTCCGACGACTTATTAACTTGAGTGAGGCAGATGGAAGCTTCTATCTAAATATGGACTATTTTAGCTACCATAGGTCAACTAAAGATAGCTATAGTCAAAAGTTCGTAGATTTGTTTGGTGCTTCGCGACATTCCGAGTCAGAGTTTTTCACGATGGTAACAAATCCTGAACGCAGTCAGGAAAAGCGTGCCATGGATGAGAATCAGAGATTTGCTGATATAGCAGCGAGTATTCAAACCGTTACTGAGGAATCGCTAATTTCGATTGCACGCTACTTACATAAGAAGACAGGACAGAAGAATCTTGTTATGGCTGGTGGTGTGGCGTTGAACACAAAAGCGAACTATCGCATTTTGAATGAAACTCCTTTTGAGGAAATTTATATACAACCAGCTGCAGGAGATGACGGTGGAGCATTGGGTGCGGCTTTGTGGGCATATCATATAGTGCTTGGAAAACCGCGTAATTGGGTAATGCCAAATGCATATTGGGGGCAAGAATTTTCTGATGCCGAATGTTACGAGTTTCTAAGGGAAAAAGGAATCAAGGTTGAATCTTTTTCTGATAACGAAGATCAATTATTGGATATTTTAGCGGAATCTTTAACTGATAAGAAGGTGGTTGGGTTTTTTCAGGGACGTTTTGAATGGGGACCCCGGGCACTTGGCAACCGCAGCATCTTGGCTGATCCGCGAGCTGATGATATGAAAGAAGTTGTTAATACAAAGATAAAGTTTCGGGAGCCTTTTCGTCCGTTCGCTCCCGTAATTCTACGGGACAGAGCATTAGAATATTTTGATTATCCGGGTGTTGAGAAGCATGAAGCACCAAGATACATGTTGATGGTTGCGCCTATTAAAGCAGAGAAGCAAAATCAGATTCAAGCAGTATGTCATCAAGGTACGGGACGGTTGCAAACTATTGAGCGTGAGACAAATCCGCGCTACTATGGTCTCATAGAACGATTTGGTCAGATTACTGGGGTTCCGGTCGTCTTGAATACTTCATTTAACCTGCGAGGAGAACCAATAGTGACTTCCCCTCGTGATGCATGGAATACATTTCAAAATAGTGATATTGACTATTTGGTTCTGAATACGTTTTTGGTTCGTAAGCCGAAGTAGGGAGAAAGTATATGCGTGACATGATTGCACGTATGGGAATTCTTGGCGAATTGTTGCAATTTTTGTGGCGTCGTAAACTTTATTGGTTGCTTCCAATGATTATTACGCTCATAGTGTTCGCGGTTCTCATAATTTTGGGTAGTAATCCTGCTACACAGCCATTTATCTATAGTTTGTTCTAATGGTGAGATGATGGATCGAGCGTCACAAGTCGTTATTATTGCATTCTTGATTGGAATCACTCTTTCCTTTTCTGTTGCGCGGCGATCCGAGCGGGTTGAGAAAATATATGGTGGTTTGTCAGCGAGGATATTTCATCATTTGGCAATTATCGGTTATGTTTCTGTGTTGCCGGCAGCGTTCTTTGGTTCGTTGTTAGTAGGTCCATTTAAGTTTGGGATTCCATTTGCGTTTGTCTGCTTATTTGTCTCGTTTCTTTGCTTTGGTTTATATGGGTTGGTAGAGCGTCCTGCTCGAATTGGCGTAATTATTGAGGATCGGGGTTGGACAGAAGAGGATGCTCGTACTTCAGGGCTCTAGTTGCTAATTGGATTGTAAGGTTGCGCCTGTAGTTTTATCTGCAGGCGTTTTTGTTTGAATAGGAGATAAAGTAATGCCACGTGCTCTGTTAAGTGTGTATGATAAGACTAATTTGGTGACTTTTGCCAGAACTTTGGTTGAACTTGGTTGGGATCTTGTTGCTAGTGGTGGTACTGAAGTGGCGTTGCGAGCTGCAGGGCTTTCAGTTGTGACTGTTGAGCAATTGACTGGGGTTCCGGAAATGTTAGGTGGTCGTGTTAAGACTTTGCATCCTGCAGTATATGCAGGAATTTTGTCGCGTGATTTGCCCGAGGATTTTGAAAGTCTCCAAAGTTTTGGATTTGCGCCGATTAATATGGTTATTTGCAATTTGTATCCATTTCAGGAGACTATTTCTCGAAGTGGAATTACGCTGCAGGACGCTATAGAACAAATTGATATAGGTGGTGTTGCATTGCTGCGAGCAGGTGCGAAAAACTTTTTTCATGTAATTGTGGTTAATGATCCAAATGACTATGCGAATGTATCTGCTGAATTAAAAGCATCCGGTTCTGTCACTTTAGCAACGCGACGCAAGTTAAGCATTAAGGCATTTGCACATACACGCGATTATGATACTGCTATACACGCCTTTCTATCACAAGATTTCGTCCCTAGTCCGATAAGCTCAGAACTCCCACAACATTTGTCGATTGGCATGCATCGCGTAGATGCGCTTAGATATGGTGAAAACCCGCATCAAATTGCTGGATACTACAGCCGTTCAAGTAATGCAGGCCCACTCGGGGGATCGGTTCTTGGGGGAAAGCAGCTTTCATACAACAATATCCTTGACCTAGATGCAGCATGGCGCGCGGTTTCAAGCTTAAGCGAACCAGGTGTAGTCATTGTCAAACATCTCAATCCATGTGGTATTGCAGAAGGTAACAGCATAGCAGAAGCATTCACAGCGGCATTGGCTTCGGATCCTCAATCCGCATACGGGGGAGTTATTGCGACGAACCGACCTGTAGAAGATGAATTCGTGTCGGCACTAGGCACGCTCTTTGTTGAAGCGATTGCTGCTCCGTCATTTTCACCAATAGCACAAAACTTGTTCATCAACAATCGAAAGAACTGTCGTTTACTAGCTATGCCCTCATCACCTACTCTACTCGAGTTTGAGGTCCGTAGTGTAAAAGGGGGATGGCTAGTTCAAAGCAGTGACGCAGGTGATCCTGACGACACTGTATTTCAAGTTGTTACTACCCGCGCCCCAAACAATTCCGAACGAAACGCATTGCAGTTCGCCTGGAAAGCAGTGCAGAATATTAAGTCGAACGCAATTGTTTTGGCCGTTGACAATGCGACCGTAGGGATTGGAGGCGGTCTATCGAGTCGTGTAGATTCAGTAAATTTGGCAATATCCAAAGCAGGGCACCGTGTCAAAGAGTCCGTTATGGCTTCGGATGCTTTCTTTCCTTTTGCCGATAGTATTGAAGTGGCCGCTAAGGATGGCATAACAGCTATAATTCAACCCGGCGGTTCTATACGTGACAACGAAGTTATCGAAGCCGCCAATTCAGCCAACATAGCAATGATTTTTACCGGAGTCCGTCACTTTCGGCACTAAAACTCGTGATCGGACAGTGCTACTTAGGCTTGATTGCCACGAGTCCCATTTGTTATAATGCTAATCTAACGCCACCTTAGCTCAATGGCAGAGCAACCGCTTCGTAAGCGGTAGGTTGTGGGTTCAAGTCCCACAGGTGGCTTCGTGATACCCGCACCTATGCGGGTTTTTCATTTGCTGTAAGGAATTAAGAGGTATGAGCCAAGATCGTCCTATTACTCTAGCTGTGGTTGGTGGAACGGGTGCAGGTAAGACCACCATATCCAACGCAATTTTGGATCGCGTTGGAAGTCATAGAATTGCCTATATACCTCATGACGCCTACTACAAAGACATTGCCGACATTCCACTTACTCAATCCGGCGTCCGCAATTTCGATCACCCAGATGCCCTAGATACAGCACTTTTGATCGAACACATCCGTCAGCTTCAAAGTTGGCAACCCGTTAATATCCCGGTATATGATTTCAAAATCCATCGGCGCACTTCTGAAATTCTATGTGTTCAACCGCAACCGATTATCCTAATTGAAGGAATCCTAACACTTGTAGAGCCGGGTCTTCGATCATTATTCGACATAAAAATCTTTGTCGACATAGACGCCGATATACGTTTAATCCGACGGCTACAACGAGATATTGCCGAACGAGGTAGAACAATGGATTCAGTTATCGATCAGTACTTAACTACAGTTCGTCCCATGCACCTTCAATTCGTAGAACCCAGTCGTCGTCATGCCGATGTTATTATTCCCGAAGGCGGATACAATCAAGTGGCAATTGATATGGTCGCAAATCGCATCAGTAGTCATTTATCTAGGGCGTAATACATAGTAGTAGTCAAAATCCTGATAATCAATTGCTTTAGCGTTTCTGCCCTCTCACCGCTTGCCAGCAATCCCCAACGGACATATAATCAACTAATAACATTAACATCTCAAATCCAATTTCTAGAGAAAACTAGTGAACACTCGTCAAAATTTCGATGAGAATTTTGCTCATCAGATTATGTCTCAATTGGGCCCACATGGTCTATTACCGTTCCTAAATTCCATCCGGAGCCCGCTTGTCATTATCGACACGCAATACACAGTGGTGGCTATGAATAATGCGGCACAACAACTCTTCGCAATAGATTCAAACTCACCAGAAAGCACTACTCAGAGCATTCCACAAATACGTGAAATAATGGACCACATTGATAGCAAAAAGACTCCCAATGAATGGACCTATAATGACAGGACATTTGTTCCTACACTTGAACCGGTGCAACTATCAGATGGTAACGTGCTCGCATGGACATTGGTGTTAAATGAAATTTCTTATTTCAAGAAACTAACTCGCAATCAGAGCGAATCGATGCGAATCGTTCTGCACGACTTACGATCCCCTCTCACGTCTATGCATGGCTTTGCCAGCATGATGGAAATGGTTGGCGATCTCAATGATCGACAGCGCCACTTTGTTTCAAAGATTCTTTCGGGCATTACCCAGATGACGGCCTTAGTCGAAAATGTGCAGGATGCCGGCCGGTATGATACGGAGAGTGGTTTCTACGAACTTGTACGATCACCTACCGATATTGGAGATATAGCGAAACGAATAATTGAAAATCATCTAGCACCAGAAGAGAAAAACCTAGAAATTACAATCGCAGTGTCAGAAAATGTTCCAATTGTTAGCGCCGATCAGACCATGCTCGAACGGGCAATCCGCAACTTAATTGACAATGCAATTAAATACACACCTGCTTCCGGATCAATTCATGTTTCGGTATCACATGATGACAAGCAAATAATTGTTTCGGTAAAGGACAGTGGTCTAGGTATAAGCCCTCAAAATCAGTCACAACTCTTTGAGCGTCATGTTCGCATTCACCGTCCAGAATTCAAGAAAATAAAAGGTACCGGCTTAGGTCTCTTTATCGTACGCAGCGTAGCGCGACGGCACGGCGGAGATGCTTTTGTTGAAAGCAAAGAGGGTGAAGGCAGCAATTTCTTCATCACCATTCCCTTTGATGCCTCCAATGGCGCGACGTCAGAAAATTAAGATCAATTGATAGACACTTCCATGCCATCAATTTTAGATAGGACCGGGTAGTGTGCGGCGTCTCATGTCCATAAAAATACTACCTGAACTTGTTGTGGCTCAGATCGCTGCGGGAGAAGTGGTTGAACGGCCCGCATCGGTAGTCAAAGAGCTGCTTGAAAACGCAATTGATGCCGGAGCAACAAATATACGGATTGAGATATCGGGCGGAGGTCGTCATCGTATACGAATCAGTGATAATGGGTCTGGTATTCTCGCCGACGAAGTCGAACTCGCCTTTCATCGCCACGCAACAAGTAAATTGCACACAACAGACGACCTAGCATCCATTGAAACATTGGGCTTTCGCGGAGAGGCATTAGCCAGTATTGCCTCTGTCAGCCAACTAACACTTGCCACGCATCACATTACAGACCCACATGGCGTTATGCTGCAGCTTGCCGGTGGACAAATCTTGCAGCGTCAATCAATTGGATCCCCTATCGGTACCGTAATTACAGTTGAAAACTTATTTTACAATACTCCTGCTCGTCTGAAATTTCTCAAGAAAGAAAATACAGAAAAACGCCAAATCGCTCTTTTAATTACCCGTTATGCAATGGCATATCCTGAAATACGCCTCACCCTTGAGCAAGATGGACGCGAGATTTTTCGTTCTAACGGAAGTGGAAATCTGGCAGACGTTCTTGTGACAGCTCTCGGACTAGACACTTTCAAAAACATGGTAGAGGTGACAGGCAGTGAAACGTCTGCACTTGAAAGTCACATTTTAGGTTACACATCGGTACCGAACTTGCATCGGGCTGATCGCAATCAAATAACCCTCTTTGTCAATGGACGCTGGATTCAAGACACTCGTCTTGCGTTCGCCGTCACACAATCCTATCACACTTTGTTAATGACAGGGCGTTATCCGATTTCAGTTATTCTTATTCGTGTTCCACCCCACGAAGTCGATGTCAATGTTCATCCCACTAAAGCAGAAGTGAGATTTCGCAATACTGACGCCATATTTAGTGCTATCCAGCGGGCCGTGCGCCGCGCAGTCATTAACCTCGCCCAGACGCCGGCTATGCGCGGAAACCGATTCACCGGAGTCAACTTCGATCACACATCTTCAAATTGGAGCGGAGGAACAGAACAGCAGTTAAACTTAGGCATTGATTTGCACTCGCCCGGCAACAGAACATTTGCTTCCCTCAATACCCCTCAGTCTAACGTTGACCCAACAGAAATACCGGAAGGAATGGGAACACCGCAGAAGCCACGAACGCTACCTATTCTTCGTGTAATCGGGCAAATAGGTGCAACCTACATTGTGGCGGAAGGGCCATCGGGTCTTTACTTAATAGATCAACACGCTGCACATGAGCGCATACTGTATGAACAGTTCATAGAAGAACATGAACGCCATGAACAAATCGCTCAACTATCCCTTTCTGCACAAACTATCACACTGCCACCAACGGAATCCCGTTTGATAGAAGAAAACCTTGACATTTTGAATGCTTTAGGATTCCAAATCGATGGATTTGGCCCCAATACGTTTGTCATCCGCAGTGTACCAGCCCTCCTTGCAGATGAATCTCCCATTGAAGTCATTGCTGGAATCATTGCTGACCTTGAGGCCGACCAACATCCTGGTCAGAGTACCATCGAGGACAAAATCGTGACGCGCGTATGCAAACAAGCCGCAGTCAAAGCAGGACAAATTCTGAGCCATGAAGAGATGCAGTCAATCATACGGCAACTTGAGCGATGTCGTTCCCCTCATACCTGCCCACATGGAAGACCAACCATTTTGCACCTCACCTCTGAACAGCTCGCGAGGGAATTTGGCAGACTAGGTTAAGCTCATCGGCTTTGCATTTGGAAGCGCCGATCCAAACTCGCCCCCCCTATCGGCCCATATGCTCCATCTGCATTGCGTTTGGCGACAACAACCCGCCACAAAAAAGTGTGTAGTTGCCCATCCGTTGGAATTGCATTTTCAGGGAGTGCATAAGCCGTATTCTTAGTCACAGCCTGTAGCACCACCGTATTTGTGGTGATATCGGTCACTTGAACTAGGTAAAATTCATCTCTGTTCAAAATTCCTATACTCACCCATTGCAGATTGAACGTTCCAGGCTGCGCGTTAGCACCTTCCGGTGGGTAGAGTAACATGGGCGCACCGCGCGTCGGGGTCGGGGTCGCTGTCTCATTTCCCGACGGGGTTGGCGAAAGCGTTGGCGTAGGAGTTGGTGCAGGCACTTTTAAGACCTGCCCCACGCTCAACGTCACGTTACACCCTGGTCCGCCGCTTGGAATGTCTGGATTACACGTAAATATGCCCTGCAAATCAGTGTTGAGAGAAAATAACACAGCTAGTGTCGTGTTGTATATTTGAGCTATTCCAACAATTGTATCATCCGGTTGCACCACATACTCTGCAATATTACCGGCATCCGGTAAATATGACGTAACAGCGGTCCCGGTCGCCTCAATTACTACAGCAGTCTCAGCATTCTGCGGCGTTGGGGTAGCCGTTTGCCGCGGGATAAGGATAACTGTTCCCGGCGCAGGCAAAATGTCGGCATTCACTATACTCTCATTCAACCGCACAATCTGGTCAATGATACTCCCTGTCGCAGTGCTAAAATCAGTATATCCAAACTGTTGAATGATAAACCCCAGTGTGTCACTTGGTTGAATAATATACTCAAATGGGCCCGGTGTTTCGCTTGGAAGTGGTGTATCCGATGGTGGAGCTGCCGTATTAGAAGACGTTGGGCTGACCACCAACACCTGTGTCGCCTGAGTAACAGAAACAGTGGTATCGCTCGGTGCTAATGTGCTGGTGGCAACCAAGGTAGCGGTTGGCTGAAGCGCCTGCATTGTCAGCGTCACTCCTGCTTCTGGAGCATTACCGCTACACGAAATCAAGGCATTTCCTAGAACTAATAGCACTACAATTTTCAGTAACAGTCTCATAAGCCAGTCCCTCGTCCCTGCCAAGTAAATTGTCGTGGTTCGGTTGATGCAATCCGCCGTTCGGGGTTGTTTTTGTCCACAACAGAAACAACCCACTCGTAATCATGCCGTTCATTCAGTACACTTTGCCATTCAAGGGGGAGAATAAACGACAACGCAGTTGTAGGTGCACTATATTTCTGCTTCGTGACAAGATCCTCGACCTGAACGAAGTACACTTGATTCTCACCAAGCGTTCCTGTCCCAACCCAACGAAGAGTTACAATGTCTGTCGACCCAAAAAATGCGCGATTACTTGGGCTGATTGGGCTCGGAATATTAAATGTTGGTGTAACTGTAGGAGTTGGCGTTTCACTTCCGGAAGCCGTTGGTTGAATCGTTGGGGTAGGCGTTGGCGCAGGTACGCGAACTAACTGGCCTTCATATAACGCCACATAGCAGTTTGCGCCCCCTGAACCCTGCCCAAAATCGCATTGAGAAAAAGTGACTTCGGGGTTTAACTCGGAAAGTATTCGCAACGTTGCGCCATACTCAACTGCAATTGAAATGATATTCTCATTCTTCATCACCCGATGCCAGGTAATTCCCGGTTGCAAAGTTGGAGTAGAGGGAACGCGCAATCCCGCGCTATCGCGTAGCGGGTCAGTACTGGCTAATGCTATTCCATTTTCAGTTTCACTTTGGTTGGCGGTCACGGTAGCCGCCTCAGTCGAAATCATATTCGGATCAAAAGTCGGAGTTGGCCAGGGGATTTCGATATTCTGCCCAACTTGCAGCGAATTGGCGTCGCTCAAATTATTGAGATCAAGAACAGTTTGCAGCAAGTCCGCGTAGTCTCTATGCCCGCAACGCGCAAACAGTGCAATTAAGCTGTCCCCCGATTGTACTTTTTGTACGCACGGCCCTTGTGTCGGGGTGATACTTGGTGTCGCTGTTCGCGTTAGCGTGGGCGGCCCACTTGTAACAGTTGCTAGAAGCAGTGTTGGGCGAGGCGTATTAGTTATGATTGAAATTCCAGAGAGCCCATCAGACTCGGTAGTAACCGTGCTTGTCACCTTTGGCGTTGCTGAAGGTGGAACGACTGAATTATAGACACGGAAACTCGACAGAATCACGAAGCTGATACACGCCAACAAACTAATTATTACGAGTCCGCCAATAATATAGCTGCTTCCCCGCCATCGAACGTTACCTTCTAGTAGGTCAGTTTCGCCGTGTAATGAATTGTAATCATACGATTGCGTGCCGCTTGTATTCTCAGGGACCACCGAGACATTCGACAAAGTTGTGCCGCAGGTGCTGCATAGCGTTGCGTTACGGTGATTTGGCGTATCACAAATCGGGCAAATCTTATATGACTGAGCCAATAAGTGCATCCTTGATCTTAATCATTACTCAAGGATTATAGCTGTACACTAAAACGCTGTGCAGGCTCAACTCGCTATCAAGCTTTCAACTCCGGTTGGGTGCAAGGATTTCACATCCCAACCAGCCTCTAATCTAAGTTTGATCTCATCCCAACTCCGAATACCACTTGTCGCATCCGCCACCTCTACATTACATGCGCCTACCGCACACGCCCATTTCAATGTATCGAGCGGCGAATAACCCTTCATTAGAGCTGTCAAGAATCCTGCGTAGGCCGAGTCACCCGCCCCGGTTGTACCCTTGACATCAACTTCAAATGCCGGAACCCAAAGTTCTCGATTAGACCATTCGTTCCCGTCGAGAGTGACGTGTTTTAAACGCCCAATTGAGTTGAGATCTCCTGTGCGCACGTACATTCCCATCGCGCCCAGCTTGAACCCAGTAATCACAGTTCCCATATCGAGAAACTCACCCGCTAAGTCAAATAAATAATTCCGATCGATGTGGTTCAATATATTCGGTGTCCATCGGTCGTAATCTACGCGACGAAGTGTAAGAACAATCTCCTCAATACTTGGCAAGAAAATATCAACATAAGGCAAAGTTCGCTCAAAAATTCGCCGCCAGTTCTGCCTCGCAATAGAACCATTTGGATCAGGTTGAGCCATATCGAGTGAGGTAATTGCATCACAGGCTTTGGCTCTCTCAAATATTGCCTGCAATTCTTCGCCGTCCTGTTGAACAAGTTGAGGCAGCAGCGTCGGATATCCAAGATGAAAAATCCTCGCTTGTTCCGCCAATGTAAAATCAACATTCGCAAACCCAAACACGTCATTTGTACCTGTACAATGCAAAAATGTCCGGTCAGCATTGGCGGGGGATAAGGCTATTGTGCTAGAGCTTGCTTGCCCCGCTTGCACTACGATATGCTCAGCTAGACTCGCATCGCGTTGGCGCAGATAAAGCAATATCATCTGTCCGATCAAATCGTCTCCCACCGTCGCCGTAAGACCAACTTTCATGCCAAGTTTGTGTAACGCGAGGCCAGTGTTCGAAACTGCTCCACCAGTCGAAACCACAATCGGGTCTATACTGTATAATCGTCCCGGCATCGTCAAATCGTCAACACTCACCTGCCGCATTCCCGGAATCAAGTCTAAACACAAATGGCCACAAACTATTACATCATATAATTTCATATAATTCTCACTAGAAGTGTTCTTTGAATTAATCCTTCACCCTATCTACATAACGATAGACTTTTGTAATAAAGTGGTAATATACGAATACTATGTTCACAAAACTTGGCACAAAGCTCGTTCGCTCAAGATCAATCTATTTCGTCATTGTTCTCTTCTTGATAACAGTGATGTTTATTATCGTATCTCGTCTAAGGGTTTTCGAAAACCGGGCTTCAAACCCCCAAGAATTTCCTGAGTACTCAAGTGTTCGTTATCCAGAAGACTTTCGCACCACCTTTCAACACTACGCAACTGTGCAACGACCCGATGGAACTATACGGGATATTTACATTAATGTTTTAGGTGCCCTTTATGCTCGATCCGGAGAACTACCATCCGGCACGATCATTGTTATTGAGAGCTACCACGCAAAGACCGGTCAAAATGGAGACTATCTGACTGACTCTGCTGGCCATTATATCAAAGGTGAACCTCTCCCGATGATTCATGTTCGCGAAAAACGTATACCGTGGGCGAAAACTGACTTCGTCAGCAATGCTCGCAATGGTGATTGGAACTCCGGTTCTTTTGACCGCATAAATGGAGAGCCATTCAAAGAAAGTCTCAGTGCGTGTTTTCATTGCCATAGTACAGCACCAAATGATTTTCTTTACTCGTTCCAATTACTACAAGGTTATTCCCAACTTCGTAAACCACAATATCTAGTCTGTAGAACAACCGGTAGAACTGCCTGTGAGTGATTAAACCTACAACATGAACTTTCTCTCTAAAATAAGCCCCTTTGCATCATAAAATCCCTCATTATCTGCCTGAAGTATCCCGCTATGCGTCTCGAACAACCATGCCCATAATGGGTCAAATTTCGCCAATGTATTTTCCGACTCCGCACCCTCCCACAGTGCCTCAACCGCTATCATGTAATTTGCTTTGTCAAGCATCTCAAGAACGTTGCGTTCAACATCTGTCTTTGGTTCACCGATCATGTCGCGAAACGCGCTCAAATCATCCTCAAATATTTCATCGGCGGTCTCATTGATTTCAACATAACCGATAGCTGCTCCGTCATAGAATACATCTGCAATCTGTTCAAATGCGAACTCGGAGCGTCTCAGACTGTATCCGGTATCCACCTCCGAAAGCATCGTTTCAATGTCGTCCATATGAACTATCCGAACATCATTTCCAACAAATCGCATGAAGTAGCCCATGAGATCCTCTGTTTAGCAAAGTTCTCGCACGTAACGGCATCAGACTATTGGTAACAGGACGTTGAATTATTGTCATCCGACCATACTTAAAATTGCTTAGCTCCTCACAAATATGGCTCCAATATGCACTCAACATCGTGCAGGCTTTCGGCATGCACCAATCGTTCACGAACAGCTGCTGCGCCAGCTACACCTAAGTGATACTTAGTCAACTGCCCCCGTAGTTCAAAAATCGTTTGTCGCTCACCTATCAAGGATGTTTCAACAGATCGTTGCGCGTGGCGAATCGCCATGGCCGCAATTTCCGGACCGTCAGGCCGTGGCAGTTTACTCCCCGTTTGTAGTTCATATGCAATTTCCTTAAAAATCCACGGGTTACCCAAAGCTGCTCGACCAATCATAACACCGTCGCAACCTGTCATCTCTATCATCCGCACTGCATCTGTTCCGTCTTTTACATCCCCATTTCCTATAACCGGAATATTCGCTACCGCCTGTTTAACTTCTCCAATAATTGCCCAATTAGCCAGCCCGGTAAACCCTTGCGCTGCCGTCCTTGCATGAACCGCAATCGCTTGTGCGCCCGCCAGTTCTGCCGCCCGCGCAAATTCAACGGCGGTGATGTGTTCAGAATCGATCCCACTTCGAACTTTCACCGTTACCGGAATATCAACTGCTTCCACCACAGTCTCAACCAATCGTGCGGCGACGCAAACATCACCCAGAAGGGCAGCTCCCCCACCCTTCTTAACCACTTTTGGAACCCAGCACCCCATATTAATGTCAATTATATCCGCCCCATGATCGGCCACCACCCGCGCGGCTTCTGCCATAACGTCAGCCTCACTACCATAAAGCTGAACCGCAAACGGACTTTCTTTATGTTTCCAGTCAAACATTCGGAAGGTTTTGTTACTCTTATAGTGGATCGCTTGGCTACTGATTAACTCTGTACAAACAAGACCACAATCTCCAATCTCACGACATAGTGTCCTAAATGCGTGATTCGTTTGTCCTGCCATTGGGGCTAGGGTAAGCGGTTTTTCAATTCGCATATTGCCAATATATATTGGCTTTAGATCAACCTTCTGTCGCGTCGCAATATCAATCATATCTTCCTCAAACCGCAAAGTCATTGCCTTTTAAATCGTTGCATTCATCATGAATTGACTTAAGTTACATCAGTCGACCTTATTCCGATTGACTGACCCACACTTAACAGCTATAATCCATCATACTTGGAAACGTTTCCAAGTCGTAAGAAATTAAGTGAAACTATCCTACTCAGTGAGCATATCTACTCCAAATCGGTGTTGATTGCATACCTCGCTTCAACACATTTGATAGTCACAAAATCAAAAGAGGATTATGTCACATCCCACCATCCGAGATGTTGCTAAAAAAGCCGGTGTAGGTATAGGGACAGTATCTAGAGTACTCAATAATAGTCCTCTGGTAAATCCCCTTACACGCCAGCGTGTACTAGAGGTAATCGCGGAACTAGGCTTCCGCCCCAACAGCGTCGCGCGCCAGCTCCCACGCAAGACCCGTATTCACAACATTGGCGTCATAACACAGGCATTTGTAAATTACAATTATCGCTCGTTCGCTGAACGACTGCGCGGTGTGCAGTCTGCCCTCTCGAAGCAGCCCAACCAGTATGAGCTTATCTTATATAGTGTCAGCTCAATCATGCACTATCAAGAACGTCTGTCCCTAATAGCCCAATCTGGAACTGTTGAAGGTCTCATTATTATTGATTTGGAGTTATCAGAAGATAACCGTATTGCATTTGAAAACTTTAAAATTCCAGTAATTGGTATTAATCACTTCCAAAACCAAAATTGGCCCTGCATCGGAACCAGTAATTTCGAAGGTTCACGCCTTGCTACGCAACACCTACTAAATCTTGGCCACACACGTATTGCATATGTTGGCGACGAATTCTTCGACAGTTATGGCTTTAGCACAAGTCGCGAACGCTTTCAGGGCTATTCGACCACCCTTAAGGAACATGGACTATCAATTGAGGAAAGTTACACAGCTCTCGGTACCCACGACCACGATGTAGCTCGCCAGCTTACATCGCGCTTTTGGATTTACCTCGGCCACCGACTGCAATTTTCGCCATGTCTGATATTCAAGCACTTGGTTGTCTCGCGGCAGCTCGTGAAAAAGGAATTAGTGTACCCGATCAACTTTCGATCATAGGTTATGATGACCTCGAAATTGGCTATTTCACGGGTCTAACCACCATCCGCCAGCATTTAGAGCTTAGTGGGCAAGTTGCTATCCAATATCTCCTTCGTGTCTTAAGCGGTTCGACTCCCCTATCCCAACCTTGCCTGCGCCAGAGGTTATCGTCAGAAATACAACCGCTCCGCCGTCCCGTTAAGCAGCAACCTAATGTGGTAATTCTCTTTTTCGCGGAGTAACATTATTCTCTGTTAGGTAGGCAACCTTTTAAGAGAGTTCATGTCATTATTATGATTACATTGGGCAAATATCGTCACCTTACCCAATCCAGCACTGCGGCTGGTCACTTTATCATTCTCGCCATAGACCATCGCGCAAATTTACTATCTGCCCTCAATAAACACCGTATTAACGCCACCAGCGATCAAGAATTCATGCACTTCAAGCTACAAGTAATGAAATATCTTCTGCCTTCCGCCAGTGCAGTATTAACCGATCCTAATTTCGGAGTTGGTCAAGGCATTACGGACGGTGTCATTAGTGGAAAACATGGCATACTCGCCCCGCTCGAAGAAACTAACTACGATGTTTACCCAAGTCAGCGACAAACAAATTTCATTCAAGGTTGGTCGGTAGAGAAAATCAAACGTATCGGGGGAAGTGGTGTAAAACTATTGTTATACTATCATCCCGATGATCCAACCGCCCCTCAAAAGCGGACCTTGGTTTCGAAGATTGTAGATCAATGTCGTCAATTTGATATTCCATTCTTCTTAGAACCGATTGCATATTCTTTAGATAGCGAACGCCCGTTGAGCACCTCGGAACTCAGGCAAGTGGTCGTAGATAGCGCCCGTGAGTTTAGTGCTTCCGGCGTCGACATTCTAAAACTCGAGTTCCCCATCAATCCCTATCAAGAATCGGATGAAGCCGTTTGGCTGGATGCCTGCATGGAAGTGGACTCTGTGTGCAGCATTCCGTGGACTATTCTCAGCGCAGGTGTAAGCTTTGAAATCTTTCGCCGCCAAGCCCGGATTGCCTGCCAAGCAGGCGCAAGTGGGGTTATCGTAGGAAGGGCAGTATGGAACGAAGCAGTGGAGCTTCAAGGCGCACACCGGCTGAACTTCCTTCAGAGCACTGCCTGCAAACGCATTGAAGAACTTAGTCTAATATGCGAACAAAACGCTGTTGATTGGCGGGAACGAGTCCCCTCACCACAATTGACACCAAACTGGTACGAAACCTATTATTAACATTTTTCTTCTAGCAAGGATTTTACCATGGCAAAAATAGGAATTGGCGTAATTGGCTTAGGTCGCATGGGTCGTTTCTACGGTACGTTTGTTGCCTCACAAATGAACGATTCGCGCTTGGTCGCGGTCGCAGATAGTCGCCCTGAAGCATTGGATGAATTCACTCGGTCGTCATCAGGCATAAACACCTATACAAATTATCACGATCTATTAACGGACCCTGATGTAACCGGAGTAATCGTAGTCACACCCACTAGCACTCATCGTGAAGTGGTACTTGCTGCCGCAGAGGCCAAGAAAGCTATCTTCTGTGAAAAACCCACTGCCCTAACCTTGAGTGAAACTGACAAAATGATTGCCGCTGTCGAAAAAGCTGGCGTCATGTTCCAAGTCGGATTTATGCGCCGATTCGACAAAGGGTATGCCGCCGCCAAAAAGCAAATCGAATCCGGCATCATCGGCAACCCTGTAGTCATTCGTTCCATAGGGCGCGACCCCTTTCGCACCAGTCTCGAATATGCCAACCCAGCAATGAGTGGTGGCCTAATTGTAGATATGGGTATTCATGACTTTGACTTGTTACGTTGGCTAATGAGTGACGAAATACAACGGGTCTATACCGAAACTGCCAGCCTTGTTTATCCCGAATTACAAGAAGTTGGCGATGTTGATAACGCGATGATAAACGTTCGCTTTAACAAAGGTGGACTGGGCAATGTCGAAGTCAGCCGCACAGCCCATTACGGGTATGACATTCAAACGAATGTAATCGGCACAAAAGGCGCACTTCAAATTGGTTACCTGCAGGAAACGCCTGTTCTCGTCCTAACTCGTGAAGGCGTACGCCATGATGTTGTACCCTATTTCGCAGAGCGTTTCGGCCCAGCCTATACTGCGCAGATCGCCCACTTTATTGAATGTATACGTGAAGACAAATACCCATCGGTGACGCCGCAGGATGCCCGCGCAGCCCTACAGGCTGCTATAGCAGCCACAATTTCCCAGCACGAAGGCCGCATAGTGAACGTGGCAGAGGCCCAATGAACATCTTGTGCTCTCTTTCTAGGGCAAATTTATCGAATAATCGTTTGATTGTTTACGGAGAAGAGTCTCCAATTTGACAGACACGATGCTGCTTTATGTAGGTACATATACCCAACGTGACTCAAATCCCAATGCGCTCAAAAGCGATGGTATCTACTGTTTCACATTGGATGTGAAATCAGGCGAATTGATCTTTCAGGGCGTAACAACCGGGATCGAAAACCCATCCTACCTAATCACAAACCCCAACCAGCCATATCTGTATGCCGTCAGCGAAACAGAGTACAGCACTTGTGTTTCTTATCGGATAGAAACCAATACAGGTGCTCTTTCATTCCTAAATAGCCAATCTACCCTTGGGGCCTCCAGTGCCCATCTTTCGCTTGATTACGCCAATCATTACGCACTGATTGCCAACTATGGTAGTGTTGGGCAAACCGCTGTTGTGTTACCGATTCAGCCAGACGGCAGTTTTGGCCCGCCAACCAGTTCCGTTAAGCACGCTGGCACCGGACCCAATCGAGAGCGCCAAGAAGCACCACATGGACATTGTATTTTGCCTGACCCAAACAATAGATATGTCTTTGTCGCTGATCTAGGCATTGATCAGCTTGTCGGTTACAAATTTGAAAGCAAGACAGGTCAACTTACTCCGCATGCTTCGTTCACCCTTGCATCCGGCACAGGACCCCGCCATTACATCTTTCACCCGAACGGTCTCTTCGCCTACGTTATACAAGAATTGAACTCCACTATCTCCGTATTGAGTTATGATGCCAATCGGGGACAATTTACAACACTACAAACCGTATCGACTCTGCCACCAGATTACCGTGACGAAAATTTTTGCTCTGCCATCCACATTTCGCCGGACGGAAAATTCATATATGGATCAAATCGTGGTCACGATAGCATAGTCATTTATGTAGTTGATGAGACAACTGGCAAATTGTCGCACGTCGGTTATCAATCGACATTCGGGCGCACGCCGCGTGATTTTATTATTGATCCCAGCGGCACATTTCTTCTCGTGGCAAATCAAAATAGTGATACAATTACCGCCTTTCGTAGAAATCGTGAAAATGGAACGTTGAGCGAAACCGGAAATGTTGTATCCGTTCCAGCACCGACATGCGTCAAAATATATTCCCCGTAATTGATTCACCACGT
The DNA here is from genome assembly GCA_041390885.1 of Anaerolineae bacterium. Classification (GTDB taxonomy): domain Bacteria; phylum Chloroflexota; class Anaerolineae; order Aggregatilineales; family Phototrophicaceae; genus CFX2. The sequence goes on along the minus strand of JAWKPB010000003.1, from coordinate 197,638 downwards.
AGTTGAAACGGCGCACGATTGTTTAACCACCGACCCCAAATTAACTATTATTTCAGTGATCTGTTTGTCGCCTAATTCAATCTAATTTTTCAGACGCCATTACACATCAGTTCCAGGCAGCACGAGGACTGGGCGTATCAAGTGACCTCTTCGGAAGTCGGACGATGTTAGCGACAGCTCGATCTACACTGATGTTCTTAGTACTGCAAAGTCATCTATTTGAAATGAAATCGGGTCGCCGAACTGAATCGCAAAATAATCCTGCCACGATGCAAAACTCACTCACGAAGGCACACCCGATATCGAGACCTGAACCAACTTAACAGAAAATGCGATGTTTCGTTGTTACAATTGTGACAGATAAGCATGACAGCGGCGAAACATAAATATGAAAGATAGAAACTGGCAGTCAATCTGGCAGCAAGCACAAATGGCCCCCTACCAGCGTGCAATTTTGTGTCTCATGCTCCTAAATGGCATGGACATCAAACAAATCGTAACACTTCCAAATGCTACAGTTGACTTGGATTCAGGTTGGCTGAAGACATCTGACGGACTAACTTTCCCGCTGGTTCGTCAGAGCGTGGAGGCATTGACAGCACTTTATATACATGTCGCGGAACCAGATAGTGAACATATAAGCGCGGCATGTAGGGAATTCGCGATGTTGGAAACAGATGCACACCGGCGGCTTTCGGGTGCGCTCTGGATTACCAATGATGAGCTTCGGGTAATGCTCGAAACTACACGAAGCACCGAAACGCCGATCTTACCGCTAAGATTTACCTTTCCGTTTTCAATCATGGATCGTCTGCAACCGTACGAACGTTCGGTAGTTGCGGAAAATGCGCGTAACGTCCTGCAAGCAGGTGCCGACTGGTTGGTTGAACACTCATTAACATCACAACGTTCCTCTCTCCATCGGCTCTTTCGTGTACTGAGACAGGGCAGCCTGATTTTTCTCGTAGCCAGCATGGGCGTAAGTGGGCTGAATCTGGTACATAACGTATTAATGGGGCGGCTTCTTTCGCCGGCAGATTACAGTCAACTAACCTTTGTTATTACCCTGCAACTGTTGATCGGTTTATTGCCTTCGGGTATTCAGACAGTTGCCGCGCGTTTCACAGCTCGATACCAGGCTCATGACGAAATTTCGCACTTACGAACATTCATAAAGACCATCGGGCGTTTTGGCTGGCTGGCTGGGGCGATAACCACCATTGCGTTAGTGATCGTCTCACCGTTGTTAGTCGGCTTATTTCAGCTCAACAGTTTTGCCGTCTTATTACCGATCATCCTTGTGATACCGTTCTTTATCCGTACAGGGGCCGATCGTGGCATACTGCAGGGTTTGGGTGCTTACTTCTGGTTGAGCACTGCATATCTCGCTGAAGGCATAATTCGTCTGGTGGCAAGTGTTTTGCTAGGTTACGCGCTCGTGTCCGTTGGTCGTAGCCTCGAAGGAGCAGTATGGGGTCTTGCTCAATCTATGCTGATGACATGGTTTATTGGTTGGTTGGCAATTCGCCACTTTGGTCAACAAGCTGATGCAACTTCTATTGAGGAAACCGAAGAGAAAGCGGAATGGATCAAATTAGGTTGGATGACTGCACTCGTGTTGATTGCGCAGGCATTGATCACCAACAGCGACTTTCTGCTGGTCAAGAATTTCTTCTCGCCTGAGGATGCTGGTTTATATGCAGCCGTAAGCGTATTGGCCGCATAGTCTACTTCAGTGCACTTCCTTTGACGATGTTGCTCGTGCCTATGATTTCCCGCCGGCAGGCGCTAGACCAACCTACCCGCCCAATTCTCATAGTACTGGTTGGCGGTGGTGTAATAGTTTGCAGTCTATTGATTCTAGGCGCAGCTTTATTCGGCTCGAATATTCTGACTATACTTTACGGGACGGCATATGTAGACGCGGCGCCGTTGCTTGCGCCGTATGCACTGGCAGCTTCTCTCTATACACTTACCAACCTCGTCATTACATATCAAATCGCGCTGGGTAGAGGCGGTGAAACGTGGATGCCTATCGTGGCGGGGAGCGCGCAGGTCATAATGATACTCCTCCTGCATGCATCCTTAGCGCAGGTTATTACGGTTCAAATTGCTCTGATGGGGCTACTTTTTGCTACGGTACTATGGCGCGTCCTGCGGCTTCCCATTATTCGTAACGATGTGAAGTTGTTCACTTCGCAGGCCGAAGGGTAATTTTACCAGTGTTCAATCGATTTGACACATGGTTTGCACGCCACCGATTGCTGGTATTGGCAATTATCGGCACAGTTATTTTTCATGGCGGGTTGCTAATGGCCGGTAGCTATAGAGGCACTTATGATGCATATGTGCACATTTTCTGCCGATCATTATGACCGTTCGTGGTGGAACCCCTGGGAAACGCGCTGGTACACCGGTTTCACCATGTTTAGCTATCCACCATTGACGCATCAACTCACCGCCCTAATCTCAAAAATCAGCAGTTTGCCTACCGCCTTCATTACAGTGATGTTGATTTCATCGGTTGTTACAACACTGGGCGTTTACCGATTCAGTCGGTTGTGGGTCAACGAGCGCCCAGCATCTTATGCCGCACTTTTAGCCGTAGTCAGCAGTAGTATTGCTGAGACGATTCACGTGTTTGGGCAGTTGCCGACGATGTTCGTTATCGGCGTCTTACTTAATGCGCTTCCTTTCGTATGGAGTTGGTTGGACGACGCTGACATTACAGCTCTATTTCGTGGAGGAGCGCTTTTAATGGTTGCCGCTGCCGGGCACCATGTAACAACACTTTTCGGCATGATATTCTTTAGCGGTCCAATTCTGGCAACCGTGTTGCTTCGCAAGTTCCGAATACCACATCCTCATGAAAACCACTACGAAAGTGAGAAATTTCGTTTTTGGCATGTCCGCCGCCTAGCCATGCAGCGTATCCAGCGAGTAGCCCCCGCGCTTTTCCGGTGCGGCGTTTTCGGAGTGAGTCTGATCGTTATTCTTGTGGTCACGGTGCTGCCATATTGGCTATGGAGTCGCAGCGATCCGATCACACAAATCACCATTCCTCATTCCAGTCGTGACAGCTTCCTAGAAAACACTTCAGCCGGTTTGATGTTCTTCCTCATTCCTTGGGGCGTACTTATAGTTATCCTGCCATACGCGCTCTACAAGGGATTCAGCACATCAAATTGGATACTTGCGTCATCTTTGGCACTTCTTGCCCTTTTGGGTACCGGAGGTACAACACCGATTCCAGCTCTTCTCTTGCGTGGTTCATTTTACATCCTGACCTTAGATCGCTTCACATTTTGGGCAACGATTATCATCCTACCATTTGCAGGACTGTACTTCGAAAGCCTTCTGCACGGGCGCTTAGGACAGTGGATTGCGGCTCATTTCGGTAGCAGCTGGCGCATACTGACAGTTGGTGGACTAGGTACGAGTTTCATTGCACTTGCGATCTTTACCGCCAACCTGACACAGTATCGTAAATTCCAACCGGCTCCAGTCAATATGACCCCAATTGTTGAATTTCTCGCCAAGGACAATCACGACAACTGGCGCTATCTCACACTCGGTTTTGGAGACCAGATGGCATGGCTAAGTGCACAAACCAATGCACTCAATGTTGAAGGGAATTATCACAGTGCGCGCCGCTTACCAGAACTAACTAGTACACCAATCGAACGCTTGGATGGCGCAAAATTCACAAGCATTCCGGGTCTAGGTAGCCTACAAGCATTCCTGACAAATCCGCAGCGATACAATTTGAAATATGTCTTTGTAAATGATGATTTTTACGAACCGCTGCTGTATTTCGCTGGCTGGCACAGCTTGGGGCAACTTGAAAACGATGTGCAGGTATGGGAACGAGCGGATGTGCCGCCACTACCTGCTGCAATTCCAGTACAGATGTATCCCGCGTGGCAGCGCCTAATGTGGGGAACACTGCCAATTGGGAGCTTGTTTGTTACTGCGATCATATTCTCATTTACGACTCTAGTTGTCCCGCGCTTCAATCTGAGTATTCAGCGGTTGCCGATTATCAAGAGAGTCATTCACTGGCGCATCCTACGTTTCTGGCTCATTGCTGATGATTATAGGGCACCCCTGCGACCAAGTCAGGATTGGCAGTTCTGGCGACGTGTTACCAATCGTCTGTTTCCGAGCATACGCCTAACCCCTGTGCCAAGACGCATCATATTTGGCCTGGTGCTGCTTGCCATAGTCATTTCCGGTGGAATTGTCATCGGGGGTAGCCTTTATGGGCATACCGGTTCCCCGGAAGCAGTTATTCTGGCCTACTACGATGCACTCGACTTCAAACGGTTTACGGAAAGTTACGCCTACCTGCAAACCGATCTCTCGCAAGACGAGTATTTGCGTTGGCTCTCACTACAGGGGGGTATCCTCGCTTCATTCGCCAAGCTTGAGAACCTCTATATAGAAACGGGTAACTCAGTCAGTGACAAGATGACTGCATTCGTCACAGCCGAATGGTTAACCGCGCTAGGTACATACCCCATTGCCGAAACGTGGCAGCTTATCCGCATAGATGGCACGTGGCGGCTCAACTTGGACGTCGAACCACCTTCACAACCACGTGAGACCTTTATTACTAACACTGAACTAGGTTTCCACATTGATCTACCTCTGACTCCACTTAGTGAGACGGCACTCAAGCGCGGCACACTTGATAGGGCTTTATTGAGTGTCAGCCCGCTTAATGTGGTGTATTTGCCCGAAGTACCGATTGGGTTCGCACCTAAATCGTACGATGCCAGTCGTATCGAAGGGCGTTTTGAAGGGCTTATCAGCGTAGTCGGCGCAGTTACAAACTTATCCGCGTTTCCGGCACAGGTGACCATAACGGCTGTTTTGCGCGGCCAAGACGGCGAGCGACTCGCAGAGACAAACGTCATGGATGTGATGATGCACCAATTATGGCCCATGGAAACAACCCCCTTCCGCGTGGATTTTTCTGGCGCGGATGCATCTGATATCCTGGATATTGATAAGATTGCATCCGTTGAGTTAATCGTACGTGGTGTTCCGACATCCCATAATCTTGATCGCTCACTAGTTCTACTAGACGAGCATACCCTGTACAATGCCGGGCTACGGCAAGTAGATATTCCACACCTCATCACACTCAACACCACTAACGATGGCAGAATCCGCTGGGTCAATCATGTTTATCTTGAACGGGCAATCACCCCAGATGCTGCATTGCAATTTGAATTGCCGCCAATGCCAGAGGACTTAAAAATACTAGATCTGCCGATAGAAATTAGTGGCCCGCGTTTGGCCGATTGGCAAAACGGAACCCCATTACCAACTATCGTAATACATGGATACAGTCGATGAAGCAATTATGGTTCGCGGCGATTTGTATCGGGTACATGATTGGAACCACACTCGGTTTTTCAAACGTGGAACCACCCAATATAGATGGAGCGCATATTATTACTGCTGGTGACGCATGGTCAGTAAACATTAGGATCCCGAATGGGACAGCCGGTGAACAGGTTGTCGGTGTCCTGCAAAACGGATTCAAGACAATCATAGCTCATCTGACACTAGGGACAGGAGGTGTGGCAAACTGGCAAATTCCGCTAGGCGAAATTACGCAGTCCGGCGAGACTGCTTTGATCATTTATTACGGAAAAGAAGAATATCGTCAATCCCTTCAGGTACAGCCAGGCGTGCCTACAGTCGTTGAACTTTTTACTTCAGCTAATAGCATGCCCGCATATGGCGAGGGCTCCGCAACGATCATGGTTTTGCCACGTGACAATTGGGGAAACGCTGCCGACAATACCAGTGAATTTCAACTAGACAGTCTGTATCCCGGCGGTCAACACAATTCGAATACGTTCACTTACAAAGGCGGATTAGGATGGATGACATTGCATAGCCAAGGAAATCCCGGTCGAGTGCGTGCTGCTTTGGAATACGGAAGTTTGTCGGCGTCATTGGAGCTTACTCAAACTCCGGGCGAACCGCAGTTCGCGTCTTTGAGACTATCGCCCGATTGTGTATTCAATGATGGACGGGATCGAATATCTCTCGTCGCCACCATCACCGACTCGCACGGCAACCCCGTCACGGATGGGACGCTCGTGACTTTTAGTTGGCGGCATGGTCATGGTTCTGCGAGCACGGTTGATGGCCAAGCAACACTACGATTGCCGGCCCCCACATCACACACAGGGCAGTTCTCGTACCGGGCAACCAGTGGCGAAACACATTCTAATACTGTGTTTCTAAAGATCACAGAAGAAACTTGTTCCTATGACTAGCAAGTCCCAGTCAAAGTTTCTTCTCTTCATTGTCGGTATGCTTGTGGCCATTCCATTGAGTGTACTTACAGTAAGACTGGTCGCACAGTTCATTACGTACTTCCAACAGGGGGCTGATCCGGCATCCATCTTTCGTGCACATAAGTTGATAGTCCCAGATTTTGAGGATATTCACTGGTCAGATGTAGCACACCACTCCGGTAAAACCCCTACCCCTGCAGTCCAAGCAGAAATTGCGGCGAACTATTGGACGGCATGGGAAGCATTCAGTCGGGCGCAGCAAACCGGCGATACCTCAGACATGGCGACATATTGGTCAGGCACAGCATATCAGCAGGTCCTACAGGGTATTGACAAACAGCAGTCGTTCCTGCGAACTCACACCGGACATATACTCCGATTACGTTTCTTCAGTGATGATGATAGTGTAGTGGCATTTCAAGACGCCGCATTCACACTCGTCCTGTCCGCCGGAGATATGTCCTTTCAACTTACTACCTCCGCAGATGTTGTGATGACACTGGATCAGGGTTTCTGGCGAGTGCGATCCATCATGTTGGCATACCATTGATCCAGCTGGTTGGCAAAGACGCCCCTTTTACTCGTATTAGCCAATAAGGCCTTAAATAACCTTCCGTGAAACTTTCAGTATTAACAAACCTAAATACTTTTATCTTTGAATTGGATTAGTATTAATAAAGGGAGAGATCGTTTCTAATGCGCGGATGTTGGGTGAATGTCCAGCGATATTTGTATTTTTACTGTGAGAAATGGAAGTCATTACGGTTTTGGCGCCATAATTCCGCCGGACATCCACTGAGGAGCAGGAAGCCGATCACAACAAATAATTTGTGGTCGGAGAACACAGCTTTACTTCCTTTTGCCAACGTGGTTATTGTGCAACTGAACGACTTTCATGCATAAATTGACTTTCAGGTGGGTATCCTAATCTTTGCTGTCAACCACAATAGGAGTTAAAGAAACGGAAATTATGTTTGAGAGGCCATCAACACGCACAACTTGGCTGCCACTTGGTTTGGCTATAGTTGCGCTGGTTGTCCTCAATTTAGGGCTGTACACGCGGTTATCATCACAACCTGAACCTCTCCGCTTTAATTTCCCTTACACTGAGAATTTTTCGGCATTGTCTGTTGATGAGTATGAGTTATTCGGCGGCGATTGGGAAATTCGCGATGAGACTCTAGTTCAGCTCAGCACTAGTGGCTACGACCTGATGTCTTTCGTACCAATCGACATTCCACCGGAACAAAATTACACCTATGAATCTAGCTTGCGATATCTAGGTGGAATAATGGGTGGAGGCCTAATCTTCAACGCTCAGCAGATAACTAGCCGTCAGAAAAGCCAAATGCTGCGCTTTAACGTTGATAACGGTGTAATGTGGTTAATCTACGGCTACTTTGGCGATGACAGCAATTTTGTCGGTCAAGGTAGTGCAGCGTTGGATATTCCACTAGGTGACCCGAATTGGCACCGTTTGCGTGTCAAGTTGACAGTAAGAACTTTATGCGCTGTTTATCGATGATACAGTGATGGCTAGCGAAGTGCCACTTGTATATCATGGCGGCGCAGTCGGTTTCATTTCTGCAACTTCACAGGTTGCCTTTGATGATGTTCGGGTTGGCGCCGAAACCGTTGCCAATCCAAATAATCCCAAACAGCCTGCGGAGCAGGTACAGCAACCTCTCTCTATAGATACCGAAACTAATAATCTGTTTGCAGACATTTCCAACGGTAACAGCAGCGCATCTTTATGGCAGGCCATCAGCGGTGAATGGCGTTTCGAGCAAGGTGCATATACTCAGACGCAACTGGATGGCTTCGACCTCAGTATGATCTATCAACACGCATTTAATTCACCGTTTACTATGCTCACCACATTTCAACTTAAAGAAGGCAGTGGCGGTGGTGGTCTCCTGTTCAATTTACCTGCCGCAAACACAAAAAATGGTGGGTACATGGTGCGCTACTTTGAAAACGGTAGTGTATTGGCTTGGGGGTATTTCGATGAAAATGGTGCATTCTTCGGCCAGGGTAGCGTGAGCGTCACTCCGGCAGAGAAGGATGTGCACACACTTGGCGTTCATGTCTCCGATCAATCCTATTCTATAGAACTGGATGGGACGGAGATGGCTGGAAATGTGCCGCTGCGCGCCACAACTGTAACCGGATACCTTGGTCTAACGGCATCACAAAGCGTTGTCACGTTCAACGACGTTTCCGTTAGTGCGCCAATCAATCAGACGATGCCGATGGCGAACATAGATACTGAGCTGGCGACCGGCAATTGGGTCGTAGAATCCAACACAATTTCCCAACTCGATACTGGAAATATGGATTTTGTCGCGGGAACTGGTCTGGCGGGCGAACGATTTACATTCAAGGCTGACATCACATTGCCACCGGACAATACGAATGCCGGGGCTGGAATCGTATTTCACATGGATGGTCGTGACGACCTCAGTCTCGGCTATATGGTGCGCTTTGGAAACGGTGGACGAGAATTGTTCTGGGGGCAGTATGATGAAGTAGGTAACTTTGTCGGCAAAGGCGGAATCCCATTAGAACCAACAGCAGGAATAAAACGTGAATTAATGCTGGTAGTTCATGATACCAGTCTCGATATTTGGCTGGATGGAATGTCAATCGTCAAAGCAATTCCTCTGGAACGAAGCAGCGGATGGATCGGGCTGATCAGCTTCAGTGGTCCAGTTTCTTTCAGCAATGTAAATCTACAATTGGGCGAATAAACCTATGCAAGCCATTATTGGGCGGTTTCCACCCTTGCGCGGCCATATTCAGCAGGTCGCCAGACTATTGAATCAACCGGAATATTTTTGGATAACACGCCCGCTAATGGCGTTCCTCATAACACGCACTATTGTGTTTCTGGGCGCATATTTGGCTGAAATCGGTATTCCGAGCATCGCCGGAGCGGGATTTTATCATGTCAACCCAAACAACGTCTGGCTAGATGTCTGGGCACGCTGGGACAGTGCCTTCTATATTCGGATTGTCGAAAATGGTTATTGGTTCGTACCAGGGCAACAGAGTGCAGTCGCCTTTTTCCCGCTGTATCCGCTGATGGTGAGTTTGCTTGCGCCTATTTTTGGCACGCTGGCAGCGGGGATATTGGTCAGCAATATTTGCCTTTTCGGCGCACTGATTTTCCTCTACAAGTTGACCGAAATGGAGTTTGATGCCGCAAGCGCAGGCCGCACCGTATTTTACATTGCCGCTTTTCCAATGTCATTCTTTTTCACTTCCGTTTACACGGAAAGCACATTTCTTTTCTTCTCCGTCAGCACCATGTATTTTGCCCGCAAAAAAATGTGGGCATGGGCGGGACTGTTCGGATTACTGTGTGCATCATCCCGTATTGTGGGGGTGGTGATCTGGGGAATCGTCGGCTTGGAATGGCTGCGGTCCCATAGTTGGACACTTGGCACGCTCCACAAGCGTGCTGCGTGGGGCAATCTGTTGAACGCCCTCAAAACCGATTGGCTGAATCTGATTGCAATTTGCATGATACCGCTTGGTTTATTGAGCTACATGGTGTTCCTCAACCATGAATTTGGAGACCCAGTTGCCTTTTCAACTACACAAAGCGCTTGGGGGCGGGAAATGCTCGGCCCTTTCACAGTCGTCTCGCGGGATATTGCAAGGTTGGTGGGTGGAAACTTTCTAACCGGTGACATCTGGTGGCATGTCATACTTGATTTGGGTGCATATTTTGCTGTCTTGGGTATCGCCGTTTCAATCTGGCGTCGGCTGGGTACCAGTTACGCACTGTATTGCATCATTTCAATAGTGATTCCATCAATGAGCGGTACAGGCAGTCTTTCAAGGTATGCGCAAGTGATTTTCCCAATGTTCATGCTGTTAGGTTATTGGGGAAACAGGCAGTGGCTTGACCGAGCTTTAACAATCAGCTTCAGTGTGATGCTCGGCATTCTAACAACGATGTTTGTGAACTGGATCTTCGTGGCATAGATCTGATAGGAGACCACCATGCCATACGACAATTTCGGACGATGGAAAACTACCCCCATCAAAGGCGAACCATTTTTATCCATAGTCATACCGGCATATAACGAGGAAGTCCGCATTGTCCCTACGATTGGAGCAATTGCTTCTCATGTATCAGACTTGGGATTTCCCTGGGAGCTGATTATCGCCGACGATGGATCAAAAGACAGTACCGTTACCTTGATCGAGGAATTGGGTTTTGCCAATTTACGATTACTTACAACACCGCAAAACGGAGGAAAGGGTAACGCCGTCCAACGCGGAATGTTAGCCGCTCGTGGCAAATATGTCCTGTTTGCCGACGCCGATAATTCCACCCCCATTGAGGAAATCGGCAAATTCATTAAGGCCCTAGAAGAAGATGGTTATGACGTCGCTGTAGGATCCCGTGCCGCCGAGGGAGCAGAAGTGGCTAACAAATCCATTTTTCGCAAGGCCTTGAGCAACGGTTTGCGCATGATTGTGCGCTATGGTCTGTTCATTCGGGTTTATGATACTCAGTGCCGGATTCAAGATGTATACCCATGACGCGGCATACCGCTTACACACCGCACAAACCGTCATGGGATTTTCATTTGATCTAGAAGTGCTGTACTTGGCGTTCAAGGTAGGTTATCGCGTACAAGAAATTCCGGTTTCTTGGGTAGATGCGCCAGGATCAAAAGTGGACACGCGCAAGGAAGTACAGCGCTTCCTGCGTGATATAGTCAAAATCAAGATGACTGACTTCAAAGGGATTTATGATCGGAGGCTGAGCGATTATGCGAATTGCGCTCGTAACGACGTACCCGCCTAGTAGAGGGTCACTCAACGAATACGCTTATCACTTCATCAATCACTTAAGAACCAAGCCTGAAGTGAAAGAAATTTTCGTCTTGGCAGATGAACTGCCAACGGATAGCGCTTACCCACCGGATGACGCATCTTCTGGGTTAGCATCTCTGAAAATAATTCCATGTTGGCAATTCGGCGATTGGAGGAACGCACTGAGAATACGCAAGGCGGTCCGGCAGATAAAGCCAGATGTGGTATTGTTTAACCTGCAGTTTGCAACTTTCGCTGATAAACGCATTTCTGGTGCCCTAGGGTTACTAGCGCCGTGGATGGCAAAATCCAGTCGCACATTGAGTGCAGTGTTGCTCCACAACATCATGGAAACAGTGGATCTAAACAAAGCAGGTTTTGGTGGGAATCAATTACTAGAAAATGTAACGCGTATAGCAGGCAATCTTTTTACTCGCATGCTCTTGAAAGCTGACCTAGTCGCAGTAACTATTCCCAAATATGTGGATATTTTGACGGAAAAATATGGCGCAAAACATGTTGTGCTGGCACCGCATGGCGCATTCGAAGAGATACCAGAACCTTCGTATGATCTACCAAACGATGTTATTCAAATCATGACCTTTGGCAAATTTGGTACCTATAAGACAGTCGGGGCATTAATTGAAGCTTTTCAGCAGCTTCAGGAAACCCATTCTCAACCGCTTGAACTAGTGATCGCCGGTACAGACAGTCCCAATACACCCGGCTATTTGGATGGCATACGCAAGCAATATGCACATGTCAAAAATGTGCGTTATACAGGATATGTTCGGGAAGAAGAGGTGCCACGCATATTCAGCGAAGCCGCTGTCGTAGCGTTTCCATATAACAGCACAACTGGAAGTTCTGGTGTACTCCACCAGGCAGGCAGTTACGGCAAGGCTGTTGTACTCCCTAAACTGGGCGACTTTGCTGAACTAATTACCGAAGAAGGATATACGGGAGAATTTTTCGAGCCGGATGATCCACAAAGCATGGCAACCGCAATTGCAAAATTTATCGAAAATCCTGAGTATCGTCGACAGCTTGGCACACAGAATTATATTGCTGCGTCAGGCCTACCAATGAACGAGGTGGTTGACTGGTACCTATTACATTTTGACCGTTTGTTAGCTAAGTACAATTTTACTCCCGTTAGCAAAGCGCAGGAGGCTCACTAGCCATGGAATTAATACATCGAACAGTCAACAGTGTTGATGTACTTGAACTCAGCGGGCGTTTTGATGCATATGAGGTGCCTATGGTTGTAGAATGGTTCGAAGCAAATCCAGATGTAAAGCAAGTCGTTGTCAATCTTCACGGTGTCGGATTCATCGACTCTTCAGGGTTATCAGCGCTAGTAAAAGGATTGAAACGTTGCCGACAAAACAATGGCGATCTTTATTTGAGCAATCCGCAACAGGCTGTGTCAATAATCTTCGAGTTAACCCGCTTCGACAAAGCGTTTTCCATCTATGATGAAGTGCAAAACGCTATCGAGGGCTTCTCAACTTAGCGGGGGCATTGCAACTCAACTGCGTGTTCAGTCTAAGCTTGTACTGGCTGGCGCACCTGTTGTGCCAACAGTAGAACAAACACCTAAACTCACGACACTTGACGACAAAACATTCAGTGTTGATTTGCGTGATCGCAAATGCTTTGACGGCATCGAACTACGATTCTCGAAGCCCTCCCTTGGGTTCGTTTCGAGTTGAACTTAGCGCTACACAAATCACTTGTAGGCGAATTGATTCTGTTTTGATTTTGAGGTGACATATGGAAATTAACGTGCGAGTGCATATTGTCCGCGTACAGATTATCGAAATCGTAGGGCGGCTTGAAGCGTTCTCTGTCGGTAGCTTGCGACAAAAACAAAAGGAGTTGATTGAGCTAGGCGAGAAGAACTTCGTAGTTGATCTTCGCGGTACCGTCTTTATAGATAGCGCCGGAATGTCCACGTTGGTGTCACTATTGAAGCAGTCGCGTCAGGCAGGGGGCGATGTTGTGCTCGTCGAGCCGATTGATCCCGCCGCTCTTCGCATACTTACACTAACACGTTTTGACCAGGTTTTTCAGATGGCGCAAACAGCAGAAGGTGCGCTTGAAAAATTCTGAAGCAAATAATCTTACTCGTCTCAGTTGGGAATCGGGCCAACTGTAGCCTGTACAGCACATTCCTGTAAATTGTACAGTGCAACATCTCGCAAAAAGGAATAATGTGGTCATTCGAAAAAGTCACGGTGGAATGACGGAAAAACAACAATTGGCCTAAAATAGTGATTGTTATTTATGTCTCTAAACGTTTTGCTAGTTGCCAGAGATTTACATCTGCAACACGCTTATAACTCACATCGTCAAAAGACTGGTGAATAATAAACAGCCCCATTCCATGTTCAGGCAAATCTACGGGATTTAGCACATTTATCTGTTCCGGATTCGAAAATACTGTGCTTGAATAATCTCGAACCTCAATTGCTAATTTACCTTCAGATATATGTATCTCGATGTCAATTTGACCCGATTGCCCCGCATAACTGTGGCTAACAATGTTAACAAGGAGTTCCTGCATCGCCAGCGTGACAGAGGTTCGATCATGAATAGTCAATTCAGCTAGGTAATTTTCAAGCTGTTGCGAAAATTCGGACACACTCTGAAGTGTCGCATTAAGTCTCTCTTGCATCAGCATTCCAGTCATACGACCTCACAAACCACCACAACGAGCCATTAATAGCCACAATGGTGACATCATCAGTGCAAATACTCGGCCAAATATCGTGGGTGGCCTCGATAACTGAGGGCCTATTCAGCAAAAACATATCAGTTGCGCCAGATGATTACCTTGATTCTCGCAATCCCTGCTGTCGATCATTTAATTGCCGGTTACGGAAGAAGAATGTAATCAGACCATACTTATTGTCATTCTACAATATACTAGTGTCCAAGTGTGTAAAGATCACGAGAGAAATTCCTTTGTGATATAGTCACCATATGATGCCATGTGCTCACGCTAGACTATCAGTATTGTCATGTAAAAACAAATGAGCCAAACGTCTGATCGTTTGGCTCATTTGTTTTTACATGCGGGAGTGACGGGATTCGAACCCGCGATCTTTGCCTTGACAGGGCAATATGTTAGGCCGCTACACCACACCCCCTAACAACGGTTGGCAGTATATCACCTGCCCTAGACGCTGTCAACGGACAAAACGCATCCTAACCAAAGTATTCAGCGAGTATTATGAAGTAGCTTTCTGCAACGCCATCCACAAGCCTTCTTCGATCTCGATTTCCCCACTCGCCAGCGCGGCATCAAGTACGGCATTGCCCCGTTCCCCGGGGATCAAAATTTCCTCAATCCCCGGCAGTTTCCGCGTAGCTTTAACGCGCATGACCAGTTCGCTAACTTGCTTAGCAAATGTGTCACGATCAACCAGCAACTCAGGATCAATCACCATAATCAGATTGCCCCAATCAACTTTCTTACCCTGTGCATCATGAGTTGTCCCAACGAGCTCATGCGTAAGCACTTCCACCATAAAGGCCAGAGCGGCCCCTTTGTATCCGCCAAACGCCCGGATCGCCCCTCCCAATGCCGCAGCCGGATCAGTTGTCGCATTCCCATCATTGTCATAAGCCACGTCATCCGGAATTGATCGTCCCGCCGTCTTAGCCTCCACGATCCCGAAGCGTGCAATAGCCGACGTCGCCATATCAAATACTACTGGTTTTCCCTGTGTTGGAATACCAATAGCTAACGGATTGGTACCAAAGATTGGTTCATATGCCCCGTGCATGGCCACGTACTCGCCTGAACCTGCAAATATTAAACCGATATATCCAGCTTCAGTCGCTTTACTTGCATAATATCCAATTGCGCCTGTCGATGAATTCGTGTTGTTTGTACCCACGATTCCAAACCCGTGATCTTCGGCCTTCTTCATTGCTAACTCAAGGGCATACTGAACGACCACCATTCCGGAGTTATGCCCACCATCTACTAAGGCAGATACTTTTGTATCACGAGTGACAGTTATAGGTGTACAGTTTGGATCGCGGGGCATCCCTGCCCCAATGAGCTTCACTACTCCTTGGTTATTCCCGCGCAGTTGTGCATACATTAGCACATCGAGAATTGTCTCCGCTTCGTCAGTCGGATATCCACTGCGCGCCAAAACTTTTAGCGTTGTATTTTTGAGGTCATCAACACGTATTTTCATAACATCCCTATATCGTAACGACTTGTCCAGTCTTGCCAGATTCTAGAGCCGAGGTCAGTATTTTGTGGTGAAGTGTAGTTTCGTCAGGCGTCGCGCAGTAAAATCCCTGCATCATACCCTCTCGCCCATTACTTAATTGGTCGCAGAAAGCTGCCCACATTTGCAGCAGCCCATCTGAAAATCCAAACTCGAATATCCCACCCGTAATGGTTGGATAGGCGGTCTCATAACCAAGATCTAGCACCCGCCACGCCTGTTCACCACCCGGTATATATTCCATTGTTCGCAGGGTCTTCGGAAATTTACTTGAATACTCTACACTAAAGCGCGTACCAATAACTCGTATATACCATGTATTGGTTTCTCCCGGCGCAATCCGATAAGTCTGGATATACATCGGGAACTGCTGGTCAGCCGTTTTCACGTCGCAGCATATCGTTGCATTATCCCACGTCTCACATGGAACCATTTCTCCGCTGGCGTTAGGGCGTTCCTTCACGATCTTGCTCAGCATAGCTTTAACAGATGTAGGTGCCCATCCTGCCCGAATGGGAATATGAAGTGGATGCATACCAAGATCGCCCATGCACCCATACTCGCCATTGATCGCGATCATCCGCTTCCAATTGATTTTCTTATTCGGGTCAAGATCGCTGCTGTGCAGCAGCCCAGCCGACACTTCTATGATCTGCCCGAAACGCGCCTCATTGATATATCGGATGACTCGTTGTGCACCGGGAAAGAATGGGAATTCGGACGAACACGCCACTTGAACCTGTGGCGTAGCATGAATTACTTCAAGGATTTTTTGATTCGCTTCAATATCAATACCGAAAGGTTTTTCACCCAGTAAATGTTTTCCCGCTCTGATGATGTCGGTATAAAGTTGTGCATGCAGGTTATGCGGTACGGCGCAATATATTGCGTCCACATCATCGCTATTCAACAAATCGTGATAATCAGTGGTGACCAGCTCCACGCTGTCGAAGTTCGATGTAAACCAATCAAATAGTTGTTCATTATTATCGCAAACTGCCGTGATACGCGGGATAAAATCCAGATTCAGCAGGTGACACCAACGCGCTGCCGCACTCCCAAATTCACGCCCCATCAAGCCGAGCCCAATAATGCCAAACCGTATTTCTTTATGTTTGCGCGGCATTTATGCCTCCAGATGCTTCATAGCGTCTTGGGGCGCAGCGCCATCATGGACTATAGCCATGAGTGCCCGTGTCATTCCAGCAGGATTTTTATGTTGAATTACATTGCGCCCGTATACGATTCCCTTCGCCCCCTGCCCCATCAACTCAGAAGTTCGTTGGAGAATTTCTGCATCCGGCACTTTACCCCCGCCGCGCACCAAAACCGGCTTTCCCGCCGCCACCTGAATGACCTGATGATATTGGCTCACATTATCGCAGGGATCAGCCTTGATCACATCCGCACCCAGTTCGATTGCCTGTCGCACCAACGGCAAGATCTTATCCAAATCGCCATCCACCATGTATCCGCCTGCGCTTGTATTATCTTTCATGACTAGGGGTTCAATCATCAGCGGCATGCCATATCGTTCACATTGTGGTTTCAATTGGCAAATATTTTGGATGCATGCTTCATATACTTCAGGTTGATTGGGAAGATTAAACAAGTTGACCACCACACACGCCGCATCAAGGCGCAGTGCTTGTTCGACCGCATCCGCGATTATCCGGCTGTAAAGGTGTGAGGGTAGAGCTTTCCCATATACATTCGCCACATCCGTCCGCAGCACCAATGCCGGCTTTGCCTTGCCGGGGATACTCTGCAATATGGCAGCCTGCCCGATAGTCAACTGAATTGCATCTGGGGCAGCTTCAACCAAAGTCGAAACCACTTTATGCATATCCTCAATGTCTGTCAGAAATGATCGCTCGCCGAAAAAACCGTGATCGACTGCCACATCGAAGCACTTGCCATCTGCGGCAAATAATCGGTTCAAGCGTGCATCAACACCCATGATATTGCTCCTATTTTGGAAAATCATTCAAATGGCACGCCTCGACTGGTGCGCCCATATCCTGCAATTGATTTATATTTACCCAGCACTCACGCATCTGCTCTTTACCTTCCAGCACACTTAGGGAAATTGCTGAGCGATATTCTTGTGCCGGTTCCAACATCACCAAACGGCCATTGTGACGTGCCGCATTCAACCCTTCGGGCACACAATTACCGGGTTCAATACCGCTCACATATATGCCCTGTCGCGTGTTCTTCCATTGCGTAAAATAGGGCAAACTAGCCGTGTCCCAATCTAAAGTAAGTGCCAAAGACTCATTCCCCAGCATAATTTTCGTAAATCCATTCGACTTCGTCCTCAATTGATGGAAAAATACTTGTTCGGCATATTGCGGGGCCGCCGCTTTGTACTCCCACCAACGACTGAGTCCCGGCTTAGCTGCTGCATCACGTGGAACCACGGTTGCGCTCGGGGTATGTAATCGTGTTCCTTCCCGTACCAACGGATAACCTAAATTAAAGTGATAGAGGAGCATCAACGGCACTGGTTCGTCACCAAAATTCGTAATGGTGTCCCAGATTGTGATCGTTGGCTCACCCAATTCCAGACCATATGAGCGCTTCAATACCAATTGCTCACCAAACAGGCGTGTTTCGGCCACTTCGCCATTCAGCCAAATACTGTAATCACTCTCACCGTACCAGTGACGGTCAATGCTTATCGCCCCCGCCTGCAAACGACTGAACTGCCCATGAATATCCCGGAATTCCCCGCTCCGTTCATCGTGTTCGGGCGGCCCCACATGCATTAGCCCACACGTCGTCAATAACCCGCCGTTGAACTGCCGTAGCCAACCAGTTCCAAAATCTGGCATATGCGGCGAACCTTGACTGATCCACGTCAGCGGCACTCCGTTGTAGCTTGCCATCCAAACATCCATGCCACGATCAGGCAAAATCGTAAATGTTAAACCGCTGCTGTTATAGGCTTCTATGATCCGAATTCCGTTAGGCATTGTGCTTTGACGGAAATCTATAAACTGCCGCATGTCAATACTATGACGTTCGATTTCAGTGCGCGTCAGTAATCGGGAGTCCAACATTGTCTGCAATCTCACTTCCGCAGTCTGGGGTCAAGCAAATCTCGTAAACCGTCGCCAATAAAATTAAATGCCATCACCAAAATAGCGATTGCCATGCCCGGATATAGCCACATCCACCACTGATCAAAGTAATCAATGCCGGTCGAAACCATCCTCCCCCATTCGGGTGAAGATGGTTCCGGGCCAAGCCCTAGGAAGCTCAAGCCCGCGAAAGTCAGGATCGCATTTCCAATATCTAGTGACGCAAGCACGATGGCTGGAGAAATACAGTTGGGGAGTACAGTCTTGAACAAAACGTAAGTACTGGTGGCCCCAACACTGCGTGTGCCTTCAACATACTCCTTTGACTTAACCTCCAACACTAGCCCACGTACCAGTCGGGCGTACGTCGGCCACCACACAATTGCCAGTGCAATTATCGCGTTCCGGGTATCTGCCCCAAGCGCAGCGGTAATAGCCAATGCCAAAATAATCGTCGGAAATGCCATGAAAAGCTCGGTGATCCGCATCAATAGCTCATCCCACAAACCGCCCGCAAAACCGGCAACGGCCCCTACAATGATTCCAAATATGCTTCCGACCACAACCACTACAATTCCAGCAGGTATGGTAATCTGCGCTCCCCACAATACACGGCTAAGTATGTCGCGCCCCAGCTCGTCAGTCCCAAAACCGTGAACAGCGTCTGGCGCGTTCAGTCGGATGTTCACATCTTGTGAGAGTTTATCATACGGCGCAATCTGCGGTGCCAAAATCGCAAGCAATATCCAGAGGCCAACTATAATTAGCCCCAAAATAACAATCGGATTGCGTCGAAGACTACGTAGAATTTGGTTTTGATCTTCAACCAAACCGGATTCGTGGGTCAAGGAAATAGTAGAGGACGTCAACGATGAAATTTACCCCAATATAAATGAATGCGATCAACAGGCTACCGCCCATTATGGCCGGAAAATCCTGCGAAGTAGAAGCCCGAAACATGTATCGCCCAATACCGGGCCAAGCAAATATTGACTCCGTCAGCACAGCGCCAGTGAGTAAATTACTGTATGACAGACCAATAATTGTCACGACCGGAATAAGCGCGTTCGCCAGCGCATGTCTCCCAATGACTCGTCGCTCACTCAGCCCTTTGGATCGCGCGGTGCGAATATAGTCAAGCCCTAGCACCTCAAGCAGTGATGAGCGCGTAATTCTTGCAATTGATCCCGACACAAAACTGCCCAGCACCAAACCGGGTAGAATTAGGTGTGAAACAGCGTTCAGAAAGACGTTTCCGTTCCCTGCCACCAAACTGTCTACCAGCATAAGTCCGGTCGTAACCGGTGGCGCAGTCATCCGCGCGTCCAGTCGTCCCGGCCCAGCAACCCACCGTAGTTGAACATAGAAAATGGTCAATCCCAGCAGGGCTAACAAGAACACAGGAAAGCTAACGCCAATCAACGCAAATCCACGAACGAAATAATCAATCGGTCGATTCCTATAAATTGCCGATACCACGCCAAACCCAACACCCATCAACATGCCAAAAATGATACCAACCGTCGCCAGCTCAATAGTCGCCGGCATGTACTGGCGAATATCGTCAAGTACTGGGCGTTTATTCTTGATTGACGTACCGAGATCACCTTGAAGCAAATTGCCTAGATATGTGAAGTATCGTTCAACCGGGGGCTTATCCAGACCCCATTTGCGCCGAAATGCATCAACAACCTCTTGATTATTCAGAGCGCTTTGCGGCAAATTCGAAACAACAGGATCGGCTGGAATGGCATTCGCGATCAAAACGCAAATGCTGTAATGCCGATCAAGGTCGGAACAGCAAACAAAAGTCGTCGCAGAAAAAATAGATTAAAAGGGATTAGCACCCTATTTTCGTTCTAAGTCCTTAGTTCATTCCGTTCACGGGTCTAGGCGGATTTGATGCCACCTTATGAGAGGAGGGCTTACCGCCCCCCTCATCCCCTTACTATCGTAAGTCAAACACCATCCAGTGGCATCTAGCTGCGGCTCAACTGCGCCACATCCAATATCCACTGCGGGTGAATAATTACACCATTCAAATTGGCACGCCCCACCATCCGAATACCGGGTTGAATAAATGGTGCAAAAGCGCCCTCTGTCTGTGCATATTCTTGCAGCTTTGTGAAAATCTCAGTCCGCTTGTCAGGGTTGGATTCGACTCCTGCTTGGGCGATCAAATCTTGGATCTCCTGAGTCTGGTCTTCCAACGTCCACTTGGCACGATTGCTAGCCACGGGGCCACCGGGCAAGAATGCGAGGAAATCCTTCGAATCCGTGAAGTCCGGGCCCCAGAACCAATAACCCATCGCTTCCGTGCCGCCGCGATATCCTTCCAGCTTCGTCTGCAAATCGCCCTTTGCCAGTGTTACCTTGATCCCCACCTCAGCCAAATCAGACTGAATCTTCTGTGCATTGGTATTCATATCAACGCCTTGGAAAACAAAGTCTGGGTAGTCGAGTGTGATTTCAAAACCATCAGGATAACCGGCCTCAGCCAGCAGTGCCTTTGCTTTTTCAGTGTCCCGCTTGATTGCTTTGTCCTCACCAAACGCACCCGCAAATCCGACCGTCAAATTAGTACCGGGTTGGACACCGCCCCACAACGTCTTGAATCCATCATAGTCCAGCGCATAGCGGATAGCTTCAGCCACTTTTGGATTTGATACCGGGCCGCCAACCTCTGGATCGCGATTCATCAGCAGGAAGTGAATAATATTCCCTGCAGCTGGATGGACTACTACATCAGCGTTTCCCTCCAGAGCCTTTGCCTGATCGCCTGAGAGGTCTGTTGCCAGATCAATATCGCCTGCCTCAACGGCTGATTTCTGTGATGCGGCTTCAGGCATATTGGTGATGATCACACGGTCGAAATAGGGTGTATTACCCCAGTAATTAGCATTCCGCACTAGAACAGTTTGTACTTGCGGCTCCCATGACTCAAGCACGTACGGGCCAGTGCCTGCGGATGTACCATTCAAATACGCCTCGGCAGTATCTGCGGTATCAGCGCCCTCTTCAGCAGATCCACCATTCTCGATCACAACCTTAGAATCAACAATCGAACCCCAGCTTCCAGCCAGAATCGCCAGAAACGCAGGATCGGGTTGGCTCAGAGTAACAACTGCAGTTTGTGCATCACTGGCTTCCGCGCCGGCAACATTGCCAAACAAAAATGACGGATTACCTTTGACATTCTTGTCGCGTAGAATTGAAAATACTACGTCGTCAGCTGTCAGCGAATTGCCACTCGCGAATTTGATGTCGCTCCGCAATTTAAATGTATACGTTAGGCCATCGTCAGAAATCTCAAATGACTCTGCCAACTGTGGCACAATAGCCGAAGCATCAGTATCTGGGAAGGTAACCAGCGTGTCGTAAGCTGCTTTGAGAACGATACCTGTTGTCTGGTTATATCCGCGAGCAGGATCAAGTGAATCAGTTGCCTCGGAATGACCGATTACCAATACCTTTTCATCTTGCGCGTGAATGAGTCCTAGTCCCAACACGACTACCATAGCCAGTGTCAAAAGACTGATCAAGACACGCCGTGAATACAATAAAGTCTGCACTAGTAATATCCTTTCACTAATTAATGTATCTGTGCCCTCTACCACATGAGAATCCAATACCCCCTCACTGGGTATTGCGGGTTATTGTAGACTGTTGCACGGCGCTCAGCAACCAATTGGTCATAGTTTCCTGCTGCTTTCATGGTATATTCACAACCAATATCGGCGTGATCATAGGGCGAGGGTATTAGTATGGGATACAACGAACGTATAGAAATTTTTCAATCAAACATTTCTGGCCAGACAGATGCTGTCTTTCTTCCTATTTCAACTGATCTTCAATACCTCACGGGGGTTCCCCGTGATATACCCAACTTTGGTCGCACCATGCACCCCGGCGCTTGGCTTGAAGGCGTCTGGATGACACCAGCACACAAACCCGTGCTCTTACTCCGCGCATGACCGCCGAGTTTGGCGGTCTGGGTCGGCTCACCTCAGTTGAAATTCGTGTCTTAGGCGATTGGGATGATCCTGCCGCTCTCGTACGTGACATTCTCAAAGGCTTTAATTTACCTGCACACCCGCGTGTCGCCATTAGTGACCAATCAACTGGCGAAACAGTAGTTAACCTTCAAAAGATACTGCCTGATGTAGTATTCCTCTCAGCTACCGACTTACTTCGTCCTCAGCGTGTCATCAAATCGGAGGATGAAATCGCTATCATCCGTAAAGCTGGCGAAATTACTGAGGCAGCTTTTTCCGATGTTCTTAAAGAGCTCAAATTTGGCATGACTGAGCTTGACATAGTCTCTGAAGTGGACTATCAGTTGCGTCGTCATGGCTCGCTGGGACCATCCTTCACGACCTCGCTCTATAATTCCGGCCCGAACCACCCCACCCTGCACGGGCAGCGCTTAGAATCTTGGCCGCGCGTGCTCACACCACCCGTGTCCATCTTGTTTGACTTCGGCGCAGTTTATGATGATTATTGTTATGATTACGGTCGGACAGTGTCTTTTGGCGCACCGTCAGAAGAACAGATACGTGTCCACGAGCTTGTCATGGCGTCACAGGCAGCCGGTATTGCTGCCTTAAAAGCAGGTTCAGCGACCACCACCCAAACTGATGCCGCTGCGCGAAAAGTAATTGCGGATGCAGGCTATGGCGAATACTTCCGTCACCGTTTAGGGCATGGCATCGGCACGGATGTGCACGAACCGCCCTTCCTCACTGCGGGCGACGAAACCCCGCTGCGTGAAGGAATGTTATTCACCATTGAACCTAGCATAGTTCAAAACAATAGTTTCTCTGCCCGTGTCGAAGACATTGTTGTGGCGCGCCCCGGCGGTGGAGAACCGTTGACGCGCGGCTACCAAGACCTAATCGTTGTTGACCGCTAACCTGAACAACGTGAACAGTCGTCAAAATATTTCATCCGGAACGTCATGGGAGTCTCTCGCTGGTTACTCCCGTGCCGTCCGCCTTGGGCCATTTATTCAGGTCTCAGGCACAACCGCCACTGACGAAAACGGTGAAGTCGTTGGACTCGGCGATCCGCGTGCCCAAACGGTCTATATTATTAAAAAGATCGAACGCGCACTTCAGCAGGCAGGTGCTTCCCTCAAAGATGTTGTCCGTACACGCATCTACATCATCAATCTTGAACACTGGGAAACAGTTTCACGCGCGCACGGCGAGTACTTCAGTCAGATTCGCCCTGCAAACACATTAATTCAGGTCGCTGGCCTTATTGGTGAAGGTTATCTTGTCGAAATAGAAGCTGATGCCCTAGTTCTAACCCCATGAAATTTAGCCTCCGCTTCAACAACGATCACTCTGTAACTAGCTACGTTGGTTGGGCGCAGCTTGCCGAATCCTACGGTTTTGACCAATTTTGGGTCAGTAATGATTTGTTTCTGCGTAGCGCCCCGGTCATCCTCACCGCTGTAGCCCTTGCCACCAAATCTATCGACATCGGCACCTGTATTCTCAATCCGTATACCATTAATCCAGCTGAGATTGCCATGTTCGCCGCCACACTGGACGAATTGTCCGGTGGTCGCTTCAATTTAGGACTGTCCTCAGGCGCATCAGATTTCCTGTCATGGTTGAATATTCCTCACGATAAGCCGCGCACTGCCGTAGGCGAATCGCTCACAGTTCTTAACAAGCTAACGTCTGGCGAGAGCGCCGCAGCAGAAGGTCAATTTCTCCACTGGTCTCCCGAAACCTATCTGCGTTTCACGCCGCAGCGCCGCGTACCAATCTACATTGGCGCGATGAGTCCGCGCATGTTGGAAGAGATTGGTCGGATAGCAGATGGTGGCCTCCCACTGCTCTTTCCGCCTGAACATTATCGAAATGTCATACCGCATATTCGGGCTGGTGCAGAACAAGCCAACCGCAAGCTTGACAATATAGATGTAGCAGCCTGTATCTGGTGTTCGATTTCAGAAGATCGTGACGCAGCTTTGGACGCGCTAAAGGAAAAAATCGCCTATTACGGCCACGCCATGAGTGCAACGATTCTCAACGAACTGGGTCTTATTCATGCTGATTTTGCAGTTATCGAACAGCAAGCCATGCGTGAAAACAATCTCGAAGCAGCCAAATCACTCGTTACTGATCAGATGCTCCAAATTGGGATCGCTGGCACAGCGTCAGATCTAATCAATCGCATTGAAACATTAGTCTCGATGGGCGTTCGCCACATCAGCTTCGGCCCGCCGCTTGGACCCAATATCGAAGAAGCTATTCGCGCAATCGGTCAGAATATTATTCCCCATTTTCGCCCACAAACTATTTACTAACCATCTACCAACCGTCTTAACAATCTTTTTCTCTCAAAATGGTTAGTGACTTTCACTCAAAAGAGTGGACAAATGTTCGCCCAATTTGAGAACTTCTGTGCTACGATAGATCTATCTACTGAAGTCGGTAGCATCACACTAAACGGTTAAGGCGTATCATCACGAGCACCTCGAATTGCTATGCACATAACAGAACTTAATAAGTCAAGAAAGCCCCTTTCCAATGCATTGGAGAGCGATTGGGGGTGAGGTTTTCAGCATGCGTCGTTCTGCACCACTTAGTGCTTTCCTACGCTGAAGTCCGCATAGTTGCTTACTGTGTTCGGGAAGCGTCAGAGAAAGCAGCGCAACTCTCACTCCACAAGTTACTCCCGCCCTACTCTATTCTTGCAAGGAGACTGAATACCAATGTCACGTCGCTATGCTCTTGATCACAAATATCTTATCATTCGTCTTGTCAAAGATGCCTTCAAGGGTGATGCAGCCGCTACTGCTCGCTATTGTCGTATACCGGAACGCACCTTGCGTGATTGGTTGCAGGAAGAACGAACCCACGCTGCTTTTCGCGTAAAGCCACCGCGCAAGTAACAATTTAACTTGCACCTTTGTTTGTGCTAACGGAAAACTCTGAAAGGATTGTGTGATTGTTTGGAATGGCTATGCGAAATCCTACCACACACACATAGAGGCGATCTGTGCCAATTCAGCGGAAACACGGGAAACAGGCGCTGAAATGGCACAAAATGACATTGCGGCAGCAATGACAGAGCCAATCGCGTCGCACGGCAGCCGCTCACAGGCTTCACCTTTTCCAAAGCACAATTTCGGCGGCAGTTCGGCGCATTTCCCTTTGTCATGTCGGCAGCAAAATCGCCAATACTGACATTACCGTTGCTGCATTACAATTTCATGGCCGCTCTCAGCAGATTGGTAGAGTGCCTCTAGTATTTCGACGCCAATCAGACCTTGCTCGCCACTCGTGGATGGGGTTTCATTGTTGGCAATTGCCCTTGTCAAATCTATAACCATCGCCTCGTGTCCTTGTGGCCCGTCAAACCGGACACCCGGAACCACCGTCACCGGCTGCCCGGCCATCTCGGTATAAAATCGCAGGGTATCCATATTCTTGTAATTCCGCACATGAAGAATTGCCGTGCCTTCCGTTCCCTGTAGTTCCACGCGGAACATATCTTCTTGGGGAGCCATATGTTCCGCCCACGTAATGTTGACCACCATACTTGCTCCATTATTGAGCCGAAGGAACGCTATCGCCCCATCGTCTACATCAAATCCGCCCTCAATTTTCTGTCCGGGCGTGCGTCCCCATGTCTTCCGTCCGTTTGGACCAAATAGACTACGCACCTGTCCACTAACAGTTTCAACTTCTGGAAAGTCCATCATCCACAATGCGAGGTCAATCACATGCACCCCCAGATCAATCAGTGCACCACCTCCCGACGCCGCTTTGCTACCGAACAGCCCCCAGCCGGGTATCCCGGTTTCGCGTCGCCATGAAACATCCACGTGGTATACCGTACCCAACTTGCCATCCGTTACCATTTTCTTCATCCACTGCGAATCAGACTGAAAACGGTAATTGTACGAAACCATTAACTGTCGCTTACTGCTTCTAGCCGCTTCCAGCATCGCTTCAGCTTCAGCCACATTCACAGCCATCGGCTTCTCACATATTACATGTACACCCGCTTTAAGAGCTGCAATAGAAACTTCAGCATGAGCAGCGTTTGGCACACAGACACTTACAATATCAAGTTTTGCCTCCTTGAACATCTGCTTGTAATCCGTGTAGCGGGCGTCAACCTTCCACTTATCACCGGACTCTTGTAAACGGGCCTCGTTCATATCGCAAATGGCTACCAGATCAGCATATGGACTGCCCATATATCCTTTTGCATGCGCCTGCCCCACTCCCAGTCCTACGATTCCGGCACGAACTATTCGTTCACTCATATTAATTCCACCTTGAACGCCTTGAAATTACTCAACCGAGTCGCATATTGAAGAAATAACTCTAGCACACCCTTACCGTTTTGTTCAGCGCCAAGCAACCAAGATAAACAACTTGGCATTTGACCACATCTCCCCATCTCCGTATACTACACCTATCGTTTGCTATTTAGGTTTTCACAATGGAAAACACCGTTAAATTAACTGCTATGGTGGCATGCGCGGGTTGAGCGTCTAAACTAGGTCCCAGTGACTTGGCGCAAGTTTTGCAGCCGCTTAGTGGAATGTTCCAACCGAAAGATTATCCTGCGCTGCTCGTCGGTTTAGACGAACCGGACGACGCGGCTGTATTTCGTATTGATTCCGAGCGGGCAATAATTTCTACCGTTGATTTCTTTCCGCCAGTGGTCGATGATCCGTATTCCTTTGGAGCCATTGCTGCAGCTAATGCACTCAGCGATATTTATGCTATGGGTGGTGAACCGTTAATGGCAATCAACTTGGCTGCCTTCCCCGATGGGCTCGATATGTCCATTCTCACCGAAATCCTGCGCGGAGGAGCTGACAAAGTTAAAGAATCCGGTGCGGTCATCGCTGGCGGCCACACAGTAACTGATAAAGAACCCAAGTATGGACTTGCGGTCACCGGTCTTATCCACCCTGACCGAATTATTACCAAAGGCGGAGCCCGGCCCGGCGATCATCTAGTCCTGACAAAATCATTAGGAGCAGGGGTAGTTACCACTGCCCTCAAACAGAATGTCGCCGGAGAACAAGATGTTATTGCAGCCATAGAAGGCATGAGTCGCCTTAATCGAAACACTTCGGGCCTAGCGCTGCAATTCAATGTCCACGCTATGACAGACATTACAGGCTACAGCCTACTCGGTCATGCTCACGAAATGGCCCATCTGGGAAACGTAGACTTTCACATCCATCTAGATCGTTTGAACTGGCTGCCTGGTGCTCATGAATACGCGCTCAAAGACACCTTCCCCGGTGGCATGTGGCGCAACAGAGGCTTCTTTGAAACTTGGGTTGATTTCGAACAGGCTATCACCGAGGTTGAGCAAAATCTCCTCTATGATCCCGAAACCTCTGGTGGTCTGCTTATAGCTGTCCCTCCAAGCTCGGCCAGTAGCTTGAAATCCGCTCTCGATCAAACTGGTGAAACAGTGAGTATTATCGGAAGCGTCAGTTTGGGTACTGGACGCATACATGTTCTTAAATGATCTGCTCACAATTTTCGAAATCCAGCCATTTGCTATAACAGCATTGTTACAATCCCTACTTTGCTTCATACTCTGAATTGTATTAGCATAGTATTTTAGATTGATTGTTACATTCTGAAATGAGTCTGGAGGCCCGTCATGAGTACTTATCCAACGCCTGTTGCAAAGCCAACAACCGCAGGTAAAGGACAATTGGCGATAGCACGGACGGTATCCGCATATATCAATCTCAGAAATGGGCCGGGAACGAACTACCGCGATGTAGGCGATATTCGGCATAACACCGTAGTAGTTTACTACCCGGCATCTCAAACCCGCGATGGCTGGCTTTGGCTTGAGCAAGCAACTTTAGGTGGCTGGGTCTCAACATCTGTAATATCCTTCGAAAATATTGCTGCCCCGGTTCCGGTTCCATCCCAGCAAATAACCCCATATGACGGCAAAGTCGCTGTGTGGCATTGGAAAGGCGATGTCCTGCCGGAAAACACTATTGAAGACGTCGCGCGCAATATCAAATCAGTTGCGCCTAATGTATCACAGATATGGGTGAAAATTTCCGATGCGACACAGAGTTCTGGAGCACAATGGCAAGGCTATTGGGATAGCAAGCGTAGCCTCGCCATTGACGGCCCGCAAAGTATTGATCGTTGGGTTCAAGCACTTGCTAAGTACGGTATGGAATTCCATGCGTGGTGCGTTCCCAAGGGATCACATCTCGAGGCTGAAACCAACATCATCATTCAAGCCTGTACCCGGCCCGGTGTCAAATCCTTGATTCTGGACGTTGAACCTTACGCCGGTTTTTGGCAGGGTGGACGCGACGGTATCCGCCCCTTTATGACACGCATTCGCCGTGCCTTACCCGGTTCGTTCCACATTGGTATGTCAGTTGATCCTCGAAAGCACCACTACGATGGAATTTTTCCTGCTGAATGGTTTCCCTTTGTAAATAGCATACACCCACAGGATTACTGGGGAACCTTCCGCCAAACGCCGGAAGATGTTTTGCGTGAAACCTATGAAATATGGGGAAGTTATGGCCGTCCAATTATCCCTGTCTTAGATAGCGACGCTGACCCAACTGAGATGTCAACTGCGGTTACACTCGCCACCCAGCGCCATCGCGCACGGGGCCTGAGTTGGTGGCGTCTGGGAACTATAACTCCAGCAGGTTGGCGTTCCATAAACCAGCCTATTTCTGGCGGACGCACTGGCACCCATCCCCCGCCCCCCCCCCACAACCATGGAAGCGAACAGGTTATCAATCCAGAAAACTCCGCTTTTGCCGCTGGCACCTATACGGGCCAACAGGAATTTCAGAATTTTGAAACCACTTGGGGTTGGAAAGCACTTCAAATCAACAGAAGCTCAAACAAGCAAGGTTTGGGGTCGCTGGACTCCGCAAATTCCCGCATCAGGAAAATATGAAATCGCAGCCTTTGTCCCCGGACGACATTCAACAACACAGAACGCACGCTATAAAGTAAACAATATAAAAGGCTCAAGCAGCGAGGCCATAGTAAATGTCAATCAATCACGTTATAACAATGAATGGGTAACACTCGGAATTTTCGAGCTTGACAAAGCTGTCATTGGCGCGGGCACTGTTTTCCTAAATGACCTCACCGGAGAAAAGGACAAGGAAATTGTATTTGATGCGCTGCGCTATCGCCAGCTCCTTTCCCCACCTTCAACTGGCGGTGGCACAGTACCCGGAGGCAACTACGCCGATGGGTTTGATGCGCCAATCGGCACAGATTCCGGAGCGCCGGTCTGCATCAGTTTGGCCTGGTAGTTGGGTTGACGCCAGCCCCTTTGCTCGTCTTTACTTCGTGGGAACACCTCAAGAGGCTTATCATACTGGAGCAGACCTTAACCTTCCCCGCGACGCTGATGCCCATACTCCGGTTTATGCAGCAGGCAGTGGTGTGGTAGTCTTTGCAAGCCGCTTACCGGTCTGGGGCAATGTCATCATCATCCGTCATGACCCAATTTCTACTACTAATGCGGTTTTCTACACCCGTTATGGGCATATCGAAAGCATGTTGATTCAAGTTGGGGATCGCGTGCGACGTGGTCAGCAGATCGCAAAAGTTGGGAATGCCTTTGGTGTATATGCTTATCACCTGCACTTTGACGTTAGCCCAACTAAGATCCTCGAAACCAATCCTGAGCATTGGCCCGGCAGAGATCTGAACAAACTCATGGCTAATTACGTCGATCCTCGTCAGTTCATTCTAAAATATCGCCCCAGTTAAAATGCAAGGGCGCAAACAAACCAAGTTTGCGCCCTTCAATTTTAGTTTTCAGGTACCTGCGAGTTAGCGAGTAAGTTAACTAGAATAAACCCCAATCATCTGCTGCGCCTTCCTCCATCATGCTGGGATCCCACATTTCCAGTCCCATTTCGATGGTCGTAGGCCGCCGAAGGTAATTTTGAGCCGTACGCCGCGACTGTTCAAGTAACTGCGGAGCATAGGGGCAAAAAGGTGTAGTCATTATGACCGTCAAATGAGCCCGATCTTCGTATATCTCGATATTACGAACCAAACCGAGCTCAACAATATTCATCCCAATTTCGGGATCGACAACTTCACGAAGCGCCTCCCGCAGGCCATCTTCCGAAATTTGAATTTCCTCAGACATTTGGACTCCCTTTCCAGTTTGCTTACATGCATACTAACACACCGAAAAAACAGTGTCAATTTGGCTCACTCCCAAACATAATGATCACGTTAGAAGTTCGCGCGGCAAGGCCAATTCGCATTGACATCTATTGACCTCGACTGTTATACTGACAGTAATTTAACACTCTAGGTTACACAGAATTTTTAACCACTGTAAAATTTCGGGAGATGATCGCTTATATGGGCACAGCATTAGAAATCCGCAATCTGCACGTAAATATTGATGACAAATCCATCCTAAAAGGTGTGAATCTCACCGTCAAACAAGGTGAAACCCATGCGTTGATGGGACCAAATGGTTCAGGCAAGAGTACCCTAGCCAACGTATTGCTTGGACATCCAGCCTATCAAGTCACTACAGGGCAAATCATTTTTGAAGGTGAGGATCTGCTTGAACTTGAACCGGACGAACGCAGCCGCGCCGGTTTGTTTCTCGCTTTTCAGTATCCTGTTTCAATCCCCGGTGTCACGCTTGCAAACTTTTTGCGGCAAGCGATTAATGCTCGGATGAAAGCCCAGGACCCTGACAGCAAAGGTATTTCCATTCCGGAATTTCGCCGCCTCCTACGATCCAAGATGGACTATCTGAAGATGGATCACAGCTTTGCAGGGCGCTATCTCAATGAAGGATTTAGTGGTGGCGAAAAGAAGCGCGCAGAGATTCTTCAGATGGCAACTCTAGAACCTCGCATCGCGATACTCGATGAAACCGACTCAGGACTGGATATCGATGCACTGCGTATTGTCGCAGAAGGTGTCGACAAGTTAAAGGGTCCGGATCTTGGCGTACTTGTAATCACTCATTACCAACGCATTCTGAATTACATAAAACCACAATTTGTTCACATCATGTTTGAGGGACAGATTGTGGAAAGTGGCGGCCCGGACTTGGCACTTCATTTGGAGGAGTCAGGCTATGATTGGGTTCGCGAGAAGTACAGTCCAGCGTAGCATCACTTCTCACAAAACTCCACATACTAGGACAGGAGAGTTAAATGACTGATATAGAACTAATTCTAAGTGAAAAACAGCTAAGTGATGCAGAAGCCGCTCTAAAAGAAGTGGGCAAGTCGTATGAAGCAACCTACGGATTCCATGACGATGATGTTGCTTATGCCTTCAAAAGTGAGAAAGGTCTCACCCGGGAAATTGTCGCTCAAATCAGTAAAATGAAGAATGAGCCGCAATGGATGACAGATTTACGCCTCAAAGCGTATGACATCTTTAAGAGCAAGCCAAACCCGACATGGGGCGGTGACTTAAGCGGTATTGACTTCGACGATATCTACTATTATGTCAAGGCTACAGACCAACAGGGTAGAAGTTGGGACGAAGTACCACCGGAAATTAAGGACACTTTTGACAAGCTCGGTATACCTGAAGCAGAACAAAAATATCTTCAGGGAGTTAGTGCACAATATGATTCGGAGTCTGTCTATCACAATTTGCGCCAGGACCTCGAGTCTAAAGGTGTCATCTTCCTCGACATGGATTCGGCTTTGCGCGAACATCCGGAACTTGTTAAAGAATATTTTGGCACCATCATACCGGCATCTGACAACAAATTTGCCGCACTGAATAGTGCGGTTTGGTCGGGTGGATCATTCATATATGTTCCAAAAGGCGTAAAGGTCGAAATGCCGCTGCAGGCATACTTCCGCATTAATACGCAAAATATGGGACAATTTGAACGCACATTAATCATTGTAGATGAGGGTGCTTATGTCCACTACGTGGAAGGCTGCACTGCCCCGATTTACAGCTCTGATAGCCTTCACAGTGCCGTTGTAGAAATCATCGTCAAAGAGAATGGGCGTTGCCGTTATACAACTATTCAAAACTGGTCGAACAACGTTTACAACCTTGTGACCAAACGCGCCATCGCCTATAAAAACGCGGCCATGGAATGGGTGGACGGCAATTTGGGCAGTAAGCTTACGATGAAATATCCGGCGGTGATCTTGGCCGGAGAAGGCGCACACGGCGAAGTTTTGTCAATAGCGTTTGCCGGTAAAGGCCAACACCAAGATGCGGGGGGGAAAATTACTCATCTTGCGCCCAATACAAGCAGTCAAATCATCAGTAAGTCAATAAGTAAAGATGGCGGCCGGGCAAGTTATCGTGGCTTGCTTAAGGTAGTTGAAGCTGCAGACAATGTTAAGAGTAACGTTGTCTGCGACGCATTGCTACTTGATGACCACAGCCGGTCTGACACCTATCCCTATATTGAAATTGACGCCAAAAATGTAACCATGGGACACGAAGCGTCTGTTAGTAAGGTTGGTGAAGATCAATTGTTCTACCTGATGAGTCGCGGTCTGAATGAAGATGAAGCAAATGCAATGGTTGTGAATGGCTTCATTGAACCGCTAGTCAAAGAACTGCCGATGGAATATGCATTGGAGTTAAATCGCCTGATTCAGATTCAACTTGAGGGCAGCATCGGCTAATTACTTCTGTCCCATAATGTACTGTCAATTGACACCATAACTACACTTAGTTGCTGGTGGTAAAAATAACGAGGAGAGAAATCGTGGCCGTTGCCAAGAGACGCCATCGTACCAGTGCGCCTGTCGCCCCCAGCTATTCGCGAGCCGATGTAGAAGCGTTAAGTAACCAGAATCAGGATCCTAAATGGCTGGCCGAAAGTCGTCTTGCTGCTTGGGAGTTATATGAGTCTTTACCCATGCCTTCACAATCTGAGGAAGAATGGCGGCGCACCGATTATCGCCATATCCGATGGGATGAGGCCGACAAAATCATTACGCCTAATGGCGCCACTTTTGGCACAGTCCCAGCTGCTAATCGAGAACCCTTAATTGGGGATCAACAGGGTGGCTTGTTAGTCTTCGTAGACAACAAAATGGTTCATCATGAGTTGGCAGATGACGTTCGGAATTCAGGAGTAATTTTTTCCGACCTTCAAACTGCCTGCAAAGAACACGAATCGTTAGTGCGCGCTAACCTCATGACCAAGGCTGTGGTACCGGGTGAAGGTAAATTCGCAGCATTGCACGCAGCGCTGTGGACACATGGAGCTTTTGTTTATGTTCCCAAAGGATTCACGTCCGAATTACCTTTGCATGTGGTTATGTACAATACTCATTCCGGGGCAAGCCTAGGTCATATCTTAGTAGTAGTCGAAGAAAATGCTCAATCAACTGTTTTGGTTGATTATTCGTCTGCGACAGGAGATTCTCATTCCGCTTACGTCGGAGCAACAGAGCTTCTAGTTGGCGACGCCGGAAACTTACAATATGTTGCACTCCAAGGATGGAACCGTGAAACATTTGAATTCAGCCATCAGCGTGCCCGCTTGGGGCGTGATGCAAACCTTGACTGGATTGTAGGTACTATGGGCGGTCGCCTAGTAAAAGCTTATATGGAAATTGAGTTAGATGGAAAAGGAGCCAATGCCCGCATGTCGGGTTTCTTCTTCGCGGATGATTCGCAGATTTTCGATCATGACACCCAGCAGAATCATAATGCGCCGCTGACAACATCGGACCTTCTTTTCAAAGGTGCAGCCAAAAACGAAGCAAGAACAGTTTGGCAAGGCATGATCAAGTCATTACCCAAGATGCAGAAAATAGATGGATATCAAGCCAGTCGCAACCTGATGCTCAGCGAAGACGCGCGTATGGATGGTATTCCCGGCCTTGAAATTGAAGCCGATGATGTAAAATGCTCACACGCAGCTACATTTGGCACTCTCGAAGAAGAACCGATATTTTACTTGATGAGCCGAGGCATCGAACGTTCAACCGCTGAATTAATGGTCATCGACGGCTTTTTTGACGAATTGCTTCAGCGGATTCCGTTCGAAAGGGTTCGACAGCGTTTGCAAGGCGCTATGGAAGCCAAGATTATTAGTTAGAGCTAGCTTAACCAATAACACGCACAAGGATATTTGAAGAACGCGAGCTATAATGTTTTGGTTAAATCCTTTAAAAATCGGGGAGGAGATTTGATGCCTCTGACGAAAACAAAACTTCCCTACGATATCGAAATTGTCCGTGCTGACTTTCCAATTTTGCAAGTGGAGCACCATGAAGGGGTTCCACTTGTTTACCTGGATAACGCTGCCTCAAGTCAAAAGCCCCGGTTGGTGATTGACCAGCTTAACAAGTATTACAACACGTACAACGCGAATGTACACAGAGGTATCCATAAATTAAGTGAACAGGCAACAAGCGCGTATGAAAATGCGCGTTCCAAAGTAAGCAAATTCATTAACGCGGCAAGTAAACGTGAGATAATTTTCACGCGCGGAACCACAGAAAGCATCAATCTTGTTGCACAAACGTGGGGCCGTGCAAATCTCCGCAAAGGTGATGTTGTTGTTTCCACTGTTATGGAACATCACTCGAACATCGTCCCGTGGCAGATCCTGGCTGCCGAAATACAGTTTGAGCTAAAATTTTTATCAGTGTCGCCAGATGGCACACTCGATTTGAACGAATTCACACACCTCCTTCAGAACTATCCCGTCAAATTAATAACAATTACCCATGTGTCAAACGTGCTCGGTACTGTTAATCCGGTTCAAGAGATAATTGACCAAGCACATAATCAAGGTGCCTTGGTAGTCATAGATGGCGCACAGAGTGTTCCACATATGCCTGTTGACGTTCAAGCACTTAAAGCCGACTTTTTAGCATTCAGTGGTCACAAAATGCTTGGCCCCACTGGCGTTGGCGTACTCTATGGCAAACGAGCGCTGCTTGAAGAAATGCCACCATGGATGGGAGGCGGTGATATGATTTCCAGTGTTCACCTTGAAAAGAGTACTTGGAATGATATCCCTTACAAATTTGAAGCGGGAACGCCCGCAATCGCTGAAGTAATTGGTCTTGGTTACGCTATTGATTATCTTGCCGAGATTGGCATGGAAAATATCCATTCTCACGAACAAATGATGACTCAGTACGCCCTAGAACGCCTGTCGCAAGTAAGCGGTCTAGAGACTTATGGACCGCAGGCGAACATGAAAGGTGCTGTAGTCGCATTTACAATAGATGGAATTCATCCGCACGATATTGCTCAAGTCGTAGACTCTGACGGTATTGCGCTACGTGCTGGCCATCATTGTGCGATGCCGCTTCATGAACATCTTGGCATCAATGCTTCTGCCCGAGCAAGTTTCTACTTGTATAATACGCATGCTGAAATAGATGCGCTGGTCAGGGCACTTGAACACACAAAACAAATTTTTGGCACAGGTATGTGAATATGGATATGTATCGTGAACTCATTCTGGATCATGCGCGAAGTCCCCATCATCACGGAATATTGAACCCAGCAAACATTGACCATGAAGAACTCAATCCTCTTTGCGGTGACCGCCTTCGCCTCACAATGAATATCGACCAAAACAGAATAATCACGGATATAGCGTGGGATGGTGAAGGTTGCGCCATTAGTCAAGCATCAGCATCAATGTTAGGCGATGAAATTATTGGCAAACGTATTGATGTTGTGGCAAAACTTAACAAAGACGACATATTTCAAATGATCGGTATTCCCCTAACCATTAATCGGACAAAATGTGCTTTGTTGTCCCTAAAAACCCTCATTGTTGCAATTGAGGGTATGGATGCATGGAAAACATTGGAAGATCTCGAGGATAACGAATGAGAGACGTCAAATCTTTGGAGTTTTTGTCGGTTGCGACTGCTGACGAAATCGCCCCTGGTGAGCGGATAATTGTGGAATATGGCGAAAAGTGGGTTGTTATTTTTAATGTAGCGGGTGCTTACTATGCAATAGAAGATGTGTGTACCCATGATGATGGCCCCTTGGCTGAGGGCACACTCGATAACTGTACGATAGAGTGTCCACGACATGGGGCAACCTTTGATATTAGATCTGGAAAAGTATTGACCGCCCCTGCCCTAGTTGCTGTACCGAGTTATATCGTAAAAATCGTGAACAATGAGATTCTAATAGCACCTCGCTAACCCCTGACCAGCAACACAATTATTTTACAACTGGGAGTGCATAGATGCTACCTCTACAGAACTTGTATCAAGGACGCTTGCTAGTATTCGGTCACCGTGGAGCAAAGGCGTACGCGCCCATGAATACTATCCCGGCATTCGAACTTGCTTATGAACAAGGAGCTGACGGAATTGAATTGGATACTCACCTTACGAAAGATGGCATACCTATTGTGCTTCATGACTTCAGCATTGATGCGACCACCGATGGAACCGGCTATGTTAAGGACATGGTATTGGATGAAATCAAGGAATTGGATGCTGGGAAAAAGTTCGAAGAACGTTTCGCAGGAGTCAGAATACCTACATTGGATGAAGTATTTGAGGCAGTTGGCAAAAAACTATTCATAAATGTGGAAATAAAGTCAGAAAGCCAAACAACGGATGGAGTTGAACAAGCAGTCGCAAATTGCATAGTCAAACATAGCCTAAGCTCGCAAGTAATCATATCTTCGTTCAATCCTCTCGCATTAAAAAGATTCCGCAATATCATGCCCGACGTGCCAATTGGGTATCTAAGTGCGCCAAATTACACTTTTTCCCCAGAAGTCATGGACATACTTCCCCATGAAGCCTGCCATCCTTTTGAAGCCTTGATTGACGCCGAATATGTCAACTGGGCACATAGCCACAATTGGCGTATCAACACGTGGACAGTAAATGACCCCAAACGCGCAGTAGAGCTTTACAAAATGGGTGTAGATGCAATTATAACTGATGTACCAGACGTAATCATTAAGGCATTGCGTGAGCACAATCAGTAACTTGAGGTCCGCGCTAGTTCAATTTGGCTTTCGACTTTTATATAATGAACTTGCGTTCACTTACGACGTAGTCAGCCAGATGGTTTCACTAGGAGCGTGGAGTTGCTGGCAATATGCCGCCCTAAGGCATCTTGACATTCCCTCTTCAGCAAATGTACTTGAACTCGCATTTGGCACAGGAAACCTACAACTTGCTTTGACCGAAAGAGGATATCATCCTTTCGGTTATGACTTGTCCCCTTATATGGCTCAGATCACACTAAGAAGTTACAAAGGCATGGTTATCGAGCCCGACTAGTGAGAGGAGTAGCACAACAATTACCTTTTCGGGCGCAAATATTCGATGCAATTATTTGCACATTTCCAACCAACTTCATTTTCGAGCCAAGTACGATGATTGAAATTCACCGAATTTTGGCGCGGAGAGGTCGATTTATTGCGGTTCTAAATGGTACGCTAACAGGAAACGGTTTGTTAGAGTCAGGGATAGAGTGGTTATACAAAATCACTGGCCAACGCGGGGACTTAGAAATTTCTATGGACAAATTCTTTGATTCATATGGGTTTGAGATTATCATATCTTTAGAAGACTGCCCCCGTAGTAAAGCCCTAGTCATAAAAGCCTCAAAAAAGGACTAGACTCTAACTATAGAGCATGCTAAACTCGGATCTAATTCTCGGTGGCTATAGCTCAGTTGGTTAGAGCGCCTGGTTGTGGCCCAGGAGGTCATGGGTTCAAGTCCCACTAGCCACCCAACTAACGCCCTTTTGGGGGCGTTTTGTTTACTTGGGTAAACGCACCAAGATATGTTTTTGTCTCGTTCTTAGCCTAAGGCCAATTCGTAATCCCCGCGCTCTTGCTGACGGATCTTGCGCAAAAGCCGTTTCGAATTCATCAGAAGACTCAGGGATTGTAATTGGCTGGATTTGTTGTGTTTGGCTCGGACGTGGCAAGCCAAACACATCGAATACGCTAATTTCAGCTGTATCTAGTTTCGATTCATCCTCAGCAACAACAATCGACGGATTATGGCCAGGAAGTGCAGAATCATTTTCTATGTGTGTAACACGTTCTGATACAAACTTTTCTTCGACAGAAATTAATTCTTCTAGCTCGTTGATTGGTAAGTCAGAAGGTTTCACGTTGCCCAGTACAGCTTCTTTATTTGGGTAAACCTCGAGATCATCACCATCATTGAGTTGACTTTGCTTACCAATTTCAATGGCCACATCGTGTGGTTCGTTTTCGTATCTCAATGAAATGGGAATTCGCGGACGGGTATCTTCTTCGGTTACAGGCGGCTCTTGTGCCAGAATTTGCCGGACATGTACCTCATTCTCAACGAATCCCTCCGATTCCTGCAACGACGACTGTCGAGATTTGTATTGTGTGCGCGCCTCGTAGTCAGGTGCGTCACGCATTAGCGATTTCACTTCACGTGGTCGCTCCCCTGCCGAAGATGATTGAATTACTTTCCACAAATTTTTGAGACTAGTCACCATGACAGTCTCAAATTTACGTCTAATACTTATAGTATTTCTCACTCCGGCAAGTACTCCGCGCGTTTCATAATTGAAAGTCCACTGTACTATGGTTCCTTCAGCTATTTCTTGCAGTCGGATGCGCCCCTTACTCTCACGGAAAGGTGCACCATCAACAAACGTATATTCGTAGCCCAAGCCATCATACCAAGCTGTGATCTCAATGACATATTCGGCCCCGTCCGTCGTCGAATAACGCCATCGCACACCAGCTCCGTTCCGACGGGTGGTCAAAATAGATACATCGCTGCAATCTTCTTGCCAAGAAGGGTTTCGGGTAAGATCGCTTATATAGTCCCATATCAGATGAGGGGATTGGGGAATTAGAATACGGTGATCTAGAATTGTCATAGTTATTTGATCATTGGGTCAAGTGAAATTTGATGACTCCAAGTCTTACTACAAATCGTTTTGCAGTTTAGACTGGTAGCAATTCTACCATAACTGTAGAATTATCGAACTATCATCCGTAATTAGGCGGCAGAAAACCAGTAATCATCCAGAAATGATTAATAGAATGACAAACAGATGTTCTCCCCAGCTCTAATACTTGGATTTATCATAGCGACGCTATGGGGAACAACATTTCATCTAGTAATAGGTGGGAATATTCGACGACTAGCATTATTCTTGCTGGTAGGCTGGATCGGATTCGCACTAGGTCAAATCATTGGTGCAATATTTGAGATTAACTTATTTAATGTTGGGGCGCTTCACATCGTCAGTTCATCATTTGGAGCACTCATTGCTCTTGTTTTAGCTTATTTACTAACCCGCCGTTCCAATCGTAAAAGGCCACATGCATGAGCTTTGAAGACAGCCTACCAGAACAAAAACTTGGATCTGCCAAATCACGGCAAAGTTTGCAGCGAATAATACTTTTGAGTGGGGTAATACTGGGTGCCATCATATTCATACCTTTTATAATCGGGCTACTACTTTCATTCTCCGACTTACTTGAAGTAACAGCTCTCCGCATCGCGTACCTCCGAAACATATTGTTCATTCTAATAATACTAGAGGGGATAATTATTATTACTGGGTTAGGAATATTAATTGTACAGATCAGCCGTATTGTGAATATGGTCAAAAAAGAAGTGTCTCCAGTTATCTTCAATGCACAGCAGACGATCAAAACCGCGAAAGTCACTGCTGAATTTGTAGGCAACAATGTAAAAGAACCTATAGTACAGACAGGGGCATTTGTGGCGGGTCTACGCTCAATAATCAGAGATGTAGGTGGCATCCGACGTGCCATGCAACCAAACCAAAAAGCAAAACCGGAAGTCGACGAGCGCCAAAATTAGCGTACCCTTTGATTTTGGTGGTGAGCCTGCGCGTTATGTGACCATCACAACCCCCTCTATAACGCATTTTCAATTTTCGTGAGCGCTTGAGGCACAGCGTTCAACACATCTCCTGCTAGGACACTTCGGGAATTTCCCATATTAGCCACTGCAAAGATACCTGCCAGACCATGAAGGTAAGCGCCAACTTGTGCTGCAATTTCAGGAGCCAAGCCCTGACCTACAAAGCCCGCGATAAGGCCGGCTAGTACGTCGCCAGTACCAGCAGTAGCCAATGCATCAGTTGCGAAAGGAATTGCCACCACGGAACCTTGTGGATTCGCTATTAAAGTATTTGCACCCTTTAAAACCAATATAACATTCCATTCTTTCGACTTAGCTTTTGCTATTTGCCAGCGTTGATTGAGCACCTCCTTTACGCTAGTTTTTGCCAGTCGTGCCATCTCACCCGGATGCGGCGTTAAAATGGTGTTTCGCGGCAGCAAAGACCACCAGTTCTCAAACTCACTTAAAATATTAAGAGCATCTGCATCCAATATTAATGGCGAATTTTCACCAAGCTTGGAAAGTGTATTCAATAAAAAATTTTTTGCCGGACTTTTGGTTCCCAATCCAGGACCCAATAATATCGAATCGCTATTACATAGGTGGTCAATTAGTTGAGAATCAACATCAGAACCAATTGAGCCGTCAGACTCAAATAGAGATTGCCACGTAGGTTCAAATAGGTGACTACTAAGAGAACGAATTACGGGTTCTATAGAAGCTATGGTAACCAAGCCGCATCCTGTTCGATACGCTGCCATAGCGCTTAAACCAAGAGCACCAATGTAAGATGATGAGCCACCAACAACTAGGATCTTGCCAAAGTTCCCTTTGTTGGAAATACGCGAACGAACTGGTAAGTAATCATTTATCAGTTTTGGATGTGAAACCACATGTTTTATTTCCTGAAGTTCCGGAAGATCGTCAGGAATTTCAAGACTGGCAACACGTAGGACCCCAACACGCGAAACAGCAGGATATTCAAAAAGTCCTGGTTTTGCGGCGATAAAAGTAATTGTTTCATCAGCCACCAAGGTATAAGGAGACACTTCACCGGTATCGCAATTCAGACCACTTGGAGTGTCAACAGCTATTACGTAAAATGATCTGTTTGTTTTCGGTGAATTGTCAAAAGAAGGAATTAGTTCCATACTGATATCGCGATGTTCTATTTGATTCTTTATACGATTTTTGAGAGTTTCGTCAATTGTTTTGAGTATCCAAATCGCCTCTTCTCCTAAAGGTAATCGTACACCTATACCAAATAGGGCATCCAAAATAACATCGGCGTCAGCAACAACTCTCTGTAGGTGCTGTCCTTCATTATCGTCAATCAGATTTATCAATTCCAATCCAGCATCACGTAGAGTCGTGTAATTAGTGTCAGTCTCGGATCGTGTTCCCATCAGATAAAATCTTACGCTGGCATCACTTTCTTGAGCAATAATTCTTCCAGCGACAAGACCATCACCACCGTTACTTCCAGATCCAACAATCACCGTGACTTTAGCATTTTCTTTGCCGTGAAGGATATCTATGACACGTTTACCAACAGCCCTACCTGCATTCTCCATCATCTGCTGATAACTTAGACCCTGAGCATTGGCGCTGGCTTCAATTCGACGTATCTCATTTTTGGTAGCAACTTTTAGCATGATATGATATATCCTTATTCACTTCGTCAATGCGAATCTCTCACGCATCAACAGAATTTTCTGCTCTGTCAATTCTTCGCAAATGAATTACCCCGCAGCAAGCTGCGAGGTATCTAATCAGTCGAACAGACGTAGTTGTTGGCTATGCAGTTGAGTATACTCGTGTTCACGCCCTTGATTTTTAACATAGCTACGAATGGTAGTTTCTGTACCATGTTGTCCAACTGTACTGACATAGTATCCATCTCTCCAGAATTCACCGCCCCACAGTTGCTTCTTTACCACTGGAACTCGTGCAAAGATTTCACGCGCGGTCAGGCTCTTGATGATTTGCACGATCCGAGTTGGGTTATAGCTTGGCACCGACTGAGCCAGAAAATGCACATGATCCCGATCTGTACCAATTTCTACAAATACCATGTCATTGCGTTGTGCAATATCCAGGCACACCGCTTTCAAAATCTGATCCACTTCTTCATTGAAGATGATTCTTCTGTATTTGGCGGGACAGACGATATGGTATAGCAAGATCGATACGTTATGTCTTTTGCGAACAAGTTTGCTCATCCTTGCTATCTTAGCCAGCCTGCTGGGCTTCAGCAATACTTCCAGACGCGGCAAGCCGCGAGGTATTCGACCCGACTAGGAATAAAACATCCAGTCACCTGTGTGACTGGATCTAAACAATTGGCATATTCAACGGTTAGCGATCTCTATAAACAATATCGCGCGCCGCTTCAACAAGCATTGTCTTGTAGTCTGAATCGGGCAGCGCATTTATAGTTTCAGTCGCTAACTGCATAAGTTGTTGAGCTTGAATACGTGCTTCGGATACAGCACCGTCAGCCAGTATCTTCTGCTTTACCATTTGCAGCGGATCATCAATAATGAGATCAGTTACGTGTGGCGAGCCATTACTTTGACCATTTCCGGCATAAGCAGTGGCATATCCGCGTCCTTGCGTTAAGTCTATACCCGAAGTCTTCCCTAATTGCTCTGTAGTTGCGGTAAGATCTAGAACATCATCAATAATCTGGAATGCAAGACCAATATTATACCCAAAGGTACCAAGCGATTCCACTATACCAGGTTGAGCCTTAGCCAATTTTGCAGCCATAGAAGTCGATGCTCTAAACAATGCTGCTGTCTTGCGTGAAATAATTTGGATATAAGCCTGTCGAGTAAAATCTTTTTCTTTTACCGCGACCGCTTGCAATGTCTCTCCTTCTACCAATGCGACGGTCGCCTCTGCCAAATCTATATTTAGGTCTTTATACGGAGCCATCAATTCGTAAACTTTAGTAAATAGGAAATCACCCGTCAATAGAGCAAAGGTGCGTCCCCAGATTGCGTTGACAGATGGGCGACCACGTCGAACTACGCCATGATCATTAATGTCATCATGTACTACACTTGCGGTATGAACGAGCTCAATAGCTGCGGCGACCGGAGCTACATATTCAAAATCTCTTCCACCCAACGCCCCATAGGTTAGCAAAAGTAAGCGGGGGCGAATACGCTTACCCCCCGCTTCAAGAATATGGCGACTGGCCTCACATAAGGTCTTGACATCACTGTTCACGACCTCAAACATAATATTTTCGACTTTTTGCATCGCTTGTTCAATGGTCATGCCAGTCTTTAACCCATTCCCGACCCAATGATCGTTTGTTACTTTCAGAACAATCTAAATTTAGTATACATACCATACTTTGATCTGTCAACGAGCCTACGGCAACACACATCTAAGTCTCAGCTTACGGAAACCACCCTTGCACCGTTGGCCGACAAGTGAGCACATCGAGAAACACTTTCGATACCCGCATTCTTATACGCCAAGCCAAGTTTCCGCCCCACACTTTCCGCTATTTCGAATTGACTGCAGACGGCGCAAAGTGTCGGACCAGCGCCACTTATGACAAGCCCAGCGGCTCCACATTGATGAGCCAATTCACGCATGTT
Organism: Anaerolineae bacterium; assembly: GCA_041390885.1. Taxonomy (GTDB): domain Bacteria; phylum Chloroflexota; class Anaerolineae; order Aggregatilineales; family Phototrophicaceae; genus CFX2. The sequence continues at coordinate 153,663 of JAWKPB010000003.1, read as the reverse complement.
GTTGAGAAAAGGCATCAAATGAGCACGAGCAGGCTCGATAACACTATCGCATTCCATTGCTCTGCCCATTGCTGCTATATCGTTTCTATAAATTGCGTCAACCAAACAAGCAACGGCCGAAGTTTGAGAAACCATTGCTGACAAGGGAATCAACGAGGGTAATACCGACCGAGCTACCGCAGTTGGAACCAGAATACTAGGTGTAATTAAGGCCAGATGAAGAGATACTGGAATTGGCAAACGGTGAATATGCGGAGAATGAGTCCCACTAATAAGAGTAATTCCTCCAAACAAACAAGGGCCAACGTTATCCGCATGGCGACCACTCACGGCGGCTTCGCCATCTAGACATGCAGGTAGCAGTTCTTCGCAGGTTAGTTGGCTTCCAAATAACGCGTTAACCGCAAGTGCAGCGGCCACTGAACTGGCCGCACTACTTCCCAATCCACTTGCCAATGGGAGATTCTTGTATATTGTAAGATTGACACCCCGGCTAACACCTAAGAGCGCCAAAACACTTTTGGCGGCTACCCCAGCTGTGTTTTTCGAAGGATCATGAGTAAGCTGCCCCCCATCTCCTTCGATATTTTTGATTGTAACGCCTTGCTGCTCGCAAACCTCAGCGACGACCCTGTCACCCGGCTCGTCAACACACATCCCCAAAATATCGAATCAACACCTAAATTAGCAATAGTAGCAGGAGCAAAAGCCTCAGCTCTGGTATTAATCATAATAAATTGCTATCCTTAAATTACTTCCCACATGCATCTAACGGTGATGGATTATGTTGAGCATACTACAATGTATGGATTGTGGTCAGCAATACCCAATTGACCGCATTATTTACAATTGCGATTTCTGTGGAGGGCTACTGGATGTTCTCCATGACCCAGAATATCTTCGCAAAACTATTTCAACCGAGCTATTCGATAATCGACTTGGTACGCAATTAGCGCCTTACAATAGTGGAGTGTGGCGCTACAAAGAGATGATATATCCCGATATTGCTAGTAATTTAGTGGTCAGCAAGTCCGAAGGCAATACTAACTTGTATGCAGCGCCTAAACTTGCAAATAGTATCGGTGTAAAAGAATTATTTCTAAAACACGAAGGGGAAAATCCTACGGGTTCATTTAAAGATAGGGGAATGACTAGTGGAATTACCCAAGCACAACAGCTAGGTATTACGCGAGTCGCGTGTGCCTCGACCGGCAATACATCTGCCTCACTGGCTTCCTATGCGGCGTATGCTGATATGGAAGGAATTGTCTTCTTCCAAAACAAACAGATTGCAACTGGAAAGTTGGCTCAAGCTATTGCCTATGGTGCAACCTGTGTCCAAATCGATGCAGATTTCGACCGCAATCTTGAACTAGTTCGAGAAATTGCCAATGTGCTGCAAATATATGTCCTTAACTCTGTCAACCCCTTTAGACTTGAGGGTCAAAAGAGCATCATAATTGAAACCCTTCATCAACTTCGCTGGGAGGCACCGGATTGGATTGTGTTTCCAGGTGGCAATTTGGGAAACAGCGCGGCTTTCGGTAAGGCACTTCATGAATTGTGCGAAATCGGAATAATAGACCGCGTACCGCGAATTGCAATTATTCAAGCTGAAGGGGCCAATCCGCTCTTCAGAAGTTATCAAGATAAGTTTCGTAGTATGTACCCGATTCACGCGGAAACTATTGCAACCGCAATAAAAATAGGTAACCCAGTCAATTTTAAGAAGGCAGTTAGAACTCTAAACTGGACAAACGGGATTGTAGAGCAAGTTTCAGATCAAGAGATTATGGATGCAAAAGCCATCATCGATCAAAACGGAATTGGTTGTGAACCTGCATCTGCCTGTTCATTGGCCGGAATACAAAAACTAGTTCAAACCGGTATCATTAAATCGAATGACCGTGTGGTTGGTGTATTGACTGGTCACGTCCTAAAAGACACCGACGCAATAATAAATTACCACCAAGGAACACTAAAGAACATCTCACCCACCTATAGAAACAACTTACTTCAATCTGAGGCCAACATTAAGTCATTAAGTGACATTTTGAAGGCAAGACCTAAAAACGATTGAAATAAGGTGAGCTATGGTCTACGACAAATCACCTTCAAAGACCAGCAAGCGCTTGCTGAAGATCGTATATCACATCATCCGTATCTTCGATACCTATTGCAAATCGTACTAGATTGTCCTTGATACCAAGCTCTAATCGTTCTTCAGTTGTTTTTTCGTAGTAACTCATCAATGCAGGCTGCTCAATGAGACTTTCTACTCCGCCCAAACTGGGGGCAATGTACGGAATTTTGAGCCGGTCAATAAATTGGCTGGTAAATTTAAGATCACCAGCCACTTCGAAACTCACAACCCCCCCATACCCGGTCATCTGTTTGGTCGCAATTTCGTGATCAGGATGAGATTCTAGGCCCGGATACCAAACTCGCTCAATCTTCGGATGGTCTTCAAGAATCTGTGCTACGGCTTGAGCAGTCTTATTTTGTTGTTGCACTCTTACTCCCAAGGTCTTAATTCCCCGGTCTAGCAAATATGCATTTTGTGGATCAACAATGCCGCCTAAAACACCACGCGCCTCGCGTAGGGCCTTTATACGGTCTGCACGCCCAATTACAACTCCCGCTAACAAATCGTTATGCCCGGACAGATACTTTGTTGCACTATGAACAACAAAATCAATTCCCCATTCAATGGTCGCTGATTTATGGGTGTTGCAAATGTACTATCAATCATCGTCAAAGCACGATGCTTCTTACCTAATTCCACTATTCGCTCAAGATTAGCAATTCGCAGGTATGGGTTTGTTGGGCTCTCCGTTATGATAAAACGGGTCTTTTTAGGAATTATCGCATCTTCCATCGCATCGTAATCGCCCATCTTTACCACAGTTGTCTCAATACCAAATCGTTTAAGAAAGGTCAAGCAAAACTGGCGCGTCCGGCGATAACAATCATCAGTCATTACAATGTGGGCACCTGATGGCAAGATTGATAGAAGCAAGGAAGTTACCGCAGACATACCAGATGCGTAGAGCACAGCATCTTCCCCTGAATCAAGTACCGCTAATTTACGTTCAACAGCAGATATAGTGGGATTTCCATACCTACCATACTCTTCTCGGTCTTGTCCATCACCCCAAGTTTTGCCTTCCATGAAGGCTACAAGTTCTTCAGTATCACCAAAAGTATAGGTAGCAGTTTGGACAATAGGCGTATTTAACGAGTTAAAAGCTTTGCGCCTTTTCGCACCGCCGTGAACTGCACGTGTACTACTGCCTGACCTAACTGAATCGTTGTCGATATTATTCGACCTGTTTTTGCCGTCGCGAGATGACATAATTCGCCCTCGGTTCTTTTTTGACTTCGCAAAACGTGTTGGCACATAGCACTAAATAGAATGATTTCTGCAAAAAAAAGACTTCGGCATGAAGTCTTTGAGTGCAAACCTGATACAATAATCAGTTAATGACTCTCATCTGCCAGTTTTCACTGACGGAATTGGCACCTTCCCGCTGTTGGGGGTTGCCGCGGTGTCTTAGGGCCGTTCCCTCAACCGCTCTTCATAAGAGTAATGAATTTGATGAATTATGATAACACATGTTAGAAAGTCGGGCAAGAATATTAATAGTATAATTTTGATAGTTTCAAAGTTCCAAGTGAGGTGAGTTTGCAAATCGAACTGATGATTATGAGCGGCGTAGAGGATGGGCTACGGTTGAACTTCGACACCGGAAATGCTGACGGAAGACTAAGTGAGAACCCAGAAACATGGGAGATCACTATAGGGAGAATTGAAGATAGTGATATTTGTTTGAGAAATGATACATTCGTTTCACGCAATCATGCAATCATTAGATGGGAAAACGACCGATGGTGGTTAGAGGACTGCAATAGCACAAATGGGACCTATATTGAAAATGCAAATGATCGTGCACTCGTAAAAGGATCAATTCCTATTGAACCAGGACAGCTCTTCTGTGTTGGGCGCACATGGATACGAATAGAACAGTGAAACAGTGACCATGAATCTTATCAGTGCCAAAGATATTCTCATTAATGCCCGGCAGGAATCAATTCAAATGCGCCATTATTATTTAGGGGTTGAACATCTCTTTATTGCAATGCTTCAAATTCACGGTGGCATCCTATCAAGTATAATTGAAGATTACGGTCTCACACCGGATTACGTAATAGATACTATTCGACGAAAAACTGATAAAGGCATCAGCCAACGACTTTGGGCTGGCTTCCCTTATACACCTCGCGTTGAAATTATTCTCGACATCGCCAAAGACCTTGCAGACGAAAATGGGATACCTGAAATCACAGAGCGTGAACTGTTAGTTGCAATATTGACGGAAGATGACAGTTTACCAATTCGAGTCTTGCATGGACTGGGTGTAAACACGCGAGCAATGACACTTGCGGCCATCGGTTACGATTTGAAACAAGATCCGCAACCACCCGTAGTAGCCGTTATCATCGCAGACAATTCTGTAAAGGATTCATTGCAAAGTGACCAACTATTTGTACTGCGCCGAATGTTTTCCTCGCACAATTCTATACGCATTGAACGTCAACTAACGGGATTTAGTGGCGCCATAGTTTTAGTCGTCACACCAATACAGGCCGATGAACGCGAAGATGCGCCGGTGGTCGTAAAAATTAACTCGGTGGACAAAATACTTGATGAGGTTCAACGATATGAAGTCCATGTCAAGGGCACACTCCCGTTACAGACTGCGCGTCTTGAAGATTTTCCAGTGACCCCTGAAGCTTCAGAATTAGCCGGAATTAAATATACCCTCGTAGCAAATAGTGAAGGAACTCCGCTTGACCTGCGCACTCACATCCAATCAGGTGGTCAATATGATTTGGCAACTTTTCTCCGCAAAGAACTTTATGAGCGATTCAAAATAACCTGGTGGCAACACAAACGTCCTTTTCGTTTCCAAGCCTGGAAAGAATACGATTGGACATTGCCCCCCCTCCTGACGCTTGATTATCTACTAGATTCCGAGGTTGTTGATGGAGCCATCACTCTGAAAAGCCCTATCAATCGGTCAAAGCTAAGAGATCGAATAAAAGCGCTAAAATTCGGAAGTGATGTTATTATCGAAAATTTCACCATTCAAAGAATTGACACTCTGAATCACACATTAAGGCTTGCAATAGCATTCGGTAGTGAAGCGGACAAAGCTGCCTACCGGATTGACGTGCGCGGGACCAATAATATGCCTTCGTCACTTTTCCGAGGCGAAGTTGTGGAAAGAATTGCGGGTAGTGTATGGAAAACTAGACATGATCATATGCTGGACCACGTGAGGGAGCTAGAACCAGATTTTGACTTCAATAGTGACTGGATTTGCATTAATGAACAAGACTTGCCAAACCCCCTTTTCGCATATGAAGACTGGCTAGACTGGTATGTAAGCGGCTCAATGAGCAAAATTCACGGTGATTTGCACTTAGGAAATATACTTGTTGGCCCCAATAATACTCCGTGGCTCATTGACTTTGGGTCAACACGTGATGGTCATACACTTTTTGATTGGGCGTCTCTCGAAATTAGTTATGTTTGCGAAAGCATAGGCGAGAAAGTTGCCAACTGGAACTTGTTGCAAGCAATGAGTGCAATCATTCTTGATCCTAATTCTCGTTATGAAACGCCCAATGTTGAGGAATTCCAACACTTCAGTCTCGACACTATTATCCGTATTCGAGAAATTGTGGATGAGTGTCTTGCCACAAAAGATAGCTGGAATGAATACTATGTTGCCTTAGCATTTTGCGGCTTGCGTGCAAGCGGGTGGAAAACAATGTCGTTAGGTGGTAGGCGGTTAGCATTTTTGATTTCGGCACTGTCATTTCACAAACTAAGCCAAAAGACTGCGACGACTTCAAAATCTGACTCCCTTGCAACTGATCGAACTGACATAACAGACCACTTGCCATTGGATGTCCGCCTACCTAATGCAGACGACAACTAACTATAGCTTTGCCAACACCGTCTGGGAAAACTCAGTTGTGCTGATGTAGGAACCGTCGGGCGGCGCAATGTCGGCCGTGCGTCCCCCTTCTTCAATAGTGTCTTCAACAGCCTCTTCGATTGCCATAGCCTCATCTTCTAATCCCAGAGTATATCGCAGCATCATCGCAGCACTAAGAATTGTCCCAGTTGGATTGGCCCTTCCCTGTCCGGCAATATCAGGGGCAGAGCCATGGATGGGCTCATAAAGCCCGTAATTACCCGCCCCCAAAGACGCAGACGGAGACATCCCAAGTGAACCGCCCAATATTGACGCCTCATCACTCAAAATATCGCCAAACATGTTGCTGGCAAGCAAGACATCGAAACTTGCTGGACGGGTCATAAGATACATCGTACAAGCATCAGCCAGAACATGGTCAAGCTGTATATCTGCATAGTCCTCATGGACTATGCTCACAGTACGACGCCATAGACGACTGCTTGCCATCACGTTAGCTTTGTCAACTGAAGTTACTTTGCTACGACGCGCCTGGGCAGCCCGAAACGCAACGTGGGCAACTCTCTCGACTTCAGCTACCGAATACAGCTCGGTATCGTAGGCATGGTCGCCATCGCCTTGTTCCAAACGAGGGCCGAAATACAGTCCGCCGGTTAGCTCACGAACAAACAACAAATCTACATTTGTCAGAAATTCAGGCCGAAGCGGTGTATGTTGTGATAATGCAGGATAAGCCTTGACCGGCCGAAGATTTGCAAAGAGCTCAAAATGTTTGCGTACTTTAAGCAAACCTTGTTCAGGGCGAACTTGCGCGGCGGGATCAGACCATTGTGGACCACCAACTGCACCAAGCAAGATAGCATCTGCCTGTTCACAAATCTTGATTGTCTCTTCTGGACAGGCGTCACCATATTTGTCAATAGCATTGCCGCCCATGGCGGCCTCGTTGAAAACGAAGTCGTGTCCAAACTTGCTACCAATCTTCTCCAAAACCTTAAGTGCCTCGGCTATTACTTCAGGACCGATACCGTCTCCCGGCAATACCGCGATATTTGCTTTCATATAATTCTTCCCTAATTGAATGCTACACAATTGAAATCAAAGCTGTTTTAGGCTTCTTAAAATACCATGATGATTGCGTTAGTCATTTTCTCTATTTGGCAAGAAATTAATCCTGCTTAATAGTCGCCATTACGATATCAAATAATCTACCGTTGGTTGCAATTGCCTCTCCGCCGTAAATTGTTGGAATGCCCTCCCAAGAAGTAAATGTCCCACCTGCCTCTTCAAGAATTACTTGGAGTGGTCCACAATCCCAAATTGCCATCCTAGCATCAACCATGATATCAGCGCGACCAGTAGCGACCAAATAATAGCCATAAGCATCTCCCCAAGTCCGACGAATATACGCGGACTCTACCAATTTCGACCAACCACGGGCTTTGGTGCCAGCATATTCACTCAATGCCATTTCGCTTCCAAGCAGAACGGCATCATTAAGCGCATTCACTGTCGAAACCCGCGCACGACGTCCATTCCAGAAGCTACCACCGCCTTGTGTGGCATAAATTGTCTCATTGAGGGCAGGAAAGTGTGCTACGCCTACTAAAGGTCGTGTTCCATCTGTCAAAGCGATTAAGTTAGCATAGATGGGAACACCGCATATAAAGGATTTGGTACCATCGATAGGGTCTACTGTCCAAGTTAGACCGTTCTTAGATGGCAAAGTGCCAAACTCTTCGCCGATTATCCCATAGTCGGGCCAGTAATGTTGAATTAAACCACGTAACAACTGCTCAACCGTACGATCAGCGATTGTGACTGGCGAGTTGTCGCCCTTCCGCTCGACTCCCAGTTCGGTTTGAAAATAGCCCAGTGTAATCTTGCCTGCCTGCCAAGCGGCATCAAGTGCAAATTCCAGAATATTGGTAAGGGGCGGGATCGGCATAAAAGCTCTCCAGACTCAATAATAACCTGGCTATGATACCCTGTAGATTTATAGGATACAATCTAGCGAATAATGGTTTGGGAACATGAGGAAAATTTACCATGAAAATTCAAGCTGCCCTGCTCACTGAGCCCAAAAGGCCATTCATTATTGATGAGGTTGAGTTACAGAATCCAAAGCAAGGCGAGGTATTAGTTAAAATTGCCGCAAGCGGAGTCTGCCACAGTGACTATCATTTAGTCTCAGGAGCAACAAAGCATCCAATGCCCGTTGTACCCGGTCATGAAGGCGCAGGCATCGTGGACTGTGTGGGGGAAGGTGTCACGCGAGTAAAGGTAGGGGACCATGTAACTCTGAATTGGGCCCCTGACTGCGGGGAATGTTTCTATTGTTTGCGCGGCAAACCTAACTTATGTGAGACCTATGTTGAACCCATTTGGGCGGGCACTATGCTCGACGGCACAACACGGTTGCGTTGGAACAACGAAACAGTTTATCACTATTGCGGGCTTGCCAGCTTCGCGGAATATGCCGTAGTACCGCAAGAAAGCTGTGTTCCGATACGCAAAGATGTTCCATTTTCGATAGCTGCATTGGTCGGATGTGCAGTGGCGACTGGCGTGGGAGCGGTGATATATACAGCAAAAGTTAAACCGGGCGAAAGTGTGGTTGTTTTCGGGTGCGGTGGGAGTTGGACTAAGTATTTTGCAAGGGCAGTTCTGAGTGGAGCCAGCATGATTATCGCTGTTGACACTAATCCAGACAAAATGACTATTGCGCGCCGATTTGGAGCAACCCACACGTTAATCGCCGAAAGCAATGTTATAGAGCAAATTAAATCCTTAACGAATGGGCGCGGTGCAGATCATGCATTTGAAGCAGTAGGGCTTCCTTCCCTTCAGGAAATAAGTTTTGCATCAATTCGTCCAGGTGGCACACTCACTCTAGCAGGGTTGTCTCCAATGGGCACAGGAACAAATTTACCTGGCGCAATCATCACTCGCCAAGAAAAGGTGATCAACGGAAGCTACTACGGCACAGTCAATGCCAATCGAGATTTTCCCATGTTACTCGATCTATACATGGCAGGAAAACTCAAACTTGATGATATGATTAGCGAAACCTACAAGTTGGAACAAATAAATGAAGCCTATGAAAAAATGTTGAGCGGGACAGTGGCACGTGGAGTAATTGAATTCCATTAAAAGCGAGACGGTGATGAAAATAATGTGCTAACAGACTAGACGTCATTTCCTGCCTTGAGAAGTTAGTCTTGTCAATACATGCAGAGTAAGATAGTTACCACAATGAAGAAAGATGCTAACTGGAGGAATTGATGAAACGTGTTGCAGTGTTAACTAGTGGAGGCGACGCGCCCGGAATGAACGCCGCTATCCGGGCAGTGGTCCGCACAGGAATAGCTAAGGGATGGGAAATGTTTGGCGTGCAACATGGATACTCGGGACTGATGGACAAGAGCATTATACCACTAGGGCAGCGCGATGTCGGAGGCATCATTCAGCAAGGCGGAACGATTTTAGGTAGCGCCCGATCACATGAGTTCAAAACGGAGAGGGGCCGCAAAAAGGCATTAGAAAATCTTGCCGAACTCGAAATCGAAGGACTGATAGTCATTGGAGGGAACGGTTCTCAAACTGGGGCCAATGCCCTCGCAGAAATGGGATATCCAGTGGTGGGAATTGCCTCAACGATTGACAATGACTTATATGGCTCAGAGATAACAATTGGTGTTGATACTGCCCTCAATATCGCACTCGAAGCAATTGATCGGCTTAAAGTCACGGCGTCTTCGCATCAGCGAGCATTTTTGATCGAAGTGATGGGCAGGGATTGTGGCTATCTTGCCCTTATGGCGGGCATCGCGGGCGGGGCAGAATTTATTGTTATACCTGAAGTACCCTGTAAACCAGAAGATATCGCCCACGAACTTCATGCATCATACAAACGGGGCAAGCAACATGGAATCATAGTTGTCGCAGAGGGAGCAGAATATAATGCTGACGCTCTCATCAAGTATTTTGAAGAACATAGGGCCACGTTAGGATTCGAGTTAAGGGCAACAACATTGGGACATGTGCAACGCGGAGGCGCCCCAGTGCGTTCGATAGATTGCTGGCAACGCGCTTCGGAGCTGCTGCAACAGCATGTATGGCAAGAGGCGAATACGGTGTATTGGTAGGTTTGAATAAAAATGCAATCACAACTACACCACTTTCAATAGTAGTCGCCAACAAGAAGACACCAGATTTGAGCTTGATGGATTTGCAGAAAGAGCTGGATAGATGACATAGCCCCAGCGCGCTTACAAATGATACTTTAGACCTACATAGCAGCTAATCGGCTTACCCCGTGATTATCCAAGGCAGTGACCGAGGGTTCCAGACCTAATTGAATGCGATAATCGTGGTACTATGGGGAGGTAAGGTAACAAAGGGAACATAGTTTTCAAATCCACCAGAGATGTTCATTTGTAAATCCATCACTGATCCGTTACCAAAGAGGATTTGGTGAGACCGAGCGTTCGCATAAGGGCTTTGATCCAAGGACAATGCATAATCACTCACGGCATCGGCAGATAAGTTTATGACAACCAGCAACAATTCATTAGAATCGAAGCGTACAAAACTATACACCTCAGAAGAAGAGCTTAACACCTTGCGAAATTCACCCGTTTGTAACACATTATGTTTGTTACGGAGGTATATGAGATCGCGATAGTAACTTAAAAGGGACTGTGGATCAGAAGCTTCGGCTTTCACATTAAAACGGTTGGTATTGTTATCACAATGCTTTCCCAACGTAAAAGTCTCTTCGAGAGTAACCGAGTCCCATTGCATTGGAATTCGGATACACTCATCCGGCTTGTCGCCGATCATGCCAATTTCTTCACCGTAATATAAAAACGGTACCCCCGGATTTGTCAACATCATGGATGTCGCAACCTTAGCCAGTTCAATATTCTCTCCGAATTCGTTCATCACGCGCTTTTGATCATGGTTAGTCAAAAACACTCCGTATTGACCATAAGGGTAGTATCCCAAAACAGAATCTTGGGTAGCTATAACCGCTTGATTGTTACCAGAATTTGCTGAGTTAATGAATGCTCGTGCCAAATCAAAATCGAAGGCAATATCCACAGATTGCTTGTTTACGTATAATCGTGATTCGAACGTACTTCCGTATGCTTCACCTACTGTAAAAGAGTCCGGAGCGACAGTCTTAAGGTGAGAATTCAATGACTCGAGCCAAATAAAGTTATCGGGAGAATTTTGAAGAATACGGTCGGCTTCAACGTAATATTTGACAGCGTCCATACGGAAACCGTCGGCCCCCATGTCTTCCAACCAAAAATCTGCAATGTCATAAAAGCTGCTTGCGTCACATCAGGATTACGTAAATTCAAGTCTGGCATTTGATCCCCAAAACACTGCGTAATAATAGCGGTTGCCTAATGGATACCACACGCTGGCCCCACGGGCCTATTTGCTTCGGATCTGTGTCATTCCAAATGTACCAAGTATCATGCACTGAATTGGGTATCTGGGCATCCACAAACCACGGATGTTGTGAAGAAGTGTGATTCAGCACCATATCCACAATTACCGCAATTCCACGCTTATGAGCCTCCGCAACTAGGGCTTTGAAATCCTCATTTGTGCCGTAATCTTCCTCTACTGTCATATAATCAGTTACATCGTACCCGTGGTAGCTGGGAGATTCCATAATTGGCATCAGCCAAATGCCAGTTATCCCCAAATCATCAACAGTTTCAGGGTCACCATCGTTCAAATAGTCAAGTTTATTGATAACCCCTCGAAGGTCGCCCACGCCATCACCATCACTATCTTCGAAACTGCGAACGAAAATCTCATAAAATACCCTGTTATTCCACCACTTGGTGGGCAGAGAACCTTTGGTGGGTATTGTGGTGTCCTGAGCGCCCAAACCAGAAGAAACACCACTTAGTACGAACAATAGCAGGATAGCAACGCCTGATTTTATCATCTTGGTTTTCTCTATTCTACATAGGCAATCAACATTCAAGCGTTCAATCACTCTGACATCCACTGCTTCTCCTCTTTTGCCGCCTACCCAACTAAATATGAGGGCAATCTGTCTATTACAGAGACAAATTGCCTTAATTTTTGTCTTCTCAGTCCCGTTACTTTATCGTCTCGAGCGGATTTGGGCGATTACCATATTTCAGAGTCACTCCAGCAGGCAAAGCTGTCCAACGAACAGCATTGGCAATAACCCGCTGTACATCTGGAATGTGATATGTGGGATAGGTTTCGTGACCGGGCCGGAAATAGAATATCTTTCCCCTACCTCGTTGATAACAGCAACCACTACGGAAGACTTCTCCACCCTGGAACCAGCTTACAAAGACTAATGTGTCTGGCGCAGGAATATCGAAATGCTCTCCATACATCTCTTCATGTGGTATGTCGATGTATTCGCCCAGACCTTCCGCAATTGGGTGAGAAGGATCAATTACCCATATACGTTCGCGCTCTTCAGCTTCTCGCCACTTAAGATCGCAACTCGTACCCATTAATTTCTTAAAAATCTTTGAAAAATGCCCTGAATGAAGAACTACTAATCCCATTCCCGCCAACACGAGCTGATGTACCCGTTCCACAATTTTGTCATCAACTTCGTTGTGCGCAAGATGTCCCCACCAAATTAACACGTCAGTATCATCAAGGACAGCTGTCGAAAGACCATGCTCAGGCTCGTCCAACGTGGCTGTTCTCACAACCATTCCGTGCTCTCGCAAAGCCGACGCAATTACCGTATGCATTCCATTTGGATATATCTCTTTTGCTCTCGGATTACTTTTTTCGTGCCGTCCCTCATTCCAAACGGTCACTCTTATAGATGCCATAAGTTGAAACTCCTCAATAATGTTGAATAGTCAAATTAAACACACTTAACAGGTATACCATTTTGTGCGGCAGAAGACCGTATGGCATCCCACAATTTTGCCATCCGAAGTCCGATTTCGGGTGGACTTGGATTGGCGATACCACCATCACGCACATTAAGAAAAACCTCCCATACATGGGCTGGGTAAAAGGCTTTTACCTTTGCCAATCGTTTGTGTCCGCTCCGTTGAATCTCAAGGTGTTCGCCCCAAATACCAGTTCGAAGAATGGCACGACTACAAAACACCCGAATATCTGAATGGCATGATGGAATTGCGGCACCACAGGCGTTCATCGTCACCAGTGCACCAGATTTTAGCCGCCCCATCACCACTGCTGTTATATCCACCGGGCTTTGATGGTTTTTTAACCCACGCAACCACCTCTTCGAAATCTTCCCCAGCAAGGTCAGCAACCGTATTGAGCATATGAGCGCCAGTATCGAATAAGAATCCACCTCCAGCCAGTTCGGGCTGTTGACGCCAAGTGTTTTTCGTAAGCTCATCCCAGTTCTGCCATACCATCGCATTGATATTATGAATATTACCCAGTTCACCGGTTCGCAACATGCTTACAGCTGTCCTCACTTGTGGTGAAAGACTTCCTTGAAAAGCGACGACTAACAACTTACCGGTCCGGTCTCGAACATTGATAAGATCGTTTGCCTCGTTTGCGGTCATGACCATCGGCTTTTCTAAAAGGACATCAAGTCCAGCTTCAAGGCAAGCTTTGGCCTGTTCATAATGATAAACATGGGGAGTAACAATAAATACTACATCGAGTTGAGTATTGTATTGATTAACAAAATCTTGCCAATTCGGTTGATTAGGGGGCAAATCCAAACCCGCATCCCGGAAAATAGCTGCGGTTGCCAAATAAGCGTCGCTTGAAGGTTCGCAGACAGCGGTTATTTTTGTATTATTATCTTGTTCAAGAATCGCTTTAATATGATGCCGTGCCATGCCACCGCAGCCCATAAAGCCGAGACGGATAAACTGCTCACTTTCCATAACTGGCCCATTTCTCCTTACAAACAATCAGCAATAGATTATTTTACCGCAGATTGTGGTGGTCCAAAAAAACAGATCACGAGCAATTAAAGACAATTCAAATTGTGGTCCAGCTGCATAGTCGCGCATGCGCTATAATTCTCTCGTCAATTAACAAGAATTTCGATCCAAGAGGTAACCTTGTCAGACAATAAACGTCCTATAAGCGCAGAAGATCTATATGAAATCGTCTATGTCGAGGACCCGCGTATTAGCCCCGATGGAAATTGGATTGCATTTGTGCAAGTAACAATTGACAAGCTAGACAATTCGTACAAGCGTAATATATGGCTCGTTTCTTCCGACTGGGGGGAACTCCACGTCAACTAACCGGAGCGGCAAAGATATGCAACCGCGCTGGTCCTGATAATAAATGGTTAGCTTTCACGTCATCGCGAGACGAAATAACACAAAATATATCTGCTTCCAATTGGCGCGCCAGGGGGCGAAGCACGTAAGTTAACTAACATGACAAACGGCGCTAGTAGTCCAGTCTGGTCACCAGACAGCACTCAAATTGTGTACTTGGCTGGCATGAATGCTCAAGGGCGCGCCAAAGAAGATAGTCTTGAAGAAGATAATCCGCCCCAAGATAAACTGAGTGGCAAGCAACGGAAAGAACGAAAAGAATGGGAAGAAACTAGGAGATGGGATCCCCGCGTTATTGAGCACATTCCATATATATCCGGTACGAATTTCCTCAAAGATCACCGTATGCAAATATATGTCATCCCAATCACTGAAAACACAACGAATAGGAAAATTATACCACGGCGATTGACTGACGTGGATGCAGACCACAATGCACCGCAATGGAGTCCGGATGGACAATACATTGTGACGGCGAGGATCGATGATCCAGCTAGGGATGAGCCAGGGCGCTGGAGTAGTATTTTCCGGATCCGCGTGGCGGATTCAACTCACGAACAACTGACAGATGACTCCTACAGCAGTTTTGGCCCTATAGTGTCACCAGACGGGCAATGGATTGCATTTGGTAGATATCCTCGTGAACAATTGAGTGAGCGAATTACCCGGTTAGCAATAATGTCGATTAATGGGGGCAATATTCGCGACCTAAATCTCAAACTCGACCGAAATGTGACCGAATTCAAGTGGAAGTATGACAGCAGCGGATTGGTTTTTGCAGCTACGAGTGAAGGTAGTATCAAACTTCATGGCATATCATTAGATGCTGATCAACCGGAACTACTCATAGATGAGCCGGTTCACATCGAATCTTTTGATACTCACCCTCGTGGAGGTATTGCGTTTACGGTAAGTTCGCCAGAAAACCCAAATGAGCTCTGTTGGACGACGATGAGTGAAAAACAGGTAAAATATCTGACGGCGCTTAACAGAAAATATCTAGACAAAGTATTCGTGCAAACCACATATGATATACACTGGCAAACGACCGACGGCTCTGAAATTCAAGGCTGGTATGTGTTGCCGATTGGCTATGAGGAAGGGCAACAATATCCGCTCATCCTAAATATTCATGGCGGGCCGCACATTATGTGGGGCCCTGGTACGAAATCCATGTGGCATGAATGGCAATTTCATGCGGCGCGCGGCTACGTTGTTTTCTATTGTAATCCACGCGGAGCTGACGGCTACGGTGAAGCATTCCAAATGGCTTTACACGGCAAATGGGGCGAAGTTGCTATGTCTGACATCATGTCTGGAGTGGATAGTCTCATCGAGAAAGGGTTTGTGGATCGCACTCGACTTTCGATTACAGGCGGCTCTTACGGGGGCTATATGACTACATGGATAACGGCTCACAGTGATCGTTTCATCGCAGCTGTTGCCCAACGTGGTGTATACAATCTGGGGTTTGTGGGCACAACAGATATTGCCAGTTTTATTCCAACAGAGTTTGGAGTGGAACCATGGGAGAACCCTGATTTTCTATGGCAACAATCGCCACTAGCACACGCCCACAAAATCAAGACCCCAATGCTGCTCATACATGGCGATAATGATTTCCGTGTTCCCATATCAGAAGCCGAGCAAATGTTCACATACATTAGAAGAACTGGTGGAACTGTTAAGTTGATACGATTCCCACGTGAGGGGCATGAAATGACACGTTCGGGTGAACCAGAACATCGAGTTGCCAATCTCAAACATATGATCGAATGGTTTGACAAATATTGCTTTCCCAACACTTTCTCGGGTCTGGAGGCATAACTCATGGCGGCAAAATACATGCTTAAGCAGGCTGAAAATATACAGGAGACCCTCCGTTCATGGAGACGTGACCTGCACATGCATCCTGAGCTTAGTTTTCAGGAGTTTCGTACTGGACGAATGGTTGCTGACAGATTGAATGAAATGGGTATAGAGGTAGAAACTGGTGTAGGCAAGACAGGAATCATCGCGCGTATTGGAGAGGGATTGCCCGCCATTGGCATTCGAGGTGATATGGACGCCCTGCCGATTGAGGAAGCGAATGATGTACCTTATAAATCGCAGAATCCGGGCGTAATGCACGCATGTGGACACGATGCTCACACCGCAATTCTCCTTGGCGTAGCGAAACTTTTGAACGAGATGGACGACCGTCCGGCTGGAGAAATACGATTATTATTTCAACCGTCTGAAGAGGCGTCGGATGCAGAAAACAAGAGCGGCGCAGTAAGAATGATTGAAGACGGTGCGCTTGAGGGACTCGACGCTGTGATCGCGCTACACATTAACAGCAATCTTCCTACCGGAAAAGTTATTGTTAATTCGGGGCCAAACGCAGCAGCAGTGGACTCTTTTCAGGCGACAATAAAGGGCGAAGGCTGCCACGGAGCATATCCACATCATGGAATTGATCCTATATTTATTGCAGCACAAGTCATTAATGCCATTCATGGCATTCGCGCCCGGCGCATCAATCCAGTTCGGCCAGCAGTAATTTCAATAGGGTCGATTCATGGTGGTGATGCCAATAACGTTATACCTGATGTTGTGAAAATGAATGGTACAATTCGAAGCTATGACGAAGACACTCGACAACAGTTATGGAAAGATTTGGAACAAGCATTTGGTGTGGCTCGTTCATTGGGTGGGGATTTCATACTGGAATTTGAAGCAGGCTACCCCGCATTGTATAACGATCCTGCTGTAGCGGATTTGGTTCGTAATGTCGTTGGCGAAGTGTTGGGGGACAGCGGCTTACGCTCTGAAGAACCGGGAATGGCTGCAGAAGACTTCAGCTATATGGCACAAAAGGCACCCGGAACTATGTTTGGGCTTGGCGCGAAATATGATGATGTCAATCGCCCACACCATAGTCCAATTTTTGACATTGATGAAGCGTCATTTCCAATAGGCGCCGCCATACTAGCAGAGGCAACTTGTCAGTTGCTTAGGACCAAGGCACGTAAAACCTGACATACTATTTATCAGGCTTTTCCACAAAATCCAGAGAAGGTACCGGGCTAATAGCACTCCATCCGCCGTCCACAATTAATGTTTGCCCCGTTACGTGATCGGCAGACTGGGAAACCAAGAAGGTTGCTGCAGCCGCCACATCATCCGGCTGCCCTGCTTTGCCAAGAGGTGTAAGTGAGGCCCAAACCGCCTCATAATTTGGGTCATCAGTTAGATTGCGGGGCGTCACGGTTGCTCCAGGCGCAACACAGTTAACTGTGATGTTAAAGGGCGAGAGCTCAACAACCAAGTTACGAGCGAGCATTTCCAAAGCGGCTTTCGTCATACTGTAGACTGACAAATAGCGAATGGCCCGATGTCCGGTAACTGAAGACACAAACAATATTTTTCCTCCACTGCCGGTAGTACGCATCTGTTTGGCAGCCGCTTGAGCGAGAAAATAAGTTCCACGAAGATTTAAGGAAACTGCCCGTTCAAACATTTCCTCAGTATATTCAAAAAAATCTCCCCACACGGTCAAACCTGCGTTGCAAACCGCGATATCAAGTTTGCCGTAAGTGCTTACGGCATAGTTAACCATTTCTTGCACGAAAGCCACTTCGGATACATCTCCGCTGAAAGCAAAGCAACGTCCTCCAGAATCGCGGATAGACTGCGCGGATTGTTCAGCGAGGGAATGGTCAAAATCATTAAGAACTACCGATGCGCCTTCCAGCGCCAGTCGACGTGCAATTGCAAAACCAATACCAACACCTGCACCAGTCACTAACGCGACTTTACCCTCAAACTGTGTACCATCCATGTAGATAATTGCTCCCTATTCGACAAACAGTTATTATACAGACCTCAAACTCGAACAAGTAATTCTGGTGAAAAATGACGAATCATTTGCCTTCTTCGCTTGACGACATTCTAGGATTTGGTATCGACATCGGCAACAACCACACAGTTGGAACCCCGCGTAATGGCAAACTTCCACTCACAGAAGAAATGCTTCTCAATGAACCAAGTGGCAATCTCTTTGGCCTCACTCTAAATGCAGCAATGGGGTGGAATCCGGAAGAAGTCAATAACGACCAGTATGTCATCGTGAGTACACATGGTGGCTTGCGCGCCCAGGACGGAACCCCTATTGCATTAGGTTATCATACCGGGCATTGGGAAGTTCATCTACTAGTACATAGGGCCGCTGAAACTCTGCGGGAACATGGTGCAGTACCATTCGCCGCCTACTGTACTGACCCGTGTGACGGACGTTCACAAGGTACGGATGGCATGATGGACAGCCTGCCCTATCGCAACGATGCGGCCATGGTACTAAGACGGCAAATCCGGTCACTGCCAACCCGCGACGGCGTAATGGGCATTGGTACATGCGACAAAGGATTGCCCGCTATTATGATTGCACTGGCAGGCTGTGGAGATATGTCAGGCATCGTCGTACCGGGTGGCGTCACATTACCAACTGAAGGGGCCGAGGACGCGGGGAAAATACAGACAATAGGTTCGCGATTTGCCCAAGGTGTTATCACACTAGAGTATGCCCAAGAAATGGGATGTAAGGCATGTGGTTCGAGCGGTGGTGGTTGCCAATTTTTGGGAACGGCAGCAACGTCGCAGGTGGTTGCGGAAGGTTTCGGGCTAACCTTACCGCACAGTGCGTTGAGCCCTTCAGGAGAACCTATCTGGTATGACATGGCACATCGCTCCGCATTAGCACTACTTCAGCTTAAGGCGCGCAATATTCAATTGCGAGATGTGATTACTCCGGCGGCGCTGGAGAACGCGATGCTCGTTCATGCGGCATTCGGTGGGTCAACCAACTTATTGTTACATATACCCGCCATTGCACATGCAGCGGGCATTCGTCCGCCTACGGTGGAGGACTGGAATAGAATAAATCGCAGTACTCCGCGTCTTGTCGACTCGCTGCCCAACGGGCCACGATTCTTTCCGACCGTGCAGGTGTTCATGGCTGGCGGTGTACCAGAGGTCATGCTCCACCTACGGCATATGGGACTCCTTAACACCGACGTTGTAACGGTGACGGGAGAAAAACTGGGAACAGTGCTCGATTCGTGGGAGGAAAGTAAACGACGAAAGCAGGTTCGGTCACAATTAATTGAAAATGACAAAATTGATCCTGAGCTAGTGATAATGAACGCAGACCGTGCACGACAAGAGGGTCTGACCAGCACTGTGATATTCCCAACGGGAAACATAGCTCCACAGGGGGCTGTCATCAAAGCTACCGCAATTGACCCCAGTGTTCTAGAGAAGGATCAAAGTTATTATCACAAAGGGAAAGCAAAAGTCTTCACGTCAGAGCGGGCAGCGATCAAAGCCGTTAAGAGCGGTGGGATCGAAGCCGGAGATATTATGGTGCTGATTGGAACAGGCCCTCTCGGAACAGGAATGGTTGAGACTGCTCAGATCACTGCTGCGCTCAAGTATCTTGATTGGGGCAAGCATGTGGCGCTTATTACGGATGGACGCTTCTCGGGATTTTCAACAGGAGCGTGCATCGGCCACATTGGCCCCGAAGCTCTAGCCGGGGGACCAATCGGAAAACTCCGTGATGGGGACGTTATTGAAATTCAACTTGATCGCCAAAATTTGACTGGAATATTGCAACTTGTTGGAGCTAAGGGACAGGAATTGAGTCCGGATGAGGCTGAAAGGCTGCTGGAAACGCGGGATGTACACCCTGACTTGCAGGCTCATCCTCATTTGCCGGATGATACGCGCCTATGGGCGGCACTCCAAGAAGCCAGCGGAGGAACGTGGTCAGGATGTGTTTATGATACAGATAAAATAGTCGCAACGCTTAGAGCGGGAATGCAAGCACTAGAGCAGCAAGTAAATTCACAGTAGTGAGGCACGAACTATGTATGCGCTAGGTGGTGAGTTAGTCGCCCGTGCTTTGGCCGCACAGGGTGTGTCAACCATTTACACGCTGTGCGGTGGGCATGTTATGGGCATTTATGACGGATGTAAAAATAACAATATTGCCGTCATAGATTTCCGACACGAACAAGCCGCAGCCCACGCGGCAGATGCGCACGCACGTTTGACGCATAACGTGGGAGTAGCCGTGGTGACAGCCGGGCCGGGGGTCACCGATGCAGTGACGGCAGTAGCGAATGCTTATGAAGCGCGAAGCCCACTCATACTAATCGGTGGCGCAGCTCCGTTGAAAACGAAGGGCATGGGCGCATTACAGGAAATGCCTCAACTGGGGATGTTCCAAGACATAACCAAAGCAGCCTTCACCATCACCGAGACCGAGCAAATTCCACGACGGATGCAAGAAGCATTTGAGATTGCTCTGAGTGGAAGACCCGGCCCAGTTTTTGTTGAAATACCATTTGATGTTCTTTTCAATGCTATCGAGCCACCAGAAATCGCGCGGCGGGTACCGATTGAGCCAAAAGCACCAGAAGAGAGCGATGTGAGCAAGATGTTTGCGATTCTGCGCGAGGCGAGCAAGCCAGTCATCATCGCGGGAACGCAGGTATATTGGGACAAGGCTCAGGCGGGACTTCTCGAACTTACTGAACAAACCGGAATTCCCGTTTTCACCAATGGTGCGGGGCGAGGCACGCTGCCAATGACACATTCCAACTGCTTTAAGTCCGCAAGAAGCGCCGCACTGCGGGAAGCCGATGTGGTGGTTCTGCTGGGTACACCACTTGATTTCCGTCTAAAATATGGGCAAGAAGGCTGGAATCCTCAGGCAAAGCTGATTCAAATTGAGAATGATCCTCATGAACTCAACCGCAACCGCGAGGCGGATGTTGCGCTTACAGCTGATGCACGATTGGTGCTAGAGGCGTTGAGCGAAGGTTTACAAGGCATCCGCTACGATGAGTGGTTACATCACATCCAAATGATTGAAGACAAGAAAAACAACGAGCAGAATGCGTGGAAGAATTTGGATGACGTACCAATTAACCATTTTCGGTTTGGAAACGAACTGAACCAATTCATTGACGAGAATACCATCGTAATCGGCGATGGTGGCGATATTGTAACAGCCTGTGCACGGGTTATTGACATTGCCCTACCCGGCCAATGGCTGGATCCCGGCCCGTTGGGGTGCCTAGGGGTTGGGATACCATTTGCTATCGCAGCGCAACACCTATTCCCAGAGAAAAAAGTACTCATCATAAATGGTGATGGGGCGTTCGGTTTGAACGGTTTCGAGTTTGACACGGCGGTGCGATTCAACCTGCCAATTGTGAGCATTGTGGGAAACGATGCGGGTTGGGGGAACATTCGTGTTATCCAAGAGCAAATGATGGGTGAAGACCGCGTGATCGCAACGTCTCTTTCTCCAACGCGCTACGATAAGATCGTGGAAGCTATGGGTGGGTACGGAGAAACTGTTAGCGAACCCGCAGGCATTCGACCGGCTCTTGAGCGGGCGTTTGCACAGCGGAAACCCGCGTGCATCAATGTAACGATTGACCCAAAGGGGTTGTCGAAAACTGCGCCAAATATTGCTTATATTTTGTGAATAAACACAATGTCCCGGACGCCAAGGACAGAAGCATGATGCTGTTTTGCCTCCAGTCAACATTCTAATGGAAATCCGAAAATAAACTCAGGGGATTTATGCGGGAGGATATACACGCTGACGCGCTAATCCTCCCCTACAAAAGACTTCACTAGAGGTTTGATTCGTAACTTCATAAGAAGTTAAGCATTGATTAACGATTCACAGTTGGTTGTGATGTGGCATTTTATGGCGCAAATGGCGAAATTGCCGCCGACATGAAAGGCGGGAAGACGGGAGCAACCGCTGCATAACTGACATTGGCAGACGGGAAGCAGGTTCGGGGCTGCCGTGTGCTGCAGTTGGCCCGGTCATTGCTGCCGATTTGACAGTCAGTGCCATTTCGGCGGGGATACGGGAGAGAAGCGCTGTACGACAACACTGAGTTTAGAGTTCTGAATGCCGAGTAAAGTCGTAAAACACAAATGCAAATGCGATTGAAACGTAGACTCACGTAGTAGATATATGACTGTAGATGCACGTTCATGAAATTTGCGCTAATGGGTCAACATAAACAGGGTAGCACAAAATGGTGTTGTCAGGGTGACCATTTGGCCGAACATTTGGACACTCTTTTTGATGATTGGCACAAACCATTTTGAGGGAGGACGAATGTTGAGAAGGTTGACAGCAGGTTGGAAAACCGTTTGCGTAGAAACTTAGAATAAACGCAGCACATAATATTTCAACTACGGTGGCGTGAATTTAAGGGATATCACCTTTTAGATGACGGCAAATTAGGGAATCAAGCACCGTGTCGTCCACACCATTGTAGACAGCGTTTTCCGGATAAACGATAATATTTGGCCCTGCCCCACACATACTTAAACAATTGGCAATTTCGAGCTTAATGGGCCGCGGATATTGATCGCCATTAGCTTCATCAAGCAGAGGTTCAAGGCGTTTTAGCAGTTTGTCCGCACGGCGACTCAGATTGCAGTACTGCCCCCGACAAACCACGATACGTTGACGGCGGGCGCTAACTTCTTCGGGCATGTATGAACTAACCTAACTCCCTCAACTTTCAGAATGCGGCGACGAGGCCATCTTTACGAGGGTCACTACCGCCGAGCAGCACATCCGTTTCAGAGTCACGGCGAATGATTTGCCCATCTCCAAAAACACCACGCCCGCGACCTGAAACAGGGCGAATCCGATGCCCTAGCTCGGCGAGGCGGGCCATCGCCGAAACAGGAATGCCCTCCTCAAGCGCCAAAACACTGCTGCTCGTTCCTTCTTCGAGGCAAAAGCGGGGGCGGTTTAGTGCCTCTTGCGGGTTAAGTTGATCGTCGATCATGGCACTGATGACTTGAAAATGACCTTGAGGCTGCATGAAACCACCCATTACGCCGAAGGTGCACCATAGTTCGCCATCTTTGAGTGCTATGCCGGGGATGATGGTATGGTAAGGCCGCTTACCACCTGCGAGGGCATTGGGATGAGATGGGTCGAGGCTGAAGCCAGAGCCTCGATTCTGGAGAAATACCCCCGTTCCTTCTGCCACAATTCCGCTTCCCCAGCCATGAAACAGACTATTGATGAAGGAGCAAGCATTTCCCTGTCCATCGACAGCGGTGAGGTATACTGTGTTTGAGCCTCCAAAAGGCATGCCATAGGACGGTGGCAGCATAGCCTGATTGGGCGAAACCATCTGGCGACGACGGGCAGCATAATTCGGATCAAGCAATTCAGGGGCCGGAACGGATGTTACTGCCATGTCAGCGATATAGTGACGGGCATCGGCAAACGCGAGGCGCATGGCTTCGACCATAAGATGCAACCGATCCGGCGAATCCCATGACAACCCACCCAATTCCCATCCAGAGGCGATGTTCAGCGCCAAGAGTGCAGCTAATCCTTGACCGTTCGGGGGGTGTTCGTACACATCAATGCCACGATAGTTAGTTGAAATAGCATCCCCCCATGTAGATGTATGGTTTTTGAGGTCATCTAACGACATCACACCACCGAGCGATTGCAGCGTACTGACAATCGCATTTGCTACTTGTCCTGTATAGAAAGCCTGAGGGCCTCCTTCAGCAATTTGGCGCAAGGTATTCGCCAGTTGAGGAAGTTGAACGACCTGCCCTGCTCCGGGGGCATGTCCATTAGGAAGGTAGTCGCCCGCATTAGAACTTTGACGCAAGAGTGATTCTGTCGCGCCCCAAGAGGCGGCAAATACAGGATGAGCGGGATAACCTTCAGATGCGTAATGAATTGCATCTCCCAAGACATCCTTCATGGTCATGCTCCCGTGTCGTTGTAGCAAATCATGCCATCCGGCAACTGCGCCCGGTACGGTGACGGCGTGCGGGCTATGTTCGGGTACGGATGTGTAACCTTGTTTGGCCAAGTCACCCAGATTGAGAGCGGCGGGGGCGCGCCCGCTGCCATTTAAGGCAGTGATGCGCTTTGTCTTGGCGTCGAAATAAAGTGCAAAGCAGTCGCCGCCGATACCCGTCGAGGCGGGCTCGGTAACATTGAGGACAGCAGCAGCAGCAATGGCAGCATCAGCAGCATTGCCACCTTGACGCAAAATCGCCAAGCCAGCCTGTGAAGCAAGCGGGTTGCTTGTGGCAACCATACCGCGCCGCGCGACAACCATGGAACGGCGGGAGTGAAAGTCAAAGGACATAGGTTTCATTATGGCGACTTCCTCAAAAGGACAGATTGAAATCAAGTGTAACGCAGATCAGAGGATGATGGGGTGCAAAGCGGTATTCGTGGATATGTGCTCAGGAGGCGATGCCCCCTGAGCGGCATGAGAAACAAGCGACGTGTTAATTTTCGCCCAGATAAACCTTGCGAACTTCTTCATTCTTCATCAGGGCGCTGGCAGAATCACTTAACCGAACCGAACCCGTTTGCAGTACATAGCCACGATGCGCAACTTCGAGCGCCATTAGAGCGTTCTGTTCGACCAATAATATGGTCGTACCTTCAGCATTGATACGCTTAATGATTTCGAAAATTCCCTCTACCAAGACAGGCGCTAAGCCCATTGAGGGTTCGTCCAAGAGAAGAACACGAGGAGCGGACATGAGAGCGCGGGCAATTGCCAGCATCTGTTGTTCACCACCAGAGAGCGTGCCACCCTTTTGCTCCAGACGTTCTTTGAGGCGCGGAAAAAGAGCAAACATTTGCTCCATGCGTGAAGCAATCACCCCACGATCACTCACATTCCACGCGCCAATTTCGATGTTTTCGCGAACTGTAAGGAGCGGGAAGATGCGGCGGCCTTCTGGGACATGACCGATGCCAAGCGCCGTTATTTCATGGGCTTTGCGAGATGTGATGTCCCGTCCATCAAGACGAACAAAACCTTCGCGTGCGCGCACTAAACCACTGATGGTCCGAAGCGAGGTACTTTTCCCTGCCCCATTCGAACCAACAAGGGTAACGATCTCGCCCTGATCAACCGTAAGATTTATTCCTTTTAGGGCATGGATGTGACCATAATAGGTATGCACGTTTTCAAGTTCGAGAACTGCAGTCATTGGTGATTCTCCTCGACAGCATTGGTTTCGCCAGCGGCCTGACGCCCCAAGTAGGCTTCGACTACGCGCGGATTGGCCCGAATTTCAGCCGGTGTGCCTTCCGCAATTTTCTGTCCATAGTCCAACACTGAAATGCTTTCGCTGATACCCATCACGACCCGCATGTCGTGTTCGATAAGCACAACCGTGACACCAAGATCGTCACGAACACGGCGGAAAAGAGCCATCGCCTCAACTGACTCGTTTGGATTCATACCAGCGGTAGGCTCATCAAGCAGAATCAATTTGGGGTCACTAGCCAGAGCACGGGCAATTTCAATGCGCCGTTGGTCGCCGTAGGGTAGGTTTCGACTGACTTCATCCCCTTTATTATGAAGGCCAACAAATTCCAAGAGGTCTGACGCTCTTTGTTGTACGCGATCTTCTTGTTCGCGAAATCCACCTAACCGCGTCAATGTTTGAAACAGGGAGATAGTAAGGCGTGAATGCATCCCGACCATGATGTTTTCAAATACGGTCATACCGGGGAAAAGGCGAATACTCTGGAAGGTGCGCGACATGCCAGCAGCATTAACCTGATCGGGGCGTAACCCCACAAGCGACTTGCCATCGAACAAAACATTTCCTTTATCCGGTTTATAAATTCCCGTCAAGAGGTTAAAAAAAGTGGTTTTGCCAGCACCGTTGGGGCCAATAATGGCACTGATACTCCCCTTCTCAATGGCAATAGAGACATCGTTGACGGCTGTAAGGCCGCCAAAGGTTTTCGTAAGGTTATCAACCTGTAGTATTGCCGCCATATTATTGTTTCTCACCTCGCTGCCGTTCTAGTTTGGCTTGCGTCATCTCTAACTGGCGACGACCTTCCGGCAACAGCCCTGCCGGGCGGAATATCATCATTAAGATAAGCAACAAACCGAAGACTAGGCGTTCGTACTTTGCAGGTTCTAGTTGGGTTGGCCAATCCCGGATATGAAAATCACCGGCTTGAAGGGCAAAAATCACTATGCCAATTCCAATAAGCGCAATAATTGTGGCAGCAGCCAAACTCTGATACCTCTGGAAATTAGGTTGATTTGCCCGCATATAATTTCTCAGTTTGGTGCGCGCCCACAGTAAGAACAATACCGCAACAATCACTGCCACAACGATTAGGGCCGCATTGGGTAAAACTGCATCGGCGTTACGCCATGCATTGATCTGGAGCGAAAGGTTTTTGAGTACTTGCAGGTTCAAGAGGGTAACAACGCAAGCGCCCAACAGAACGCCGCGAATGCTGCCAATACCGCCAACAATCACCATTGCAAGAATACTTATGGATTGAATCAAGCTAAAGCTTTCAGGACTGACAAAGGTTTGCTTGGCGGCGTAAATGACGCCTATTGCGCCTGCAAATGATGCGCCCATCGCGAACGCTAATAATTTCATGCGAACGAGCGGAACACCCATCGCAATGGCCGCGACTTCATCTTCACGGATGGCTGTCCACGCGCGACCTATCGGAGAATTTTCCAAGCTACGGGCGATAACGAGGATTATCACAATCACGGCAATCGCGATGAAGTAAAACAGCAACTGCTGGGTTACTGGCTGTAAGTTATTCGCCGGGACTTCGTGAATACGCGCAACTTGATTAACGAAGTCGTAGAAGAATTGAGGCACTTGCGGACGGGCGACGTTGTTCAGGCCCTGCGACCCATTAGTGAAATTAATGGGTGGGAAGCCAACACTATCGGAATTCTGCGCCAAAATACGGATCATCTCGCCGAATCCCAGCGTAACGATGGCGAGGTAGTCACCCCGCAACCGGAGTACCGGTAAACCAAGTAGAATGCCTACAACGGCTGCCACCACAACGCCGATTATCATGAACAAGAAAAAGTAATTGCTGGGGACGAGCATGTTGTTGATCTTAAAATAGGTTTCCACCGGAGCGGTGAACATTGCCCACAAATAGGCACCAACAGCGAAAAAGGCGATGTAGCCTAAATCAAGCAATCCTGCAAAACCCACAACGATGTTCAGTCCCAGCGCCAAACCTGCAAAGATGCATATTTGGATAGTCAGTTCAAGGTAACTGCTATCAATTAATCCAAGTACGGGAACGAAGGCGAATAGAAGCAGAAGGATGATTAATGCCTTGATCGCCCATCTACGCGCAGGCTCATCGCGATGAAGGGCACAAGGACAAGCGGCGGAAAGGCCAATGTGCTGAACAACGGGAACAAAACATCGCGACGATCAAGCGTAACGAGTACCCGGTCGGCAATCACAATGTAAAGTAGCAACAGGGGCACCGAATAAAAGGGATTTCGTAGTAATTCAGTTATCCGAGAGAGTATAACGGCGACAGGTTTTCTAATATTCATGGTTATACCTTTTCATCAACCCGTTCACCCAATATACCGCTGGGTCGGAAAATCAATACCAAAATAAGGACCATAAAGGCAATAATGTCGGTATAGCGAATGCCGAGCGCTGGGAAATACACTAACAACCCGTTTAAAAATGATTCAATTAACCCAAGTGTGAGGCCACCCAACAACGCTCCTGTTACATTACCGATGCCGCCCAAAACTGCGGCAGTAAATGCTTTGAGGCCGGGGATAAAACCGACAAATGGATCAACTGTCCCTACATTGAGGCCAAACAGTGAGCCAGCCGCTCCACCAAAAGCACCACCAACGAAAAATGTGAGCGAGATCATGCGATTGACGTTAATGCCCATGAGGGAAGCAGTGGACATATCTTGTGATACAGCGCGAATACCACGCCCTAACTTGGTGCCATTTACGAAATAGTTGAGAGCGACCAACATCAGAACAGCGCCAACGATTACAATCACCTGTGTAATCCGGACGTTCACGTTCGTCTGACCAAAGGCAAGTGTGATGGGCGTGCGGAGCCATTCGAGATCGTTGGTTGGATAGGTCAGCTTAAAAGAGTTACGTGTGACTGCCTCGAAAGCGCGAGCAAAGTCAGCAAGGAAAAATGAAATACCGATAGCAGAAATCAGGGGGACAAGTCTGGGCGCACCCCGCAAAGGGCGATAGGCGACCTGTTCTATCACAACAGCCAATATACCGCTTCCCAACATGGCAATCACTACGATCACAACTATTAGTAGCACAGGCGGCCACGATTGAATAGCACCTGTATCATCTATTCGCCGCATGACTTCAAAACCGATGACAGAACCAAACATGAATATTTCACTGTGTGCGAAATTAATAAATTTAAGTACACCGTAGACTAGTGTATAGCCAAGGGCAATCATGGCATAAACGAAGCCAATGGTCACGCCACTAATAATCATTCCGGGGAGTTGGCGGCTCACCTGATCGGCCAAAACAATGTTCGGACGGGGTTCGGGAAAAAGAAACGCTAAAATGTAAGATAAGATTGTCAATAGAAGTGCCGCGCCGACAATAAACACTAACATCTGTCCAATTGGCACAACTATGAAGCGATATGCCCAATGAGTGCTAACATTCTCAGGAACCATAAGACCACTCCAAATGATGCTTAAAAAAAAGCGGCGGGCTACATTGAGTGAATGCAGCACCACCGCTACGACGACAAGTGACGGACCTAGCTGCCCATCATGCTTTCCATTAGAGCGGTATAGGGCGAAGGCACTACTGTCGTTGACAGTACTGCATTTTCGCTCCACTTGGTAGGATCGGCACTCCCGACCTGAAGAACATAATATCCAGCAGTCGCACGATCACCATAAGCATCGAAAGTTATACTGCCGGTAATGCCTTTGAAGTCATGGGTTGCACGAATGACCGAGGCTACCTGAGCACGAGTTGGAACGTTGCCACCAGCCAATTGAGCTGCAATTTCAATCGAATGCAGTGCAATGGCAGTCGCATCATATGATTCGGGACCGTAGGGTTGAGGAGCTGCGCCAAATTTAGCGGTATAGTCTTCAATAAACTTGGCTGCATCAGGATAAACAGAAGCTGGGCCAGCCGCTGAAGTGTAATAGGTCCCAACCGCAGCTTCGCCGGCAAGAAGAGCGAAATCTGTAGCATCAGTACCATCGGGGCCCATGAAAACGCCGGCATAGCCAGCAGCGCGTGCCTGGCTCAGGAACACAGCGGTCTGGTCATAGATTCCGCCGAAATAGATTGCATCGGGAGCCTGTGCGAGAATAGGCTGAAGAATACCGTCAAAATTAGATTTTTCTTCGGTGCCTTCGAAACCTAGCACGGTCATACCCTGAGCTTCAGCTTCCTTTTGGAAGAAGGTGGCAATACCTTGTCCATAAGCGGTCTTGTCGTGAAGAACATAAACGCTCTTGACTGTACCCAATGAAGCCAAGAATTTGGCACCTGCAGGACCCTGATTATCATCACGTCCACAAACACGGTTCACAACTGACAGACCACGAGAGGTCACATTGGGATTGGTGTTGGCTGGTGATATCATGCCCAAGTCATTAGCATTGTAGACTTCAGAGGAAGGAATAGCGACACCGCTGTTCCAGTGACCGATAACTACCAAAATCGCAGGGTCATTGACCATATTTTGGGCATTGGCTACACCAACATCCGGTGTGGCCTGATCGTCGAAAGGTACATATTCAATCTTGAAGCCCATATCAGTCAGAGGACCAGAGAGCTGTTCGATAGCCAGTTCAACTGCATTACGCATGTTGGTTCCGGAAAGCGACTGACCACCTGAAAGCGGACTCTGCGAAGCGATCTTAATAACTTTGGCATCTTGCGCGCTGACCAAAGCAGTGCTGAGCGCCAACGCAAGCACCATCAGCAAAGCAAACAGAACAAAACGTTTAGTCTTCATATATTCTATCTCCACAAAATTGTAGAACGGCTACAACCCGCTTTTGTACCCATAGGAAATGGGCAGCAAATTCGGCAAAGCATAACATGCCTTATAAAAACCGACAAGAGATTCCGATAAAAAACTTACTGAAGAATTGCGGAGATTTCTGAACACTTTGGACAAATGTTTGCTTTAAAGCCACTGAGAGATTCTGGAAAAGTATGTTTGGTCAACAAATGACCCATTACAAATTAACAATTTCAGAAAAATCATCTTAGCATCGACAATAACGCTATGAATAACTTGCAAATTTCCCCTATTACGTCTAATATCGCGCGCTATTCGCAATTTAGGTGAAATTTGTTAATAGCAAGGTGATTAATTTCCATGAAATCAGTAAGACAGTTTACATTGTATTTACTCACCTTTTTGATTCTCGTTTTTACGAATCTCGTTATTATCCACGCGCAAGAATCAAAGACCACATTAACCATTGGAACCACCTACATAATTGATACGCTCAACCCGACAACCAGTCTATATAGCTACAATTTGAAGGGCTTATTTTACGAAACACTGATCGAGGCAACAGACGGTGCAAATGTCGAGCCGGGACTGGCTGAGAGTTGGAGTGTTTCGGATGATGGCCTTGTTTGGACATTTAAGATTGTCCAAATGTGACCTTTAGTGATGGTACTCCGTGTACGGCTGTTGAAGCAGCATGGTCGATAAATTGGATACTTGAGAATGAGTTACCTGCAATTATTACCTATCTATCGAATGTCATAAAAGCAGACGCAATCGATGCTACGACGCTGCAAATTACGTTATCCCAGCCAGTAAATAATATGATTAGCGCAAAGTTACTGTATGTTTACATCATGCCACCCCATGTATGGCAAGAGTTATCGGCAGAGGGAATCATGTCTTATGACGATCCGTCCGTCACAATCGGGGCCGGGCCGTACCGTATGACAGAATATCAACCGGACGAATATATGATTTTGCAGGCCAATGAAAATTATTGGCGGGGACGCCCTCCAATTGACCAAATTATTTATCGCCAATTCGCAAACGATGATGCGCTCATACAGGCGTTATTGAGTGGCGAAATTGATCTCGTCACGGCGGGGTCCCTCCCCTACTCAGGAATTGCCGCCTTAGAAGCAGACCCCAACATAAAGATTGATTCAGGGCAAGCGTATCAATTTAGTGAGCTTTCGGTAAATTGGACACCTGATGGAACTGCGCCAGCAAGCCTGCGTGATCCTGTTGTGCGCAAAGCAATAGATCTGTCTATTGACCGCGAACAAATCATTACAGTTGCATATGCGGGCTATGGACAAGTGGGTAACGCGCTAATACCTCCGGCCATGGGGGGCTTTCATAATACAGATATTGGTGAGATTCCATATGACATTACTGAAGCGAACCGCCTGTTAGACGAGGCTGGGTATAAGGATAGTAATGGTGACGGTATCCGTGAGGACAAAGACGGAAATCCGATGGAATACCGATTGATGACGGATGACACAACAGCCTATAACTTCCGCATCATCCAAATTATTTCTGATGGTCTGGCGCAGATTGGTATTTCTGCTCAGCCATTGGTTGAGTCAACGGATTCCCTTATCGCGCGTCAAGTGGACTTCGATTATGACCTGATTCATTGGGAATGGTATGTGGATGCAGATCCGCACTTTTTGACAACTGTCTTTACGTGTGCAGAAACCCAAGATGGGGGCTGGAATGATTCGGGGTATTGTGACCCCGAGTATGATAAACTGGTCGAAGAACAAGCCACTGCTCCGACACTTGAGGAAAGGGAGCAGGACATTTGGAAAATACAGGAAATCGTAGCGACAGAACGTCCGTGGTTGATGCTTGCCTATGAAGAAGCGATAAGTGCATACCGCAAGGATCGCTACGAATTCGACCCCAGAAATCCAATCGCGACATTGAAATGGGCACTTTTCTACGGGTTCAAGAAAATCGGTTAGTGGGCCTTTGTACTAAATCGGCATCATAAGAGTGATCTATCGTGACAAGGGATAAGCACAGGCAATTGTGATTCGTTTTGATTACTTGCTGAAGAAAGTGCTATTTGCCATCATTACGTTGAGCATTGTGGTGGTATTTAACTTTTTTCTTTTCCGAATATTGCCGGGCGATCCCGTAAAATTACTGTTTCGAAATCCCCGCTTGACCAAGCAGGTTCAAGAAACTATTCGCGTCCAATTTGGACTGGATAAGCCGGTCTGGATTAATTCGGAGCGACTGCAAGCCGGCGATTTGGCCGGTATCTTCGACAGTCAATTTGGGGCATATATAAGCAATCTCGTACAAGGCAACCTTGGCGTTTCATTTGCTCAACGAAACAGTGTAAACAAAATTCTTTCGGAACGAGTGGGGCGTACAGTTTTGCTGGTTTTCACCGGTGAGTTTTTCGCAATCCTAATCGGCATGGCAGTAGGCATGGTAGCAGCATGGCGGCGCGGAACGTGGGCAGACGCTGCAGCGTTACTCATTGGGCTGACCACATGGGCCCTGCCAACCTTCTTCCTAGGTATCATTCTATTAGTCCTCGCAAGAGGATTTTTACCCACAAGCGGGATGGTCGAACCGGGACTGGCAAAGGAAGGCACACTCACCTATTGGCTGGACGTAGGCCGGCATCTTATTTTGCCAACCATTACATTAGCGGTGGGCAGCGCCAGCGCGTACATGCTCATCATGCGTAGCAGTGTGGCGGAGGTACTTGCGGAAGACTATATACTAACCGCCAAGGCAAAAGGACTAACCACAGTTCAAATTTTGCGTGACCATGCTCTAAAAAATGCCATGTTGCCGATGATTACCATCATTGCCCTGAATCTAAGTTATGTAGTTGGCGGGGCAATTCAGGTGGAAACCGTTTTTTCGTGGCCGGGTATAGGGCGGTTAGTATTTGACTCGGTAGCCAAACAAGATTACCCGGTTTTGCAGGGCGCATTCTTGTTGCTGGCAGTGAGTGTGATACTGGCAAATCTGATAACGGATATTTTGTACAGTGTGCTTGACCCACGCATAAAGGCTAGTTAGACCAGATATGATAACGGCATTGAAAGAATTTCTGACTCGGCCAGCGGCTATTATCGGCACGTTTATGTTAGGAATTGTATTAGTTGCAGCCATATTTGGGCCATCCCTAGCGCCTTTCGACCCTTACGCACGTATCCGGGTAGACCCAAGTGATTTATTTGCCCCGCCGGACAATGTGCATTTGTTGGGACGAGATGACGCGGGCAAGGACATCTGGAGCCAACTTATCTATGGCGCGCGGGTCTCGCTCGTCGTTGGGTTCGCGGCTTCACTGGTTTCAATGGGGATTGGAACAACGGTGGGTTTGGTGGCGGGATACTATGGTGGACGGGTGGGCAACCTGTTGATGAGGTTGGTTGACTTCCTGATGGTCGTACCCGACCTCCCGTTGATGCTGGTAATTATTGCAGTCTGGGGCCGAGGCCTGTTCAATATTATATTGGTGATTGGACTGTTGGGATGGACATACACGGCACGGCTCGTACGTTCACAAACATTGTCCATCAAGGAGCGCCAGTACATATTGCGAGCGCGCTCAATCGGAGCGAGTAATCAACGAATCATTTTGCGCCATATTTTGCCGCAGGTACTACCACTAATAGTAGCGCAATCAGTACTTGACATTTCGGCATCGATTCTGGCTGAGTCATCCCTGAGTTTTCTCGGCTTAGGTGATCCAAACCTGATTAGCTGGGGAAGTATGCTGAATTTTGCTATGGATCGCGGGGCCGTTAGCCGACAAGCGTGGTGGTTCCTGCTGCCTCCCGGTTTCGCTATTCTATGGGTGACATTATCCCTCATTCTCATTGGTAACAGCCTAGAGGAAACCGTAAACCCCCGCACACGGTCGCATCACTTATTTGACGCACGGCGCATGGTGTCATTGATTTTGCCAGTTCCACAACCTGCACAGCCTCCATCATCAGCACCGCAACCTATACAGGACATCAAATGACAATAGCCCTCGAAGTGCGCCATTTGTCTATTGACTACGTGTCAAAGCGTCAGCCCCTAAAGGCAGTAGAAGATGTAAGCTTCGAAGTGAAGCAAGGACGGTCGCTGGCGCTGGTGGGCGAATCGGGATGTGGAAAAACTACCACCATGTTGGCACTGATGCGCCTCCTGCCCCGGGAGGGCCGTATCGTATCCGGGCAAATATTGTGTAATGGGGTTGATTTATTGCAACTGAGCGAAAACCAGATGCGGCAGTACCGTTGGCAGCGAATTGGCATTGTGTTCCAAGGCGCTATGAATGCTCTGAATCCTGTTCAAAAAGTTGGGCATCAGATCGCAGAGGCAATGGTGCGGCATGAGCAAAGATCGTGGAAAGACGCGTCTCAGCGCGCAGGGGAACTGATGGAAATCGTCGGAATTCAGCCAGAACGCGCGCAGCAGTATCCACACCAATTCAGCGGCGGGATGCGACAAAGAGTGATGATCGCTATGGCACTGGCGTGCAAACCTGATATTCTGATTGCGGACGAGCCTACCACTGCCCTTGATGTGATGGTTCAAGCACAGATACTTGAAATTTTGCAGTCGCTACAAAAGGAACTCGGACTAGCGGTTATTATCGTTACACACGATCTGGGGGTAGTGGCAGAAGTGTGTGATGAGGTTTTGGTGATGTATGGAGGCAAGACTGCTGAATATGGGACGGTAGCAGATGTTTTTAGCCACCCGTTACATCCCTATACCAGACGATTGTTACAAGCGTTCCCCGATATAGACAATCTCAATTCAACATTAGCCTCGATACCGGGACACCCGCCTGCCCTGCACGATTTGCCGCAGGGCTGCCGATTTGAGCCGCGCTGCGCACGAAAATCTGCACTATGCAACACCGTATCACCAAGCATAAGTGAACTGCGCGCCGATCACTTCGCAGCCTGCCATCATCCAGAGGAGGGCAATTATGCAAATTGATACCCCTTCCCCCGTGTTGGAGGTTTCCAACGTGCGAAAGCTCTATCCAATTTCGGGTGGGCTTCGACAGTTTCTCCGGCAACAGGGTTCTTCGTTTGTCCATGCGCTCGACGGAATTAGCTTCCGGCTTGAGCGAGGGGAAATACTGGGGGTGGTAGGCGAGTCAGGTTCGGGAAAATCGACGACGGCGTTGAGCGTACTGGGGCTAATAAACCCAACGGAAGGTCACATCATGTTTGATGGACAGGATGTAAACCAAATGGTTCGCAGCCGAGACCGGATGAAGCTGCGGCGACAGGTACAAATGATATTTCAAGATCCTTATGAAGCTTTGAATCCGAGACAAACTGTTTATGAAATTGTCGCTGAGCCGCTAGAGGTCCATCACATCGTTCGCACCAAAGAGGAAAAAACCGAGCGGGTAAAAATAGCATTGCTGCAGGCAGGACTGAAACCGCCGGAAAATTATCTTAAGCGCTATCCGGGTGAATTGTCAGGAGGGCAGCGGCAGCGAGTAGTGATCGCCGGTGCATTGGTATTGCAACCCAAGCTATTGGTAGCTGACGAGCCTGTAAGTATGCTTGATGTGTCAATACGTGCGGAAATCCTAAATCTACTACGCCAACTGCGGGACGAGCATGGGATCAGCATCCTCTACATTACCCATGATTTGGCAACGGCAGGTTTCTTTACAGATCGGATTGCGGTGATGTATTTGGGGCGAATTGTCGAGATCGGCAAGACAAGCGAGGTACTGAAAGACCCAATACACCCTTATACCCGCGCACTCATATCTGTTATTCCTACCACAAAGCAGGATCGTAAACAAAAACGCGTGATTTTACAGGGCGAAATCCCCAATCCAGTTGATATACCTTCAGGATGCCGTTTTCATCCCCGCTGTCCAGCAGCAATTGATCAGTGTCGCGATGTTGATCCACAACTTGACGTGAAAAACGGCAGGCACCCTGTGGCATGTATTCGAGCAGACGAAACATAAATGTCAAACAATATGTAAACGAATGACATAAATATAGAATGCAAAAGCTACCTATCGCTTGGACACCCACAAAAACGATTACAGAAAACAGTGCAGTACAACGGTTCATGAACCAATACCGCATTTTGAATTACGATGATTTTCTGCGCCGGTCTGAAGACGACATCAGTTGGTTCTGGGATTCATTTATCCAATTCGCAGGCATTGAGTTCTATTATCCGTATTCTCAGACGGTTGATCGTTCGGCAGGATTACCATTTCCAAAATGGTTTGTGGGCGGGCAAATTAATATTGCGCATAATGCGCTCGACAAATGGGCGCACAATCCTGCAACGGCGTCAGCGACCGCCATCATATGGGAAGGTGAAAACGCAGAAGCACGGCGCTTAAGTTTTGGCGAGCTTCAGGCTGAGGCGAACCAAGTCGCCAATGCGTTACAAACTGCGGGTATTGAACGAGGAGACCGGGTTGGGATATTTATGCCACTGCTTCCAGAAACGGTTGCAGCTGTTTTCGGTATCTATAAGATAGGGGCTGTTGTCGTTCCCCTCTTTTCAGGTTTTGGGGCAAAAGCTATCGCACTGCGCCTTATTGATGTAGAAGCGAAAGCAGTTATCACAGCTGACGGATTCCACCGGAATGGCAAGGTACAACACCTAAAAGAAACTCTCGATGAGGCTTTGTTTACTGTTCCAAGCGTGAAGTTGGTGCTGGTTGCCGAGCGCACAGGCAAATGTACATTGATGGCCGGACGTGATTACAGATGGGGAGAGTTTGTTGCTCGCCAATCTACAATTTTCGACACTGTTCATATGGATGCCGAAGATGTTTGTATGGTGAGTTATTCATCTGGAACTAGTGGCAAAGCGAAAGGGATTGTACAAGTACACGGCGGTGTGGCGGTGAAATCGGCCGAGTTCGGCGTATTCAATTATGATCTACGACCCGGCGATGTGATTCACCAGATTACTGACTTTGGATGGATGATGGGCCAAGCACCTATGCTGCGTGCGTTTTCTGTCGGGGCAGCATTATTACTCTACGAAGGTTCACCAACCTATCCTAATCCCCAACGAATGTTCGAACTCATCGAAAAACATAAGATCAGTGTATTCGGCGCACCTGCTACAGCGCTCCGTATTTTCAAATCGGTGGCAAAAGACGCCCCAAAACAGTTTGACTTGAAATCACTTCGCTTTCTGACCCATACGGGGGAGCCAATAGACATTGATACATGGATGTGGTACTTCGGTTGGCGAGACAATGAAGTTCCAATCATCAATGTGAGCGGCGGTACGGAGTTATTCGCGGAAATACTGTGCACGAGTTTTATGAAGCCGTTGAAGCCAACGGCGTTAGGCATTACGCCGGGGATCAAACCGATTGTAGTTGATGAAAATGGAACACCAGTTCCCGTAGGGAGTCCGGGATATTTGGGCTTCCAGCTGCCACAACCGGCACAGACACGCGGATTTTGGAAAGAAGATACTTCCAGATACCTTCAAACTTATTTTCCGCATGGGACTGACTTCTGGTGGCACGGAGATATTGTTCTGATGGATGAGGATGGTTGCTGGTTTCATCAGGGACGAGGGGATGATGTTCTAAAGATCGCGGGGAGACGAACTGGGCCTGGTGAAATTGAAGATGTTGTTAACCAAATGACGGACATAGTTGAGGTGGCGGCAATCGGCGTGCCGCATGCGATAAAAGGGGAACAGATTGTCATCTTTGCTGTACCAAAAGCAGACTCAGTACTTACAATAAGTGAAATCAGTCAACGGGTTGTTAAGGCATTGGGGAAACCCTATGAACCGGCAAAGGTATATTTGGTAGCAGATTTACCCAAAACGCGAACGGGAAAAATAATTCGCCGGCTGATAAGGCAGCATTACTTATTGGAGCAAATCGGGGATACATCGAGTTTGAGTAATCCTGATGCTTTATACACCCTGCCCCAAATAAAGAGATGAACGACACTAGGCAAGTGAGTTTGCAATCTGGGTTTCGAGGATTTGGGATGCTTGTAAGAATTCTAGCTGCAAATACCAGCGAGCAACCTCAATAAGTGCAGCCTGCGGAATTAGTCCGATTAATTCTGTTTGTTGAATTTCAACACCGCGTTTGTATGCTTCGCTACGCACTGCTTCAATTACAGTTGGCAGCGATGTTTGGGTAAAGTCAGTTAGGTTAATGGAAACTTGAGCGCGATCTTGAACCAAAAACCCCAATGCCTTTACGAATGGCAGTCCACCTGAGGATTGGCGAATAGTACGGGCAATTGACTGTGCAATTTTGATGTCACCAGTTGATAAATAGATATTAAACGCAATTAGCGGGTTGCGTGCACCGATTATTGTTGCACCCGCCGCCCCCACCGCACTTGGTCCAAAGTCCGGTTCAAGAGCCGGGTCAATCGCAATTGTGTCACGTAATTTTTCATAACCACCGCGCCGAATATTCTCAAGTCGTTTTCGCTCCGGTCGGAGAGCCGCTGCCTCGTAAAGGTAAACTGGAATATTTAATTCCTGCCCTACGCGTTTGCCCAACTCATATGCCACGTCGGCACAGTCTTGGAGAGTAGCCTCAGACAAAGGAACAAAGGGAACCACGTCAGCCGCCCCTATGCGCGGATGAACACCAGTATGCAATTCCATGTTGATGTGTCTAGAAGCTTCGTCAATAGCCCTGAAGGCGGCCTCACTGACTGCTGTGGGGGACCCAGCAAATGCAACGACCGAGCGATTGTGGTCAATATCGCTGGAGCGATCCAACATCAAAATACCGGAAACTGACCGAATTGCGGATACGATTGAATCCACCACCTCCGGTCTTCTTCCTTCAGAGAAGTTGGGAATGCATTCGATAAGCTGGCTCAAGCTACAACCTTTGTAGAACAACAAAAGCAATATTAGTTCTGATTCGGTTCTCCATAAGTTTGTATACGGGTATCATATCGTAAATTAGCGCCAATCGCCCTATACGGATTGCAGGTTTACAGGAATACTTTCGCCGCGATTGACTGCCTTCAAAGCGGTATTAGCGTATATCTAGCAAATAGCCATTCCCCAACCAATCTGGATTTTGTCGTATGTCAAGCGCGTGCTATTATCAGCGCCAAATTGGCTACGCTGTTAGCATCATAGGATAGATTATGGCTCAAACTACACTCTTATGCGTCGCAAGCTACTTCAAAGGCTCGCCCTTTATGCGCCAAGCGAAAGCTGAAGGAGCGCGTGTTTATCTGCTGACAGAGGAAAAACTGGCCGGGGAAGACTGGCCGCGCGAAAGTCTTGATGACGTGTTCCTGATGCCCGACTTGACTAAGGTGCAGGACATGATTAACGCAGTCAGTTATCTATTTCGGGGCAATATCATTGATCAGATAATCGCGTTGGACGAGTACGATGTTGAAAACGTAGCGACATTACGGGAACACCTTCGTTTGCCGGGCATGGGGCAGAGTCAAACCCGTTATTTCCGCGATAAGCTCGCGATGCGGATGAAAACCAGAGAAAACGGTGTACGGGTACCGAGCTTTACATCCGTTTTCAATTACGACGTATTACGGGAATATATGAGCGCCGTCATCCCTCCGTGGGTATTGAAACCACGCACAGAAGCAAGCACTATGGGCATTCGGAAGCTACAAAACTCGGAAGAATTGTGGCGCTTATTTGACCAGTTGGGCGACCAACAGTCAGGCTTTTTGTTAGAGCAGTTCGTCCCCGGTGATGTGTATCATGTTGACTCGCTGGTTTGGGACGGAAAGGTCATTTTCAGCAGTGCACAGCGATATGGTAAGCCGCCGTTCAGTATTTATCATGATGGCGGAATATTCACCACGCTAACTGTTAAACCCGAATCTGATGACGCGCGAAAATTGGCGTCGGTAAATAGAAGCGTCATTGATGCCTTACAGATGAAACGCGGTGTCACACATGCCGAATTCATCAAGGCCCATGTTGACGGCGAAGTCTATTTTCTTGAAGTCGCAGCACGAGTCGGCGGAGCGAATATTGCGGATATGATTGAACACAGCACTGGCGTGAATTTGTGGGCGGAATGGGCACGTTTGGAAATTGCAAATATTCGCAATGAACAATATCAATTACCACAGACGTTTCAAAAATACGCCGGGCTAATCAATACCTTAGCAAGACAAGAACACCCAGATTTGAGCGCGTACAATGATCCTGAAGTGGTGTGGAAATCGGACAAGAAAGATCACGCTGGGCTAATCATTGCTTCAGACAAACCAGAGCGTGTGGAAGAACTTTTGGATCGCTACGTGGAACGCTTTGCGAACGACTTTATGGCGGTCGCTCCACCTAAATCAAGCGCACACTAGTGGATGATGTAAAACGCTTAACTTCGCACTCCAACATTATGTATACACCGCTATTCACATCGAATTATCCGC
Organism: Anaerolineae bacterium; assembly: GCA_041390885.1. Taxonomy (GTDB): domain Bacteria; phylum Chloroflexota; class Anaerolineae; order Aggregatilineales; family Phototrophicaceae; genus CFX2. The sequence continues at coordinate 113,040 of JAWKPB010000003.1, read as the reverse complement.
GTTTTGAACCTGGTCCAGCAGCGCTCTTGCCAACCCCAATTAGGGTTGGTGCCTTACCAGAGTATTACGGTGACGGTGTTGTTATAGCCTTCATTGATGCCGGATTTTATCCACATCCTGACATAAAGAGTAGAATTATCTTGCATGCAGATGCTTCTACGAGTCATATCATTGAGGAGGACGTTGCGTTCTCGGGTAATGAATTCAGTTGGCATGGATTGATGACCAGCGTCATAGCATGCGGCAACGGGTCCCAATCAAATGGGATATTTAGGGGGATTGCTCCTAAAGCAAGTCTCGTCCTCGTTAAGGTAAGTACCCCGAAGGGCCAGATTAAAGAAGCTGATATTCTGCGTGGTCTCCGGTGGGTGATTGATACCCACAAGCGACTCAACATCCGAATTGTCAATATATCGGTTGGGGGCGACTTTCGGAGTGATGACCCCTATCATCCGTTACACGACGCCATTCACAAGTTGACACATGCGGGGGTAGTCGTGGTGGCTGCTGCCGGAAATCAGAATGTGGATCACTTATTACCACCTGCCAGCGCGTCCGAAGCTATTACGGTGGGGGGAATTGATGACCACAACACGATGGAGAGAGATCACTGGACACTTTATCATCACAACCACGGTCACATTTACGACAACACACTAAAGCCCGACATATTGGCAACAGCCCAGTGGATTCCCTCCCCTATTCTGCCAAATTCGACGGTCGCAGTAGAAGCGCATTGGTTGGCGCAGTTGTTGCATAACCATAATCATAACAAAGGCAGGAAGTTGATAGAAAGGGGGCGACTCGATTTGGGGCTAACTGATGAACAGTTGCAAAAACCGGATGATGAACTATTTCAACTGCTCCAAAATAGGATTAATGCACACAAAATCATAGACGCACACCACCAACATGTAGATGGGACGTCAGTGGCAGCGCCAATTGTTACATCAATAATCGCGCAGATGCTCGAGGCGAACCCGCGTTTGACGCCCCGTGAGATTCGCGCTATTCTGACTGCCACCGCCAAACCACTTACACATGCTCCAAAAGAGAAGCAAGGAGCAGGAGTGATTGACGCGGCGGCGGCGGTACAAATGTCACTTACAACTGCCCAACCTAAAAGGTCAAGCATAACTCTATGAATCGCGAATATCACCGATGGTACAGCCCATCGCTAAACCGAGATATGGAATTGGTCATTTTCGGTCATGCAGGGGCTCGCATGATCGTCTTCCCAACTTCAAAGGGAAGATTCTACGAATGGGAAGATCGCGGCATGATGGACACGCTGCGATGGCAGATTGACAACGGATGGTTACAAGTTTGCTGTATAGACAGTGTTGATGAAGAGAGTTGGTATAACTGGGGAGTTCATCCGGGTGCGCGCGGGTGGCGGCACACTCAATATGATAATTACATTTATTACGAAGTGCTACCGCTGTTAGATAACAAGAATGGGCATCCATTTCTCATGACGACCGGTGCAAGTTTCGGAGCATTTCATGCGATGAGTTTCGGTTTGAAGCATCCTGATCGCGTTGACAGAATAATTGGGCTAAGTGGGTTATATGATATTCGCAGCTTCACTGGCGGGTATTCAGACGACAATGTGTATTTCAACAATCCAATGGAATTTATTGCCAATGAACAGGATGGGTGGCGACTCGGACAACTACGGCATGTGGATATCATTATGGCAACGGGGAAAGGTGATCGCCTGATTTCAAGTGCACGCGCTATGTCTGGCGTGCTATGGAGTAAGGGAATTGGGAATGCCTTGCGCGAGTGGGATGGGTGGTCACATGACTGGCAGTATTGGAAAAACATGCTACTGACATATATTAACGGTCACGATTAACCGAGCAAAAGTCTTTTCGTGCGATCTTGTGGGTTTTGATTAACACTCTGGCTATAATTCACTAAAATTACAATATTACTCAAGGATATTTCGATCATGGCCGACAAACAAGCGGGGCAACCACTGCGAATCGGATTATTTGTAGGCCGTGAATGGTCATGGCCGCCCGCCTTCATTGAAGAAGTTAATAAGCGAAATCAAGGTGTAGTAGCAGAGTATGTAAAAGTCGGCGGCACGATTATGAATGAACCGTGCCCCTATCGAGTTATCGTTGACCGAATTTCGCACGAAGTCCCATACTATCGTTCATATCTAAAAAACGCAGCTTTGCAAGGCGTAAAGGTCATCAATGATCCGTTCATGTGGACGGCAGATGACAAGTTCTTCGGAGCGTCCCTAATTGACAAGCTAGGGGTAGTTTCTCCGAAAACTGTGGCCCTTCCAAACAAAGACTATGTTCCGGGGATCGTCCATAATGAGAGCCTACGAAACTTGGAATACCCAATGGAATGGAACAAGTTAGTCGAGCAAGTAGGTGGAATGCCCTGTGTGTTAAAGGATGCACATGGTGGAGGGTGGAAGGAAGTCTACGTCGTCCATTCTGTGCCAGAGTTAATTTGGCGTTACAACGAAAGTGGCCTGCTGACAATGATCCTACAGGAATTTATTCAGTGGGATAACTATGCACGTTGCATGTGTTTGGGACAGCAAGACATTTATGTGATGAAATATGATCCGAAGGAACGAAAGTATCATGAGGATCATGATTTTGCACCGGATCTATACGAGCGTATTGTTAAGGACAGTAAGACAATCGTTGAAGCATTTGGCTATGACATGAATACAGTAGAATTTGCAATTCGCGACGGTGTGCCATATGCGATTGATTTTATGAATCCTGCTCCAGATATGGATGTCAATTCGCTTGGTAAAAAGCACTTCGAATGGATGGTCACTCACATGGCCGATATGTGCATTCGTTTGGCGAAGTCGAAAGCTGATACACGCAACCGTTATCACTGGGGCAAGATGGCACAAGGCAGCAAATAAGTGATGGCTACTGAAGCAATTGATCTCTACCACAGTTTACTCGACGATCAACTAGCTGCCGACACCAGCGAAGAATTATATTCCCGTTTGAGGCCACAAGGTCTGTATTTTGGGGACCGTCCGCTTTGTACAGTTTTGCGGCCTCACTTCTATTTGATTGAAGAATGGAATTACCTAAAGCGCGAAACCGAAATTCTTCTGGGTGCTTTCAGCCGTGCTCACGCCGCATGTCTAAAAGATTCTAACTTGCGAGGGCAGCTTGATCTGGAGCCGTATGAAGAGAATCTCTTTAGCCTAGATATAGGTGACGCAATTCCATGGACAACTTCAAGGCTAGACTCATTTTTTATCACTAAAGAACGACAATTACACTTTGTTGAGTACAACGCGGAAACACCGGCAGGAATGGGCTATGAAGATGCTCTTTCCGAGCTGTTCATGACCCTAGAACCAATGAAACGATTCATGAAATACTATGCTGTGCAAAGTATGCCCATGAGCAGCAAATTGCTGGCAGTCTTAATGCGGGGCTATAGAGAATGGGGCGGTCACGGTATTCCTCAGGTTGCGATTGTGGACTGGGAACATGTACCAACGCTCAACGAACATGAGATCATACGACATTTCTTTGAACGGCACGGTCTAAAGGCGATTCTCGTTGATCCTCGTAGCTTGGAGTACACAGACGGTTTCTTATCGGCAGGGGATTTCCGCATTGATATGATTTACAAACGGGTTTTATGCAGCGAACTTATCCACCAGATGGGGATGGAAAACCCTATCGTACAAGCTATCCGAGACAAGAGTGTATTTATGACCAACTCGTTTAGCGCAAAGTTGATGGCGAAGAAAGCTAGTCTAGCGCTGCTCAGCGATGAACAAAATTCTCATCTATTTGATGATCAACAACTAGCGGCGATTCATGCACATATTCCATGGACGAGACGCGTTAGCGAGCGCAAGACTCTGTATCATGGAGATGAAGTTGACCTTGTACAATTTATTTCGGAACATCGTGAGCGTTTTGTGCTCAAGCCCAATGACGAGTACGGCGGGAAAGGTGTCGTCATTGGTTGGGAAACTTCGGCGGAAGATTGGAACACAACTTTGAAGCAGGCTCTGGACAGTTCGTATGTAGTACAGGAACGTGTAGAAGTTATTTATAAAGACTTTCCAGCATTCATAGATGGAAAACTTAATATCAGTTCGCGATTTGTTGACGCAAATCCCTATGTTTTTGATGGACATCTGGTACACGGTTGCTTAACGAGATTGTCCTCCGTTGCTCTGCTTAATGTAACGGCTGGTGGTGGGTCGGTGGTTCCGACATTCCTGTTGCAGCAGCGTTCGTAAGACATTTTATCTGACTACACGAATTCGTGTTATGGCGCCGATAGAGTGGCAGTTTATTCCCGTGCTTCGCTCGTGAAGCGGTACGCCACTAAGATCGGGATGAGAGTGGCGGCGATTACAAACAGCGCAGCGACGTTGGTTACGGGACGATTACGAGGACGCGTGAGTTGATCCAGAATCCATATTGGGAGAGTTTGCTGCTGCCCTGCCGTGAAGGTGGTAACGATCACTTCGTCAAATGACAAGGCAAAGGCCAACATGCCACCAGCTAATAACGACGTCGCGATATTTGGCAAAATCACATAGCGAAAGGTCTGGAACGTGGATGCACCCAAGTCCATAGATGCCTCAATTTGGGAATATCCAGTACGACGTAAACGGGCTACAACATTATTGTAAACCGTTACAATGCAAAAAGTGGCGTGACCGATCACAATCGTCCAAAAACTAAAACTCACACCGGATAGGCTAATTGCCGAGCGCAACGCAATGCCGGTTACAATGCCGGGAAGCGCAATCGGTAAAATAACTAACAGAGTTATTGCTTCTCGCCCAAAGAACTTGCTACGATAAATGGCAAGCGAGAGCAACGTACCTAATACAAGTGCAAGAATTGTGGCGACCACTGCTACGGTCAGAGAAAGCCCAAGCGCATTCCAAAAATCAGGACGATTGGGTTCATAGTAACAGTCTGACTGTTGCGAATCAGCATTGTCACTAGCAGTTTGGGAAGCGCAAATGGTTTGTCCGCCTGCCAGTTCGCCAAACCAACGAGTTGTTAGTGCAGGCGGCGGAAAAGTAAATGCGGATTCTTCTGTAGTAAATGCATAAAGAATAACGATCAGTAACGGGAAATGCAGAAATAGAAGCGCAGCGCCTGTCGCGATCTTCAGTCCCCAAGAGGCACGCGGAGACCCTGAAATTGGTGTATTAGAGGGCATCAAACGCTCCCAACTTTCGCGCAAAAAGTAGGTATATTCCCATGATTGCCATCGGCACTACCGTAAAGGCAGCAGCCAGTGGGATATTCCCGGCTGTGCCCTGCTGAGCTAGTACTACACGACCAATAAAGAAACTGGAGTCGCCTATGACACTAGGAATAATGTAGTCACCAAGTGTCAATGAGAAAGTAAAAATTGAGCCGGCAATTATACCGGGTAATGTCAAAGGCAGTATGACATGACGGAAGGTATGACCGGGCGCAGCACCGAGATCACTGGACGCTTCGATAACAGATTTGGGAAGGCGTTCCAATGCGGCATTAATGGGCAAAATCATGTAGGGTAGCCAAATATAGACAAACACGAAAAACATGCCGATCATACTAAAAGACAGTGAAGAACCACCTATTCCGGGAATACTCAGTACCGCGTCCAAGACCCCACCTAGTCCAAGTGTGTGAAAAAACCACGTCACTATACCTTCTTGAGCTAGAATGATCTTCCAAATGTAGACACGCACCAAATAGCTGGACCACAACGGGAGCAAGACCAGCAAATACAACAATCCGCGAATGCGGTAACTGGCATAGCGTGCCATGTAATATGCTAGCGGGAAAGCAAGCAGCGCACAGGCTACAGTCACAATGACGGCCATAACAACCGTACGGGAAATGATGTCACGATTGGCATCAGATAGCAGTTGTTGATAGGTTGAAAATCCAAATTCGCGAATGATGCGTCCAGTAAAGCCATCCAACCTAAAGAAACTCTGCGCCAACAGTGCGCCCAAGGAGCCCAGATAAAATACGCCCAACCAAAGCATGGGCAAAACCAGCATGGCGAGGAGTGATAAGTTGGGATGGGCGTAGAGGTAAGAGGACAACCGACCAAGCAATGATCGATTAACAGACCGGCGAGAAAGCGGTGTCACAATTACACTCCGCTCACAACACGATTATTGGCCGTATTCCATACTAGTTTGACGCGTCCACCCCGCGCTGATTGGACATCAATGGAAGTGAATTCCAGATTCTGCTGAACGGCTATCATGTCGCAACCGGCATCAAGTTGAACCAGATAGCGGGTGTTCATTCCCAAATAAATGACGTCCCGAACGACTCCAAGCGCAGCGCAAGAGTTAGCGGGAGTAGGGGAATCAACTGGCATGATGTGGATTTTTTCGGGTCGAATTGAGAACGATTCTTTGGAACCCGTAATCTTTTCAGCAATTTCGCCACTTACAATGTTAGAAGTACCGACAAAGCCTGCTACAAAGCCAGTCTTCGGATGTTCGTAAATTTCTGCCGGAGTCCCTATCTGTTCAATATTGCCATGGTTGAATACTGCCAAACGGTCACTCATGGTCAAGGCCTCCTCTTGGTCATGAGTGACAAAAATAAAGGTAATCCCAACTGTCTCCTGGATACCTTTTAGTTCTATCTGCATTTGTTGGCGAAGTTTGAGATCCAACGCACCAAGCGGTTCATCCAAGAGCAACACACGTGGACGATTGATTAGTGCTCGAGCCAATGCTACACGTTGCCGCTGACCGCCAGACAGTTGGGATGGTTTGCGATTTTCCATATCCGGCAGGCGCACCATGTGAAGCATTTCACGGACGCGCTGTTCCCGTTCTGCCTTCGGCACCTTCTTAATCATGAGGCCATAAGCAACATTCTGGCCCACAGTCATATGGGGGAACAGCGCATAGTCTTGAAAGACAGTATTTACGTCACGTTCATAGGGTGGAACCCCCGCCATCTCCTGTCCATGCAAAAGGACACTGCCAGAAGTTGGTTGTTCAAACCCTGCGATGAGGCGTAAACAGGTCGTTTTTCCAGAACCAGATGGCCCAAGTAAGGAAAAAAATTCACCGTCAACTATGTCTAGATTAAGGTGATCGACCGCCTTTACATCGCCAAAGTGACGGCAAACATCAACCAATTGAACAGCTAACGACGAAGGTTTTTGATCACCCATATTAGCCATTCTTTATCATGACATGCTTTGTAATCTTGTAGTCGGACACGGCCTCAGCAGAGAGATCCTTGCCAACGCCTGACTGCTTAAATCCGCCATGGGGTGTTTCTGATGTAAGCGGAATATGATCGTTTATCCATACCGTTCCAAACTCAAGTTGTGAAGCAACTCGCATGGCTCGCCCAACATCACGAGTCCAGACTGAAGCAGCCAGGCCATAACTCACATCATTCCCTAAGGCAATGGCTTGCGCTTCATCATCGAAAGTGCTTATGGTAATTACCGGGCCAAAAACTTCACTCTGGATAATCTCGGCCTTTTGGTCAGCGTCGGCAATGACCGTTGGCTCAAAGTAATAGCCTTCGGCCCTGTCTTTGGGAATGCCGCCGCCTGTCAAAACTTTTGCGCCACTGGCACGAGCGCGTTCCACGAAACCTAGAACCCGTTCACGCTGGATCCCAGAAATCAGGGGTCCCATTTGTACGTCATCGTCGAAGGGACGACCAATTTTGACAGCGCGCATCGATTCGACAATGGCCTCGGTAGCCTGTTTAGAACGGCTCTTTTCAACATAGATGCGAGTGGCAGCAGTACAATCCTGCCCGGTGTTAACCGTACTGGTAAAAGTAGCAGTACCAGCTATGGTATCAATATCCACATCATCAAATACTATGAATGGCGCTTTGCCACCCAACTCCAGATGAACTCGCTTTAAGGTGTCAGCAGCAGTTTTCATAATTTTCTTACCAGTTCCAGTCGATCCGGTAAGGGTAACTAAGCGCACATCGGGGTGCTCAACCAACGCTTGCCCCACTTCATTGCCGCCCGTAACGATGTTTACTACCCCATCAGGTATACCAGCTTCTTTGATGAGCTCGGCTAACATCAATGTCGTTAGCGGTGTAGTGGGTGCGGGCTTCAGAACTATGGTACAACCCGCGGCAAGCGCAGGACCAATTTTCCAGATTGCCATCATAACCGGATAATTCCATGGGGTAATTTGTCCAACTACGCCAACGGGTTCACGGCGGTAGATAGAGGTATAGCCCTTCATATACTCGCCAGAAGAATAACCGTGTGTATCGCGAGCCGCTGAGGCAAAGAATCGCAAATTATCAACTGCAAACGGCAGATCACCGCCGAGGCTAACAAGTTGGTAAGGTTTGCCCGTATTTTCAGACTCAACTTTTGCAATCTCCTCTTTATGTGCATCGAGAAGATCAGCCAAACGCCAGATCGCGAGCGAGCGTTCAGCCGGTGTTAGCCTACACCAGCGACCATCGTAAAAAGCGGTATGCGCTGCATGAACAGCGGCATCTACATCTTGGCGACTGGCATCTACCACATCAGCTATTTTTTCGCTGGTGGCAGGATTTTCTACAGACATCATTGAGCCACCAGCAGACTCTGTCCATTGACCATTTATCCAGAGTTTGTAAGCCATGTTCGAATCCTTGATAGAATTTGAATACGTCAACAAAAGAAATCAACAACTTGCTTTCAAGAATAATTATTATTCGTTTATGGTGTGAAGCTCTGTACGAGCCTCACACCAGTAGTAACTACTTTTAACGACCACCAATTACGGCTATGTAGCTAGTAACCCATTCATAGTAAGGAATACACACGTCTCCGCGATCATCCCCGCAGGAAGCCGTCGGCGTCTTCCAGAAATGAATCTTCTCAAAATTATCGAATCCATTGGTGGCGCAGCCCTCATCAGTAAGCAATTCATTGCCGGTGCAGGCGGCTGGAACAGAAGGAACTGACCCAAACCACGCAGCCAAGTCTCCCTGGAGTTTGGGGCTAAGTGAATGTTCTAACCACAGATAAGCGCAATTCGGATGTGGGGCATTGACATGCATCATCGTAGTATCAGCCCAACCCGTAGCTCCTTCTTCAGGTACAGTGCCATCAATTGGCAAACCATTCGCCTTGAGAATATTCACTTGGAAGGGCCATGAACCCGAAGCAACGATACCTTCGTTCGTAAAGTCATCAATTTGAACAAATGCGTCATGCCAGTACCGGGCAACTAGTTCCCGCTGCTGACGGAGCAGATCTAGCGAGGCATCGAACTGAGCACGATCAAGTGCATATGGGTCTGTGATTCCGAGGTCAGGGTTATGAAACATTAGGTATTGGGCGGCATCAGCAATATGAATTGGACCATCGTAAGCCTGGACACGTCCCTTATTTGATTTGCCATCTGGGAGGGTTTGTTCTTCAAAGACTACGCTCCAGCTAGTAGGTACTTCACCATTGAAGGCTTCGGTGTTATACATTAAAACGTTGGGACCCCACTGGTAAGGAACGCCGTAGTGTTCTGGTGTACCGTCGCCATCGACATCAACCGTGTGCCAAGGGGCATTCTGGAGGCGCTCATCTACGGTGCTCCAACTAGGAACAAGGTCCGTATTAATCGCCTGTACACGTCCACCGTAAACAAGACGCAAGCTGGCATCGCCGGACGCGGTGACAAGGTCAAAAACACCCTCATTCATCAGGGCAACCATTTCGTCCGAAGTCGCTGCCGTCTTGACATTGACTTTGCAACCCGTATCGGCTTCAAAGCCTGTAACCCAGTCATAGGCAGCATCAGTCGAGCCATTCTCGATATATCCTGCCCAGGCCACAATATCAACCTGTCCTTCTCCTGCCCCAACCGATGTTGGCTGCGCCACCGTAACCGATATTCCGAGACAAGTCACTAACACACTTGCACAAATGAGAATAGTAAGTTTACGCATTATTTTTATCCTTTAGGGAAATCCTACAACCGACTGTTGTAGTCGCGGAATTATATCGTCAGTTTTGGAATGTCTCAAGTAACTCGGCTAGGGCAACTTTTCCTCACTGTTTTCGTTCTTTAGCAGGGTCACATCCATAGAATTTCATTCGAGAAATCTCCGCATAGGTTGCTTGGTGTGATTGACCGGACTCTTGAGGTATGTTAAACTACCAATACTCGGAAGTTGAAACTCAAATTTAGGAGTTTATTAGATGACACTGGTAGCCCAAACGGAAGATCAAATCAGCGCACCAGAAATTGCGCCTTTACTTTCAGTTACACCTGCAGCCGTACAAGTGATCGCCAATTTACTTGAACAGCGCAATATTCCCAATCACTCTCTACGAGTTTTTGTGTCGGGAGGCGGATGTTCGGGAATGCAGTACGGAATGGCTTTTGAGGAAGTAATAAATGATTTCGACAAGTCAGTAACTGTGGATGGCGTTCGACTAGTAGTTGATCCTACAAGCCTCATGTATCTTCAAGGCGCGACAATCGATTATGTTGACAGCTTAATGGGTGGCGGTTTTCGGATTGATAATCCAAACGCCGTTTCTAGCTGTGGATGTGGGCACTCATTTAAGACAGCTTCATCTGGCAGCGAAGAAAGTTCTGGCGGCTGCGCGAGTTGCAGCCACTAGATAATCAAGGCATTAAAATGAAAACGACCTTCGGCTGAGGGTCGTTTTTATTTGGAACGCGATGATGCGATTACCAATCCCAATATTCCCAAGGCTCCCAAAACCAACACAGGCAAAATGGGGGGGATGGTAGAGGGAAAAACGAAATCTGTAGTAACCGGTGTACTGGTTGCGTTAACATCCAGTTCTGAGATTCCGTAGGACACATTGGTCGGAATCAATGCGGGCAAATTTGATGGAAAGGTATAAGTGGGCAAGACTTGGGGCGCTACAGGGAGTTGACTAGAAGAGGATACAGCACTCCCATCTTGTGTTGCTACCGGCAATGGCAATACATTGACGCCTGCTGTTGCGGTTTGAACACCTCCAGGCGTTTGATCGAGAATGGCTACTGTTTGGGTCACATTCACATCTTGACTTGGAGACTCAACCTCACTCAAGTCAGTTATCGAGTTCTCATCGCCAATTATGTTGACCAGTTCATCAAATACCCACCCTACTCCACCTGCTGTTTGGTTGTATTGAAAACGAATCCATCGGAAGTAACGCCCTAAAACGACATATTGATCTCCGGCCCGGATAGTTCCTAATCTTTCCGAGTCTGGATCAGGCTGCGAACGTACATTAGCTTCAGTGAGAGCTTCCAACATCACAGGGCCAGCTGGCGTAGGCGAACGTTCAGTTTCAACAACTAGAGTGGGCGTAACTTCAGTAGCAATAATTGGGAGAGGGCTCGGGATACTCGCTTGCACAGGTGTTGAAGTTGCAATATTTTGGGCGATGGTCTTATTAGGGATATAGGTCATCGCCAACAACATCACCAAAGTAAAGCTGCAAATTTTGAGTAGTCTCAACATTAGTTCATCTCACTTGGTCGATCACATACCTCACCACGAGATAAGATTATCGGACGTAAGGCGACCTTGTTCAGCAATACGTTTTTCATTGCCGTGCAGCATATAGCCTTGATACTCCTGATTTGTCAAGCCGTAGAACGTCCAGCCACTCATCACAAAGGCGGGGAAAAAATTGATACACAGTTCACAATTTACCGGCATCCATTCTCCATTGTACCGTCGTGCAATGTGCATATGTGTTGCAGTTGAAAAACCGCCCTCGCAAGACGGTCGACCAATAAAGTCACCGGATTGTACATAAGTTCCAATCTGCACACGCCCTTCAGATGCTATATGCAGATACATTACGACCCACCCTGTTGTTTCATCTCCGTCGCCGTCGACATCAAGCAAGACCATACCGTCCTTACTACGTGTGATAATTCCACCTGTCACTGCAACGGCTTCAAAATCCGAAACATAGCATAATGGACTTCCCTCGGGCCGATCATCCGGAGGTGCGAAATCAACGGCCGACCATGCGCTGCCTGTTCCCCAACCACCGTGTGGGCCGCCTGTAAAAAACCACGTCTGTCCCTGAGGAAAAGGTAATGTAAATTCCGGTTGTCGTAAGGCAGCAGGAACTAACAATGGTGCCGCACTATCAAATGGATCGCCAAAAAAGCCAATATACGTTTGAAATAGTCCGTCAGCGCTGACTGCCTTCGACCAGTTGGCGACATCATACATTTGCCCGAAAAGATACTGTACTCCTACCGTTCCAGCGTTCAATTCAGGGATATAACGAAGACGCGTTCCATCCTGTAATTCTAAACTTGCTACACCTGCATACTTCCAACTGTAGTAGCCACGATTAAGTTGATTAGCTGTCCATGCAAGTTGTTTGTACAAACCACTTCGATCAACGCCATCAGACGATGGTTGACCCTGTATGGGATAAGCCTTAGCGCTCTCCTGCTGTTCACTTTTAGTCAACCAGTTATTTTGATATTCCAACAGTGCCAGCAGCAAACGTGAATCAACACTAAATTCAACGGCAATGCGTTCAACTACTTCCGAAGCGCTTAGCAATTTATCATCCACTATGTCAGATGCAAGGCGTATGTAACCCGACTGCTTTTCAATGAAGTCTCTCACGCTGAACTGTAAACTCCCGGGACCACGTACCAATCGTCCATCAGGAACAATATTGAAAGCCGCACTTGTTTCGTCTGGAAGCGGGGGAAGCTTAATAATTTGCCCTACTGTTAAGATATTAGGGTCAGGCAATTCATTTAATTGAAGTATTGCTTCAACGCTAAGATTGTGCTGGAGTGCAATTCCATACAAGGTATCGCCGGGTTGTACCACATATTCTTCAGTCATAGGTTGTTGTTCAACATAGCGGGTTGCAGCAGGTATGACGGAAGGCGGAATCACAGTATTGTCTACAATATCGAGAGTAGGCGTCAGGAATATTGGATCGGAAATTGGCGAGCTAGAAGTAATCACAATTACTTGTGGTTGATTACGAACACAGGCAGTTAAAGCTGCAATTGTGATGACGAATAAAATGGATTTATGCACTCTACGTACCTAGCAACTCCCCACAATTATGACAAATGGGCCCACTAGAAAGCGCAATTCTATCGCTTGAGCAGGCAATTATTGCATACTGTTATGAGATAATGATAAGATAAACCCATCTTGATTTTAGTACACAAGGAACCTAGGAGCATACTCATGGCTACTCAACAAGAAGTCGCAGACATCTTCACTGTGATGGCGACCCGCCTTATTCCGGAAAAAGCCGAAGGTGTTAATGCTGTAATTCAATTTAATCTTAGTGGAGATAATGGCGGTTTATTCTGGCTCAAAATAGCAGAAGGTGTGTGTGAATCGGGTGCAGGACAAGTTGAATCACCCAAAATGACGCTGAAAGCCGCAGCAGATGACTGGTACGCCGTATCAACTGGCCAAATGAATGCTATGCAGGCGTTTATGAGTGGCAAGATCAAAATTGAAGGTGATATGGGCATGGCGATGAAATTACAGACCATGTTCGCACAACAATAGTTACTTCTGATTTTTGCAAGTAGGGTGGCATTGTAGCAATTTGCCACACTACTTGCTGTGAACTACTTACCACACATACTACTAAGCGTCATCTAAATCAAAGTCGAAATCTGATCCGACCATCGTAGCATAACCAATCGCATCTTCAATCGCCTCATACAAATCATCATCGTTAGCGTCTTCGGCATCTTCAGCCAAGCCATTCAAAATTCGTAAGGCTAATTGACCGCCAATTTCGCCGAGTGCCCATATGGCAACCATTTTCGTATCCCGGTCATCAAGCACCGCAAGCTGCCCCAGCACAGAGGTAGCTTCCTCGAGTTCAAGTTCGCCAGCCGCGCGTGCTGCCTCGTAGCGTATTTCAGGGTCATCACTGTGCAATTCACGAAGTACAGTATCATGCCATCTTTGATCGTAAGATCGACCCATTGCAAAAATCGAACTGACACGCATTAGACGGTCATCACTGATATATGCTTCTTCAATGGCCGATGAAACAATTTCATGACTAGAATTAGAAATCGCTTCTAATGCACGACGACGAACCTCTACATCTTCGGATTCATCGGTTAGGAGACCAACAACAGCATCCTGGGCACGCACAGCACTTGATTCGGGGATTTCTTCGTATTCGCCCAGCAAAATAAAACGCCCTAGGTCACTGGCAGCGGCAGCGCGCACTGCACTGCTCTCATCATTTTCAGCCAGATCAATTAGCCTCGACAAAACCGCAAGTGAGTTATCGTGCCACAAAAGCCCAATGGCGGAAGCGCGTATCGCCGGATTTGAATCATCTAGCGCCAATATGGCTAATTCATTGTAGTCGAATTCATAATTGGTTTCGCTAGTTTCAGCAAGCTCTTTAAGCAATTTCTGGCGAAAATCTGCTTCGAGGTTCTTCCACACAGGAACCAATTTGCGTATGTCGGCTGAGCCAATGCCTGACAAACCATAATAGGCAACCGTTGGAACTACATCCCCTTCCCTAGTTTGCAACACTGCGATTACATCCTCAATCGATGGTTTTGTGTTATTGGTTTCAGACGTTTCATCTGAGTACGAATCATTCATTTGAACGTATTTGCCTCTTATAGTGTTATCGGATCTGATCAATTACAGGGTGAATGAGATCATTTATGAAAATGAGGACTGACAACGACAAAAGCAAGGCGAGTCCAATTAAATGGACAAGGCCTTCCCGTTCTGCCGTGATAGGCTTCCCGCGCACAATCTCTACTAATACAAAAACGATACGTCCACCGTCAAGCGCAGGAATTGGCAACAAATTAAAAAAGCCCAATGCGACACTAATTGTTGCGATGAATTCCAGAATCGGCGTCACACGTTTCTGCTCTATGCTTTCTTGAAGGAATACAGCTCCAATCTGACTCATCCCAAGTACACTTACTGGTCTGGCCTCCTGTGGAGAAATCGCACCACTAATCAACTGTCCCGGAATTCGCACTGTATTGACAATTACACTTGAAACACGGTCGCCGCTGTAGCGGAGGGCCTGATTGAGCGGTAGTGGGACATACTCAATCCGACCAACGGCTAGAAACGTTAGCCCAACATTCGAGTCATGCTGAACAATATTACTACTAATTACTACACCCATTGCGCCTTGGCCTTCGGGAGGATTTTCACGTGGGGTTAACGTAATTTTGAAGTTTTGACTTTCGCGTTGAATACTTAATGTTATTTCGCGGCCAGTATTTTCCTTGGTCTTGATTCGAAATTCATCCACACTATCAATAGGCGTCGCGTCAAATGCAAATACTAAATCGCCTGGCTTCATTCCGGCCTTATCAGCTGGTGATCCCGAAACAACTTGCTGAATCTGTACAAAGCTGGTTAGCGCTAATTGAGTGCCTTGATCAGACGGAGGGACGACAATATCTAGTAAATCGCCTGTTTCGCGCTTCTGCACAGACAAAACCACCTCAGACTTAGAACGGTAATATGCCTCTAAAACCTCTTGAACAGTCTCAAATTTCTCGCCATTTACTTCAATGATAATATCGCCGTTTTCCAACCCTACATTCGCAAATACTGAATTGGGTTCGACGGCTATGATCCCCACCCCAGATCCGGTAACTTGCGGAGTTCCAATCAGCGCGACGATTACGAAAACGAATAGCGCCAATAGAAAGTTAGCAATTGCGCCAGCGAGACATAAACACAATTCGAGCGATCGGACTGGCTTCATTAACGGACTTGAGCCGTATGGGCAATGGCGATGGGCTTTCCGAACTATCACCGGGCTGATATCGCTTAAGCACTTCGGCCCGGTCTTCATTCACTTGCTCTTCAGCCAGCGGTCGAATAACATCTTCCCCTAATGGCCTAACAAATCCGCCTAATGGAATCCAATTTAGCGTAAATTCTGTCTCTTTCCATGTGAATAAGCGGCGAATTTTAGGTGGAAAACCTAGTCCAAATTCCAGAATGGTAATCCCCACTGCTTTGGCTGCCAAAAAATGCCCCAATTCATGAATTAGAATTAGAGGTATCAATACAATAAAGAAGGAAAGTATGGCTGCGATTGGGGAATTTTCGAACATCTGGTTTTCCTTATAAGCAAATGAGTGGGGAAGTAGCAAAAGAACTCCGTACTTTGAAATGAGAGTTTACAATTGACTCAATTCACCCCAAATTATAAGGCGGCAATATCCCGATAATCAATATTTATTCATTGTTTATTCACTCGCCAGATTTGACAATTTTTGCCCCACCACCAACACCAGCAACACGTATATCAGTGATGCCAGACACCGATCTTAGTAGCGATTGTACGTTGTCCTTGTCATGGCGTAAACAAATACAGTGTACATTTGGCCCAGCATCCATAGTATAACAAACGGATAGTCCTTCTTGCCGGGCAGTGCGAACAGCCTCCATCACAGCGACGCTCGCTGGCAACCAGTAAAACAGTGGTGGATTACTAGTCATCATAATGGCATGCATCAAATTACTATCTCGCTCAACGATTTCAGCAAATGAGGTAAAATCTCGCTCGAGGACGGCATTCTTACAGATTGCTACGCGACTAGCTGCATCTGCCACGCGCGAGGATTGTAGAACACTCGTAAGTGCAGACCGGTGTCCCTCGGTTGACCCAACGGCCTTGTGGGAGGAACTGACAACAGCTATGATATCCACTATGTCCCAATGTGAGGCGGGAGCAAAACTTTCCGCGTAAGACGTTTCATGACTACCGCCAGCATACCATTCCACGAATCCTTCCGGAATTGAACGAGAGGCCGAACCGGAGCCAAGTCGAGCCAATACGGTCAGTTCTCTTTCTGATAACATGGCAGTTGCAGCACGGACAGCAGCTAGAGTTAAGGCGGCGAACGACGACGCGGAGGAAGCTATTCCCGCACCCATTGGAAAATTGTTTGCTGATTCGACATACGCATAGATATTCAGATCGAGGTGTTTTTGAAGCATCGTCAAATGGCGCGATACACGCTCAAGCGGCTGACCAATTTGTTCTTCGCCATTTAGCAATAATGTATGCTGCTTCAAATCGGTTCGCCATTCAACAGTGGTCTGGGTAAATAGATCGTCTAGGTTCATACTTAGGGAATCGTTAACAGGTATTCGCAGAGCATCGTCCTGATTACCCCAATATTTAATAAACGCTATGTTTGGATGCGCACGTGATGTTGCAATATTACGTGACATTGATTCGAGTGTGCCTTTCTCGCAGAGGCAATGAAGTTAGTTAATATTGCCATCATACGCGGTAGATTGACAAGCCAAATCTTTCGCTGTTCCCGTGCTATAATACACCATTCATAAGATTATTCTCCCCAAGGGGTGTGAGTTTGAAGCCATTGATCGCGCTCATTAAAACGATGCGTCCGAAACAGTGGACAAAGAATGTTATCATTTATGCTGGTTTAGTTTTTGATGGCCAGCTATTTAATTTGGATGCATTTACCCGCGTAACGGTCAGTTTTGTTCTGCTCTGTTTGGCCGCAAGTACGATTTACATTATTAACGATCTTGCGGATATCGAGCGTGACCGCCAGCACCCAAAAAAGAAGAAACGGCCCCTGCCTTCGGGCGAACTTCCACTTCCCTTAGCCTACGCTGCTGCAATCATCATCCCGATCTTTTCAGTTCTTGCAGCCCGTATTTATAGCCCTACTTTTTCAGTTATTTTGTTCATTTTTATTATCATTAACATTTTGTATTCCTTACGATTAAAGCACATGGTTCTTATTGACATATTGACCATTACATCTGGATATGTGCTGCGAGTAGCCGGAGGGGCACTCGTGATTTCAGGTGTAACGTTCTCGCCGTGGTTATATGCAGTTATTGCATTGTTTGCATTGTTTCTTGCTGTCAGCAAACGGCGACAGGAGTTGGTCATGCTCGGTAGCGAAGCGGCGAAGGTGCGCCCAATTTACAAGGACTACAACTTGCAGTTGCTTGACGAGTTACTCCGGATGGTTACAACTAGTACCCTAGTCGCGTATATCCTCTATACTATTGAGTCGCCATCTGTGCTTCTTTCAAACACAAAACTAGCACTCATCACCGTACCTTTCGTTCTTTATGGCATATTCAGATATATGTATCTGGTATATGTGAAAGGTGAAGGCAGCGCGCCAGATGAAGTACTTTTACAGGATCGGCCCCTACAAGTTACAATCGCATTATGGGGAATATCCTTCATAACAGTCTTATATGTAATTCCTGCAATGATTACTCGATGACAATGTTCGCGGAAAGCTCTGCACCCGCAAAAATCATATTGTGTGGAGAGCATGCAGTTGTTTACGGCCAACCTGCAATTGCAATTCCTCTCCCAACAATTAGAGCAATTGCCCGTGCCTTTGCGCCAAAATCGTTTGGGCAAAAACTTCGAATTTTGGCACATGATGTTGGCGAGGAATTTTCTTTTACAGACCTCAAAGATTTTGACCGGAACAATCCGCTGCTACTCGCAGCAAATTTATTCTTCGCGCTCAACAAAATGGATATACCAGACTTAACTGTCGATATAACGTCTATGATCCCAGTCGCAAGTGGGTTAGGTAGCGGCGCAGCCGTCACAACTGCATTTGTTCGTGTTCTCGCTAAGGTTACTGAACGCCCAATTGATGATAACGATCTAAATAAAATAGTATATTCCGTGGAAAAAATACATCATGGAACCCCTAGTGGAATTGACAATACCGTCATCGTCTATGAACATCCTGTCTATTTCGTTCGTAACCAATCCATTGAAAAATTCGCCTTTGGAAATCCAATGACTTTTGTGATTGCAGATACAGGAATTGGAGCAGAAACACATTTGGCAGTAGCCGATGTTCGCACCCTGTATGATGCAAATATACAGAAGATCAGCAGCATAATTAACGAAATTGGCCATATTGTGAAAGGTGTACGCCAAGCCATTTCGAGTGGCGATAATAAAAAGATAGGCCAGTTGATGACGCAAAATCACAAATTGCTGCAAGAATTAACAGTTTCATCGAGTGAACTAGACAATCTGGTCGAAACTGCGCTGTCTTGCGGGGCCATCGGGGCAAAACTCTCTGGAGGTGGGCGCGGTGGCAATATGATTGCATTGGTTGACAACCTTAACACAGTCCACATAAAAGACAAATTGTTAAAGGCAGGGGCTAGAAAGGTTTTTGAAGTTTCAGTTGGGAATCACTGATGATGAGATTGTGTTTAGCGTCGTAGCATTGAACAAGGCGCGCCCAGAGGGATTCGAACCCCCGACCACCGGTTCCGAAGACCGATGCTCTATCCACTGAGCTATGGGCGCATAGATTGACTAATTTTAGCGTGCTTTCCAATCTGGTCAACCGCCAAACCCATTTTGCAATAGGTGAATATTATGCCGCGTTGCCGCTAGACCAACGTAATCCTTTATTACGTTCTGTATGTGTGATGCTGATTGCAACAACGAATTAGCTTCATCAAAATTACCCATACTCATCAACAGAGCAGCCAAATTGGTTTGTGAGCGTGCCAGACCAAAAGGATCATTATCTGCCTCGGTCAGAAGCTCCAGTGCAAGAACAAAATGTGCTTTTGCGTGTTCCCAATTATCAAGCTGTTCATATCGCTTCCCTAATAACCCATGAACCCTTGCTTTTACTGAGCTGTTATCAGGGAAGGTCATTATTATTTTTTCTGCGAGGCTATGAAGGTGCTCGTCATCTGCAGCCCCACTTAACACATCAACGGAAAGGCGAAGTATATCCTTTCGGGGTGAGTTTGGCAGTATAGATAGCAAGTTTTCAGCATGGTCAAAATTACCTAGCTCTAGTGCGAGTTCAATTTCTTCAGTGGTGATTTCGTGTGGGATATTAGTCAGTTTTAACTTCAGTTGATCAATAATTGACTCAAATTTATTAAATTCGCCGCAGTAACGCATTAGGGTTGCCAGTTCGAGGCGAGACTCTATCTGTTTTGCAAAAAGACCGACTTGCCCTGAAAAGTCGATCAGTTGAAGAAAGATAGTTTGAGCCTCTGTCCAGCGGGACAAACAACGTAAGCATACGCCATATCCTAAATTTAGATCAATCGTGTTTTCAATAAGTTGACCAACGTGCCTTTCCAGAATAACGCTCCAAACGGCCCAGTGTCCTTTTAACGCCGGTGCGCCAAAGCACCTCGGCAGCATTGATCTGCCACTCGATGTCGAGTTGCAACCAGTTATTGATTAAGATCGCCTCCAAAAGGGCGAAAGTCATTGGCGAGAGTGGATCATTAACCGAGATCTCATAGAGTAATCTATTTGCATCCAGCTGAAACATTTTGTCGCTTGCGTAGAGATTTTGGATGTAACGAAATGCCACAGCAGATAGTGTATAAGTATTTGGGTTCAAGTCACTAAATTCAAGAACATGTGCACTAATCAGCGCCACAAGCTGTTCACGTGTTATCGTATCAGGCCAAGAATTAATCACCGCCATCCCATCAATAGGCTGATTTTGAGGGAACAATGAAATCACAAGCCACAACACTTGTGATCCTAAATCGAGTCGCGAAAACAAGGTAGCACACAACATTTCAGAGATAAAAGTTGACGAGACACTTTCACCAAAAACCCGTACATTATGAACCCAGAGGATAATAGCAGACGGATTCCCGCCAGTTTTTCGTAAAATACCCGAGATATCGAGTTGTGATATGTTATTCGAGGCTATAGAGTTGCCATCTGCAATCGGCACAAAAGACCTTATAAGTTCATATGCGTACTCTTCCGTCAGTCCCTTAAGAGTTATGCGGACACAGTCGAGCCCAATTTGGTCATCATCATTCGTCATAATAACTGCTGCATTGCTCATTCGGTGAAGGAAATTTTCGAATACCTTCAGATTTTTGACCAGTTGTGAAATGTCATCGATCACTATCCCAACGCGTTTTAGTAAAACGTACTCATCAATTGATACTTTCGATTGATGAGTGAGGAGCTGCTCACGCAAACAAAACTCGACATATTCCACACTAGTCGGATTGTCAATCCAAATGAGTCGCTCAAAGCGACTAGGTTCAGCGTCAATGATTTGTGCCATAAGGTATTCTACAAAAGTGGATTTACCTATCCCCGCTAAACCCGTTACAAAAATGTGAGGTGATGTTGAATGTCGGATAATTGATTTCGCCCATTCGAGCTGAGAGTCACGCCCGAACTGGTGCAAATTGCCACGTCGAGGCAGCTGAAGGAATAAGCGGTTCAAACGCAAGGATTCCCGTACCTCCTTCTCGCTTGCTACCAGAATATTTAATAGCGAGTGAATGGCAGCTTGCTGATAGCGACGAAGTGTTCGTTCGTGAACGTTATACCAGTTGGCAAAATCATACTGCGATATCTCATATGAAATCAAAACATAATGACAATAAAGCCAACTCCATTCCAGCATGTTTACATTGTTCAGACCTGCATCCTCAATGATTAGTTTTTTGATGTCTATAAAGTTGAGTTGGGGTGGGACCTTCGATAAAAGAAAAACGCTTCTTAGGCGCTGATATTCGTTTGAAATAATATCAGCCAGCAGATAATTCAGCGCATATTGGCGGTTCGCGGATGTAAATGATAGGTCGTTGCTGATAAGATAATTATCAACCAGCATCAAGTAACTTAGCGGATTAAGATGGTCACTATCAGAGGTGACAATTAAGTTATCCAGTGCTTGCCGAAGAAAATCGTATGTTAGAAGCAAACGATCCGCATTTACCATTCTGAATTAGGAAAAGTGTTGATACCTGCGTGGATCCCAATTCGCTTATACATTTGGAATCCGGTAAATGGACGACCCAAGAGTCCGTCGTGAATAGCCCAAGAGCGGCCTCGAACGGTTTTCCAAGCTTCAGGAATTCGAAACGGATTATCAACTGTCAACTTTTCCCTAAACTCACCCCCAACTTGAAACCCCTCGTTTATATTGAGCATCTCCTTATGGCCATACATATAGTTGAAACCATATCTTTCAAAAATAATTGCATTGTGATAGGCAAGAGGCTCAATGAAAAAGAGATCATGCCCCATCTGCGATACAAATTGCTCAAAATGGGGAACACTCTGCTTGAAAGACCGCAATCCACGTCGAATTTGGCCCGGGAAAGTCCTGCGCCCATAGCGGCAAGCTCGGCCTTTACATTACGCCCGGATGTACCAAGATGTGTACTTTTGCCCGTTTCATCAACGTCCACATCAAAGCGAGGTGAGTTTAGATCATTGACAATAACCAGCAGGACCAACAGTTGATTAGTGAACGTATCAGCTATATTTACATAAAGTATTGGATCAATATCATTTGGATGGCTCTTGACAGTCATTTCAAACGCCCTCGTACCAACCGGACACCGAAATTCAACCGCAGGCAAACCATCCACCGTCAACGTATCTCGATTGATCCCAAACTGAGTGAACAACCAGTCTGGAAGTAAAGTCGCATATATGGTGTGTTTAGCGTCATCCGCCAAACTGTTTATTTCACGAATAGAATTCGGAAACTGCACGTCCAACTTACCTCATGGTCTCTTTCAACGCACGACGAATTTCACGTTGAGAATCTCTTTTGGCAATAGTTTCGCGCTTGTCATATTGCTTTTTTCCACGAGCGAGTGCAATTTCAACTTTTGCCAATCCATGCTGCAGATACAACATTGTTGGTATTACTGTGTAACCGCGCTGATTACTCTGCGCCAGTATTTGACCTATCTCGCGTCTATGGAGCAGCAATTTACGGGGACGCAATGGGTCTGAATGGCCGAAAAGTTTAGCCTCTTCATAAGGAGAGATATGAACACCGACAAGCCACAACTCACCTTCACGTTCTTGGACATAACCATCACGTAGATTAATGTTGCCGGAACGTATTGATTTGATCTCAGACCCCATCAACGCTATCCCTGCTTGAAATGTGCGCTCCACGTAGTAGTCATGTTGCGCCTTTCGATTACGGGTAATTATTTTTATGTCGTTAGATTCAGTTTTTGCCATGGCTAATTCCTAGCTCGCCAACATTGATTTTAGACGTCGGATAGCCTCACCCATTTCAACATCTCTTCCATTAACATCCGGGATCATTTCAACATCGGGTTTTAGTCCAACGCCATCCAAATGTAAATGCTGAGGCGTCAACCACTCAGCTGCTGTAATATGGAGTGATGACCCATCAGATAGCCGGAAAATCTGTTGAACACTGCCTTTGCCATAAGTAGTTTGACCGATGAGCAACCCCCTACCTCGATCATGAATAGCTCCAGCGACCAATTCAGCCGCGCTTGCCGTCCCCTTGTTAACAATTACAACCAGTGGAATTTGTGTTGCAACCCCTCCAGGCTCTGCATTCAGGGAATCTTCCCCATCCTTGCTACTCTCATAAACGATTACTCCATCATTGAGGAATTCGCTGGCAACGTTGACTGATTCCCGAAGGAGACCGCCGCTATTATTTCGTAAATCCAAGATAATTCCGGCCACATTCTGCACTTTCAATTCGTTAAGGGCATCCCTTAGTTCAGCGGGAGTGCGACTAGTAAAAAGAGATATCTGGATATATCCGATGACGGGCGAGTATTCAATTGTACGAGACACAACAGATGGAACACTAATTACTGCATAGGGTACAAATTGTTCCACTTCTTCCCCATTGAATGCGCGAACAATTGTTAAAGTGACACCATTTCCATCTTTGACCTCGCCGCGCAACTTCTGATCCAATACATCAGCTTGGAGCGTAATGTCAACGTGTAAGTGGTTAATCGCGATTAACTCATCACCATCTTCAATTCCAGCCAGAGCTGCCGGGCTTTCTTTAAAGGGAAACAGAAGCAGCTTGCCGTCTTCGGACCGCTGAACTTGTACTCCTACACCACCATATGTGCCAGCAAGCACGTCAGACTCACTTTGTGCCACAGGAGGATCCACAAAAAAAGTATAGTGATCGTTAAGAGTGTTCAACATCCCGCGAATAGCAGCATACTGGCGTTCGGCAAAAGTGGGTTGATCATGCAGAAAATATTGATCTAATAGAGATTGGACCTCATTCAGCAATAGGTAATCACTATTAGCTGCGGAATCAGAAGCAATCGCAGGTCTTGCATCTACTAAACCACGCACCAGAAAACCGCTGGCAAATGCTCCCCCAATACAAATCCCAATCAATGCTCCTAAGAACAGCGAAGATCGAAGCTGACGGCCAGTGCTACGGGAATGAACTTGCATAATAAAGGATTTGCATGGTTTACTAATGATATACTGAATTGTAACACTGGCCCTTAAACTGGGATAGTCTTGCTTACTTTGTCTTTGACAACCAAATGGACATGGAACAGCCGATGAATGAGCGACCTTTACCACACCTTGTTTTGATCGCCGACGACGAAGTTCAAACGACTGTTATGTTAAGCCGGATTTTTGAACGTGAAGGCTATCGTGTTCACAATACGCATGATGGGATAACTGCGCTGGAGGCGGCTGCCCAACTCATCCCTGATCTCATTCTACTTGACGTTCAGATGCCCGGAATGAATGGCTTTGAAGTTCTAGAAGAGCTAAGAAAGAATCCCCTAACGGAAGGTATTCCTACAATAATCGTCACTGCGAAAGCCCGGCAACCGGCGGATATCGCTCACGGTCTAAATCTGGGAGCCGATGATTTTGTTCAAAAACCGTTTGATCCCCGCGAACTCGTTGCACGTGCGCGGAGCAAAATAAAAGCAAGAAAATTAGAAGAAACACTATATCGGCGAACACGAGAGCTGGAAATTCTGTTGCGCGTGAGTGATGCTTTGAGCCAGCATCTTGCAGTAAGTGATTTACTCAGCCTTGTCCCATATCTAGCATTGGATCTATTCCCGGGAACCATGACCGCAATTTTCCAGTTGGACGAACATTATCGGTTAGTTCAATACCACCTTGAAACAAAAGAGACAATTGATTTGTTAGCGCAACACACCATAGAAACTTTTGTTGAACGCTGTCTACAAAGTGAATTACCTTTCCTTTGGAAAACACAAAACGATGCCCAAATAGACCAATTCACAAATGGAATAGTTGTGCCACTTCAACACGGGGATCGATTGTTAGGGTTGTTAGCACTATTTTCAAACAGAAATTTAGCCTACGATGAAAATCACATCAGACTTTTGGAGGGAATTGGACGACAAGCAGCCCTTGCATTTCGTAACGCAGAGCTACATGAGATACAAGTCAATTATGCTTCTCGTCTTGAAGAAATGGTTGAAGAAAAGACGAGTGAGCTGAAATCGGCACAAGAAATGCTAATACGTGCGGAAAAGCTTGCAGCAATTGGCGAGCTAGCAGCGAGTATTGCTCACGAAATCAACAATCCATTACAACCTCTCAAAATCAATCTTGAACATATGGTGGAAGATATTCAGTCAAATATCCCAATAGATTTGCGGGCTGTCCAAAGTACGCAAGAAAGTGTAGAACGCATACGAAGGATCGTGAATCAGTTGCTTGATTTCGCAGGCAAACGCGGCACATCGGAGTCCGAATTTCACTTACTTGACGTAAGTTCAATAATTGAGGCTATGGTCAATCTAAACCGAAAGTTCTTTGAAAAAGAGGGCATGCGAATCGAGGTCAGTACACCCGTCGCACTCCCAGTGTTCGGGAGTAAAGACCAACTAGAACAGGTTTTTATTAATCTAATCCTAAATGCCCAGGCAGCTATGCAACGTGGAGGGACGCTTCAAATTAAAGGTTGGATTGAACAAGGAGAGATCATAACTACATTCATGGACGACGGGGCTGGCATCGCTCCAGAACAAATAAACAAAATATTTGATCCATTCTTTTCGACCAAACCAAATGGAACAGGACTAGGCCTCTTTGTAACATATGGGATAGTGCAAAGTCATCACGGGTCAATACATGTAGACAGTAAAGTAAAACACGGCACAACATTCACTGTCCACTTGCCAGCTCAGGAAAAGGAATAGGGGCTTTTCAGTAAGTAATCTTAACTTATCCCAAATATCCAGTGATCCCCAAAAAGCAATGATCTTTGAAATTATTGTTCAATAACGGGCACCCAACGAGCTTGAAACTCCGACTCATTCATACTACCATCTCCAAATGAAGCAACGTCAGCAACAGAACTTCCGAGCCAGCGAAGAATAGTATTAACCGTGCAATCTGTCAATTTCACGCCTACTGCATCTACTTTGCTGATTAGTGGTTTGCTCGAACTCGCTAATGCAGCCATAGCTTTTGGAAGCAACTCCCTAAGTTCTTGACCCGGCGTAGTGCACATACTTAAGACAAGTGTATCGCCTAATGAAGTGCGTAAAACTGACAAATCAGAACTAGACACTTTGAGGTCGGCTAGTCCATCAGAAACAGATGCCAATTCCTCGTTAGAAATTAGTGTTAACGTTTCAGAACTAGTCTGTGTTGACATTATTTGAGTTGCTAGGGTTGGCACGGTCTCAACAGTAGGCGTTCCGAAGTCGGGTTCGACAGCTTGCAGTGTACTGGAAGTTCCAGGTGGAACCGACGCAAACGGTCTCAGAATAACAATTGCCAAAGCACCGATAATAAGTAAGGCAATGAGAGGCATGTAAAACAGTGGTCGCGCCCAAAATGACTTCTCGGATTCCTCATCGCCTTCTTCGTCGCTCAAAACACCTTCAACCCTGTCAGGGATTAAAACATCAGAACTGAGACCGGGAAGACTTGACGGGAGAGCTGGAACAAAAGACGGTTCCTGTGCAAATTCTGCCTCACTCAATTCTTGAGTGGATTGCGACTTGTTAATTTGTGCTAATAAATCGCGAGCTTCCGGATAAGAACTGTCGATTCTCAGCACATTATTCAAAGCTAGTCGAGCAGTTTCAGTGTCGGTGACAGAATGAGCATATAACCACCATATATCGGCATTATTCTTTTCTACTTCAATAACAGGCTTTAATAATGTTCGAGCATCATCCAACTGCCCCGCCTCAATGAGAGAATATGCCTTATTCAAGACGTTTTCGACATCTGGATTCATGCAACACTTCCCCTATATGGAGATAAATAACATGTACTCAGGCAGTTTACACTTAACTGCACTCTGATGCAACAACATTCACAAGTAACCTTAAACATAAAACAAAAATCCACTCCTAATGTAGTGGATTTTGAATGCCCCGGAGAGGACTCGAACCTCCAACCCGTGAGGGACACACACCTCAAGCGTGCGCGTATGCCAATTCCGCCACCGGGGCTCACACAACCAAGATTTTATCCTATGAGCCAATTTCGTGTCAATTGTGGAAAACAGCGTCGGGCAATAGAATACTATCTACTCATATGCTATGCTAAACGTCGAAAATATGTGATCGCTGATATTGTTTTGTTGAACGCGAAGACGCATAGTGTCATCTTTGATGCTTTTAGACCCAATTATTGGGGACATGAGAGGAAACAAAATGCGAATCGCCCTAGATGTAATGGGCACTGATACCTACCCGGTTCCGGATATTGAGGGAGCTATTCTCGCAGCTAGAGAAACTAATGACACCATTCTTCTAGTGGGAGACGAAAGCCGCATAAAAACTGAACTAGAAAAATATCATACTAGTGAGTTAAAACTTGAAATTGTGCATGCTCATGATGTTATTACAATGGATGACAAACCCAGTGCTGTAGGCAAAGCGAAACCTCAGTCGTCCATGCATATTGGAATGAATCTCGTAAAAGATGGCAAAGCAGATGCATTTGTAACAATGGGCAATACAGGTGCAGCAATGACGATTGCAACTCTGTTCACCTTACGCCGGATTCCCCAAGTAAAGCGCCCAGCCCTAAGTTCCATAATTCGAGTTGTCAATGATCGCTCAATCATTATGCTAGACATCGGGGCAAACACTGACTCCAAACCGGAATGGTTGCTACAATTCGCTATAATGGGACGAATCTATGCAAGTAAGGTACTCGGGGCTACTAATCCACGTATAGCGCTTCTGGCGAATGGGGAAGAAGAATCAAAAGGGAATCAGTTAATTCACGATAGTGCATCATTGCTAAAACAAGCAAACTGTAACTTCGTCGGGAACATTGAGCCTCGGGACGTGTTGAAAGGTGAGGCCGATGTCATTGTTAGCGACGGATTCGTAGGTAATATTGCAATAAAATCATTTGAGGCAATGGGAAGTGCGCTTTTCGGTTTGATTCGTAGCGAACTACAATCTGATTTGATTGCAACAATAGGAGCGGCACTAGCGCAGCGAGCATTCCGTCGCGTATATCGAAAAGTTGACCCGTTTGAAATCGGAGGCGCACCTCTTTTGGGGGTGAATGGTGTTGTAATAATTGGTCATGGCCGATCAAATGGAAAAGCTGTAAAAAATGCAATCCGCCAAGCCCGTTTGGCAATTTCGGGCGACATAATAAATTCCATCGGGCGTGGTTTGACGGACTTGCCCAGTTTATAAAGATGCGATTTTGAGGGAGAAAAGCAATGGAATTGCTCCGTAATGGTCGTCCCAGAGTAGTAATAACGGGACTCGGCGCAGTAACTGCATTAGGACCGGTAAAAAGTCTGTGGGAAAGCCTAAAAGCTGGGAATTCGGGAATTCGAAGAATACAGACCATCCCAATTGAACATGTACCGGTTAAGATCGGTGGCGAAGTACGTGACTTCGATCCGACACAATATATCGAACGCAAAGAAGCGCGACGAATGGGGCGCGCCTCACACTTTGCAGTTGCAGCTGCAACAATGGCAAATGAAGACGCAGGTTTGACAACCGATCAAATTGAGGCAGAGGGCGAGCGTGTTGGAGTAGTGATTGGCTCATCGTTAGGCGCACATGAAATGGCTGAACAAAGTACATTCAAGTACAAAACATCAGATTACTCCAAACCAAACCCTTTATCACTAATTAACTCACTTCCTAATATGCCTGCCCATTACGTTAGCCGATTTTTAAGAGCTTTAGGGCCACTAAACGCGCCATCGACTGCCTGCGCGGCAGGTACCCAGTCAGTTGGTGAAGCATCTGAACTGATTCGAAATGGTAGAAGTGACGTTGTGATAACGGGCGGAGTCGAGTCGGTTCTACAGGACTACGCAATTGCAGGATTTGATGCAATGCAGGCATTAGCGAATGAGTATAACGATAATCCTGAAAGGGCAAGCCGACCGTTTGACGCAAATCGTTCGGGATTTGTTTTCAGCGAAGGTTGCGGCATCGTCATTATTGAAAGTCTAGCACACGCGATTAAGCGCGGCGCAAATATATATGCAGAAATCCTCGGACACGCATCATCATCCGACGCTTATCATATTGCCGCACTAGACCCTGAAGGTAGAGGGGCAATTCGATCTATGAAATGGGCATTAGCGGATGCTCACATGAGTCCCGAAGATATTCAGTACATTAATGCACATGGAACTTCCACCAAAGCAAATGATGCTATGGAAACTCTAGCGATCAAACATGTTTTTGGCGAGCAAGCCTACAACCTAGCTATAAGCTCAACTAAGAGTATGTTGGGCCATGCTTTGGCTGGTTCGGGAGCTATTGAAATTATCGCTTGTGCAATGAGTTTGGTGGAACAGGTTATCCATCCTACCATAAACTATGAAACTCCTGACCCAGAATGTGACCTAGACTATGTTCCAAATGTCGCCCGCAACGCTAACGGATTAAAACATATTCTTTCCAATAGTTTTGGACTAGGGGGGCAAAACGCCAGTATAGTGCTTGGCGCTAAGCCATAAGCCATTAGTCGCACTAATTCCTTTATGATTTTGTGAGATCTCAACAAGCCCAGGTCATCCATTATCTGGTGCTTTTGAGGTCTTTTCATAATTGTTTGGATAAAAGGATATAATGGAACTGTAAGTTAGGTCAGTTATGGAAGTGGAAATGAAATGAATACCGATCAATTACAACAAATAACTGATCATATTGCTAAAGGTGAATACAAAAAAGCAGAAATAACAATTGCACGCTTGATGAGAACGTCATCACCTCCCGATCATCATTTATTACAGATTCAACGCGCTCGGATTCGCCTTCTCACTTCGAGACCAGATGAAGCGCTAAGTGATCTAACCGAATTAGGGAAAGTTCATAGTGACCAATATCGCCCGATGATTCTAGAGCTGCTTGGCGATGCTTTTTTTGCCCGCTTTGAAACGGCCAGTTTAGGTTTCACGGATCGAGCTGATACTGAGAAAGCAAAAACAATATATAAGCAACTAATTGAAAGTTACCCATCGCACGATAATCTAGGTTGGGTGCATTACCAAATCGGGCGAATCGCGTTAACAGAAGGTAATGTGGAATATGCAAAGGGGAACTTCGAAAAGGCGTTATTATGTTCCACGCGCGTTCGTTCACTTACTGCATATTGTTATGAAAGATTGGGCTATATAGCGTATTATGAGGAGCGTGATCTCCCCCGTTCACAAGATTTCCTGCAAAGAGCTATCGATACGTATCCACAAAGTGAAAACGTGTCGTGGTTAGTACAAGTTTATATCTTACTCAGTCGCGTTCACAAATCGACTGGCGACATCAATGCTGCACTGAGGGCATCTCAATTGGCGCTCGACTTTGCGTCTTCCAGTAGTACAAACACCGGCAAGCACCTACACTCTGAAGCCCTGTTAAATATAAGCGAACTGTTATCTGAAACTGAGCATCGTGATAAGGAAACGATTAACTATCTACAGGGATTTGTGCAAACCACAAAACGACCACTCGGTATAGATGTTACGTGGTCAAGAGTCAACGAAATGCTGGGTAATGCTTACTTCAATCTCGGAAATTATGATAATGCAGTATTGGCTTATACGGAAGCGTTGCAGCACAATCCTGATCATCCTTGGGAGTTATCCATTTATCATAGAATTGCTCGATGCCAATATCACAAACATTCATACCAAGCAGTCGTTGAAACAATTGAAGGAATGATAAAGAAGGCATCCGCTGATAATCAAGAAATTGATGATTACAGGATATTTGACCTATTAGGCAACGCACAGTTTACATTACAAAATTTTTCAGAAGCTCGGCAAGCTTATGAGACTGCTTTCCAAAAAGCGCCTCCTAACACCGAATACAAACAGAAAATTCAGGCGTACTTATCTAGGGCACAGTAAAATACTGACGCAACAATGAATATGAACCAAACGGACGACAGAAAGAATAACGCAAAGTGAAACCCAGAGTACAAATAATTGGTGGCGGATTAGCCGGTTCTGAAGCAGCTTGGCAACTGGCAATACGCGGCTTTGAAGTTGATTTATATGAAATGCGCCCCGTAAAAATGACTGGCGCTCACGTAACTCATAAACTCGCCGAATTGGTTTGCAGTAATTCTTTGGGGTCAAAACTTCCAGATCGCGCCACGGGGTTGTTGCAGAGCGAGATCAAAATATTAGGGTCACTACTTATGAGTTGTGCAGAAGCAACAGCTGTACCGGCAGGAGGAGCATTAGCTGTTGATCGTGAAGCATTTGCTGAACTTGTTACCCAAAAACTGGAAAATAGGCCGGAAATAAACATTATCCGAAGAGAAATGAGGCAGATTCCAGACGGCCCGGTTATTATCGCAAGCGGCCCCTTAACTTCAGATTTACTGGCGGCCGATATTGCACAACTGACAGGACAAGAGTATTTATATTTCTACGATGCTATTGCCCCAATTGTAACTATAGACAGCATTGACATGACCATCGCATTCCATGCCAACCGATATGGCAGAGGCGACAATGATAGTGGTGACTATATCAATTGCCCAATGACCAAGCATGAATATTTAAGGTTTGTTAAAGCACTGCGAACTGCTTCAACTACAAAGCTTCGTGATTTTGAGCAAGAGGATGCTCATTTTTTCGAGGGGTGTTTACCTATCGAGCAGCTAGCTGCGCGAGGCGATGACACGCTTGCATATGGACCTATGCGCCCAGTCGGAATCCGAGATCCACGAACGGGAGAAAGACCATATGCAATAGTACAACTTCGCCAAGATAATCTTGCTGGAAGTTTATATAACATTGTGGGATTTCAGACAAATATCCGCTGGGGAGAACAGGAACAAATCTTGCGTTTGATTCCTGGTTTGGCAAATGCCGAATTTGTACGAATGGGACAAATTCACCGAAATACGTTTTTAAACTCCCCTACTCTACTTTTCCCAACGCTACAATTCAAGACTCGGGACGATTTGTTTTTTGCGGGACAGATTACGGGAGTGGAAGGGTATGTAGGGAATATAGCAACAGGTCTAGTTGCCGCAGTTAATTTGGCGCTCAAAATTGGCGGACAATCACCTTGGATTTTGCCACGAACTACTATGTTGGGGGCACTGTGTCATTACATCACACACGCTGAAAATAATACATTTCAACCCATGAAGGCAAATTTCGGAATATTGCCGGATCTTCCAGCTCATGTGCGGAATAAACGTGATCGCTATGCCGAATATGTTAAGCGAGCAATAACAGACCTAACAGCCTCGCTTCATGGAAATTCAGACTCAAATTTGCAATCCGTTCCTGTGCCCACATATAATTCGTTTTAATACGACATGAAATTACGACACAATTGGACATTGGGCGGAATGGCTTATGGGCGAGTTGAGTAATTGGCTTGAAGAAACTTTAGACGCACTTGTTCAAGCTGCCGCAGAAAATCTTTCTCATGACGCCAACGTAAAACCTCAGCTGACAGAATCGGTTAGGATATTTTTTCATGGATTCCTTGATACAGTAAGGCTCGATCATTTCACGCCATTACAGCTGGTACTCACAGATTGGGTAAAACTTAGGAGTTCGGTAGGTGCAGAGGAAACCTCTAGTCTAATCCCCTTACTAACCACACTAAAGCAAATTATATGGATGGAAGTACTGCGGCAAAAACCAGTCAGCGATGCAGTGATACTCTTAACAGAAAGTGATCGAGTTTTCACCGAGGCAGTAACTTTTCTTTCAAAGATTGAAAATGAGGCATTTTTAGATGACATGCGGCAGCAACTTGAGAAGGCGCAATCTAGAATTAGGCATCTCGATAAAAGTAAGTCGAATTTCATTGCCGTAGCTGCACATGAGCTCCGCACCCCACTAACCCTTGTCGAGGGGTATATAGATATGATCGCGAACAGCCCTCAATTCGCGTCAGATTCGCAAGGGAACACCCTCGTGAACGGCGTAAGAAGTGGGACGCGGCGATTACAAGAAATTATTAATGACATCATAGACGTTTCTCTTCTAGATCTAAATATGATGGAATTCCATTTTCAGCCGGTTTGGTTACAACAGGTTATCAATGCAGCTGAACGAAATGCTGCAAAAAACCTTTCCAACCGAAATGTGAATATACAAATTGAACACAGTACAATTTCAACTCAGCCCACAATCGCTGATCCGGATCGTTTACTAGAAGCTATTCAGAAGGTCATCATGAATGCAGTGAAATATACCCCAGACGGTGGCGATGTCATTGTGCAAGGACGTTCGTTACCGGGGTTTACTGATATTATGATTATTGATAATGGAATAGGTATTGATCCAACTAATCTGCCTCATATTTTTGATACTTTTTCTGCGTTGGGCGATAGTTCGCTACATTCCAGCGGAAAGACGAAGTTCAAGGGAGGGGGTCCCGGTCTAGGTTTGCCTATTGCCAAAGGAATAATTGATGCACATGGCGGCACAATCTGGGCTGAGAGTGAAGGCTATGATGAGTCAAGTTGTCCCGGCAGTACCTTTCACATTATGATTCCAATGCATGACACCACAACTTCCCAAGCACCCCAAAATAAAAGGGAATAAAATACTATGCCAAGTCCGGCTACACGACTGAACCAATTACCAACTTACTTTTTTGCGGTCATCGCGCAACAAATCCAGCAGTTAACTGCACAAGGTGCTGATGTAATAAGTCTAGATATGGGTAGTCCTGATATGCCCCCACCCCAGCCAGTTATTGAGGCACTGGCGAGTTGTGCGCGAGAGCCTAAAAAACACGGATATGCGGGATATCGTGGTATCCCAGAGTTTCGTAAAGCCGTAGCCCATTACTATGAAAAACGTTTTAACGTAATACTCGATCCAGATCAAGAAATATTACCACTAATTGGGAGCAAAGAGGGAATTGTAAACTTAAGTCTCGCCTATCTAGATCATGGAGATTTAGCACTCGTTCCAGACATCAGCTATCCATCCTATTCAATGGGGGCGCGCCTCGCGGGTGCTGACGTTGAGTGGCTTGAACTTTCACAAGAGAACCACTTCCTACCAGAACTATCGTCCGTGAAGGATACTTTAGCAAAACGCGCCAAACTTCTATGGCTCAATTATCCAAACAATCCTACAGGAGCTACTGCGGAACTAGACTTTTACCAAGGCGTAATAGAATGGTGCAATCAATATGATGTTCTCTTAGCCTCCGACAATCCTTACGTTGATGTCACCTATGATAGTTATCGCGCTTCAAGTGTACTTCAAGCCAAAGATGCTAAAAGTTGCACTATCGAGTTCATGTCATTCTCAAAAACTTTTAATATGGGTGGATGGCGACTAGGAGCAGCAGTTGGGAATAAGGCAGCGATTAAAACATTGCTTCAAGTTAAAAGTAATGTTGATAGTGGACATTTCCGCCCTATCTACGATGCTGGTATCGTCGCGCTTGAGACTACGCCCCAAACATGGATCGACGAACGTAACAAGATATACGAGCAACGTCGCAATCGGATACTTGAAGTCTTGCCCGCTGTGGGACTCCAGGCAACAAAGGCAAAAGGTTCATTATACGTATGGGGGCGTGTAGAAAATGGAGATGGGTCAACATATGTCGAGCGCGCACTCAATGAGGCCCATGTTGCGTTAGCCCCCGGCGCAGCATACGGACCGGGCGGCGGGCAATATGTACGAATGAGTTTAGGTGTTGAAGATTCTCGTCTCGACACAGCGTTGCAACGGCTCAAGGATTGGTACACAGATTGAGTCATTAAGTGTGTTACATCACTGAAAGCACTTCAAACAATGCGAGAAGAAGTCGTAAATACCCCCACAAAAGAAAAAACATACTTAATTGGCGCGCAATTAAAAAATAGTCGCCCACTTCTAACACTCGAAGATTCACTCCACGAGTTGGCGATGTTAGCTGATACTGCGGGAATGGAAGTGATTGGGCAAACTTCCCAACGCTTGCAGCACATTGACCCGAACACGTTTATAGGTTCGGGTAAGGTCGCAGAAGTGCGTGAGCATGTAACCGAACTTGGTGCCCAAGTTGTTATTTTCGACGATGAACTTTCGCCCAGACATCAAAAACAGCTCGAACTTGAATTTGGTGAATCCATAAAGGTACTTGATCGCTCAGCACTGATCCTCGACATATTCGCCCAACATGCAAGAACTCGCGAAGGAGCCTTGCAGGTTGAACTTGCACAATACGAATATCGCCTACCCCGCCTGACACGGCAATGGACACACCTTGCACGTCAAGCAGGTGGCGGAGCCGCCAGAGGAGGTAGTGGTGGCGTAGGGTTACGTGGGCCGGGTGAAACACAGCTCGAAGTTGACAGGCGGGAAATCAGTCGCAAAATTTCAAAGTTGAAGGATGAACTTGAAAAAGTTCGACAACATCGTAGCCAACATCGGCATCAGCGTGGTCGAACTGGTATTCCTGTGGTAGCAATGGTTGGTTATACCAACGCAGGAAAGTCCACACTACTCCGAACAATTACTGGATCCGATGTACATGTAGCAGATCAACTTTTTGCAACACTAGATCCACTCACTCGTCGCGTTGATTTGCCATCTGGTCGCAACATTCTGATAACTGATACAGTCGGATTCATCCAGAAATTGCCAGCTACGTTAATAGCTGCATTCCGAGCAACATTGGAGGAAATTGTTGAAGCCGATCTATTATTACATGTAGCAGACACATCGCATCGCAATGTGATTGAACAAATCGAAACTGTTGAAGATACTTTGGCTGCCATAGATATTCCATCAATTCCAAGAATCATGGCATGGAATAAGATGGATAAGGTGGATAGCGATTCGTTGCCCCGTCGAATCGGACACGAAAAATATGCGGCAGAAGTTTATGTTTCAGCAAGAACGCAATCTGGCATTTCAGCCATATTAGATAAGATCGAAGAAACGCTCATTTCTTACTTGCACACAATAAGGGTGAAAATTCCATATGAACGTGGTGATTTAGTCTCGCAACTTTTCGAAACAGCTAATGTGGAAAAACAGGAACACATTGAAGATGGAATTATTCTGACAGTTCAGCTTCCGCCATCATTGCAGGAAAAATATAGAATCTTTCAAGTAAAATGAGGTTAAGTATCCATGTTTCGACGAATTGATGAATCGACCTGGTTAGCAAATAGGATCGCTAGTTTTTCTGAATTCATGGCTAAGCGACGTGGCCTGCCTGTCGTGATTGGGATAGCATTGGTAATAATCAGCTTCATGATTCAGCTTATCGACGTTTACGCAACCTCACAGCTATTACATCTTATTGGTGTGATCACATTGAATGTCGGCATTTTGACAAGTCTTATCGGTCTATTGCTTGCCGATCCATTGGGCAAATAATGGTCAGCGTGTGGGACTGTCGCCCCATCCAAAGTATGGGGGAATTTGAAAAAATAGTGGAACTAGAAATTGCAGTTTGGGGACTCGAGCCGAAGGATGCAGTGCCTTCCTCGCTCCTTCACGCAATGGCAACTAATGGTAGCCTTGTCGCAGGAGCCTATGACGGGGAGATTTTAGTTGGCCTAGTGCTAGCATTTCCCGTGATACGGGACAAACAATGGATGCTATGGTCACATATGACAGGAACACATCCGGATTATCAAAACAGAGGAATAGGTTTTGCTCTCAAGCAATTCCAACGGACATGGGCAATTGAAAAAGGTTACAAAAACATCGGTTGGACATTTGATCCGTTACAGCGAGGGAATGCGAATTTTAATCTCCACCAACTTGGCGCGACAGCTAACACTTACCTTGTAGATTTTTACGGGGAGATGACTGATTCAATTAACGCGGGCCTACCCTCTGACCGATTGGAGGTCATATGGAATTTGCAGCAGGCAAGAGTTAAGCAATTGGCAAACGGGTCGTATCCAAATACCAATTCATCTTTTGTGCCAAACCGGGAACAAATCGTACTTACTCAAACAAAAGAGTCCATGCCGCGTTTAGCAATGCCAATAAAATTTACACACAACTATTATTTAGCACAAATCCCTAACAAGATCAGCGATCTCAAGCACAAATCACCCGATATTGCATTGCAGTGGCGTTTGGCGTTGCGCGAAGTTTTAGAAAACGCTTTTGTACAAGGATACATAGCACAAGACTTTGTCCAATTTGACGAGGGGCATTTCTATCTTCTAGGCGCACCCCGGTTTTGGTATATGTATGTATTAGAGTGCTCTGATCGCACTCTCTACACAGGTGTCACACCCAATCTACTCCAACGCCTCGAAAAACATAATAAGGGACGAGGGGCTGCATATACAGCGGCACGTCTACCGGTAAAAATGATCGGTGCATGGTGCTATTCAAACAAAACACTTGCAATGCGTGCAGAATATAGTTTCAAGAAACTAGCGCGAGCCGAAAAGCTACAATATTTGGCGACTGCTAGCCCATTTTCAGATGGCCGTTTCATAGAACTTGGCAGCTAGTCCCAGTTTCCAATCTGCTTGCTAGAAATCCACAAAGCTTGTTAACTGCGTATAGATTCAAAGTGGCAACAACTAGCGAGGTTGGTATAATAAACCATCTCATGACAATAAGGAGTTTCCCAATATGAAAGATACAAAGTTAGCGTTTGTGCTTTTGCTTGTCTTACTCATGATTCCAGTACTTGGTGTGGTGGCACAAGATAGTGCTCCAGTTAAGTGGCCGGACCTCGGTGGCCGCGAGGTGACTGTCGCTGTAGAAAATCTATATTGTCCCTATAACATGATTAAAGATGGTGAGGCAGTAGGTTGGGACTACGATACATTCAATGCAATTTGCGAACTTCTCAATTGCACGCCAATTTTCAAAAACGCCTTGGGACGGCATGCTCATTGCTATTGCAGCCGGGCAGTTTGATGTGGCAGCAGACGGCATCACTTATACAACCGAACGTGATAAGACCGTTGATTTTTCACAACTCTACCAATCATATGATGAGGCATTGCTTGTACGAGATCCAGAAGATCGTTTTAAGACTGTGGAAGAGCTAAAGGCCATTGATGGTTATTTGGTAGGCACACAAACCGGTACCACGAATTCAATAACTGCCGAAAATCTCTTTGGCAAAGACCATATTAAGCTTTTCGATGAGTTTGGCGCGGTGGTTGAGGCGCTCAAGAATGACGACGTAGATGCAGTCGTCATTGATCGGCCAGCCGGTCAAGGTTATGCTGCGCGCGGAGGTCTACAAGTTCTTGATGAAGCAATTTCTGGTGTTGAAGGCCTGGCCTTTGCCTATCCACCAGGCAGTGACTTAGTTAATCCAATAAACGCAGCAATGTCGGCACTCCAAGCATCGGGGAAATGGGACGAAATTTATGCCAAATGGTTCCCCGGTGATGGTTCTGATGTCTGCTCATCGAGCTAAGTAATTTCCGTCGGTGACCGTATTAAATCTCACCGACAGACTCGCAGATAACATCGTTCAACAAGGGGCTTAAGCCCCTTGTTCCGTACAATGACATGACTAGGAGCTATTTTTGTGACTGTTGCTAACCCAATTACCCCGGAAACAGATCCGTTACGCCCACCTCAACTGCTCGACCTCACAAATTTGGCCAGAGCTTTAATCACACGTCGTGGCTGGTTAATCCTCTTTGGGTTAGTTGACCTCATAGTGATCAACGAAGTCATTAACAATCCAGAAGTTGTAAAGGTCTGGAACTACGTTTTGCCCGGACTGGGCGGAACTATTAAGATCACTGTAATTTCGTTCATAATTGCAATCGTAATTGGATTGGTAGTCGCTTTTGGCCGTATTTCAAAGAACCTGATAGTTTACAATCTTTCAACCTTTTATGTGGAAATTTTTCGGGGCTTGCCGCTCCTCGTAATAATATTACTTTTCAATTTTGTTATTACGCCGGCACTTGTTGATTTTGTGGCAGGAACTGACCCAGCAGCAGGACCACGCATTCCTTTCCTTGATGACTTATTGCAACAACTAGTGGGGATTAACCCTGAACAAATTTCAAAGTCCGTTCTTCGAACACGTGATATTGAATCTGAAGTTCGCATTGTTCTAGCTTTCGCTATTACGTATGGGGCATTCATGTCAGAAGTGTTTCGGGCTGGTATAGAAAGTATCGGTAGGGGGCAAATTGAAGCAGGACGTTCATTGGGAATGAATTATTTACAAGTAATGTATTATATTATTCTACCACAGGCTGTTCGCAACATTTTACCAGCGTTGGTTAACAACTTTGTCTTTCTGCTCAAGGATACTTCATTAGCATCTGCCGTGGCTGTTCCAGAAATTTCATATCTAACACGCCAATATTCCAGCACAAATTTTCGATACCCAGAGGGACTGCTCGTCTTATCCTTTTTGTACGCAAACCTAACCATCATCCTATCAATGGGGAGCTTATATTTGGAGAACAGTTTGCATAAAGATCGGCGGAGTACTCGATAGATTAGTTCCGGACATTAGACTTTAAGTCAACCCAGTAAATATCTGGGCTATAAATACTATGAACATACAAAACTAGGTCGGAAGAAATCGTCAATCCAGCTAACGGAGCTGCCATTTCGGTATAAAGTACAATATCAATTTCACTATTGCTACAACCACCTTTATTCCGACAAGCATTAGGATCAATGCGACCGACAATTCCGCGCGTGCCCAATGCATAACTGAAATATAAGTGTCCATCCCCAGCCATCACCAAGCTCGTTACATTCTGCAAACCAGTCACAAGTGAGTGACTTATTGAATTATCTGAAGCATCAATAGGTGCACTTGATGAAATGGTATCATCCAACTTGAACCATTCAATAGCGCGACGTGCACTTCCTGTGTTAGCAACATAGATAAAATCGCTATCCGCCACAAGACCAGTGGGAGAACGAAGGTTTTTGATAACTTCAACCGATGACGTGCCGTCTAGTAGAACGACATCATTAGTATGGAGGTTTGACACCAAAAATTGACCGGTTTCAAGCACAGAAATCCCCCACGGCCCATTCAAATTCGTTGAAATATTCTTGCTTATCCCCTTTGAGACTTGTGTAACAGTATTTGACTGAAAATCTGGAATCCATAGGCTAAAGTCCAAATCCGTACCAGTAGCAATTAACGTATGCGCATTTTTGACCCCATATATATACTGCGCCGTTTCACCTGTTGCGGCATCAATTTCATACACAGTCCAATCACCACTGCACGAACTATATAGCTTGTCATTGTACCAAAGTAATCCATTTGGACGTTGAATATTTCCCGTCAAAGTTGATAAATCGCCTTGAGTAAAGGCTTGAAATGGTTGTACAGAATCTGATGAGATTGAGTTACTAGTTGCTTCTGGCGAGAGGGGGGGTGCGCTCGGCGTTAACGTTTTCGTTGGAGCAATCGTAGGAGTGGCGACTGCCGGAACTGAGTCATTTTGAGCAAGAACTGAGATTTGCGCCAACAAACTAATCACAAATAGAACAAGAAGAGAAATGATCTTACGGCAACTTTGTAGGAAATTCACGGACAATCCTCTTTGATTCACGCCAACTCAGAACAAACACTATTTTCTGTGCTTACAGGAATTTTAAGATAAAAAACGGTTCCCTTCCCTACCTCGCTTGAAAACCATATCTCGCCATGATGACTTTCGACGATAGTTTTTACAAGACTAAGCCCTAAACCTGTACCAGCAATATGCTCTGCTCCCTTCTGTCCTCTTTGTCCTCCGCGCCAAAAACGGTCAAACACGAAAGGATGCAAGTCAGGAACAATACCAATTCCATTATCTGCGACCTGAAAGAGAATACTCCGTTCTTTGTACATGGCGCTAATGGAAATCCGACCCCCATTATTCGTAAACTTGATACCATTCTCCAACAAGTTTACTAAAGCGCGTTGAAAAAGCTGAGGATCTGCCTGAAATGCCGGGATTTCAGCGTCGACACTCTTATCTAGGGCAACTTGTTTTTCTGCAGCCAGATGACTAACATCAGATAGGGCTGAATCAATTACATATGATGGCATACAAAGCTCAGTATGGAGTTTGCCACCCTTAATCCGTTCAAGATCAAGTATACCGCTAACAATCTTGTTCATTCGTACCATTTGCGTGTTTATAGCCATCAAAGATACATGAACTTCGCTATTTTCCAGATCCTCCAAATCTTCATTAAGCAATTCAAGATTAGCCATAGCAGCTTGTAAAGGATTTTTTAGATCGTGACTGGTCATACGGATCATATCACTTTTTAGCCTATCCAATTCCTTTAGTTGGCTAACGTCATTCAGAACAGCTACCCATCCATCTGCGCTGCCCTCGCCTAAAGGCGCAACGTGGCACAAATAGGTTTGATTGTTCAAGTTCAACTCATAGATATGTTCCCCTTTATACCGCAACTCTCTTAGTGTTTCATGAATGTTGAGTGGAAATACATGACTAGGTAACACTTCAATGAGAGATTGAGTTCTACTTGGAGTGTCTTGATACGGAAAGATTAATTTAAGAGCGGCGGGATTCGCAAATATTAAGCGAACTTTGCGGTCTACAGCAATTACAGGGTTTTCCGTACTTGTCAATACAGTTTCAAGCTGGATGTGGGAGGCTTTAACTTGCCGGTTAAGGCGCTCCTGCTCAGCAAAAAGGCGGCTGTGAGTGATAGCAACCGATGCTTGTGAAGCGAGCAACTCTAGCAAGTGCGCGTCTTGCTTTTGAAACAATCTACCTTGCCGTCCTGCAATGACGATGAGTACCCCAATCGTAACTTCGCTATAAACTAATGGTACTGCTATCACCGAACCAAATGTTTCGCGGGCGAGTGGAATATCTGGGGTGGATTTCCAATCACGTTCATAATTCTCAACAAAGATTGATTGTTGAGTTTGTGCTACGCAGCCTGCAATACCCTCTCCCAATGATAAATGCATGTGTAGCAGATTTGTTGGCAGATTGTACACAGTAGATAATTCGATATCGGAATCTGATTTAAGAAATATCCCGGCTGCATCTGCATTTAGCCAGCCTGCTGCCTGTGTAGCAATTTGGTCCAACACTTTATCAAGTGCAATATGGCTAGAAATAGCGAGACTCACTTTATGGACAGCCTCTACTTGAACAACCCTTTCTGCCAAAGGGTTGATAATCTCACGCCGTAATATAGCAAAACTGATCACAAGCGTTGCGATCCCGGCTAACGTGATAGAAAGTGAGACAATGCCTAGTTCAGGATTTAGGAAACCAAGACTCTGACTCGCTGCAAATAAGTTCAAACCAACAAAAAGTCCTGTCGAATGGATTTTATGTCGATAGCGCCAAATTAGGTACAAAGTTGAAGTATCAAACATGAAGTAAAACAAGGCAGATAACGGTTGGAAACGGTATTGGTTAAAACCATTGCCATTTGACTCAAAATATAACGGGGCATCCGCCACAATCAGAACGACTTGATAGCTCAGAACAAGTGCCAAGCTTGCAAATGACAAAACACGAAACCGTCGGCTATGGACACCAGAAACGATAGCAGCGAGAGCATAAACAGCAATACTCGAACCAACAAATCCCAATTCTGTTATAGCAGAAGAAAGTTTCAATATAGTTGACGAGTCATCAACAAGTGATACTACAGCAGTTAGTAATGATCCTAGATTCCAAACCATAACCAGGATCAAAAAAGTGGCGAAAAAAATATTTAGCTCTTTTTTCAAATCATTCCATAACACAATCAGCAAGAATCCTAACGACAACGCGAGAGTTACCCCGTTGGACAGTAAACTGATCGAACTGAAAAAAGACATATTGTTATTGGGGCTTGGGAATCATCGGGGATTGTTTTTCAAAACGATACCCTATGCGATGCTCTGTCAATATATATATTGGATTGGCTGGATCTGGCTCAACCTTGCGCCGCAATTGACTAATATATACACGAGGATAATATACGTCATCAATATACTCACGTCCCCACACCTGCTCCAATAAATCATGCTGGCTGACTACCCTTCCAGAGTTCTCCAGAAGAACAGCTAATAACTTGAATTCCGTGGGTGTAAGGTGAATTTTGCGACCAGATACGTGTACGTGACGACGATGTAAATCTACGTTAAGATAACCGTCATTGTAACCCTGATCGGACTCAGTAACAGTTATTTGTGATCGTCTCAGTAAA
Organism: Anaerolineae bacterium; assembly: GCA_041390885.1. Taxonomy (GTDB): domain Bacteria; phylum Chloroflexota; class Anaerolineae; order Aggregatilineales; family Phototrophicaceae; genus CFX2. Next base: position 69,662 of record JAWKPB010000003.1, on the reverse strand, counting down.
GCATTAACACGCGCCACAAACTCATTTAAGCGAATGGGCTTAATCAAATATTCGTCCGCACCTGCGTTTAATCCCTCAATGACATCGTCTTCCTTGACTGCCTGAGCAGACAACATCATAATCGGGGTATCCTCAATTTCACGAATACGCTGGCAGAGTATCAATCCATTCATACCCCCGGGCATCACAATATCGAGTATGACCAGATCAGGTTTTTCAGAATGAAACGAACGTAATCCTTCAAGACCATCTGCAGCAAGAACGACTTCAAAGCCTTCGCGATTCAATTTACGTCCAAGTGCATCCCGTATCGCTTGTTCATCATCAACAATTAGAACTTTCATAGTGACACCTATTGAGAGTTATCACTGAGTATCATCGACTATTTATGTTGAACAATTCAACACATATACCTGCAAATGTAGTGTAGCATTGGTTTATGCCCATCACAAGTAAGATGGAGGATTACTTGATGTCTATAACTGAAACACAAAATGTCATTACAAAGTTGGATGGTATAATCAGGTGATGGTAATATGACCTCATGAATTTCTATTGGTTTCGAATTAGGAAAGGATCATAACTTGCGTGTCTTAATTACTGGTGGCGCTGGATTTCTAGGTTCACACCTGTGCGATCGGTTCCTTTATGAAGGTCATACCGTAATTGCGATGGATAACTTAATTACCGGGAATACACGCAATATAGCCCACCTGGCTGGAAATCGCAGTTTCAGCTTCATCCATCACGACATTACGAACTACATATACATTAAGGATTCTGTGGACGCGGTTTTACACTTCGCCTCCCCAGCTAGCCCTATTGACTATCTCAAATTACCAATACAGACGTTAAAAGTTGGTTCGTTAGGAACACACAATGCTCTAGGTCTAGCATTGGCTAAAGGGGCACGATTTCTACTGGCTTCAACATCTGAAATATATGGTGATCCATTGGAACATCCTCAAAAGGAAACTTATTCTGGAAATGTGGACCCAATTGGACCACGCGGAGTATACGATGAAGCAAAGCGTTTTGCCGAAGCAATAACGATGGCATACCGTAATGTTCACACTGTGAACACGAAGATTGTTCGAATTTTCAACACCTACGGCCCAAGAATGCGCCTAGCCGATGGACGGGTTGTTCCAAATTTTATCGCGCAAGCACTGCGCGGTGAGCCATTGACGGTTTACGGAGACGGTTCCCAAACCCGCAGCTTTCAATATGTTAGCGACTTAATTGAAGGATTATATCGATTATTGCTCTCAGACTATGATCAACCTGTCAACATTGGCAATCCACATGAAATGAGCATCCTAGAATTCGCCGAAGCGGTTAATAAAGCTACAAATAATCAGGCGGGTATTATTTTTAAGGATGAACGCATTAAGGGTGATCCGCAAACACGCCAACCTGACATAACACGCGCGCGAACAATTCTGAAGTGGGAACCTAGAGTAGAACTGGTGGAAGGACTCACACATACAATATCTTACTTTCGTGAAGTATTGTGATCGGCGTGTCACAACAGTTTAATGTGAGCATTCGGGGCTACGAGCGCAAAGCAGTTCTAGTTGCCACAGTCGCAATTTTTGTGATTGGACTAACAGCAGCGGCATTACCGCTCGACGGAACTATAACTTTCAGTCTAATAGGGTTGCTAGTTATTTTGACGTTGATAGCGCCAATGGCTGCGCTTGGAACTTTGCTCGTCCTTGCTCCCCTACGCACACTGATTGCAACAGAATCACAATTTGCACTTCCATTGGACATAGGTCAACTCGTGTTGATTGCGTCTCTAGCAATTTGGTTCATTGCAAGTGTAAGTCACGGCAAGTCCAAATTGAGACACTTTTGGACGCCCGTGTCAGGAGCACTCATTGCTTTCCTTCTAATTACAGGTCTTTCCGCATTCAATGCCTTGTCTTTATCCTCATGGCTTTCCGAATGGCTAAAGTGGGCGCAAATGCTATTAGTCATCACATGTATCTTGAATCTCCCTCCCACCTATGAAAAATGGCAATGGGTACTCTTCATAATAGTTATGTCCGGGACTGCAAATGCAATTGTTGGGATCTACCAGTTTTTTGGCGGAAGCGGTGCTATTCATCTCCTCATCAATGATCGGTTTTTTCGCGCATTTGGGACATTCGGGCAGCCGAATCCATTCGGTGGGTTTATGGGAATGACTTTGCCATTGAGCGTAGCTGGTTTCATCGGGTACGCACTTCAATTGGGGAAGTATTCGAAACACCGCACTATTACTTATCATATCTTGATTACATACTATTTTTTGTGTTCGTTGCTGTTAATTGCTGGCATCATTATGTCATGGAGTCGTGGTGCGTGGTTAGGGCTCACAGGCGCAGTGTTCGCAGCAGCTTTTATGTTCCCTCGAAATCGCAGGTTGGGCCTAATCGCCTTGGCTTTTTTTGCTGCTGTGACAATTTTTGTTTGGAGTATGGGACTAATTCCTACTTCACTAGTTGATCGGCTAGTTACTTCAACAACAGAATATTTTGCTATCGAAGACGTAAGGGGTGTCGACATAACGCCTCTCAATTACGCAGTGATGGAACGGTTGGCTCATTGGCAAGCGGCAGTCAATATGGCAGCCAACAATTCACTTTTAGGAATTGGATTTGGCAATTATGAAATTGCTTATTCCCAATATAGACTATTGAATTGGACAGAGTCATTGGGGCACGCCCACAACTATTATCTAAATTTACTGGCTGAAATTGGGGTACTTGGGTTGATAGGCTATGGCAAGGTCATATTTAGCATACTCTCCATGTTAGCAAAGGCACTCGCGCATCCGGATGATATGGCCCGATTGCTTGTAATTGGGGTCTTTTCTTCGTGGATTTATATACTCATCCATAGTATTTTTGACAATCTTTTTGTTAACAACCTTTTTCTGCATATGGCGGTAATATTAAGTATTGGCATATTGTTGTACAATGAAGCATCTGCTGGCATAAGGATAATTGAATGAATCAACTCAGTGCTGTTCACACCGGCCGCCTAATACGAAACACGATAGATATTCCAATTACGATAATTTCGTCCCGGTTTGGTAACCGAGCTAAGGAAGTTGAGAGGTTTCTCAAATTCGCAATTGTTGGAGTAATAGGTGCAATCGTAGACTTTGGGACTGTCACATTGTTACAGGCAACAGTATTACCCCCAGATAGCAAGAACGGTACAAACGTCTTCGTTGCAACGTCAATCGCATTTATAGCCGCAGTATGCAGCAACTTTATATGGAACCGCATTTGGACTTATCCCGACTCTAGATCAAAGTCTGCGCGTCGACAACTAGCACTTTTCACCTTCATCAGTTTTGTTGGGTGGGCTGGGCGGACTCTATGGATTACGGCTTCGTTCCACGCAGTAGGGTCGTTCCTAATGCCGGTCGTTTTACCTATTATTCGTGTGCTACGTCCCGGTTATATTCCGTCCTTTGCGGCACAAGATAAACTTGGTACTCTGGCGGCCATGCTGGTGGGGGTCATCGTTGTCATGTTTTGGAACTTCCTTGCAAACCGCCGCTGGACATATAATGATGTAGAATAGAATTGTGTTCATACGTGTCGATAATTGGTATTGATTACACTCCGGCTATTGAACAAGAAGCCGGAATTGGGCGGTATGTTCGTGAGCTCGTTGCAGCATTAGCTCAACTGGATACTCAGACTGACTATCGCCTCTTCACAGCTCACACCTCGCAAAATCCTTCCATTCATAATATTGGGACGAACTTTAGATGGCAAACGTCGCCATTCTCATCTCGCTGGCATTCCCGAATATGGCATCGCTTGAATGTTCCCTTGTCAGTCGAATGGATAGTTGGAAGTGTTGATTTATTTCATTCAACTGATTTTGTGCTTCCACCTACCCGTCGTTCGACAATCTCCGTTTTAACTGTCCATGATCTCTCGTTTGTGCGAGTCCCAGAGACAGCGAGCCCTCGTCTCAAGGCATATCTAGATAGCGTCGTTCCGCGTTCCGTAAAACGCGCTGATCATATTCTGGCTGACTCAACGGCCACAAAGAAAGATTTATTGGAACTCTATGGAGTCAGACCCGAAAAAATTACTGTACTTTTATCAGGTGTGGATAGTCATTTCGTGCGATCTTCCGAAGCTGTAATAGCGACTACACGAAGGAAGTATGGCATTTCAGAATTGCCTTACATATTTTCCGTTGGTACCGTCCAGCCAAGAAAAAACTATTCCCGCCTCATTGGGGCTCTATCCATATTGCGCGCACACAATTATGACATCCAACTGATAATCGCTGGAGGCAGGGGTTGGCTTGAAAGTGAAATATATGAAACACTCAAGAGACACCGGCTAGGAGATTACGTAAACTTCATTGGGTTTGCCAATGACACAGACTTACCAGCCCTTTACAGCGGAGCCGCCTGTTTTGCATTTCCATCATTATATGAGGGATTTGGCTTTCCAGTTCTGGAAGCAATGGCATGCGGAACCCCTACAGTTACTTCAAATGTTTCATCATTACCAGAAGTTGCGGGAGATGCTGCCATAGTGATAGATCCATATGACATAGAAGAGCTTGCAAATGCCATACGGAGTATTCTGGACGACAAAATTTTGTCGTCCAGATTATCACACGCTGGACTAGATCGAGCACGACAATTCACATGGGAAAAGTCTGCACTACATTTGAGAAACATTTATGACCATTTGCTTGGTAAATAGAACTATGGGAAAATTGTCTGGTTGATAAATACCAAATCAAGTATGAGGTAAAGTGAGTTGACTAACAGCCTTCCGCAATTCGGAGGTATTGAACAATCCACACTTCTCAAACTTCTCCAACAATCCGGGGCGCGCGCAGTACTAGCAGAAGAATCGCTAGATAGTGGAATCGCCGAACACCTCCCCTTTCCGTTCCTCGCTATCGTTGGACAGGTTGAAATGCGGATTGCGTTAATGTTGACGGTCATCAATCCAGCTATTGGTGGCGTGTTACTCATTGGTCCGCGTGGGATAGGAAAAACAACAGCTGTTCGCAGCCTACTCAATATTCTGCCTGACATTGAGGTAAGTGATTGTGAAGACGGAGCATTGCCTGAGGCATTACAGTCTGACAATGCACAGCTTTTATACCCTGATTGCTATGAAAAATTTCAGGCAGGACAAGCTATCTCACATTACGAACCAGTCAAGCTTATTGAATTGCCCTTGAATGCACGACTAGAAGATGTTGTAGGGGGAATCAATGAACGAGTAGCGATTCAGCAAAACCGAGTTCGTCTTGAAAAAGGGATATTAGCTCACGCTGATAACAATATCCTTTATGTTGATGAAGTAAATCTGCTAGACGATACAATCGTAGATGCGATCTTAGATGCTGCAGCACAAGGTACATATACTGTTCGACGTGGTGCGATGTCGGGCACATATCGTTCCCGATTCGTTCTGATTGGTTCTATGAACCCCGAAGAAGGACGTCTGCGTCCCCAAATCCTTGATCGTTTTGGACTTCGTATTAATGTAAGAGGATTATTTTCCTACCAAGATCGTCTAACAGTATATCAACGGGTACAGTCCTTTCGGCAAAATCCCACGAGATTTGTGCGAGAGTGGGAGGAAGCTACGGCGGTAGTTCGGGAAGAAGTGATTTTGGCACGCGACCTCCTTAAGGAAACTGAATTAGATGAAGAAGCGGTCGAGTTAGGTCTGGCGCTAATTCAAAAACTCGAGATCGATTCACATCGAGCTGAGTATTCAATGTTCGAAGCGGCACGGGCTTATGCAGCTGCAGATGGAAGAGACAAGGCTAGCACATCAGATGTCTGCACAGTCGCCCCACTGGCACTTCGCCAACGCCGCAGCCCATTTATGCACAACTTTTTTTTAAGTCAACAGGAAGAAGACAAGCAAATTCACGAGTATATTGGCGAGCTTACTTAATCCCAATGCAGAAATTACTCACGATATATAGCAAATCGCATTATTCAATCATCATTTTGGTAGCAATTGGCATGATGGCTTATTTTACGCCGTGGTTGGTGATTCGGAACACAGTCAGTTTGAGCATGAATGCCTATGAGCTTGCAGAATGGAGCAGTTTGCACCCAAAAACTGTTATTGGCCCCCTCGGCCCCTGGATATCGTTGTTATTACGTCTTCCATTGGTAAGCCTAACAATCAGTTTACTTAGTGTCCTTGCCTCCAATAGCAGATTTACACTCGTTATAGCTGTAATTGCGTTCGTAGGCTTTTTACCGCCATTCGAGTTTTTCACAACTGCCAGAAGTGATCCCAACTATGAACAACTATTGATCCTGGGATCTATCATACTAGGGAGCAACATTCTGATAAATCGCGTGTCGCGTTCTAGAACAAGACGATTTTTTGTTATGCTCGTAGCACTAGTAGGATTTATTGGAAGCGGTCTAGGTCAGTACTTTGCGTATCGCCAGCTTCAATACTTCCATCTACCGGCAACGATAAGTTTGGCGGGACCGATTTTTACAATTGCTGTGGCGACAATCATATTCAATATCCAACTAGCAAAAAGTGAATTTAAAACAGGGTAGACTTTGCTACCCTGCTCAATATCCCTGTTCTAAACGTGGATTCTGCGTCTTAACCACTCATATTCGTCTGAATATAGCTTACAGCCTCACCAACTGTAGTTATCTTCTGAGCATCTTCATCTGTAATTTCACCACCGAACTCTTCTTCAAATGCCATAATAAGTTCAACAAGGTCCAGTGAATCTGCTTCCAAGTCTTCACGAAATCGAGCATCAGGAACTACACGATCCAAATCTACACCCAGCAAATCAACTACAATTTTTTTCACGCGCTCATCAATTGATTCCATTTTTCCCTCCCAATTAGGTGGAGCATTGTGATTTTCATGACAACAGGCACACATTATACCGATATTGGCGCTGATCGCCAGTGCAACATTATTGACACCGCTAAACGGCATCAGGTACGATTACACTATGCATAATGAGGAACACCACTACATGACAAAAGTCACGAATTCAACTTCAACTGAAAGTCGAAAAACAGACCACATCAACATAAACCTAAAACAAAATGTCCAGTTTCCACGCCTAAGAACAGGCCTAGAGCGGTATCATTTTTTACACGAAGCTATTCCTGAAATAAATCTTTCAGATATCGAGACATCAGTAACCCTAATGGGAAAGACAATAGCCGCTCCTGTTGTCATTTCTTCAATGACTGGCGGCACGGATTTAGCATATCGAATAAACCAGAATTTAGCACTTGCAGCACAGTCTCATGGAATCGCGATGGGGTTGGGTTCACAACGCGCAGCGATTGAAAATCCATCTCTAGCTTATACTTATCAAGTGCGCAAAGTTGCTCCCGACATTCTCCTATTTGCAAATGTCGGGGCTGTACAACTAAATTATCAATACGGCTATCAAGAATGCCAACTCGCTGTCGACATGATAGAAGCAGATGCGCTAATTCTACATTTCAATGTACTGCAAGAAGCAGTTCAACCAGAAGGCGACACAAACTTTGCTGGTTTACTTAAAAAGGTAGAGCAAGTCTGTAAAATGGTATCGGTTCCAGTCATCGCCAAAGAAGTAGGATGGGGATTTTCAGAGCGAAACGTACGTGACCTTGCTAACGCTGGTATCTCAGCAATTGACGTTGCAGGAGCAGGCGGAACTTCGTGGAGTGAAGTAGAATATCATAGGGCGCCAAACACTTTTCGTGCCAATATTGCCGCAAGTTTTGCGGATTGGGGCATTTCTACTGCCGATGCGATATGCTATGCAGTAAACGCGGCCCCTCAATTACATATAATTGCCAGTGGTGGACTTCGTAATGGTATCGACATCGCAAAATCTATCGCTTTGGGAGCAATCGCTGGAGGAATGGCCGGTCCATTTCTGACAGCAGCAGATGAATCACGTGAAAAAGTTTCCCAACTCATTCTTGAAGTGGTGACTCAACTCCGAAATTGTTATGCCGCGTAGTGGCGCAAATAACATAGATGTGTTGCAGAAAACACCCCTATTAAAAGCGAGTGAGGAAGCAATAATTCGTTTACATCGATTTTCGAAGAATATCTATCTGAGTTTGGAATATTCTTACATCAACTTTTCGTTTCAAAACCTTGGCTACCTGAGGATTTTGACCGGATGCTGCGATATGCATTTGGTTGGGTTGATGAAAAAGGGCAGAGTTACGATACCCCAACTGGCAAACGCATTAGGCCGCTGTTACTAATGCTTTGTACAGAAGCATCAGGAGGTGAATGGCGTGACGCTTTGCCTGCTGCTGCCGCTGTTGAAATCTTACACAATTTCTCGCTTATCCATGATGATATTCAAGATAATAGCCCCATTCGGCATAATAGACCGACGGTATGGAAAGTATGGGGAGAAGCAAATGCCATCAACGCTGGTGATGCATTATTCACGCTTGCACACTATTCACTCCATCAGTTGTCATTGAGTGAGATATTACCTCAACAACTGCTCAATATTTGGGACATCTTCAACCATACATCACTCGAATTAACCCGTGGACAACATCTCGACATGCGTTTTGAGCGAGAAGAAAGAGTTGCTCCAGAAAACTATATCTCAATGATAACGGGAAAGTCAGCCGCATTAATAGCTGCTTGTGCAAAAATTGGCAGCTTAATTGGCAATAACAACGAATTAATAGCTAATCATTTCTATGATTTTGGGTTAAACATTGGAATTGCATTTCAAATACATGATGATGTTTTGGGAATCTGGGGGGATGCTGTGGAAATTGGTAAGTCCACGGCAACGGATATTTTGTCGCAGAAGAAATCCTTGCCTGTCCTATACGGTCTAGAGCATTCATCTGATCTCCGGTTACTTTATGTACAACAGGAATTTTCGGAAAATGATGTAAAAAGTGTAGTGAGCCATCTCAACCACGTGAATGCACAAGAATATGCTATTGAACAAGAAAAAATGTATTATGCAAAAGCTATAGATGCCTTGGGTTTAACTAACCTACCACCACAAATCCACGAAAAATTATCACTGCTATTAGACGGGTTATTTCATCGTACCAACTAAGATCACACAAATTCTCGAAAAATAATATTGCTTAGTAACCGGCCCCTTTGTGTTAGGCGAACTGTATATTCATCGACCAAAAGCAACCCACATTCAACGAAGCGATCAATTGTTTGATGGTGCAATTCGATCAAATCAACACCAAAACGCTCGAAAAAAGCTCGACGCCGAATCCCCTCTTGAGTAAGCCGCAGTCCAGTAATCAGCGTCTCAGCAATTTCAGTAGGGCGGTCCACAACAGAATAATCGACTATCGAAGGCGTAAATGGAAATTCAAACCCATCATTAGACCCTAATAAAAGCTTCATGTATCGGTGAAGTGACAATTCCGTCGAATAGCGAACCTGATTAGCGTAACCATGAGCACCGGGGCCAACGCCAATATAAGGAAAGTTTCGCCAATATTGCATATTGTGTCGGCACTCGTAACCGGGTTGTGCCCAATTGCTTATCTCATATTGTTGATACCCCCTTTCATTCAATTTTTCGGTTGCCATGTCATACATATCAGCAACAACATCATCGTCTACCATAGACAACTGCCCTTCTGAAATCCAATAATCTAGAGGAGTACCGGCTTCCAATCCAAGTGCATATAACGACATATGTTGTGGTTCCAATGAAAGTGCCACTTCGAGGCTGTGGTTCCAATCAGCAAGAGATTGATTAGGAATACCATAAATCAAATCCAAATTAACATTCTGAAAGCCGCTTTTTCGAGCCACCGTCATTGCGTCAATTACGGATTGAACATCGTGTCTACGTGCGAAAAGTTTTAGTTCATTGGAATTTGCAGACTGCATTCCAATACTCAAACGATTGACCCCGCTTTGCTTGACGTCATTCAAATAACTTTCAACGATGTCATTGGGATTGGCCTCCAAAGATATTTCAACATTAGAGGCAAAACTAAAACTAGAAGAAGCGGCCGTCAGAATTTTTTCAAGTTGTTCGCCGTTTAAGAGACTAGGAGTCCCTCCTCCTAAGTAAACAGTATCCAGTGTTGGCCTGTGTCCGCCCAAACCAACAATCGCAATCTCACGAGTCACAGCTTGAATGAAATTCTCTACCGAGTTTTCTTGATTCGTAAAGGTATTAAAAGCACAGTAAGTACATTTGGTACGACAAAACGGAATATGAATGTACAAAGATAAGTGTGGCGAAATATCAACCAACTTTGAATTATCACGAAATTTCGGCCAACTCACCTTAGGCCATCCTGTTAAGCTCTTAATGCTTCACCGATTGCGATATACAAGTGTCTCCAATATAATAATTCATATCATGTATTTCATCCACAGTGTCTGATGTTATAGGAATTATATTCGTTATGCCTGAAACAACACAATTTGCTGGCATGAATGGTGATGGCTCTATAGACAACTCTCTACAAGCAAACACAGTTCTACAACGGCGATACAAAGTATTAGGTGTCCTTGGCGGGGGTGGCATGGGTACAGTGTACCAAGCCCGTGATTTGAATTTCCCTGATGTTCGCAAACTAGTCGCAGTTAAAGAGATGTTGAATCCGACAACGGATCCTGCGTTGCATGCTTCAACTCTTAAGACTTTTCAGCGTGAGGCAAACATTCTTGCCACGTTGAATCATCCAGCTATTCCTAAAATATTTGATTTTTTTGACCAAAATGATCGCGTTTATTTAGTAATGGAATTCATTAATGGACGAGATCTTGAAACTTTGCTTGCCCAAACGAAAGAACTCCCAATCGAGAAGATCATTGAATGGGCAATAGATTTGTGTGATGTGGTTGAATATTTGCATACACAACCAAAACCCATTGTCTTCCGGGATATGAAACCATCAAACATCATGGTTGATCAGTTCGGTAAGATAAGATTGATTGACTTTGGCATTGCCAAGATTTTCGATAGTGGTGTCAAAAAACACACGATGATAGGCACGGAAGGCTATTGTGCACCTGAACAATACAAGGGTGATGTAACTGTATTAAGTGACATATATAGTTTAGGAGCCACACTTCACCATATTTTGACCCATAAAGATCCGCGCCTAGAGCCCCCATTTAGTTTTGGTGAGCGTCCAATTCAAGACCTCAATCCCGCAGCACCTGACACTTTAGTTCGTGTAGTAGAAAAGGCCCTCTCCTTCGAGCCACAAAATCGTTTCCAAAGCTGTGTTGAAATGAAAGTGGAGTTGGAGAAACTACGTTACCGTCCTCAAATCAATGTTACTAGCGGTGACAAACAAACCGCAACAGCCGGCGAAACTGAGTTTTTTTCTGGAATGGACTCGCACGGGGGAATTGAGCCTAGATGGAAATTCGCGACTGAAGATGAAATTCGATGCAGTCCTACTTCTCATAAAGAACTTGCATTTATTGGGTCATATGATACCAATATTTATGGAATAAACCTAGATACTGGCGCTTTCGTATGGAAATATGCATCCCATGGGGGAATTGCTTCATCACCCATTATTGATCCGAGCAATCGCCTAGTTTTTTTTGGTTCTGAAGATAAGACGTTCTATGCCTTAGATTATCGTAACGGGCGGATCAGTTGGTCCTATACAACACAAGACAAAGTTCGTGGTACCGCGCGCCTTGCCCCCGAAGTAGATGCGGTCTTCTTCGGAAGTGATGATGGTCATTTATATGCACTGGGAGCACCAAGTGGGCGCTTTTTGTGGAAATTCCAATTAGGCGATGCTGTTCGCAGCCGTCCATATCTTTCCCATGACGTTGTGATTGTCGGTAGCGAAACCGGTGAATTATTTGCACTGGGTTTAGATGGCAAAAGAAAATGGAGCTATCGCACAAAGAGGGCCATCAATTCTTCTCCTTTTGTAGATGCCAATGAGGGAATATGTTACATAGGTTCTGGTGATGGATTTCTTTACGCCTTGGATGCAAACAACGGGTTTAGCTCATGGCGATACCGGACTAACGGTCCAATAATATCAACCCCTATTGTAGAAAACGACTTAGTGTTTTTTGGGTCAGCGGACGGTATACTTTACGCACTCAATGCCCAAACAGCAAAAGAAAAGTGGAAATTCGTAACGGAAAGGCCGATTATTTCGTCGCCAATTGTTTATCAGGGTGCCGTATATTTTGGCGGGACGGATGAATATTTTTATTGCGTAGATGTTCAAACTGGCAAGGAACGTTGGAAGTTCAAAGCCGGGGCCGCAATTACATCGACAGCACATATCACAAATGACACAATATTATTTGGATCTTTAGATAAAACGCTATATGCTTTACCTCTGGTTGGGTAATGACGGCGTAATTTTCGGCAAATCGTTTTTAGGAATGGGAGCCTGAATATATGGATTTATTCCGCCGCCTCTTTAGCCAATCGAATACGAATGAATCTGAAACTATTCCGGTAAATACGAAAACATCGGAGCAAATTCCTGCACCGGCCACTATAGGCGAAGTTACACCGCTGGTAGATTCAGAGCCAATAGCACCAGTATTAGATGGCGCAACCCGCCCCCTGCCTCCAGAGACAGTTATTTCGTCAAGTAATGAGCATCTTTCATTTGGGCAGGCAACAGATGTTGGAATGGTCCGAACCAATAATCAGGATTCTGTATTTTCTTTATTAACTACTTGCCGAAGTGCGACCCAGCGTCCTGATTTTGGACTCTTTATTGTCGCGGATGGCATGGGCGGACACCATGACGGCGAAAAAGCATCTGCGTTCACAGCGAATACCGTAGCCTCACAAATTACCCGACAAATCTTTTTGCCTATGCTCAATGGTAATGATGATACTGATCGAGTACCGATTACTGAGGCAATGATTCTAGCCGTACAAGCAGCTAATTCTGAAATTCTCACTAGGGTACCTGACGGCGGCACTACATTAACAGCAGTTGCCATTATTGGTGACTTGGCTTATGTTGCCCATGTTGGAGACAGTCGAGTATATCTAATAACCAAAGATGGAATTGAGCAAATTACGCGTGATCACTCACTTGTGCAGAGATTAATTGAGCTTGACCAACTCACTCGTGAAGAAGCTGTAGTCCATCCCCAAAAAAACGTACTCTATCGCGCATTAGGACAAAGTGAGTCGCTCGAAGTAGATGCCTTAACGCGACGTCTGCCGCCAAACTCACGGCTAATGTTATGCAGTGACGGACTATGGAACATGGTATCAGAACAGGAAATTAGCGAAATTGCTATGAAACATTCTAATCCGCAAGAAGCCTGTGATAAACTAGTAGCACTTGCAAATGCACATGGTGGGATGGACAACATTACTGCAATAATGTTAAAGATTCCAACACATTAATATCTAAAGCTATTTAGTATGCCTCATATTATTGACCCATATATTACACTTGGTGTATCAAAAGATGCTACCACTGACGACATAAAAACCGCATATCGTCGTATTGCGCGTCGATTGCATCCCGATGTCAACCAAAGCAATTTAGGTGCAGCTCTTCAATTCCAAGATATTACCATTGCATATGAGACATTATTGGACCCAATACGACGAAAAGAATACGATATTGCAGCCGCAAAAAAACGATTGGAAGATAATTATTATTTCACATTTCGCGTGACCCCGAGCAAACGCGCAATTATGCCATTGCAAGAAGCACAGGTTATCTATTTACTTGCAGAAATATTTCCTGATCCTCGCGCCCAAAATCAAGATCAAAAACGACTTGACTCCCGTCTAAATCTTACTTTAGTTCTTGATCACAGCAATTCAATGAATGGAACAAGGCTAGATAAGGTAAAGATAGCCGCACACCAAATTATTGACCAAATGTCAGAGCAAGACATATTATCCGTCGTTGGATTTAATGATCGTGCCGAAGTCATTATTGCTGCTACACCTGTCGCAAACAAGCAAAGTCTAAAAGCCAAAATCAGTATGATGACTGCTTCAGGTGGAACTGAGATTTATAGTGGCTTATCAAAAGGTATTGAGCAAAATCGTCGCTATCTTGGCCCTAAATTAGTTAATCACTTAGTTCTATTAACGGATGGTAACACTTTTGGTGATCAAGAAAAGTGCATTGACCTTGCACGCGAGGCTTCACAACAAGGCATTTGCATAAGTGCTATGGGTCTAGGTCAAGAATGGAACGATGAGTTTCTTGATGAATTGGCTTCTATAACCGGAGGCAGTTCATCATATATAAATACTGCTAACGCGGTAATTCAATTCCTAAATGACCACGTACGCAATCTCTCAAATGCTTTTGCCGAGCGTGTGACATTTTCGGTTGCGCCCGATCCAGATGTTAAATTGGAATCAGTGTTTAGACTAGCGCCACATCCACAGCCCCTACAAACTACCGATAGTCAGCTGCAATTGGGAAGCCTACAAGCTGCTCGGCTAATTTCAGTACTTCTACAATTCCAATTGCCCCCAAAGATGCCAAATGGTTTTCGGTCGGTGGCACGTATAGTTGCTCAAGGCGATATTCTGGCTAATTCACAACAACAATTCCAAGCAATTAGCGATATTTCAATCGAAGTAACCGATCATCCATCTGTTGAAGAGCCACCGGTAGCAATTTTGGACGCTCTTGGCAAACTTACACTATACAGAATGCAAGAACGAGCTCAGGAGGCATTAGCGACTGGAGATATCCGCGAAGCTACCAGAAGATTAGAAAATTTAGCAACTAGGTTACTCACCATGGGTGAAGAGGATCTTGCCCATCAAGCCCGTTCAGAAGCCTTACGAGTAGCGCATACTAGTAACCTTTCGGATCAAGGTCGTAAGACGCTCAAATATCAAACTCGTTTCCTCTTGCTCGGCTCACCGGAGGAAGGTAAGGCAGAATGATTACATGCCCATATTGTGGTCACGAAGATCGCGAAGGCGTAATATTCTGTGAAGAATGCGGGCAAAGCCTTCAAAAAATAGGGGAAAGAACAGTTACTGTATCGCCAACAAAACGATTGGAGCAATCAACATCAGAGCTAGGCGCCCGAGTTACTTGGGGCACTGCTCGATTTGGACATGATGCGTTTATTATTATTCACATACGAGATGCAACTGAGCCCATCATCGTACGTCCAAATGAAAAGCTAGTACTGGGGAGAGCCGACACGACTAGCACAACACGCCCCGATTTAGACTTGACTCCATTTAGTGCATTAGAGAAAGGTGTTTCACGCTCACATGCAGCGATATGTCGAAGTGATGATACATTGACTTTAGTTGATTTAGGCAGCGCGAACGGAACACATCTAAATGGGCAACGCTTGGTCCCAGATCAGCCTCGAATTCTGCGGGATGGGGATGAAATACGTCTTGGCAGATTGGTTGCTCACATCTACTTCAAATGATAAATTCTAGAGGTAAACTATGATCACTCTACTCCTACATATTTCCAATTCAGAACCCGTAAAAATCGATGTTGAAGAGATGCCCAGTCCAAATGATGTCATGATTGTCGGACGGAATCCGCGTGACCGAAAAGATAGAGAAGTAGAGTGGCTAGATGAAGGAGTATCAACAGTCCTATTCCCATGGGCACGTATAAATATGATACAGGTCATGCCAAATCCAGATGATGCTAGTGAATTCCCACAGCTTTGGCGCAACGATTAGGGGTGATGCTGCACTTTATATGACTACTAAATTGCCGAAATCATCACAACGCGATGGAAAACACATCCTAATAGTTGATGACGAACCGCGAATGATTGGGTTCATTCGCCTGAACCTAGAGTTAGAAGGACACCAAGTAACTGAAGCGCAAAATGGCCTTGAAGCGTTGGAAGCAATTCGCACCAAGCTTCCAGATCTAGTTTTGCTAGACGTCATGATGCCAGAGTTAGATGGCTACGAAACACTTAGGATGCTCAGAGAATTTTCGAATATTCCCGTCATAATGCTTACTGCAAAAGGCGAGGAAAATGACAGAGTGTATGGGCTTGAGTTGGGCGCAGATGACTACATAACAAAACCATTCGGACCACGAGAATTGTCCAGTCGAATCAAAGCAGTTCTCCGCCGTACAAATGCTCCTTCAGTCAGTCCCGACCTTGCGATCTTAAGAATTGATGATCGGTTGAGTGTGGATTTTAATCGTCGTGAAGTAATTATCAGTGGTGAGCACATCAAGCTAAGACCAACTGAATATCGACTGCTATATCACCTCATTGAAAATGCGGGGTGGACTGTGCCACATGATCAATTATTGGCTAAAGTATGGGGATATGAGTATCGAGATGAGGCGCATTATGTCCGACTCTATGTAAACTATCTTCGTGAAAAAATAGAGGAGGACCCTGCAAACCCCAAGTACATTTTAACGGAGCGTGGAATCGGTTATCGCTTTGTAGACTTTAAGCATCTGGTTTCCAACTAACTGAAGATATATTTTCTCTTGTCGGAGTAAAGAACATGTCCTCGTACAAAATTGTAGTTACAGGTGCATTTAATTCCGGCAAAACACAGTTTGTGAAGACCTTATCAGATATTCCAGTTGTTTCTACAGAAAAACGTATTACCACAGATGATGTTGGTCTCAAAGCTTATACTACTGTTGCAATGGACTATGGACGAACTACCGTAAGTAACGATACTCTTTACCTCTATGGAACACCGGGACAGGCGCGTTTTGATTTTATGTGGGATATTCTGTCAGGAAACATAGACGGCTTTATTGTGATGGTAGATAGCACAAATGAACAGTCCTTTAATGAAACAGCAACAATCATTGCAAATTTTGCAGACAGTACAAGTGCCCCCTATCTTGTTGTAGCAAACAAAACTGACGTCCAAGGTGCAATAAGCATCACTACAGTAAGTCAGCGACTAAATTTTACTCAAAATATTACTGTCATGCCTTGTGTGGCAACCCAAAAATCAAGTTGCCGCCAAGTGCTGCTTCAACTCATAGAATTGATAAATAAATCACAGCCATCAAAATTAAATCATAAGATTTAAGCAGGAAGACTTGATTCGTTTTCTGTTGAGTCGTGACTAACATTTGGCAATATGAGATTACCATTTTTAGTAAGATCCGCTTTTCGATACACCAATGAAGCATTTATGAATTCTTGAAAAAGCGGATGTGGCCTGTCGGGACGGCTCAGAAACTCAGGGTGAAACTGACTACCAAGCATAAAAGGATGGCCCTTAATTTCCGCAATCTCGACTAGCTGACCATCAGGGCTCACCCCACTAAACACCATTCCATGTGTCTCAAAACCGTCACGATATATGTTGTTGAATTCAAAACGGTGACGATGTCGTTCCTGCACTTGTGCTTCGCCTTTATAGGCTCGCGATGCCACTGTCCCTGGTTGTAAATTACATGGGTACAGTCCCAATCGCATTGTACCGCCCATTTCAGTAATACCTCGCTGTTCCAACATCAGATCAATAACCGGGTGCTCTGTTGCATCAAACTCTGAGCTGTTTGCATTCTCAAGATCAAGGACGTTCCGAGCAAATTCGAGGCACATTACTTGCATTCCCAAACACAGTCCTAAATAAGGGATTTGATGTTCGCGAGCATATCTAGCAGCGAGTATCTTTCCTTCAACACCACGATACCCAAATCCGCCGGGAACTACAATACCATCAACATTAGAAAGTTTCTCCCAAGCCTTTTCCTTTTCAAGGTCACCTGAATAGACCCACTCAATTTCAAGTTTGCAGTCAAGGGATGTAGCAGCGTGGAATAATGCTTCCTTCACACTCATATAAGCGTCATGTAGCTCAATATACTTTCCCACAACAGCTATTCGAAGAGGTTTCCGTGCATCGCGCATGCGCTTTGTCATTGCACGCCAATCATCTAAGTTGGGAACTGACGCCTCAAGCTGTAATTGTTGAACTAGGTATTCTCCCAAACCCGCATCCTCTAGTGTAAGCGGTATCTCATACAGAAGATCGGTTGTCAAAAGCGGTATCACGGCTACTGGATCGACGTCACAAAATAGGGCAATCTTGTCAGTTACATCTTTGCTAACAGGGTAATCAGTCCGCGTAATTATGACTTGAGGTTGAATGCCAATCCCACGCAGATCACGTACACTATGTTGGGTTGGTTTCGTTTTTAGTTCGTCTGTAGCTCCAATGAATGGCAGGAACGTCACATGAACACTTAACGAATCATTTCGTGCAAGACTCGTCCGTAATTGTCGTATGGCTTCAAGAAATGGCAAGCTCTCGATATCTCCAACTGTTCCTCCTACCTCAACTATGACGACATCCGCATTACTTTCTTTTCCTACCAAACCGATACGACGCTTAATTTCGTTTGTTATATGTGGAATTACCTGAATAGTTCCACCAAGATAATCACCGCGCCTCTCTTTGTCGATAACGGTGCTATAGACTTTCCCTGCAGTAACATTGCAGTTTTTATCGAGATTTTCGTTGATGAAACGCTCGTAATGTCCTAAATCCAAATCAGTTTCGGCGCCATCGGCTGTCACAAAAACCTCGCCATGCTGATACGGGCTCATTGTTCCAGGATCAACATTTAGATAAGGGTCAAGTTTCTGGATAGCGACCTTAATTCCGCGTGATTTTAAAATACGCCCAATTGCAGCCGCAGTAACACCCTTCCCAACCGAGCTAACAACACCACCTGTACAGAATATGAATTTGGGTTTTGGCATAACTTCCACTTGCTCCGGTTACATATAAAAAGATCGGCGGGGATACTAAACTATCGCCCCGCCGGTCAACGTTCAAATTAATAGATGGTTGAAATAGTTGTTTTTCAACCCGGGTTGTTTACACAAGTTTTTCCAAATCATCAGCCGCACGCCGCATATCCAAAAATATGAGACCTAGTTTTGCGCCTTCTCTCACCAAAGTCGTTAACACGGCTTCGTCGCCAACCGACATGAGAATTACGTAGCCACCTTTGCCCTTAATATAAACTTGATCAAGCACGCCACGTCCTAATTCAGTTGAAATACGCTCTCCGAGTGAAAGCATTGCCGCAGACATTGCCGAAACTCGATCTTCCTCAACACCGGCAGGTAACGATGAAGCCATAATAAGACCATCAACACTCACTACTGCCGACGCTTCAATCTCAGGCGTTGTTGACTGGAGATCGCGCAAGCGGTCAACCATGAGCTCCGTCCGCGATTTTGCCATACTCGCACCCCTCTCAAATTGCCGGTTTGATCCAATCCGGCGTGCCCAGTAATAAAACATGCCGAAACCCAGACTAGTAACCAACAAACTACAATAAAAATTGTACTATGAAACTAATCCGGATTGCCTAATGAATTTTATATAAGATTATAATTGAATTCACACTCACATTACAATTAAAAGCTATTATACTAGACCCATTCCAAACGGCAAATAGGATATTGTAGCTCACTATCCCATAGCTGTGCTGTTTATAGAAGTAAACATTCGATATACTGATAGGACAAATTGGAACACAATAGAAATCGAATCAGGTAAAAGTATTACGAAAGTTGCAATATGCCCGACAATCCATTTGACACCCGCCAATCGCCACGTGCGCTCAACAACCCTCAACCACAAATTGCACTTGCGCAAAATGTTGCGGAACGCATCGCTCAGAACGTTGGACAAGTCATCATCGGGAAAAGAAACGAAGTTCGGTTAGCGATCCTTGGATTGTTATGTAAAGGACATATCTTAATTGAGGATATTCCCGGCGTCGGCAAAACGATGCTGGCTAAAGCACTTGCACGTGTTATTGGATGTAAATTTAGCCGTATACAATTCACACCTGATATGCTCCCGTCAGATGTAACGGGGGTTTCTCTATTCAATCAAAAGACACGAGAATTTGAGTTTCGGGCAGGTCCCATCATTGCACAAATCGTTTTGGCGGATGAAATTAACCGGGCAACTCCAAAAACTCAGGCAGCTTTATTGGAAGCAATGGAAGAGAGGCAGGTTACGGTAGATGGTGTTACCTACCCAATGGAAAATCCATTCATGATACTTGCCACACAAAACCCTATTGAGTATGAAGGAACTTTTCCGCTTCCCGAGGCCCAGCTTGATCGCTTCATGTTGCGTATACAGCTGGGTTATCCAAGCCCGATAGAAGAGCTAACGGTTCTGTCAGCTCAAAAGTATGAACATCCCATTAATAGTTTACAACAGGTTGTAAGTATTCAAGAATTGTTAGCTGCACAGCAGGTAATTCGGGAAATTTTTGTTGCAGACGAGGTCAATCGTTATATTATTGATCTTGTAAATGCTTCGCGGCAGCATCCAGATGTATATCTTGGCAGTAGTCCGCGCGGCTCACTTGCTCTCTACCGGACGTCTCAAGCAAGAGCTGCAATGGCCGGCAGAGACTACGTAATTCCAGACGACATAAAAGCGCTTGCGGAAGTGACTCTTGCACATCGCATTATCATTGGCCCAGCTGCCCGAATAAAAGATATTTCTTCGCGCACTGTAATTCAAGATATTCTGAATTCGACGCCTGTTCCAGGTGCATCAGTTCGCTAAAATCTATGCCAAATCGTCGAAATGTAGTTTATCTATTGATCACAGGTTGTTTGCTCATAGGTTTATTTACTGGCAGAGCGTTCTTCTTTAGCCTTGCCTATCTTTTCTTCTCAGTTCTTACAGCATCCTTTCTATGGGCTTGGATGTCAGCGCGCTGGATCGTTCTAAGTCGCAAAACACGAGCACGACGTGCACAAGTGGGTAGAAATTTAGATGAAATCTTTACGGTTTATAATCGAAGCATATTCCCCAAGTTATGGTTAGAAGTTCATGACTTTTCTACCTTGCCAGGTCACCAAGCAAGTCAAATTGTCCCCGCCCTCGCAGGACGCAAAAGTTACCGTTGGTATATTGAAACCCCCTGCTATGTAAGAGGTGAATTTGAACTTGGCCCAGTAACCGTAATGAGCGGCGATCCATTTGGTTTTTTTTTATCGCCGAAGCATATTAATGCAACGTCAAAAGTCATTGTCTATCCGCAAACCATAAGCATAAATCATATACAACTTCCCGCAGGACAAATTTCAGGTGGAGAATCTCAACGAAGACGTGCACATAATATTACAACCAACGCGGCAGGAGTACGGGACTATGTACCCGGGGACAGTTTTAACCGCATTCATTGGTCTTCGACGGCCCGCAAAGAAAAATTAATCGTTAAGGAATTTGAAATTGATCCATTGGTTGACGTCTGGCTTTTCGTAGATTTCTCGCTTACGTCTGTCGTAGATGATCCACTTTTGCAACGCACCACACCAAATGGCACAATCATCGCAACCGGACAAGATATTCCTCCTTCTACAGAAGAATATGCAGTTGTGATTTCTGCCTCATTAGCGAAACATTTCCTAGATTCGGAACGAGCCCTAGGTTTTGCCGCTTATACGCCACACCGAGAAATTTTTCAACCAGAGCACGGTATTCGCCAGCTAAATCGCATTCTTGAATCATTGGCAGTCGCACGCAGTTTCTCGCGCTATTCATTGGCGCAAATGTTGGCGTTGGAAACACCTTATTTTACACGTGGAACTACGTTAATAATTGTTACGGCATCACTAGATCCAGCATGGATTACAGAGGCCCAAATATTGTCTCGTCGAGGAATCCGCCCTGTAACAGTACTCATAGATTCCTTCTCATTTGGAGGTAGTGTTTCAGCCGTTGACACTTCGGCATTATTAAGGTTAGCGCGTATTCCCACAATAGTTGTTCACAAGAATGACGATATCGCTGCTGCCTTAGCTCAACGACCACTATAAGGATATTAAATTCACTATGTCAAACAATTATGATGCAATTGTATTAGGAGGTGGGGCATTTGGCAGCGCCTCAGCCTATTTTTTGGCAAAATCCGGTCAGCGCGTACTACTTCTGGAGCAATTCGAATTCGATCACCAAAAGGGTAGTTCGCATGGCCACTCACGAATTATCCGCTATGCATATGATCACCCCCAATATGTGGAGTTGGCAAAAGCCGCGTATCCCATGTGGCGGGAATTGGAACGGGAAGCGGACGAACAACTTTATGTCCAAACAGGGGGCATAGATTTTGGACCTGGAGGAACAGAAAGTCTCCAAACAATTATCACGACATTGGGAACAGCAAATATATCGCATGAAATTCTTGATGCAAGTGAAGCCACATATCGTTTCCCCCAATTCAGATTTGATGACGACAGCGTTATTTTATTCCAACAAGAAACAGGGATATTGTCCGCATCTCGCTGTGTTTTAGCCCATTTGCGGCTGGCAGAACGCTACGGAGCTACGCTAGTTTCAGGCGCTCCAGTTAGCGCTGTCCAGACTTTTACTGACGGTGTGATTGTAAAGACCAATGATGAGACATATTCTGCCTCAAAACTAATTATTACTGCAGGTTCGTGGGCCAAGTCGATACTGAGACAGTTAAATCTCGAATTACCTCTGACGATTGCCCGTTGCCAAGAAATGTATTTCAATGCTGTTAATTTGGATGAATATGCTCCGAATCGTTTTCCTGCCTTTATCGCACATTTGAAATCGCAGTTCGGTCGTATGCCCTATGGAATTGCGAGTCATCATGATTCAGGTGTAAAGATTTGCTGGCACGGTGGGAACTTATACAATCATCCTTCTGAAATTAACTATCAGCCAGATTCAAATGATATTTTGAATATGCAGAGTAAGTTTATCAGTCATTATCTGCCAGAGCTTACCGGTCACCGCTCGTCTCGCGTTTGCTTATATACAATGACACCTGACGAGCATTGGATCATAGATAAACATCCAGAATTTCCTCACGTTATAATTGGAGGTGGCGGTTCTGGTCATGCCTTCAAATTTAGCAATTTGATCGGAAAAATACTTGCGGATCTCGCGCTAAAAGGAAACACCGATTACGACATTAGTCTTTTCAGAGTGTCCCGCTTTCAATGAATCCATCGGTACCACGTGAACGGTCAAGAAAGTCTCGTTTACCAACACGAATGGTGGGCGATATTTGCATGATATGCGATTTTGAAATAATTATAGGAAACTCCCTCAATTGCACGCACAGTCGCCCGAAATGACTTCAATCAAGTATTTATATTTAGCCGTATTCGTAAGCGGCATGACTGTTCTCGCTGTCGAGGTTCTTGCATCACGTCTGCTAGGGAGTGTTTTTGGAACCAGTAATATTGTTTGGGCAAACGTAATAGGGCTGATTTTGTTATTTCTAGCGATAGGAAATTACCTAGGAGGACGATGGGCAGATCGCTCTGGTAAATATACAACATTCTACAAGTTACTTATTTGGGACGCATTTCTGTGTGCGATCATACCGCTAATAGCGCGTCCAATCCTTGTATTAGCGGGTGAATCTGTCGCACATATACAAGCCGCACTTGTGCTTGGATCCTTTTTTTCAGTTCTAATGTTATTCGCGTTGCCAATCACCCTACTAGGTTGTACCTCTCCATTTGCTATCCGTCTTGCAGTTTCAAGCCAAAACGATCTAGTTAAGGCTGGTCGAATTTCAGGTCAACTCTATGCAATAAGTACCGCAGGGAGTTTATTAGGCACGTTTCTCCCCACCCTTTTACTAATTGACCGAATCGGAACTATAGCTACATTTCTCTTGTTCTCAAGTTTACTGTACGTCATTGCCCTAATAGGACTTTGGCAACAGCAAGGCAAATCGGCTCTCAAATGGTTATGGGTACCTCCGATAGTCCTTATCCTTGCACTCATAAGTCTCAATGGCCCCCTGCGCGAGCCCTTTTCAGGTGCGAAGTTGATCTATGAACATGAAACAGCCTATAACTATGTCCAAGTTCAAGAAGATCAAAGTGGCAATCGATACCTTTATTTGAATGAAGGTCAAGGAATACATAGCCAATGGAGTCCTAATTCCGCTGCAGATAGTCACCGTACTTGGAGCTTTTTTCTTACCGCACCATATTTTAATAATCCCCCATTTAAACCACGTGATGTGCGTTCCTTGGCGATCATTGGACTTGCGGCAGGCACCATAGCGCGACAATATATTGCTACCTACGGCAATATACCCATTGACGGAATTGAAATTGATCCGGGAATTATTGACGCGGGTGCGCGTTTTTTTGATATGAATTCTGACAAGATGCCAAGTCTCACTATCTATGCCCAAGATGGTCGGTATATGCTAAATCAATTAGACAAACATTACACAGTCATTGCAATTGATGCGTATCGCCCTCCATATATTCCATGGCACCTTACGACAGTTGAATTCTTTCGCGAAGTACACGCACATCTGGACATAAATGGGGTAACCGCCATCAACGTAGGGCGTACAAATTCTGACCGGCGGCTAGTAGATGCTATGGTGACCACCCTACTTGAAGTATTCCCAACAGTACATGCCATCGACGTTCCCAACTCATTTAATACGATACTTATCGCAACAGTTCAATCTACGGTGAACACAAACCTTTTGGCAAACCAAGCAATATTACCCCCAGACGCTCCAAACTTGCTTCAAGACTCTATTGCGTGGGGTATTCATCAATCAGTCGCCATTAATACATCTGGCACGGTGTTTACGGATGACCGCGCCCCAGTTGAGGCGTTAGTTGACTCATTAGTCATTAACTTTCTGTTGTCGGATAATACCAATCAGTTGGCCCCACAATAATCCATATGTCTCATTATTTTCGGGTACCGCGCTATTTCGGGTTAGCCATATTGCGTAGCTATATAGCCGCAGCTTTCCCGTTTTTTCTCATCTTGGTTTCCGCACGACTGGTGATGACGCCACTTTTCTTGTCTTTTGAATATACACGCAGTGGTTTTCCTTCAGATCCTTACGGATTTTCGATGCAGGACCGGTTGGATTATGCCCCTTATGCACTCCAATATTTATTAAACGACACGGACATCGATTTTCTTGGTAATTTGCGATTTACTGATGGCAAAGAGATGTACAACGTCAGAGAATTACAGCATATGCGGGATGTCAAGGAAGTAACACAGTTCGCTTTTACTTTTGCCCTGATTATTGGATTTATGGCTATCGTTTCAGTACTCGCTTTGAGACAACTTGCGCCTCGACTACTGTGGCAAGCGCTATTCAGTGGAAGCATGTTAACCCTCGCTCTAATAGCATCAGTCGTACTAATAGCTATCACCAGTTGGGATACATTTTTTACAACTTTTCACGGTCTGTTTTTTGCGGGTGGAACATGGCAATTTGCCTATTCAGATACTTTGATCCGGCTTTTCCCCGAGCAATTTTGGTTTGATGCCGCCCTGACAATTGGTGCATTCAGTGTATCGACCGCCCTAATTGTGTTATGGGTGTCCGTACAGCGAATGAACAAGAAGCATTCTATTTTGACACCATTATCCACTAATGATAAGCTACCCCAATAACATTTCGATATGACTAACGAAGGTAATCATAGGTGAACTTAAATTCCCTATCCAAGTGGTTCACGGTTGGAATTGGCGTCAAACGTTGGTTAATCGTGCTCGTGGTGGGCATTTGCCTTATTACTGTTGGCATCAACATATTGATTTTAGCGTTCATTGGTATTCACCTCATCACTCCACCATCGACATTTATCGAGTATCTTGTTGTCATTTTGTTAGTCATGATAGGCTTCATTACCGTACTGTTCAGCGTACGTAAATTCTCACGAAATATCTTGGAGCCGTATAGGAAAACACAGCAAGGGCGTGTAGTTGATGTCGTATATTCACACCGCCGCAGACAAAAAGAATTGAGAGTCGTAGCGATTGGAGGTGGAACAGGTCTTCCGTCGGTATTGCGTGGACTTAAGCAATTCACAGGAAACATTACCGCTGTAGTAACCGTCGCCGACGATGGTGGAAGTTCAGGTCGTTTGCGGAGAGAGTTGGGGGTTCTTCCGCCGGGAGACATCCGCAATAATATTGCTGCCTTAGCCGATGATGAAAGCCTCATGACACAGCTTTTCCAATACCGCTTTGATACAGGTGATTTAGGCGGACATGCGTTTGGAAATCTCTTCATAACAGCATTGGCCGGTGTTACGGGTAGCATTGAAACCGCCCTCATTGAAACAGAACGTGTATTAAACATTCAGGGACGAGTAATTCCAGCGACGCTGGACAACGTAAATTTAGCGGCATCAATTAAAGTTCCCAACAACTCCCACCCCATTAGAGTTGAAGGGGAATCTAACATCACAAAAATGGGGGGAGCAATCGCACATGTTGAGCATGTTCCACCGGATGACCAATCCAACAAAGAAAGTACAAGAGCGAATCTGGACGCTGATCTAGAAGTGATCGGGCCGGGAAGTTTATACACCAGCATTTTGCCCAATCTCCTAGTAAAAGGGATTGCCGAAGCACTGCGTGGAACCAACGCCTATGTGATATATGTTTGTAATGTAGCCACGCAATCCGGGGAAACTGACGATTTTACCGTTGCGGAACATGTAATGGCGCTCGAGCAGCATATTGGAAGAGGGTTGTTTCAACTTGTTTTGGCTAATAACATCTATCCAATAGACAATGCTGGAACGAATACAAAATATGTACAACCTGCCCCACCCCATCACGAAATCTTGCAGCGATATGAAGTACGTTACACTGATCTAACTGATACTTCGCGGCCATGGAGGCATGATCCGCAAAAACTTGTTGCTGCAATTCTTCAACTAAGTGAAGAAGAACGGATTGGAACAGGGACTTCAACCAATATCTTTACCGAAACGTGAACCCAGAGTCACCTTGTTGGATTATAGTTTGTGAGATGCCACTCAAACTGTCGGTTATGTCTGTACACGCTTCTGCATCAGTAAAAACTCCATCGTAAAGAATTACAACATAATGCAATTTCTTTAGCTCCGCGGCGGCAATGAATTATTCGGCGGCGGTGGCGGCGAAATCGGCAATGCAATGTTGACATTTATTACGATCAATTACTTGATCGGGCACGAAATTCAGCACTTTCGGCAATTGAAGGTCGCATTTACTCGCTTGATCTAAGGTTGCGGTGGTCGAATTCACATACAACACAGTACATAACTGACGGTTCCCAGCAATTCTTTATAGCGATAGCAGATTTGCAACGTAAACGCAGCATTTTATAACACATGTTCTACAAAGTCAAGGGACATTTTGGAATTTTCGGCCATGATAATTGAATACGTTACGATACTTAACGATTGCTACGCTTTCCTTAGAAAATGCTCGTCATTTTGGCACCATTTTGTTAAATTCGTCATCTGGTTCAATTTTCCGCGCATAAATGAGTGTTTGAGAGTGGTGAACTATGAGGTTTGGAATCATTATCTATGGATGCAGTAGATAGAAGCCATAACGAAAATTGGATACTATCTCTCCAATTTTGTAACATTACATTTAGTAATCAGTGGTTCACTGTCATCCAGAATGGCAAAATCCGTAATCAGGTATGATAATCAGCAAGAAATCATACCGTCAATTGATTCATTGTTCGAATACAGTGGTTCCTCATTCAGTGCAATTTTAATAAGAGTGAGCTGGAAGATTTTGTCTCCCTCTTTTATGATTTAGGAGTAAATCCATGAACAAAATGACGATTCGCGATATTAACCTGAATGGAAAACGAGTTCTGGTACGAGTGGATTTTAACGTTCCCCTAGAGGGAACCACCATCACCGACGATACCCGCATCCGTGCTGCTGTTCCAACGTTGAAATATATATTGGATGCCAAGCCAAAATCACTCATACTAATGTCACACCTAGGCAGACCCAAAGATGGTCCAGATCCGAAATATTCATTGGCACCTGTTGCACCTGCGTTGTCCCAGCTACTGAGCAAACCCGTAGCATTTGCGCCGGATTGCATTGGTCATGCTGCCGATGATGCAGTAGCAACGCTTCCAGAAGGGGGGGTATTGCTACTTGAGAATACGCGTTTTTACAAAGGCGAAGAAAAGAATGACCTTGACCTCGCCCAAAAGCTAGCAAAACACGGAGATATTTTCGTTAACGATGCTTTTGGTTCCGCTCACCGAGCACACTCGTCAACGGAAGGGGTTGCCCGTTATTTACCGGCAGTGTCCGGTTTACTTATGGAAAAGGAAATTGACTATCTCGCAACTACTCTTGACAATCCAAAACGCCCTTTCATAGCAATTCTAGGTGGGGCAAAAGTATCAGACAAGATTGCAGTCATTGAATCACTTCTTAACAAAGTTGATGCACTGCTCATCGGTGGTGGCATGGCCAATACCTTCTTTAATGCACAGGGCATTTCACTTGGTAAGTCGTTAGTAGAAATGGATGCCATTGAAACGGCAAAACGCCTAATTGACCAAGGCAAGGACAAACTCATTTTGCCAATTGACGCTGTAATTGGCGATACATTCGACAATGCCGCTAACACGCAAGTAATCAATGTCAAAGATGGAGTACCGGATGGTTGGAGCATCTACGACATCGGCCCAGAAACGGTGAAGTTATTCCAGCAACAATTGGAAACCGCTAACACTGTCGTTTGGAATGGGCCAATGGGCGTGTTCGAAATGGCAACTTTTGCCACAGGGACCAATGCCATCGCAAAAATACTTGCGGAACAAACTAGTCACGGTGCCATAACAATCATAGGTGGCGGAGATCCAGCTGTTGCAGTTGAAGCATCTGGACCTCGCCTCGTGAATGACCCACATTTCTACAGGCGGAGGTGCCAGTCTAGAAATGCTAGAAGGAAAAGCCCTGCCCGGCGTTGTAGCTCTCAAAGACAAATCCTAATTCTAGTAAGAGGAGTAACCGTTCCAATGCGAATACCAATCATTGCAGGCAATTGGAAAATGCACAAGACATATGCAGATTCGATTGCCTTTGTTCAAGAACTTGCACCCCGTCTAGCCGCGTTTGCGGGGGTTGAAAGAGTTGTTTGCCCAACCTATATTGCACTTCCGGGTGTCAGCCAAACACTTACCGGATCGAATATCAAGGTAGGAGCTCAAAATCTTCATTGGGAAGCACAAGGGGCCTTTACTTCCCAAATTTCCCCAACAATGCTTCAAGGTCTGGCTGAGTATGTAATCATCGGACATTCTGAATGTCGTGCCTATTTGAATGAAACCGATGATATGATAAATAAAAAGGTGAAATCGGCTCTAGCTTATGGCCTCAAACCAATTCTAGCGGTAGGAGAGTCGCTCGAACAAAATGAATCGGGCGCAGCTTCAGCAGTCATCAGCAATCAAGTGAGAGCAGCGCTCGACGGTGTTGACGCAGCAAACATGAGCAACATCGTCCTCGCATATGAGCCGATCTGGGCTATCGGCACTGGCAAAAACGCAAGCAGTCAGATCGCTAATGACATTATCGGCGGCACCATTCGCCGAACCTTGTCTGAACTTTACGGCGATGAAATTGCGCAACAAGTACGCATCCAATATGGTGGGAGCGTCAAACCTGACAATATGCGAGAGTATATGTCCCAGTCAGATATTGACGGTGCGTTAGTCGGCGGAGCATCATTAAAGGTTGAAGACTTCACCAAGCTAGTGGAAGAAGCCGCCAAAGCGAAAGGCGTATAGTCTGACCGGTCTGGAACTGTTTGTACCTTGGTTGACAGTTGGCGCATTATTTTATGTACTGCGCCAACTTGAGGTGTGGTTACACCAACATATTTTCAAGGTCGGTTGGCTTGTTACCAAACAATACCAGACCACCACAGTCCTGTATTATGCTTTTTTTCTACCTGGGATAATTCTCAATCAAGCAGTATTTTGGCTCAGTGCGGGCTTACTAAATGTTAGCGCCGAACGAACCATTTCCTGGCCGGAAAAACAAGAAATTGGTGAGCTGAAGCTCGATTTCATTAGACTTTCAAAAAACGTCAGTTCTGTCCGTTTTGCAATAATTAGTACATTTCCCCTTCTTGTGGGCATGCTGGCGATCTGGCACATTGCCAACAATGTTCTGCATATGCCTTCCATTTGGTCAGACTTGAATCAAGTTAAATATTCCCTAGATGAAACTATTGGTCGCCTGACTTCGGCGCCTGATTTTTGGATCTGGATATATCTAGCGCTGACCATAAGCAATACGATGATGCCCAACTTTGCAAATCTAAGGGGATGGCGCATTATTTTGGGCGCCATAGGCATAACGGTTGCTACGCTCTATGTTTTGGGCGCAGGTGATCAAATAATTATGCAAAACCTGCGCGGACCTGTGACTAACGCCCTAAATGCGTTATCGGCAATTTTCGCGGTCATAATCGTAGTAGACCTATTTATGGTCGGAACGCTCGGCACCATCGAGGCTATCATTGAAAGAATTACTGGCGACAGTGCTACCTTTGAAAACGGGAAGATGGTAACGATGCGTAGGAGTGAACTTCTTGAACGCCGACGACGAGCACTCGCTCCTCGCGCACGACAACGTACAGCTCCAGCGCGCGAAGTGCCTATAGGACCGCCTTCCATCTATAAAATGAATTTGCCAATACCAAGCACCCCCGGCAAAGAAGCAACGACACCAGAAACGACTATTGTCATATCGGAGGAGCCGAAATCGGCTTCTGTTGGAATTCCAAATTCCAGCCCAGCAATCATCAGTGGTAATGTGACTACAAAATTACCTGCACCCTCACTTACTTCCGAAAAGCCTGCCAATTCGCCAACTCTGGGCAATAATCTGGCCCCAAATTCATCTTCGCCTTACAGAACAAACGCTAGTGCAGTGAATTCACTTAAGTCGCCAACCCAAACATCTGTACCGAGTCCAAAATCACCTAACACAGGCATCATACCATCGGCAAACCAACCGCCGACAAACACAACAGAATTGAGTCAAGTGGATGATGATGAATCAGATGAAGACGTTACTTATGAAGATTTTGAAGACCCAGCGTGATTGATATTGGTGCGAGCCAGCAACCCAAAGCCAATAATGACTAGGATGAGCATGACACTTAAGGCAACGAATTTATAAAACTGGCTATCAAGTATAAGTGTAAGTATTCCAAAAAACGCACAAAAAATATAATAACCCAATACGATTTGCCGCTGACTAAATCCCAGATCCAACAATCGATAATGTACATGCCCGCGATCCCCAACGAATGGATTGCGGCCTAAACGCAGCCGATTAACTGCCTGCCAAATGACATCCATAAGTGGCAAACCCATTACCAGCAATATGGTTGCCATTTTCGCGCCACCAATAATACTCAATGTGCCGAGCAAGTAGCCCAAATAATATGCACCGCCACCCATGATTATTCGCGCAGGGTAAAAATTATTCAGCAAAAACCCGAATGACGCACCTAATAATGCCAACATCAACAAGCTTATGCTGGTTTGTGGTGGATCCACCCGTACAGCGCTATTTAGAAACAGCAGGACTCCCGCGATAAATGCTACACCACCCGCCAACCCGTCAAGACCATCTAGAAAATTCACGGTATTCATCATGCCAACTAACCAGAAAAAACTTAAGGCAACAGTAACGATATGTGCCCATGGATCAGTCTGGTGACCGGTAATTGGATTATTAAAGAATTCAATGAAGATTTGAAAGGCAATGGCAATCGCAGCGGCAGCAGATTGCCCGATAAAAATGGTTATCGCGCGAAATTGGAATATATCATCGAGAAATCCAACCACAAAGATCACGGCACTACCGGCTAATAATCCGATGAGGCGGATTATTTCATAGGGATCGAGGCGAGGGACTGGAAGAATTTGAGCTACCAACACTGAAATCGTAAAAGCTATAAACAGGCACAAGCTACCGAGTTTGGAAACTCCGCGTTGATCGGCTTCACTTTGTCGTCGTCCACCAGTTACAGCTACAATTCCTAGCTTTCGTCCCAAGCTATCAGCAATGGGCGTAACAATCAAAACGACACTGAAGGCAAGAATGAAAATCAGTACGGACGAACTCGGATCAACTGCTGTGTTCATCTAGGTTCCAAATTGCCTATCGCCGGCATCACCCAAACCGGGAACAATAAATCCAATTTCATTTAGCCGTTCATCAATTGCGGCGACGTGGACGGGTACATCGGGATGCGCGGTGGTCAGCCGCTCAACACCTTCCGGTGCGGCTATCAACCCCACATACTTTATTTTCGTGACGCCCCATCGCTTAAGAATGTCAATTGTAGCGACTGCCGATCCTCCGGTAGCCAACATGGGATCCAGTACAAAGCATACTTGCACTGTAGGCGCGGTAGGCAGGCGATTATAGTATTCAACGGGCCTCAACGTCTTTTCGTCGCGATATAGGCCGATATGCCAAACCTGCACATTGGGCAGCAGTTCCATGACCCCTTCAACAAGTCCTAAGCCGGCCCGTAATACCGGAATTAGGCCGATGGCCAAATCAGCTTTGAAACCTTCGGCCTCACCCATAGGCGTGATGACTTTTTTGGGGGTGAGTTCTAGGTCCTGAGTGGCTTCATAGCACAATAATTGAGCCAATTCACGTACTAATTCGCGAAAGGCTCGATGGTCAGTATCTTTATCCCGCAATGCTGTGAGTTTGTGAAGGACAAGGGGGTGTTTGGAAACATGTACCTGAGACACGTCATTCCTCCTGTAGAATGATGTGGGCAAACGGCGCTAATTGTACGTGGTGCGGAGTCACCTGTCAAAACGGCTGTTGCACCTATCACATCTAAACCATTACAATAGAACAAATTGATCTTTACCCGGAGTAGCAGTATGTCCGAACAAGGACGGATAGTTGGCGGCACACGACGTCCCGATGACCGCGATAACGTAGCCTTGCGGCCCAAATTATTACGGGACATCGTAGGGCAAGATTCCGTCCGTGAGAATCTCAAAATCCTCATAGATGCTGCCAAAAACCGCCAAGAGCCTATTGATCATGTACTATTTTACGGTCCCCCCGGATTGGGCAAAACTTCATTAGCACACATTGTAGCTAACGAGATGGATGTGAATATTCGAATCACAGCGGGGCCTTCAATAGAACGTGCGGGTGATTTGGCGGCCATTCTGACACACTTGAAACAGAATGATATTCTATTTATTGACGAAGTTCACCGTTTGGGACGCGCAGTTGAAGAAGTCCTCTACCCAGCAATGGAAGACTTTGTATTGGACATCGTCATCGGGAAGGGACCGGCCGCGAAAAACGTTCGTCTAAATCTGCCACGATTTAGTGTTATCGGTGCAACTACCCGACTTGCATTATTGTCAGCTCCGCTACGAGATCGTTTTGGCGCACAATTCCGCCTAGATTTTTACGATCTGCAAGCGATGGAACATATCATTGCGCGGGCAGCTTCTATGCTCAAGATCGAAATAAAGCCGGAGGGAACATCAGAAATTGCCCGCCGCTCACGTGGAACACCACGGGTTGCCTTGCGACTTCTCAGGCGGGTTAGAGACTATGCCCAAGTGCGCGCGGAAGGTGTCATCACGGGTCCCGTTGCGGGCGAAGCTCTGGCACTGTTAAACGTTGATCACCTAGGTCTTGACAACGTAGATAGGCAAATTCTCGCAATTATTATCGAAAAGTATAGTGGTGGTCCCGTTGGACTTGAGACCATCGCAGCAGCCATTAGCGAAGACAGTGCCACTATTATGGACGTTTGTGAACCCTATTTGCTACAGTTGGGGTTTTTAGCACGAACCCCACGAGGTCGGGTGGCAACACCTCTGGCATATGAACATATGGGTATTACATACCACGACAGTAGTTCGGGGCAACCATCATTGTTTTGACGAATGGTAAAATGGATTTTCAATTAGTTGGTCGTATCTTGCTCATTTTTGGCATTGTTGTCGCAATACTCGGCGGACTACTCATAATTTTTGGGCAATCAAGTTTTTTGAGCAGATTAGGGAACTTACCGGGAGACGTTCGAATTGAAGGACAAGGATTTTCTTGCTTCATCCCAATCGGCAGTATGTTTATTATCAGCCTTTTTCTTACGATCATAATAAATGTCGTCGTGCGACTTATTAATCGTCCATGAATCTTTCTGATTTCGATTACGAATTGCCGGATTCATTCATCGCCCAAGAGCCATTGGAGCCACGCGATTCGTCTAAGCTCATGGTTGTAGATCGCCAAACACAGAACATCGAACATCGTATATTTCAGGACATCGTTGAATATATAAATCCCGGAGATGTGCTGGTCATAAATACCACACGGGTCATTCCCGCACGCATATATGGATTCAAAGATGCAACAGGAGGGAAGGTTGAATTTCTCTTGTTACGCCAATTAGATGAAACGAAGTGGTTTACACTGGCAGGCGGTCGTAATCTCAATCCCGGAGTGAGAGTAAATTTCTCGTTTGAAGAATTATATGCAGAAGTTATTGAGACACTTGGAGGTTCAGAACGAGTTATTCGGTTCAATAGGCCCGTTAACGATATACTTAACCAATTAGGCGAAATGCCACTCCCACCGTATATTCATAAACGGCTTGATAACAGTGAACGATATCAAACCATTTATAGCAAACAGTTAGGCTCTGCCGCTGCCCCGACCGCGGGGCTCCACTTTACTCCCGATCTCCTAGAAACACTAAGAGATAAAGGCATTAAAACAGCTTCATGCGTTTTACATGTTGGGCTTGACACCTTTCAACCTGTTCGTACAGACCATATTGAGCAACACAAAATGCACAGTGAACGCGCATACCTTTCCAAAAAGATGCTCAGACGATCAACGCTGCTAAAAAAACAGGAAGGAAGATTATAGCGGTCGGCACAACAACTACCCGCACATTGGAAACCGCCGCTGTTTTGAGCGCTGGTGGACAACCAGCTTTGGCGATAAGTGCGCCGGATGCCAATCCTTCTCGCCCAGTCATATCATTTGATGGGGATACAAACTTATTTATTTATCCCGGTTATCGATGGAAAGTGGTCGATTCGATGATCACCAATTTCCATCTACCAAAGTCAACTCTTTTAATGATGATCAGCTCGTTTGCTGGACGTGAGCTGATACTCAATGCATATCAAGTCGCCAAACAGTCCGGGTATCGTTTCTTCTCATTTGGTGACGCAATGCTTATTGTTTAGTACAAAAGTTGTCTCATCATGTATTTTGCTGAAAATGCAATTGCGGAGTACAAATTGAGAATTTCCCTTTAGTAAGAAAATGACGGAAACAACTATGTCGTATATCGAAAACGAGATTTCTGAACAGCCTCAAATTATTCAAGAACTGCTTAAGAGGGAATCCTCTACGACACACAAGATTGCAAAAGCAATCCGTGACTTCGATCCGGCTTTTATGTATATTGCCGCACGAGGAACCTCGGACAATGCAGCTCGTTATGCCCAATATCTCTTTGGAATTCATGCCCGTATCCCAGTCGCGCTGGCGACCCCATCCGTGCACACCTTATATAATCACCCCTAACCTCGGGCACGCATTAGTAGTTGGTATTTCACAGTCAGGAAAGTCAGAAGATATTCACCGTGTAATTGCTGACGCAAGAAAGCAAAACGCGCTAACTGTTAGTATCACCAATGACCCTGATTCGCCCTTAGCTCAAGCCGCAGAGTATCACATTAATCTGATGACTGGAACAGAACTAAGTATAGCCGCGACTAAAACGTACACAGCACAACTGGCTGCGGTTGCGATGCTTATGACTTCTCTTGTTGACCGATCAGAGTTAAATGAAATACTCACAAAACTGCCCGCCTTCACAAAAGAAACCCTCACGCTATCCCAGCCAATTCGAGATTGGGTCGAACGTTACCGATATATGGAACGTTTTGTAACTATTGGACGTGGGTACAATTATTGCACGGCTATTGAAATCAGCCTCAAAATAAAAGAACTCTGCTATATAGTGGGGGATGGTTATAGTGAAGCCGACTTTAGGCATGGCCCATTTGCGTTAATTGATCCAGGTTTTCCTGTGATTGTGGTCGCACCAACAGGTAAAACTCTACCTGTTCTAAACGACTTCCTAATGAAACTCTCGGAGCGACACGCGGAAAGCTTAATTATTTCAAATGATAGTGAAATACTCGCTTACGGGCATAAACCAATGCCAATTCCAGTTGATGTTCCAGAATGGTTATCCCCTATCCCCTCGGTCATTCCGGGACAAATTTTTGCAATGCAGCTAGCTGAAGAAAAAGGGCATAGTGTAGATGAGCCACGTGGATTGAAAAAGGTAACAATCACTCGATAATCATTGTTGGTCGCCCATAAAAGGGATATAGAAGAGGATTAGCGCGGAACTATGTCACAAGCAGGTGTATGCTCTACCTGTCGTCGCGAGATTCAAGCCCGTCAATCATTCTGCCCGCATTGTGGTGCGCCACAACTTGCATTACTTCCTTCACGGACTACCATGCATATTCCGGATGTTTCAGCAAGTACGACCAATCTACCCGAAAAGGTTGTCCAGCTTACTCGTATATACGCAGATATTATCGTCTTCCAAATTGCCGGTTATGAACAGCCAGTACTGGTTAAACCGAACCAAGGCCAAATAACCATTGGACGTTATTCTCCGGGCGAAATGGCTCCATCTCTAGATCTTAATCCATTTAACGGAAGTGTATTGGGAGTCTCACGCCAACATGCCACAATCATCAAAAATGATGATGGCTATTCGATCCGAGACTTAGGAAGTACCAATGGCACATGGCTAAATGATGAACGTCTTGTACCACACAAAGTATATCCACTTAAGTCAGGTGACACGCTACGAGCTGCTCAGATTGCTTTCAATGTAAATTTTCGTTTACCAATGGTCACGGACAATAGCGGAAATCCTCTCATTCTAAAAAATGAGTTCGAAGGACGGGCCCCAGTCAGGCTGACATTAGGCACATTTCAGTCCGTACTATTGCCGTTCCTAAACGCAATGATACTTCTCCAGACGATCGTGAGCGAATTATCAGGACTTCCACAATCAGAAACAGTTATTTCAAGCATTTCCATTGACACAAATAAGTCGGCAATCACGATCGATATGACCGCTGCCGCCCAGGCAATTAGGTTGTTAACCACTAAGATTGCTCGATGGCAAGAACAGCACGCTGAAGTTCTTAGAGAATTGTATTTAACATCACATAGCAAATCCTCCACTGATTTGGTCTCCAAGAGTCTAATTTTGGGAAAAAGCTTACTCAATGAACAGATTGACGAGCTGACTAAAGAAGTTTTGCGAGATCTATTGAATCAAAAAGCCACAAATCAGCTGAACATAAACTATGCCTCGTTGTCCAATTGCATTGAAACTTTAGCGATTAGCCCGCTAAGAGTCAGTTTGGAAAATTGACATAGGTCATCACATTATGGCTCTGTTATTATCGGAACATTCTAGATAGAGAAACATATGTCTTCTGAAACCCAAGACTTAACCGGCCAAACCATAAAGGGGTATGAGTTACGTGAACGTATCGGACAGGGTGGCTTTGGTGCCGTCTACCGGGCGTATCAACCCGCAGTTGACCGCGAAGTAGCGATCAAGGTCATATTACCCCAGCACGCCAATAACCCTGAATTCATTCGCCGGTTTGAATCTGAAGCGCAAGTTATTGCTCGCCTTGAACACTTACACATCATTCCCCTCTATGACTATTGGCGCGAACCTGATCGGGCACTTCTCGTCATGCGATTGCTTAAAGGAGGGAGTTTACAGGATTCAATTGAAAAAAACGGTGCATGGGGTCTGACAGAAACCTCTCAACTTCTAGATCAAATTGCGGATGCCTTATCTGTAGCCCACCGACAACAAATCATTCATCGTGACTTGAAACCCGCCAATATACTGCTAGATGAAAATAAGAATGCTTATCTGGCAGATTTTGGAATCGCGAAAAAATTATCTGGTGAACCACAATACACCCCTGAAGAAGACCGTTATGGTTCCCCCGCATTCATTTCACCAGAACAAGTTACGGGTCAAGCAGTATCACCACAAACCGACATATATAGCTTAGGAATGGTGCTATATGTAATGCTTACCGGCCATACCCCATTCTTTGACACCAGCACAGGCACAGTAATCAGGAAGCAACTTAGCGAGTCTCTCCCACCCTTACAGACATTTCGCACAGATCTCCCCTACACCATTAACGTTATCATCTGGCGCGCTACATCTAAACGCCCCGAAACACGCTATCCCGATGCAATTACTCTTGCGGATGATTTTCGTCAGGCCATTGCTCCTGATGCCGTGCGAGGTATGGTCGTTAGCCAGCTTTCAAGCTCCACCCCACCTCAAACAATCGACACACGGTCAGAAGGAAAGACTGTCATTCTGGGGCCGCTGCCGTATCCTTCAAATCCATATAAAGGTTTGCGTGCTTTTGTGGAAGCTGACGCCCCAGATTTTTTCGGGCGAACTTCATTGGTTGATCGACTTGTCGCTCACCTCGCGGATCCCGATCACCCAACTGCATTTCTGGCGGTTGTTGGCCCAAGTGGAAGCGGTAAATCGAGCGTTGTCAGTGCGGGCTTGGTGCCTGCGTTAAAAAGGGGGGTACTTTTCCAATCGCAGGATTGGTATTACTTGAATATGACCCCAGGGAAATCTCCCCTACAGGAATTAGCAGATACATTGCTAAGCATTTCACTTGATCCAACAACCATAAAAGCATTATTCGGTGCCTCGGTTACAGCGCTCGCCACACTTGTGCCGCATATATTGCCCGAGCCCGATACGGCATTGGTTTTGGTCATTGATCAATTTGAGGAAGTATTCACTCTTGTAAATGACGAACGCGAACGAAGTCACTTCATCCAACTACTAGTGAATGCAGTTAATTCTGCGCCAACATACTTTCGCCTCATCATAACAATGCGCGCGGATTTTTTTGATCGTCCGCTTCGGTACGCAGGACTCAGCACACTTCTAAGAGACCACAGTGAGATTATACTCCCTTTAACAACGAGTGAAATGGAGCAGGCAATTATTGGACCTGCAGCACGAATCGGTGTGCAATTCGAGGCAGGTCTCGTACTAAAACTTATCGATGATGTTAATCAACAACCCGGAGCTTTACCCCTGCTCCAATTTACCCTCACCGAACTGTTCGAGCGCCGCCAGAACTATCTACTTACACATGAAGCATATAGGGAAACGGGCGGTGTCCTTGGTGCACTGGCACGTCGCGCAGATGAATTGTTCTTGAGTTTAAGCGCAATAGAGCAGGCCGCCACACATCAGCTCTTCCTCCGGCTCGTGGCAATTGGCGAAAATACCGATGATACCCGTCGCAAAATAGTACGAACAGAGCTCAGCACTATAAATGCTGACAAAGTTGACGTTCAATCTATCATTGATTTGTATGGTAAACATCGCTTATTCACCTTTGACTACGAACCGGGCACACGCACCCCTACTGTCGAAATTGCCCATGAAGCTCTAATCAAAGCGTGGAAAAGATTACAAAACTGGCTAACGGCGAGCCGAGATGAATTGCGCCTGTATCAGCGATTTTCAACCACAGCGAATGAATGGAACAACACAAACCGCAACCCTGACTTTCTCATTTCAGGCTCACGACTAGCACAATTTGAGATAATAGAGCATTCTACTGTTATTGCACTTACTGAGAATGAGAAATTATTCCTCCAAGCAAGTATTGCGGCGCGTAGTCGGAGTATGGCTCGGGTACGAATGACGATTGCGGGATTAGTCATATTGGCAGTTGCAGCCATGGCCTTTGCTATAGTCGCGTTTGACAGGCAACGAGCCGCCGAGACCCAACAGCAAAGAGCAGATTTGCAAGCCAGTGTTGCACGTTCCAGAGAATTAGCAATTACAGCGCTCACGATAAACGAAAACCTCGACTTGTCGCTATTATTGAGTCTAGAGTCCCTAGATGCAGCCGATACTTTTGAAGCCCGTAACAGCCTCATCACCACACTTCAATCTCGCCCACGATTACTAAAATTCCTCGACGCACATACAGATACTGTGCGTACAGTTAGTTACAGTCCAGATGGTTCGCTCTTAGCTTCAGCAGGGCGGGACAATTCAATCATCCTTTGGAACACAAACACCAACAAACCCGCTTTTCCGCCGTTGAGAGGCCATTCTAACTGGATCAACAGCTTATCATTCAATCGAAATGGGACTGTTGTGATTTCGGCCAGTTCGGATGGTACAGTCCGACAGTGGTCAACTACCACAGGTCAAATGATTGGCGACCCAATTAGGGCATCAACTGCAGGTGAGATATGGAGTATAGCGTTTAACCCAACCTTGAATCAGTTCGCCACCGGTGACTCCGATGGCAATATCCGGATTTGGGATGAAGAAACTGGTAAAGCACTCACCCCACCAATAAAAGCCCATCAGGATATCGTCTATGGCCTTGCCTACAACCCAGACGGCAGTATTTTGGCATCAGGTGGCGGTGACGGAAAGATAGCCCTTTTGCAGACCAATGATTACAGCCCAGTTGGAGCCCCTTTAGAAGACGACAATAGTTTTGTTCTCAACTTGGCGTTCAGCCCAAATGGTCAACAACTGGCTTCAACTGGTACAAATGCCATCGTGGATTTTTGGGATCCCGCATCTGGCGAGTTTCTCTATAGCATTGCTACCGGACATGCAGCCCGCGTTAAGGGATTATCTTATAGTCCGGACGGAAGGATGCTTGCAACATCAAGCGATGACAACACTTTGCGACTTTGGGACATTTTCACCCGTGAACAAATCGGAGAGCCATTGACTGGACATTCAGGATCGGTTTGGGCTGTGTCGTTCGCACCTGATGGTCGCACACTCGCTTCGGGCGGAGCTGACAATAGGGTAATCCTTTGGGACACATTTTCCGGATTGCCATTAGTTCAGGCGTCACTGAATACGCTAGATGATATTTTGGCACTAGCATACAGTCCAAACAACAAAATGATTGCGTATACGGGTGGGCTGAAGAATACGGCAGATAATTCAATCCATATAATTGATCCTGAAAACAATAACGAACTTTTGACTCTTAAGGGGCATACTAGCTACGTCACAGGGATAAGTTTTAGCCCAGATAGCACACGGCTTGTATCAGTCAGTCCAGATCAAACCATACGCGTCTGGGATACCGGAACTGGCGCAATGCTATTTGACACGCCTCTCGATGACTTAAATCCTTACGTTCCAGTCGCGTTTGGCCCAGATGGAAGCATTATCGCTTCAGGAAACGAAAGTGGCACGATTACGCTTTGGAGCTCGAAGACTGGAGATAAGTTAGGTACGCTGACAAATGGTCATTCGGCCGGTGTACGTGCACTTGCCTTTAGTCCAGATGGCAAGTTATTGGTTTCGGGAAGTGTAGATCGTCTATTGGTCATTCACAATCTTGCCACAGGGTTACCTATAGCTGCACCGTTGGCCGATTATTCTGATGAAATTTGGGCTGTTGCTTTCGCTCCGTCCGGACAATTCGTCGCATCAGGAAGCACTGACTACAGTATCAATTTATGGGAGACTGCGACGGCACGCCCCTTGGGACAACCTTTGAATTTACATCAAGACTGGGTATCCGGACTCGCATTCACACCAGATGGGAGCATTCTAGCCTCAGCCAGCCATGACGGCAGTATTGTGCTGTGGGATACAAAGGAAAACAAACAACTGGGAAAACCGCTTATGGCGCATTCAGACTACATAAATGCCATAGCATTTAGCCCCGACGGCAATACAATGATATCAGGGGGAGAAGACCAAAAACTAATTTTCTGGTCTATGAACATCAACAACTGGCGACTCCGCGCGTGTGCTATTGCAAATCGCAATTTATCGCCACAAGAATGGGAACAATACTTCAATGGAATTCCGTACCATAAAACGTGCGATTAATGTCCCTACAAATGGTGTCCAATTTGGACACTGCAAGTAATAATAAACAGCCTACTCTGGCGTCTCACTGCCCTCCAATGTCGTTAAAATAGCTGTCTCACTTGGCTTAACGCTACTCGGAGTGACTTGTGTCAGGTTTACAGTCGCCGTTATTCGGAGTATAGATTGTGTTGGCGGCGCAGAAGTATTTGTCGCTGGCATGACACTTGTATCTGTGACTGAAACTTCAGTCGCAGGTACCGCAGTTGACGTTGATGGCATTGCGCTCGTATCATCCGTTGTCAAAACTGCAATTGTTGGAGATGACAGAGTTGGATTCACGGTTGCAGCCATTTGTGTTGCTACATCAGTAACCGTAACTCTGGTCGTAGTTGTTGGACTCTGAGGAATAGAGCTAACTGTAGTCATTGTCCCCGTGATTGTCATGGGTGCAATAGGACTTGATGTTATAGTCAAGTTCATGGTACTAGGAACGCTGACAGTTGACGTCGGCGTATAGCTTGCAGTTGGTGTAAAGGTTTCC
Organism: Anaerolineae bacterium; assembly: GCA_041390885.1. GTDB lineage: Bacteria > Chloroflexota > Anaerolineae > Aggregatilineales > Phototrophicaceae > CFX2. Next base: position 27,334 of record JAWKPB010000003.1, on the reverse strand, counting down.
TCCAATGGAGATGCAATTGTGATATTTCGTTCCAAATTATCTACAGGCAACTCTTGGACTTGAATAGAATCATAGGCTTGCGGCAGACTTGGAGGAGCGACAGGAGCTAGATTCTCGTCAAGACGCACCGTAACACTTGTACCAGCCACCGCGACCTGCTCCACCCCGAGAGCCTCAACGTGAGCAGCTCCTTCAAGCGTATTTATAACCATCTTTTTCTGGTCAGGACTCGCTTGAATAAAAGCTGTTGAACCTAACTTGATCTTGACTTGGTTGATCCATAAACGAACTTGGGCTACTCCCTCCGGGGTTTGAATGAGGATACCATCAATCGGGGCATTATCACACGAAGATTGCTTATTTCCATTCTTAAGGAAAAATGCTTGCATCGGTCCGTAGGATGCCAAAACTGGATCAACAACTTTCAATTCAGTCATATCCGCGTCAGACTTCAACAACGAACGCCGAACCCACCCATTCTTCTCTTCCCCGTTAAGTGCAACATACAACCATTCACCGTCTTCTGTTTGCCCCTTAACCTTTAGTGCTTCAGCTGGGGGAATGGAAGTTATCACAAAAGCACGATTAGAAGGTTGTCTTCGGATATTAGCATTGCTGGGACCTTTTACGACAGCATCTAGAATCACAGGATTGGGAACGGCATTCTTAACTTCAACGTCACCGAAAACCAACAATGTAACATTCTCATCTGGCGCTTGTGCTGGTATATCGGCCTGGAGTCGCATCAAGGCTACTCCCCAAACATCACTTCTCAAGTCAAGTGGGCTGAGCCTAAGCGAACTTACTTGTGCAACATCTACCCGATCTCCAACCGCATCAAACTTGAATGGCGCCCCCTTTGATTGAGGAATAGCCTCAAGATGAACGTGTCCGTAACAAGCTTGGTTACGGCTAGTGTCGCTACAAATATTATCCGTAGCTTCTAAGGCAGCCTTAACTACAGCACTACATTCACCACTTTGTGTCAAAGCGATTATTGGAGTCACCAAAATAAATAGTAAAATTGTCCACACCGTCGGTCGAAAATATTTCATAGATCAAATCCTAAACAATACTACATTAACAATTCTCGACAAGTTGTATAGACTTCAACAACTATTATAATTGAAAACTTGACCCACTGTCTATTTCCTCTCTGGGCGAGTGTATTAGAAGCCAGGGTGACTCTCCTGGACTCCAATGAGGCTATCAAATTTGGAGATAGGCCGATAGCGTTTCTAGAAGTAAATACGCAACCCTTTAGATTAAAGGGCCAGCTATTTAAACCAAACTCCTGCATTGACGCCGTCATGCCCTACCCGTATAATGGCTCAGAAATCACAGATTTCGACAATATTGTATTTATATTCACAGCCAATTTTCCCCGTTCGATGTGCTCCATGAGCGACACTACGGCGGTGGCAAGTGAAGATTGGAGAACAAAATGTACGCTATCATTCGTACTGGTGGACGCCAGTATCGTGCCGAGGTCGGGGCATTTCTTGACGTGGAGAAGTTGCCCTACGATGTTGATCATAAGCTTGAAATTACGGACATTCTCCTAATTGGAGATGGTGAAGGCACTGTCGTTGGACAACCTACTGTCGAAGGTGCCCGCGTCAAAGCGACTGTAGTTGACCAGTTTCGCGGTGAGAAGATCATGGTTTTTCACTATCGACAGCGCACCAATTTGCGCAAGTGGGCAGGACATCGGCAGTATTATACAAGACTTCGCATTGACGAAATCGCACTTAAGTAGAGATTAGGAGAGTATTCGGTCATGGCACACAAAAAAGGCGGTGGTTCTAGCCGCAATGGACGCGACAGTAACGCACAACGTTTGGGTGTAAAAGCCTTTGGTGGCGAGTACGTTATTCCCGGAAACATAATTGTTCGCCAACGCGGCACATATTTCCATCCAGGTGAAAATGTTGGCATGGGCAAAGATCATACACTTTTTGCCACTGTGGAGGGAATTGTTGTCTTTGAGCGGATGCGCGGACGTGATGGTCAAAAGCGAATCAGCGTATACCCAGAAACTGAAGTAAGCAGTAGCTAGTTTTGATATGCAAAAGCATATTGTCCAGTAATTCATTTCAATGTGCTTTACGCCACCCTACTCTTGATTAGGGCCGTGATGCCAATGAGGAAAATAGTATGAAACCCGATATTCACCCTGCATGGTACCCAGAAGCTACAGTCGTTTGCGCATGTGGCAATACTTGGAAAACCGGTGCAACCATTCCCGAAATTCGTACTGACATTTGTTCTGCGTGCCATCCGTTTTTTACTGGCGAGCAACGTATAGTTGATACTGAAGGACAAGTTGATCGCTTCCTAAAGCGTTTGCAGGTTCGCGACACCCGTCGCGCAGAAGCTGAAGCGCGCGTGGCAGCACTCACATCCCCTGACGTTCCTATCAGCGAATTCGACATTGGAAAACGCTATATCACCATTCTTGCCGAAAATGGAATAAATGTTGTAGGTGATTTTTTGAACCGTCTACAAAATGATGGCGAAGAAACGATTCTGGCCATTCCAGGCATTGGTCGTAAAGTGCTGAGTGACCTCAAAAAGTTACTACGCACTCGTGGATACGAATTACCTGAAATATCAGAACAACCTGACGAAACCCCTAGCGAATAGATAACAGAGCGTTATATGATGTAGAGGCAGGCATGCCCTTTCCATGCCTGCCTTTATTTTTTGAGTAGGGAATATATGAAACATCATTCAGGGCGAATTGAAGTAATCTGCGGCAGTATGTTTTGCGGTAAGACAGAAGAACTTATACGGCGCTCACGACGCGCTATAATCGCAAAGCAAGAACTACAAGTTTTTAAGCCGAACATAGATAATCGTTACAGCATTGAACACGTTACTAGCCACAATGGTTTAAACATTAAGGCTATACCAATTATCAACCCACAAGAAATATTGGATAACTTAGCTCAAAATACTACAGTAATTGCAGTTGATGAAGTACAGTTTTTTGACATCTCTATCGTTAAAATTGTACAACAGTTAGCCGATCGAGGCATCCGGATCATACTTGCGGGGCTTGATACAGATTTTCGGGGCGAGCCTTTCGGTCCAATGCCCCAATTAATGTCCATTGCTGACGATGTTACAAAATTGCACGCAATCTGTGTGGTTTGTGGTGAAGATGCTTCCCGTACACAACGCTTAGTTAATGGGAGCCCCGCCAATTACCATGATCCAATTATTCTAGTTGGTGCTCAAGAGTCATATGAGGCTAGGTGTCGGTTGCATCACCAAGTTCCTCACTAGTGAATCTAGTATCACAGACAAGTTTTCTCTAATTGAGATTCAGACCATTTGATCATCAATAGCTTTTTCGAATTCCCCCTTCCACTCATATCAAAAGTGGCAAATAACACCACAATAAGGTAAAATTACTTTGCTTAGCTAAACAACTGTATGGCATTGTTTTAAGCGCCAGTGGTCAGTGCACCGACGAAGGAGGCAATCAAATGGGAGTAACTACAGCATCATTTTCGTCTGCCCCGGCATTGGGACAAGATCGCCCTAGCCTGTGGCTCCGCAACCGCCGATGGGATCTAATATTTATGATCCTCAGTGTATTTGTCGTTCCTCTACCGTACATTTTTTATCTCATTGGTATGAATCAGCTCAATCTTGAGTCAGATGTAAGTCGAAATATTGTCAATGGATTTGTTGCAATTGCAGTCGGTGGCCCTCATATGATGTCCACATTGCTACGGACAGGACTAGATGGTGAATTCAAACAACGGTATCCGATGTTGATCCGTTCATCAATCATCATTCCGATCATTGTAATTTCGCTGGCGTTTCTCAATCTGACACTTTTACTTACCATATTTTTCTTCTGGGCAATGCTGCATGTATTGCATCAAGTGACTTACATCGTTGAGCTTTATAATCATAAAGAACACCAGATTGTACGTAAAGGAAGTGCAGTTAGTTTTCGGGCGCGTGCGGTTGATTATGCTGTAGTATTGACCTGCTTGTTTCCAATGGCAGCTTACAAAATTAGTCAAGGCTCGTTTGCTGTTGGCACAAATGATCTAACTAAGGTCATCCCTACCCTCTTTCAGTCATCTTGGCTATTCTACGGGGCGGCAGCGATCTTTTTCGTTTCAGTCATTGCCTTTATCATGAAGTCAGTCAACGAATATCGAATGGGAATTATCAACTGGCCCAAAACCGTTTTTATTAGTCTAACGGTGCTCGTGTTTTTCCCACTTGCTGCATTTCCCAACCTCGATACTGCGTTTCAGGGAGCGAACATGTGGCATTCGTTCCAGTACTTAGCAATTACGTTCTATATTATCAAGATCAAACAGCAGTATGGTAATTTGGACAATTCTGCGCCACTTGTGGCCCGCTTTAGCAAACGCAAAGACTCTTGGGGACTGTTCGCTTTAAGCACGATGATGTTAGCCGGATCTGTTATCGTATTCATTGTTGTCTATGCACTTGCGAAGATCATCATTCCTGATATCGATCCCAATCGTCACTTCGATACGGCTTACTACACGGCGATTCTTTCATTCCTATGGATTCATTACTATCACGACCATTTTCTATTCACGAACTTCGAGGCTTTGGATCCAGCTTTCAAGTAGACCCTTGCAAAGTATGACGTGCGCGACAAGTTGCCGCGCACGTCAGTATGGTCTGCATCCACGCAATTTACTAACCGATCATTTATTTGAGATAAATCTCAATTTGCTGAAATTTATCTTCCACATACATTTCAAGTCGATTTTCGTCAACAAACCAAATTGGCGCCCCTTGACGATCAATCCGTACTTGTGACGGTTCGGCAGATAATCCAACTATTTCAAGCCTTATTCGATTGTAAGGCGGCAAATAACGTCCTGCAGTCCGGCGGCGAATAACTAGCCGATGTTCATTCATTTCACAGGAAAGATAAATCCACCGATATTCACCCTCTACATAGCTTCGCCCATCCCCTGTGTCTTCAAACAAAACAGATTCGCCATTTCCTGGATACACGCGATAAGTAATAATCTGAGAACCATCTTCGATATCAACATTCCCTAGCACATACATAGGAACAACAGTACCAGCCCTAATAAATATGGGTAATTGTTCTAGAGGAGCAAATACAGTTATTTTTTGGTTCCCGCTAATTAACACTTCTGTCCAAAAATTGAACCAATATCCTACAGGCAAATTCACTTCACGCCATCGTCCATCCGATTCAAAAATGGGCGCAATCAGGATTGTGTCCCCAAGAATGAAACAATCACTTTTATTTCGATAATTTTCGTTTTGAGGTTCGAGACAAAATATGGGTTGGATAATCGGCCACCCATATTGGTGGCTAAGCGCAATGGACGAATAAATCAGAGGTATCAATCGTTTGCGTAGATTTAAAGTTTGGCGAACGGCCATCATATATGTTTCTTCAATGGGCTTCAAATGAAGCGAGTTAAGCAATCTATTTGCATCAACTCTAATATGTGGCATCAAACAAGTGGCTTGCAGCATCCGCACATATTGTTCGCTGTCCCTAACGTCGTATAAAGACTCAACAGTAATGAGCTCACGAATTGAGCCACTTAACGCCATATTCAGCATTGTCCCAAGAAAATGAGGTATAGATTCTGGGTTTGAGAATTCTGCTGTTGTCAGCAATGAGTCAACGTAATTTTTGACGGTAGATGAATGAACCCGAGACGAACTGTCCGAATCAATACTATCTTTTTCAAGTGTGGCATAGCCAAGACTGATGAGATTAGGAATATCAATACGTCCATGCAATTCAGCATGCCGGTTCAGAATATTTCTGATTTCGCCGCCAAGAAACAAGAAATAATCAATACTGCCTCCTCTCGACTCGAATCGCAGTTCATAATTATCCCCAATGCCTAGTTCAATCACACCACGATGTTGATTATTCCAATAGATACCATATGCGCGTTCGCCAATCACACCCAAATAGAATGGCTCGGTATATGTATCGTTTTCAGGGGAATCTGGTTGTGATCTTATGCTTCGGAAGCGGAACCGCTTTCCTCGATGTTGGATCGAAGGTCCATGAATACCCAAACCATAACAACGCTCGCCAGGTTGCAATCGCATTGACAGTTGAACCGAGCCATCACCGCTAACGGCCATTCCATTCAAATCTGAGCATAACAATTCGTCATTATGTGTTCGGATATGAATCAAGAAAGACTTCCGCTCGATCATGCATGTGAAACTTGAGGTGCGAAACCGAATTTGATCATTACTTTCAATAAGATCAAAGTCTGGCAGCTGATCATCAGATTCTTGGTTTTGATGCAAAATTGTGGGGGGTACATCACCATTATTGGGAAAATAGTGAACATGTAGTAAATCTTGCCCAACCCACTCTAACCTAACGTTTCCGTTAACACATTCAAAATCAATAGTGAATCCATGATTTTGGTACGATAGAATTGCGCCAATCTCATACCAAGTCGAATTTCTTTGAGAAAGTGAACGGATTGGATTTGAACGGAGACTACGGGTGATACACTTAAATAGCATGATCACTAGATCATGAGAAATTAACTTGGAGCCACTGCATTGGGTTGACAGGAACACCATTCACCCACATTTCCCAATGTAAATGTGGGCCAGTAACGCGGCCCGTCGAACCGATTGTGCCAATTACTTGACCTGCTACAACAAAGTCACCTACTTTCACAAATTGTTGAGATTGGTGCCAATAACCCGTATAAACTCCCCAACCATGATCAATAATCGTAGCGAGGCCACGGACATGCAAATTGTCCGCCAGTACCACATATCCTGAAGCAGAAGCCAATACGGAAGTTCCAGGTGCACCAGCAAAATCTGTACCAGCATGGAATCGATCAAAGGGGCCGCCGTTATATGATCGAATACGGCCAAACGGCGAAATCACGCTCGCAGCAGCCGGAAGGCTCATCACTCCTTCAAAATATCGTGTCGCCGTAAAACCGCCCATAACACGCTGCAAAATGGCTTGCTCAGGTCCTTCCACATTCGGATCTAACAAATCAGAAAGATTTGGCCCTAAGGTAATGGATTCCTGCCCATATTGCCCAGGCAAAACCCGCACATTAACCTCAAAAGGTACTTTCCCGCCTGCATTGTCGGTTAACGTCAAGTCAACAGGGTATATTCCAGCCTCAGTAAGAACTGGAACACCCACCAAAATTGTATGCTCTTGATTGTCCTGTTCAGAGGCGGCATGAATCTCATGGCCTAAGAAATTGCCAGATATTGATACAGCTGAATTAGTCAGCAAGTGTATTCGTCCAGTCTCCCCTTCTACAAATAGCAGCGGTGTTACATCAATAGCACTTACAATTAGGGGCAAATCCAATGCAGTTGCCGGTACTTCTAGTCCCGGCACCAATATTTGTTGACCAGAATAAATGAGTGTTGGATCAGTAATATTATTCGCCGAAACCAATACATTGACTGTTGTATTGAAACGCACCGCAATTTTGAACAAAGTGTCGCCCGGTTGAACCGTGTAAACCAAACTCGGAACAGTTGCTGGAGCCGTGGGTTCCTGTGGTGGATCGGTCGGCGTCTGTGTAGTTTGACTATTGATAGTCAATACTTGACCAACGTAGATAACATTTGCGTTAGCGAGTTTGTTCTGAGAAACCAACTCGCTAACTGTCAGATCATACAAGTTCGCGATGCTATCTAGTGTTTCACCAGCTTGAACCACATGCGTATAAGGCAACTCTCGGTTATCAGTGCCTTCCATTGGGATTAATAATCGCTGACTTACTTGTATATTCGTTGGATCAACTATTCCGTTGAATGAAGCCAAAGCGTCAACTGTTAAACCAAACTTCAGCGCAATCCGATACAGATTTTCACCACGTTGTACTACGTAAACGGTAACATTATTGGGCACGTCTTGAGCAATTAAAGAGGCGGGCATCACAAGCATACCCGCCATTAACATTAATCTTATTAACCGTGAAATCATCCCGCTGCCTCATCAAATCTTAGAACGTCCCCTATTTCTACAACGTCAAGAATGCTGGGGCAAGCCTCAATGAAATACCGTGCGGGACTGCGCGGCGCATAGGCAGGGCGCCACGGTTTTGCCAAACACTTGTCCACCACTTTTCCACTTGAATCTAGCCAAACTACACCAATGCTAAATAGCATAAAAAACATGTGAATTGTCGTATTTGCTTTGCTTTCAGAGCCTGTAACAAACAGCAGTCCTTCGTCCTCTGGCAAATATGTTACCAATTGAAGGCCTCTGAATCGACACCAAAAACTATTACACCAACGGACGCGCCGAAGTACAACCTGACCGTTGGTTGTACTTCGCAAAATGCGCCAACTCATACTCATGGAATTACTAACACCTGTCCTACAAATACTCGATTCACATTTGTAATGCCGTTCGCCTGCGCCAACGTTCCCATTGAGACGTTGAAACGAAGAGCAATGCGGAACAAAGTATCGCCAACTCGAACCACGTATGTCGTCTGAACTGGTGGTGTTGGCGTTGCGGTGGCAACAACTGGGGCAGAAGGTTGTTCACTTGTACTTGTAGGCAAAGTTAGCCGTTGACCTACATAAATGATGTTCAAATTGGTAATTCCATTGAGTTGGGCTAGAGTTGCTATTGTCGTATTATAACGGGCAGCAATTCTCCCCAAAGTATCACCCGGCTGTACGACATACGAAGTGCTCGAGCTCCCAGTATTTGGGGCTGAAGTCGCCTCCGAAGGGGCAATAGGAGTGACCGTAGGAGTTGACGTAGCGGGAGCAGAAAGGCGCACTGGGATCACCAATCCTTGCCCCACCCGAATCAATGCGCTCGGTGTCAATCCATTTGCGTCTATAATGGCATCCGTTGTACTTCCGTAAATAGTTGCCAATACACCAACAGTGTCCCCCGGTTGAACAATGTGTACTACTCGTCCAGGGAATTCACCTATGCTTCCACTCCCGCTTTGAGTAGGCGTCGGTTGAAGAGGAGTAGTGGCAGTCGGCGCATTTGTAGAGCTTGGCGGAACCGAAGTTGAACTCGGTGAAATTTGTGTACTTGTTGCTGTCGCACCAACTGCGGTATTAGCTGGTGCGGTTGTTGCACTAGCCACCACCTCCGAAGTTGGTGGAGGCGCGGTAGTACTTGTTGCGGTTGGAGGTATGGGCGTTGAAGTGGCAGTAGCAGCCTTCGTCGAAGTCGGAGGAATCGAAGTGTTTGTTGCCGATGTTCCAGAGGCAAGCGTAAGTGAGGCATCATCAACATAAAGATTGTTGTTCTTAACAGGAGTGGTAACCGTCGATCGCACAAAGACAGTCACTGCGCTAGAAGCAGCTGTCGCTGTTACAATGTACTCATTATACGCATCGTACTGGATCGAAGGTGCCGACCAAACTACTGCATTGCTTGTTCCATCTGTCCCACCCATAGGATCAATACCGACTTGCACGACGATGCCACCCGGATCTTCACTCTTGTTAGGATCATCAAACGTACTTGACCACACATAAAGATAGGCACTGAAGCGAAGTTGTGCGCCATTGTTAACACCCGTCACGCGTTGGAACAAACCACCGTCATGAGTTGCAAAAAACGAATGATATTGTTGAGCGTCACTCCCGTTACGAATGCGGGGTACACCCAATCCGTTTGATACGTCAGAGGCAGGGTAATATTCCGGTTGGACGTTTTCAGAAGCTGATTGTCCTCCACTGATATTCCACGGGGACCATCCTTGGGCAACCTGGCGCGGTGGATTCCCAGATACTGATGTGAAAGGTTGCTCAAAACCGGGATTTGTTAGCAGATTTTGCCCCTGTGCATGTACCGGCCAAAAGCCAATTGAAAGAGCAGTAAATACTAGTATAAGCAAATAGAATTTAGTAACCAGTAATCTCTTCATAATGACTCCGGGTGTGTTTTGGAAGCTAACTGTTCCAAGCCAAAATATAAATACCTATTATAGGTACGATCAGGTTTAAGCACAATTTATTGATCGCAATCAAGATATAAATTGCTGATAATAACATATCTTCTGACCACAAGACAAAATCGAAATTTTACCGTGTCGTATCTGTCTGACACACGTTCATTTTCGACTGGAAATTGCCCTGTTAACACTGGAAGTCAATTCTATTGGAGAAAACGGCTTGGTAATGTAATCATCAACCTTCGCGATATGTAGTCCTAGCACCTTATCTATACTTTGTGTACGTGCTGTAATAACTATGACAGGAATATCACTAGTTTTGGGATTCGCTTTCATTCTTTGATAAACTTCCCAACCATCCATATCAGGCATCATTAAATCCAGCAGTACCAGACTGGGTTGGGAATCCTCGACAGTTTGCAATCCTTGAATGCCTCCCGAAGCACCAATAACTTCGAAACCTTCACGCGCCAAAATCATTTTAACCAATTCGATCATTTCAACTTCATCTTCGATGCAGACAACTTTTTTGGCATTCATCCTGTATCTCCACAATATGCTACTACATATGATTCAGTCTATCACAGTCATTTTTGTCGTGTCGATAAGAATTTTCGCGGTATACTCTGTCCTAGTGCTACGTTTACTTAAAGAGCTGGAGGATATTCAGTGACTCTGCATGAATACCAAACGAAATTTCGTTTTTCGGAATTTGGAATTCCTATTAAACGCGGAAAAACGGCAACCACTCCCCAAGAAGTCTATGAAATAGCGCGTGAACTGGGTGGCTCTGTCGTGGTAAAAGCGCAAGTACTGGCAGGTGGTCGCGGAAAAGCAGGTGGCGTGAAAGTTGCGCAAACTCCCGAAGAAGCCGAACAAGTCGCCAGCAAGATAATTGGGATGACGATCAAGAACCTAGTTGTTAGAAAAGTGTTGGTTGACCCTGCAGTAAATATCGCTTCCGAAATATACCTCGGAATAGTAAATGACCGCACCACGGGAAAACCAGTTATGATGGCATCGTCCGAGGGTGGCGTCGAAATTGAGCAGGTTGCAAAAGAAAATCCCGATCTGATTCTGCGCGAACAAATCGACCCATTCTTAGGCTTACTTGACTACCAAGCCAGAAACATAGCGAGTGGCATTAACCTACCTCACGAACATTGGAAGACCTTCACCAAAATTGCCGCAAGCTTATACAAGGTCTATGTTGCCAGTGACGCAGTGTTAGCGGAGATAAATCCACTTGTGATTACGTCTGACAACCAATTGGTCGCGCTCGACGGCAAAATGATTATTGATGACAATGCGCTCTTTCGACACCCAGACCTCGCTGAAATGCGTGATACCGACGCTGAGCCAGTCGAGGAAACTCAGGCGCGAGCTGCGGGAATCAGCTATGTAAAGTTGCATGGTCAAATAGGTTGCATGGTCAATGGCGCGGGCCTAGCAATGACAACAATGGACATGACGAAGTTGTATGGTGGCGAGAGCATTGGTCCTGCCAACTTCCTGGATATCGGTGGTGGCGCGCAAGCAGACAAAGTAGCTTCTGCTTTGAGAATTATCCTTGCAGATCAAAATGTTAAGTCAGTTCTATTCAACATTTTTGGTGGAATTACACGCTGTGATGAAGTCGCGCGTGGAATTCTGCAAGCACTTGAAGAAGTAAAGACTACTATTCCAATGGTCATCCGATTAGCAGGCACTAATGCTGAGGAGGGTCGTCAGATCATTGATGCAGCTCACTTAACCAATTTGGCAAGCGCAGCGACCCTAACCGATGCTGCAAAAAAGGCCGTTGAAGCCGCACGAGGAGCAGAGTAATGGCGATTTTAGCAGACAAAAATACCCGCCTTATAGTACAAGGCATTACTGGACGCGAAGGCAGTTTTCATACCAAGCAGATGATTGAATATGGCACTAACGTGGTTGGCGGGGTAACACCTGGCAAAGGTGGAGAATGGGTACACGGGAAGCCAGTGTTTGATACTGTAAAAAAAGCCGTTGATGCTACAGGTGCAAATGCTAGTATTATTTATGCCCCTGCAGCAGTCGCGCCGGACGCAATCTATGAATCGGTAGATGCTGGCATAGGATTAGTTGTTTGCATTACCGAAGGTATCCCGATTTTGGACATGATGCGCGTATTCGATTATGTCACGAGCAGTAACACTCGTCTTATTGGCCCAAATTGTCCCGGTTTACTAACCCCGGGTCAAGCAAAAGTGGGAATCATGCCAGGTTACATCGCCACACCGGGCAATGTGGGTGTCGTTTCCAAGAGTGGCACGTTAACATATGAGGTAGTGTTTGCCCTTACTAACGCTGGAATGGGGCAAACAACTTGCTTGGGCATTGGTGGCGACCCTATCATAGGAACGAACTTTGTTGATGCACTTCGCATGTTTGAAGACGATCCTGCAACCGAGAAAGTGGTCTTAATAGGGGAGATTGGAGGTCGCGCTGAAATTGACGCGGCCGAGTTCATTAAAGCCCATATGACCAAACCGGTCGCTGCTTTCATTGCAGGGAAAAGCGCGCCACCCGGCACCCGCATGGGGCATGCTGGCGCCATTATCGAAGGTGGCGAAGGAACCGCTGAAGAAAAAATCAACGCTTTAATAAGTGCGGGAGTTAAGGTTGCAGATAACCCGGAGCAAATTCCCATTTTATTGAAGTAGCGTACAACTTCTGGGCTATAATTGAATTGAATCAGGGAAGCGAAAGAAACCGCCACACTTTCTGGCGGTTTCTTATTATGGAATCAATAAGCAAAAGTTCATTGATGATGGGTTCGTTCGACAGGATACAACAACGACCGCACCTCCAACAAACAATATGCAAACAAACAACAACATGGCACAACCACACCATGCTACCGGTCCACCACTAACAACGCCCTCAAACAATTGCACAAGCCCTACGAAAGTATGAAGAGTAGTTCCTAGTAGTTGGAGGCCAAAAAACAGTACGAGGCCAAACACACACAAGAGAACGCACCCAATACTCAAAAATAATAAAGTGCATAGATCAGCATTTTGATGCAGCTCCATATTGCACAGTACACCTTTCAGTAATCAGGTTACAACACCACTGGCATAATTATTTCCCTCTTTTTTAGGGACACAATCCTGAATTCAACGCAACCAAATTCCATTCCTGATAATTTTCAGAATAGCACTCGCAAGTACTAATAGGTTCACTGTGCCCCATCCACAAGAGAAAGCTTGTATCAGTCTGTACACAGGTCATTTTTTCGTCGTTAGCTGTCGTCATTAATGTGGGACGTGAAATCGCAATTCCACGTTCCTGTGCGCCGTCGATCAGCCAAATGCGTATGGTCTGACTTGGGATATTTCCAATTTGAATATTAATTTCACCTTGTGTAGCCAGAACAATAAAAAAGCAAGGTGAAAGAAGCAATACAAACCAAATAATCAAAAAAACGATGCAACCAAGGCGTCGAGTCCTAGTTTGAAATCGCATCAAAATCCGCAGTTTATTCATTTAGCGACCAATCATACTCTTGAAATCGTACCTTTAGTTTTTGTTCTTGGTTAGAGTGTCGTAAAAATTCTTGATCCTCTTCGTTTTCGATGTACTGAATTACGTAAGTGATTAATTTTTCTTTATGTCTGTAACCGAAAAGACTGGCACCGAAATCCGACGCATACCACGAGAATAAAGGAGATAAATATATCGTATTCATACTACGATGTATGACAAGCCCCCCACTACTAACAAAATTCCGGGTTGCAAGATCAAGTTGCCTATCTAGAAGCTCAGGAGAATAGAAATTCAGTGGTGGGCAAGATTTGGCGGCGCAATTTAGCGCGAAATGCACACGTGGATCCAGAGTCGCAACTATGTTTGCACAACGTGGATCGCGTTTTCCGAACTGAGGACCAGGAATAAGGGGATGTCCTGCATTTTTGCGAAGTACACCGTGCTCAATATCATTGGCACTATATCGGAGACCACCAACATTATAGGCAGCTTTCTCGAAAAAACCACGGATTGAGCTGACTTTCGCTTTGGGCTGAAGAACGATGACCGCATGAATAATTAGAGCGTTGTAAAGGTTAATCCAAAATGCCTTACTGTCATGAGAAGTTGCCAGCGTGTCTAAGTCAAAACCTTTCAGAAGTTGAACTAGTATTTGAAATTCACCGAACGCTTCACTTTTGTGTAAGTCTGCGTAGTTGACCGGTCGCCCCCGGTTTACATGTTCGCTTTCGATCCTCCGCGCAAGTCTGAATATGTTTGCAGCCAAATCATCTGGAACCGCTCCACCTCCATTCTTATCGTTATTAAGTACCTCATCCCCAGCAATCAAATTGATTGCCCGATATAGCCGCTGCGGCCATCTTACGTATGAACTTGAAATCGTTTGAGCCATTGAATGAACTTCCGCTAGATGGACGATCACAGCCTAAGCGAAATGAATTTGAATTTGATCCATGTCATCATATTCTACATGAGCAAAAAGTGGCAATTCCTCTGTACCCATACTAAAAATTTTGGGTAGTAAGAACGGCAAATCTTCTACAAGTTCTAGACCCAAAACCTGTGAGCGAGGAATCCAGTGCAAAGTTCCCTCGTCATTATGAATAGTTTCGCGAGTAGAGCTCACCGCAGTAAATACAAACAAAATGATTCCGATATCCGCCCCTGCATCAATATTATGTATGGTGCGTAGCCGTAGACCATCAACATCTAGTCCTGTTTCCTCTTTGATTTCGCGTCTCGCTCCAGTCAGTGGATCCTCGTGTCTTTCGATATGTCCACCAACTCCATTGAAGCAATTTGGAAATACACGTTTGTGCGATGCACGCTTCATGAGTAAAATATCATTGCCGTTCAATACAAAGCAAAGCGTACGAGGTAGTGTCAACCACCGCCCTTCTATAGCATCAGCACCCTGACCATTGGCCCCCATAATTCTGTCCCCTCCAAACATCAATAATTGTCCGAAACAACAGTTCATGATAATCTACAAATAGCTTACCACCTCAACGTAGATTGGTCATTACATATGTCACAATTGAGAAGTGATGCGCCATCGCCCGATTTGAGGATAGTCTTGACCGAAACTTTACATCCTCATGAAGATCACGATGCACAACGTTCAAAACCACTTATTGAACGACTTGAAAGCGAATCTGTTGTTATTAATCCTCCAATTGTGTCTCCTATGGGTGCTAGTCAATTTCTTATTCTCGATGGCGCTAATCGTTTTCAGGCCTTTCGACACCTAAAATATCAACACATCATTGTACAGGTCGCATCATACGACTCTGGCTATGTCCAGCTAAAAACTTGGCGTCATCTGGTGTGCGACTGGAACAAAGATGCGTTTCTCAATCAACTTTTTGATCTTAAGGATATTCAACTATATCAAGGGCAACATGCTAACGCCATTGCCCACATAATGTTTCGGGACGGCCAAATTTACGGACTAATGACACCAATTGAAAACACACACGAACGCAACGCATCTCTTCGCCATGTAGTCAATATTTATCAGCAGAACGCGACATTGCAGCGCACCGCTTTGACTGAACCAACTGATATATGGCTAATGCATCCCAACGCGATTGCCATTGTTGAGTTCCCACAATATCAACCAGCGGACATTATTGCGGCGGCACGATTCCAAGCCTATTTGCCACCGGGTATTACCCGGCACATTATCAATGGTCGCGCACTTCGCGTAAATTATCCTCTATCTGCACTTCGCGATACCACATACAATCTCAAGGAGAAAAATCTAGCTCTTAACACTTGGATTCAAGACAAACTAGCAAAACGCCAAATTCGATATTATGCTGAAGCTAGCTACCAATTTGATGAATAGCGGTTTTATTTTTATGTCGATTTCAACACAAGAGATACTTGCTCAAGCGACTTTCTTCTCAGATAACGTTGACTACTCTATTATTCGCCTTCCTCCAAAGGCTATAACACTAGGAGCAGGAATTGTAGCAGAAATTGGTGAGCCATTTGTAGCTTTGTTAGTAGACAAAGATGAGGTAACCCTCATACTTCCACTAGAAGCTGTCAACGATTTTGGTGAACGTCTGCGTAGTCATGTTGCAAGTCCAAAAGCATTTCGACTAATTACAGTTGATATTGTTCTCGATTTTGAATTGACCGGATTTATGGCGCACATAAGCACCGCGTTAGCCGCTGCCAGTATACCAATCATGCCGCTTGCAGCCTTTAGCCGTGACCATGTTTTAGTTCCCGCCGACCAGTTAGATATTGCCCTTAACACCCTAAACAGACTAAAATCTACTAACAATCAAGAATGAATTTAGTTTGGTAACCAATGGAAATCCCTCTCTACCCAAATGGGAACACGCTCTATCCCGCTGATCAAATTAACATTGAAAGTGTGGAAATTCAGCCTTATCCGGACCAGTTCCGCATTCGAGTACACATAAGGGTTACCCCATTTTCTGAACGCCCCAACCTCATTCTCATTACCCGCCGTGCCGACGGTGTAATTGTGAGTGAACTAAATATCATTGAAACGATGCATCATGACATGGAGTTTACACTGCATATCAGAAATGTAGAAAACCCAACGGGTGAATACACACTGCACACGGAATTGTTCTATGAGACACGCAGACCACCGCAAGCAGAATTCACCAAAACCTTTATCATCCCTGATGGCAGTTCGTCATAACATAGTTACATTGTATGGTACAACTCTATTTGTCTCCGGAGCTAGGCCGCTCAATTTACACGATGGCGATCCAAGCAATCCCTAATGAAATTTGTGGTGTTTTACTTGGACTTGGTAATGAGGTAATTGAAATAGTCCCGCTGGAAAATACCTCTCCTACACCAACCAACACGTTCAGGCTAGAGGAAAAGGGATTGGTGAAAACCTTTTACGACGGAAAACGAAAAGGATTAGACATAATCGGTTTCTATCATTCTCACCCGAATACTGATCCAATCCCGTCACAAACTGATGTCAAGCAGGCCAATTATCCTGACGCAGCTCATCTAATAGTCGGCGCACTTAGGGGAAAACCCAAATTGGCTGCATGGTCAATACAGTATGGACAAGTTCGGCCAATCGAAATCATCCAGGTTTCTAAAGGAACGAGCGAGGAATTCGATGTCGTTCTTACAAATACTCAAAAAATTGCTATTGTTGTAGCCGCACTTCTTGCAGCGCTTTTTCTGATAATTATTTCACTATCACTTTTGCCCCCTGCACCGATTATCAAGTTGATCAACCCTTAGTTACAAGCGTAGAATTATCAATATGGCTCTTTCAATTCTCATCATAATCATCGTCGGTTTAGTCCTAGGGACGATTGTAAACTTGCTGGCCGATGATTTACCGCATCATCGGCGGCCCGGCCTTCCACAATATCCGGACGGTTCGCGGCGGCCCATTATCGCTTGGATTGGTATTACCGCATTTTTGTTCGGCAAGCGTTCGGCTACAGGTGGAACCAAGCTTTCGTGGCGTTATCCATTGAGTGAAGTAGCAACCGTGACTCTAATGATTGTCACCTACATCATAAAGCGTAACAACCCAACTATCGATACCCTGCAGATGTTGTTCTTTTTGGCTTATGCCCCAATCTTTGTATTGATAACTGTAATTGATGTCGAGCACAAGCTGATTCTATTTGTGGTCATTATTCCCTCAGCGCTATTGGCGATTTTAGATGCATTGTTAACTAAGTATCCGCCAAGTATACAGGGTTCATTACCAGGCGGATTGCTTGGTTTTGTCACCTTCTTCCTGTTGTACTTAGGAGGTATTGTCTACGTTTATATCGCCAATCAAGTTCAGGGCAGAAACATAACGGAAGTGGCTTTTGGATATGGCGACGTCATGATGGCAACATTGAGTGGTCTCATATTGGGTATGGGTGATTTGATCTTCGCAATGTTTATAACTGTGCTATTGGGCGCCATCGGCGCGCTGCTCTACCTGCTTAGCAAAAGGTTATCGGGTACGGGATACAGCATGATAACTGCCCTTCCCTATGGTCCGTACATTGTACTAGGTACAATCATCATGATGCTTTTCAGCAGGGAAGTCCGACTGTTTATTGTCGGTTATGCTTGATCAAATTATTCGCATTAAGTAATAAACGGTTCGATTATTCCGCCACCCAGCACTTTGTCCCCGTCATAGATAACAGCACCCTGTCCTGGGGTAATATCACGCATTAGTTCATCAAACTCAATTTCCACGCGATCGTGTCCAGTTACGCTTACCCATGCCTGAACTGGTGGAGATTTGTATCGTATTTTCACATCAGCTTGAAATGACTTATTTGGAATCTCGCCACTTACCCAGTTCACACGCCGGGCTCTCAAAGATGTTCGGCCTAATTCGTTTGCTGTCCCGACCATGACCGTATTTTTTTGCGGATCAATCCCAATTACAAATAGCGGTTCGCGACTTTGCAGGCCAAGTCCTTTGCGCTGACCAATCGTGTAATTGACTAAGCCCCGATGTTGCCCTATCACTTCGCCACTCTTCCGAATGATCGGTCCGGAACGCATCACATCCGGAGCATGTTCCGTCAAAAAACGACGATAGTTGTTGTCGCCTATGAAACATAAATCTTGGCTATCTTTCTTGCTAGAAGTTGGCAGGCCAAACCGTTCTGCAATTTGGCGAACTTCGGATTTTGTGTATTTCCCAATCGGAAATAGAGCATGTGAAAGCTGCTCCTGCCCTAGTACGCTCAGAACGTAACTCTGGTCTTTATGACTATCAACAGATTTCTTCAATATGAAGCTGCCGTCAGAGTTTGTTTCTACCCGCGCATAATGCCCTGTGGCCAAATAGTCCGCATCCAATGCCAGTGCATTTTGCAGCAAATATCTAAACCGTATTTGTCTATTGCATTCCAAACATGGATTGGGAGTCACACCCTGCCGGTGCTGGTCAATGAAGAATTCGACAATTATGTTCTTGAATACATCTTTCGAATCTAGTACATAAAAAGGAATGCCCAACTGGGCGGCTATTCGGCGCGCATCAGCCATCTGATCTGGTGTACAGCAGCGGTTATCAGCACGTCCGGTGGCTGTTTCTTCCGACCAGAGGCGCATCATCATTCCCACAACGTCATAACCCTGTTCGACTAGGAGTGCAGCCGCTACGGAACTATCAACGCCGCCGCTCATGGCAACCACTACCCGTGTGTTTGCATTGGTTTTCACAACATCATCTCATGGCTTAACTTACGCAATTTTTCCACCACATTCCTAATCGCATTTACTGTGAATTCAATATCAGCTTCGGTTGTTGAAAGTCCCACTGTAAGACGTAGACTTCCTAACGCTTGTTCGGGTGAATATCCCATCGCCAAGAGAACATCTGATGGTTCAGGATTGCCCGTGGTGCAAGCTGAACCACTGCTGCCAGCTATACCTAGCATGTCAAGGTGCATAAGCAATGAATTACTTTCAACACCATCAAACACAAAACTGGCATGGCTTGGTAATCGCTTTACACGATCCCCTGTTAGCATTGCACCTGAGATGGTAGTCAACACGCCATCAATTAACATATCCTGCAAAGCTGAATAGTGTCTAATACGTTCTTCCCGCTCCGCATATGCCAATTCGAGTGCCAAGGCCATCCCAACTATGCCCGGCGTATTATGTGTTCCTGCACGGCGCCCCAATTCATGACCACCACCGCTCTGGTTTGAGATCAAATCAATGCCACCACGGACGTACAGAACACCTACTCCTTTCGGGCCATAAAACTTATGGGACGATAAGCTGAGCATATCCACATCAAGAGCAGCAACATCCAGTGATAGCTGCCCTGCTGCCTGTACTGCATCTGTGTGAAACAGCACGTCGTTCTGATGGGCGAGTGCAGCCAACAACGATATGTCTTGAACAGTGCCCACCTCGTTGTTGGCATAAACGATACTCGCGAGAGCTGCTCGGTTTGCACATGCCATAGCAAAATCGTCACCTTCCACTAAACCCGTTGCCCCAACCTTCGAAATTACCTGCTCGAATCCCATTACATCATGCAGCTGCTTTACTGTTTCGTAAATTGCGCTATGCTCCACCGGTGTTGTTATGAGTCGGCTGATTGCACCCTTTGCACGACTCATCCACGCTGCCCCGCGTAATGCCAAGTTGTCGCTTTCCGACCCACCACTGGTAAAAACTATTTCAGATGATCCGCAATTTAGTACGCGAGCCACCTTTGCACGTGCATCCTCAATAGCCAGTTCCGCTTTCCGGCCAAAACTATGGACCGATGATGAGTTCCCGTAAATTTCACTAAAATAAGGCATCATTGCCTCAATTACACGACTATCTACCGGCGTTGAGGCTGAATGATCCAAATAAATGACTTTAGAGGGGGACATATAACAAACGTACCTCACACTTATCTTGATCCATTGTAAAGCAATCAACCGTTTTTTTACAGATTCCACATGACGCATAGCCGAATTCGGGATATTATTATTGCCATAGCAAATTCGGCACCCAAGTGCGTAAAATAGAGTTTAATATTTCGATCAGACAATTCACGTCGCGATTTGAATGCATACTCACACAGGAGAATATGATGTCTGTAATTGAACATATCCACGCCCGTGAAGTTCTTGACTCACGTGGTAATCCAACAGTAGAAGTCGAAGTTCAGTTAGTTGACGGTGCTTTTGGGCGTGCGATCGTTCCAAGTGGAGCATCGACGGGTGAACACGAAGCACTAGAGTTACGGGATGGCGATAAGAAACGTTATGACGGAAAAGGTGTTCTGCGCGCAGTAAATGCAGTTAACGGCCCTATAGCTGATGCTCTACGTGGAACTTATGCAGTACAGAAACTTGTAGACGACACTTTATTGGAACTTGACGGCACTCCTACCAAGTCTAATTTGGGTGCAAATGCTATTCTAGGCGTTTCATTAGCGGTTGCGCGTGCGGCAGCAGATAGTGTTGATCTTCCACTGTATGCCTATTTGGGGGGCGTACATGCTCATGTGCTGCCTGTTCCCATGATGAATATCATGAATGGCGGTAAGCACGCCACCAACAGTACCGACTTCCAAGAATTCATGATTATGCCGGTTGGAGCTGACACATTCCGGGAGGCACTGCGTTGGTGTGCAGAAATATATCAGACGCTCAAGAAAATTCTCCATAAACAAGGTCATAGCACAACCGTTGGAGACGAAGGGGGATTTGCGCCAAGTCTTGGTTCAAACCAAGCAGCCCTTGATGTCATCATGGAGGCAATACAAAAAGCAGGCTACACGCCCGGCGACCAAATTAGGATTGCCCTTGACCCAGCAACTTCAGAGTTGTACAAAGACGGTAAATATCATCTCGATATTGAAGGGCGCGTTCTAACTGGAGAAGAAATGGTCGGCTTCTGGGCAGACTGGGTTTCACGTTATCCAATTGTTTCTTTAGAAGACGGCCTTGCCCAAGATGACTGGGCAAACTGGTCTAAACTCGTTGCCTCAATTGGAGATCGCGTTCAGATTGTCGGCGATGACTTGTTAGTGACCAATGTGGAGCGCGTTGAACGCGCAATAAAAGAGAAGGCTGCTAATTCACTCTTGTGCAAAGTTAATCAAATTGGCACATTAACTGAAGCAATGGCAGCAAGTCAGCTTAGCCAACGTCACGGTTGGACAGTCGTTACTAGCCACCGCAGTGGTGAAACCGAAGACACTACAATTGCGGATCTAGCCGTGGCTATGAATGCTGGTCAAATCAAGACAGGTGCACCTTCGCGTTCTGACCGTGTCGCTAAATTTAACCAATTATTGCGTATTGAAGAACATCTGGGTAGTGCTGCTGTTTATCCGGGCATCAAAGCATTTACTAATCTGAACATATAATGCGGCGGCGACCTATCAAGGCGAAAGGAAATAGCGAGATTGTCCACCAAACACAAAGTTGACACTAAGAGAACAAAGATAGTTGCGACGATTGGTCCGGCTTCTCGTGATGAAGCTACCATTAGACAGATGATCCGCAGCGGTATGAATGTTGCCAGAATCAATTTTTCGCACGGGGACCATAATACACATGGCGAGAATATAGATACTATTCGCCGGGTTGCTGAAGAAGAAAATGCAGTAGTAGCTATCTTATGTGATATTCAAGGCCCGAAAATTCGGATTGGAAAAGTCGCAAACGAACCTTTATCACTCAAGAGAGGCGATGAGGTAACGTTTACGCTCGACGATGTACCCGGTGAAAACGGACTGATTTCTCTGCCCCACCCTGAATTTATTCGTGACATTAAGGCTGGCATGCAGTTGTTATTGGACGACGGCAATTTAGAAATGACCGTTGTCCGTACCATCGCTCGCGGTCTAGTGTGCGAAGCCACTGTGCCCGGCCCACTGAGTTCCCGCAAAGGCGTCACAGCACCTACAGCCCGCCTTACCCTCTCAGCGATAACAGATAAAGATCGGGCAGACATCGAATTTGCCTTGCAGAAAAACACCGAGTACTTAGCAATGTCTTTTGTTCGTTCTGAAGAGGATATCCGCGAACTACGTTGGTTAATCAAGCATCTGGGCGGCGATGTAGCCGTTATTGCTAAAATCGAAAAACATGAAGCACTAGAGAATATCGAAACTATAATCGAAGTTTCCGATGGCATCATGGTCGCACGCGGCGATCTAGGTGTTGAGACCCCAGCTGAAGAGGTGCCATTTCACCAAAAACGGATCATTCGATTGTGTAACGCGGCCGCCAAACCCGTGATAACAGCTACGCAAATGCTGAACTCTATGGTAGATCATCCTCGCCCCACCCGTGCAGAAGCCAGCGACGTTTATAACGCTATCCTAGATGGCACCGATGCTGTTATGCTCAGTAATGAAACTGCTGCTGGACAGTATCCGGTGATTGCCGTAGAAACAATGTCCCGAATAGCAGTTATTGCCGAACACAGTATTTGGTCAGCCCGCATTCAGGATAGACAAATCTCGAAGTCAAAGGATGAGGGTAGAGAGGCAATTTCTGATGCCATCAGCCAAGCAACCTGTCAGGTAGCAGATATACTCAACTCAAAAGCCATAGTCACCTCTACATTAACGGGATACACAGCCCGTCGTGTGGCTAAGGCGCGACCCAAAAATGCTATTCTATGCGTTACTCCTAACGAAGTGACCTTTCGCCGGATGGCACTCGTTTGGGGGGTAATGCCGTTGTTGATACCTGAATTTAAGTCCATTGACGATATGATTAGCATAGTGGTAAATGCTGCCGAAGCAGCCAAACTGGTTAAGCAGGGAGACAGCCTCGTAATAATTGCGGGTGTTCCCTTTGGCATTGGTGGTCAAACCAACTTTCTAAAGATACATACAGTTGGAGAAACTGTTGTATTCTAGAATATTCAAAAATTAACGAGGTTACATTTTCAGTTATTCAGTATCTACAAATTCTAACGATTCTGAAGTTCGGGTCGCTGCCATTGCAGTACGACGACGACGCGAAACTTCGTTTTCGCCCGCATCTTGCCCGTAACCAGTTGAGCGAGAATATGGGACAGCAGGCACATTTTGCTCAGTTATGGCTGGTTGCGGCACAGTGCAGTGTGGGCAAATTTGCCACGACAGTTCAAGGGGTTGCCTGCAGTTGACACAAGTCTTTTTAAGACGGGTGAAGCAATGAGGGCATACTTGCCACCCTTCGCGAATATTTTGTGCACACCCCGGACAAGTAGGTTTGTCTTCAATTTCTTGAAGGAGGGCTTCTTCTTCTAAAGAACGTTCGTAGGCCTCACCTAAAGTTTCACGCGGTCGCAAAAACAAATAGATCAGTAGACCTGGAAAAGTCAAGAGCGCTACCAGCAGCCCAACACCGAGCTGTGATAATCTATCACGTGAACGGGAGCGCATATCACGGTAAGTCCAAATTATCATAGCTAGCCAGAATGCCGCTACAATGACTATCAAATAAATTGTGAGCGCAAGAGCGATATCACTTGATAATCCTAAACTCACCAACAAATCGCTCATAGTTTTAACTCCCAAAGACATAAACTCGTTATAACATCAGTATAGCAATGGGTAAACCGCTTAGCAAAACACAAGAACAATATGTTTAATTCAAAATTACTCGTACTTTCAGCGTAAATCACTGCCAACAATATGTCATCAGAAGATTCAACCCATCAATTTACTGTTAACGAAATGCCGTTGGGTGAACGTCCGCGCGAGCGCCTTCTATCACATGGCGCTCAAGCACTTTCAAATGCTGAACTATTAGCAATAATTCTGCGTACTGGTTCTACTGGTGAAAACGTCATTCATTTGGCAGAAAGAATTCTAAATACATGGGGTGGATTAGTGGGTCTTTCAAAGGTTTCTCCTGGCGAACTTGAGCAGCTTACTGGAATGGGTCCCGGCAAAATAACGCAAGTTTTAGCACTTTTTGAATTAGCCAAACGCCTCATGACATCAAGAAGCGATGAACACTCCGTGATTAAAAGTGCCGAACAAGCTGCACACCTCGTATCGGATATGCGCTTCCTTTTGCAAGAAAATGTACGCACTATTCTCTTAGATTCATCTCGCAGAGTAATAAGTATTCCAACCATTTACATTGGTACATTGAACACAACAGTATTGCGGGTATCGGAAATTTTCCGGGAGGCAATTACGCGAAATAGCCCTTGCATGATTTTAGTACATAATCACCCGTCCGGTGAAGCAAATCCTTCACCAGAAGATATTGACCTAACTCGTACGTTAATTAGTGCGGGTAATCTTCTTGACATTCAGGTACTTGACCACATCATTGTAGGTAAAAATGGTTGGGTATCACTTAAAGAAATCGGGATCGTCTTCAAGTAATATTCGTGACACGCTTGTGAACTTGAATTTATTGGAGTGCATGTCTGACCGTTATCCCCCCGAAGAATTAGCGGCCGCCCCAGCTAACAAAGCTACCTCACCCACGTAGACATCATATTGATGCCCGGAGGCATAAAACTGCACATTTAATATTTTCACAGGTTTTTGATCAGGCGGAATCAAGTCAAGGAGATTTCCACTGTCATATGTGTACCATGCTTTTTCGTTGATGGCTTCATGTTCTTGCAAGCAGCTACTGCACTGTAAACGGTAATTATCCTCTGGGCGCGCTAGGTAATAAAACCCATGATACCAATCGCGTTTCCCGCCTGCTGCATCATAATACTGAATACGTAGCATCAAGGGGCATTCACTGGCTTCAATTCCACAATAGCTAACAGATTGATAAAGCAAATTGAATGTCGCGCGAATGCCAAGATAATTGTACGAAGTCACATCTAGTGCATCGGCTCCCAAATACCGAATACATCCAGTATCCCCATGCGACGAAGCATTATCATCTCTTACCAGCCGTAATACACGGCGACCATCACTTAGCTCAGGGTGAAAATTGCCCGGAGGCTGGCTATTGTCGATACATGCCCAATCTTGAACAAAAGGCTGTGATTGACCATTTGTGTCACTAGATGGGACGAAAATCTCTTCAAATGTACTGTTTGTTAGCAAATTGATGTATGTATCTGACACTACAACTTCAGAAGGATTAACCGAATATATAATCGCACCCTGTTCATTGGCTGGTACGATACGCCCAACAGCGACATTAGCGGGTGTGATAGTGACAGTGCCAGATCGATTTACAACCCTTGTCACTTCAGGAGTTGCCCGCACTGAGTATTGTCCGCTATCAGTCATATTGATGACGTCACCTTGTTGAGTTAGCACACTAATTTGCACTTTCCTGCTCAATTCTTTTGGAACAAACACATCCAGTTCGCCAGAAAAGTCTTCTAGATCGAGGGCATAGCTACCAGTAGTGAAATGAAATCGAGGGCGAATTGCGCGCGTAACTACTAGAGACGTTTCTCGAAGCACTGTAATGGCAGCAACTAAATGATCATCATTAAGCGAGTCCCGGAAAAGTAAAGTCGATTGTGAAACTTTATCACTTCGCAGAGTATCACCTGACGAAATAGGCCTTGCCTTGTATACAACTTGTCCGCTTACTCCGCCACTACCTTTACCAATTCGCACAGATGCATCAAGCGATACCGTGGATTGAAATAAATAGAAATTAATACCAAACCCGGTTAGTAGACAGCTCGCACAAAATATCATAAAAGCAAATATCAAAACCCCCCATGCGCGACGTTGTGCCTCAAGTTGAGGGCGGTTTTCAGAGCTAATTTACCTGCATCAATGTCCACCACTTGCACTACCTAATAATCCTTATAGATATTGAAACGAAATTATAGCACGTTGGAGAAAGGCACAAATACATGAGCGCTCACCTCGACGCTGTCCACCCCATCATGTATAATCAAAACATAATTGAAGGAATAGTCTGTCACGGAGCGGCGCAATGTCAGGGCATAGCAAATGGTCTACGATTAAACGAAAAAAAGGGGCTGCGGACGCGCAGCGCGGCAAGGTATTCACACGGCTCGCACGGGATATAATGATGGCTGCTCGTGAAGGCGGCGGCGATGAAAACACCAATAACAAATTGAAACTTGCTATTGCCAAAGCCAAAGCTGGTAATATGCCAAAAGATAATATCGAACGTGCCATTCTCCGCGGCACTGGCGGTGGTGATGGTGAGATGCTTGAGGAAATCACGTATGAAGGCTATGGTCTTGAAGGGGTTGCCTTTCTAATCGATGTATTAACTGACAATAAGAACCGCGCACTGGCGGAAGTAAAACGGGTTTTCAACCGAGCTGGCGGTAATTTGGCGTCGGCGGGGTCAGTGGCATGGCAATTTGAGAAAAAAGGTGTCATTGTGCTGACTGGAGAAAACTTAGACTTTGATGCAGTGTTCATGACCGCTGCAGAAGCCGGAGCGGATGATGTGACAAATGAAGATGGGGACATCACAGTTTCTACGCCTCGTGAATTATTTACCGCAGTCGAAAATGCCTTGACCGATGCTGGCTACCAAATTCTAGAATCAGAACTGCGTTGGGAGGCAAAAAATGATAGTGAAGTCGCGCTGGACAAAGCTGTTCAAAATATGCGGTTAATGGAAAATCTCGAGGAACTGGACGATGTTCAAGGGGTGGCGTCTAATCTCTCGATCACAGATGATGTCATCGCTGCCCTAGAGACAGCCTAATGCTCAGCTTGGGGGTTGACCCTGGAACCGCGACGGTAGGTTATGGGCTGGTCGAGGAAATGCATGATGGTACTCTGCGGGCAGTTACTTATGGTACCATCACTACTCCCCCATCAGATCCGATGTGGATGCGACTTCGAACCATCTATGACAACATTACCGCATTAGTAAGTGAATACCACCCAGATCGGGCGGCGGTTGAGGAATTGTTTTTCGCAAAAAATGTCACTACCGCAATCACTG
>JAWKPB010000002.1:0-296740 GCA_041390885.1 Anaerolineae bacterium | reverse complement strand
CGTTGGGACTGCATTGTTTAAGCTGTTCCAACAGTAGGCTTATGCGATCTTCAAGTTCGTTTGGCAAGCACGCATCATGAATAATGCCATATTTTTGTGCCTCATCCCCCATAAAGCGCCTCCCCGTTAGCATGAGTTCCCGCGCTCGTGTCAATCCCACTCGTTCTATGACGTACGGGGAAATTATCGCAGGGGCAATGCCTAACCGCACTTCTGGCAATGCAAAAGTAGCGTCAGCTCGCGCTAGGGCGATGTCGCTCACGCAGACAAGGCCGAGCCCCCCGCCCATCGCCGCGCCTTCCACTTTGGCGATCACCACCTGCGGCGCTTCATTGATGAGCCGCAGCAATCGCTCCAGCGCTTCAGAGAAGGTGTCTGCCTGACCAGCCTCCACCGCCTGTGCCATTTCCTTGATGTCCCCACCCGCGCAAAATGTACCACCCGCACCGCTCAACACCACCGCCCGCACATCTCGTCTGTCCCGCAGCGCCTCAAAACACGCACTCAAATCCAGCACCATCTGTGTGTTCATCGCGTTCTTCACTTCCGGCCTGTTCAGGGTAACGTGGGCGAAAGGCAGGGTGACGGTGATGGCTAATGCGTCGTAAGTTTTCATAAAATAACCCTCACTATTACTTTATGCTATGCGATTTAATTCCCCGACTATTTATGGCTGCGCGATAGTAAGTTGTCTGATATTGGCGTGTCCATTCTTCAGGTCTCTATAATTCAACGGCCTGATTTCATTTGGGAGCAGTGACCTATAACCTACTGCGGAAAGCGTCGTGTAGAAAAGTACTCAATTTGAATGTGGCAGTCTGGACAAACGGTTATTACACCGCCGTATGCCAATTCGTCCCACCTGACGAGTTCTTCACTTGGCAGACTTATCATGTTTTCCCACATTAATTCACTTGGCAACTTGCCACATAGCGGGCATTCGTGTGCCAAAGGTAACAAATCAACTTTATGGTGCTCTGCAAAGGAGCTGAGAAATCTCACGACGGAAAACCCACCCTATTGTAATAAGTTGTTTAGTTCGCCTACGATTTGGAGGTAATTTTTCCCCCTCCACTGGTCAATCCATTCCCATGGAAATTGATTGTAAATTCGGTCTAATTGTTGTGGGTTTGATTCACGCATTTGGATTAGGTGGGCGCGTGCTTCCGAGCTGAAATTCATGAGTGCGTGTGCCGCTGAACCAGCGATTGTCACATAAGGTACTCCCATACGCGCCCCATATTTGTCCCTCAGTATATTTCTGTGGTCAGTTAATGCTGCTAACAAGTGGGGTACTGCATTCTTGTCCCCGAGCTTCCCCAGTGAACGTATGACTGCATCTTTGACATAAGGAACATCTGAAAGAGCGTTCAGCAGACCATGAACTGCCTCCGTATTTGTTCTCCCAAGGAAGTTGGCAGCCCAGCGTCTAAGTTCGTCATCTGTGGAACTTTTGAGTACCAAAACTAATGGATTAACAGCATCATTAGGTGCAATTTTGGTTAATGCTTGAATTGCCGTTCTACGAGTGTAGGTATCATTTTCCTCGTGCAATATGATTTCACGTAATATAGGCACTGATTCCTTCGTGCCAATTTCATGTAGGACATAAACCAACTTATCCTTGACGCGGTGAGGAGGTAATTCTTCTAGTGTCCTTATGATCCGCATTTCCGCAGATTGACCAAATGCTCGGAGTCCGATTAAGTTGTTGACAAATGGATTGATTCTCATGATTGATCAAAGTATAGGATCAATTGCCTGTTCATCCCCGATTTCAATTAGAAGCCTGATTGCAAGGTCAACAATTTTAGTGTCATCCGACGTAAGTAGTGGCAGCAAAGATGGGATGGCAGCTTTGCCAAGCATCATCAATTCCTTGCTTGCCGTCGAACTGAAATAGGGTTCTGACATTAGGTTATGGATTAGTTCTTGGATACGATTCTCATTTACCAATTTTCTAACCTTTTTTGTTACTTCTACTGCTCCGCACACCTTACTTAACCAGCTTATCTGCTATCCGCTCGGCAATCAACTGCGAACCGTAATCACTGTAATGGAAATCATCAATCAGCGCGATGTGCCCATCTAAATCAACCGTTTCAAACAGGTCGCTGATGTCGTAAAAATTTCCAACAGCATTGTTTTCAGTCAAATCTTGCCGGAACACCGGAAAATCAACCTGATCCGCTGGATATGGTTGCAGGAAGAAGTACGTCTTTACCCCCATCGCATCGCCAAGAGCATTTGCCATCTGCCGGTTCGCCCGGTAATTGTTAATTGCAGTTTGCAATAATGCCTCACGCGAAGGCGCATATACGCCTTGCATCGCATATTGTGGAGAAAATGTGTCTTTGCCCACTAAACCTGAATTCAAACCTAGTTGGCGGGCTAACCGTAGTGCCGGGAATGATGGATTGAATGTGATCCAGTCGCCGCCTTCCGGGTGTGTTATCTCGAAAGTGTGCTGTTCCCACACTGCGGCAAGTGGGTCAACTAATGCTGTCTGGGTATTGGCATTCATTGTGAACCACAAATCGTTTACACCATCAAAGAAAAACGCTACGTCCGGCCTGTCTGTTCGTAAATTTGCCGCGAAAAGGGCAAGCTCTTGTGACGAGTCATAAATTGGCACAGCGAAATTTACTACTTGAAGCTGCCGTTCCGGGAAGTGTTTTTGCAATTCAACCTGAAGCAAGGAGGGGATACTAACGTTATCGGCGAGCCCCCATCCGAAAAGTGTTGACCCCCCAAACGCCCATACTACCAGCGGTACTTTGTTTGCAAACGCAGCGTTTGGAGGAATACCGGCGCGTAAGCCGTTCTTGTCGATATTTAAATACTTTCCGTTAAACGGACGCATTGTGAGACCAGTCCACGGATGAACCATCCAATGTCCGGCGAGCGACATTGCGTCATATTCTGCTAGCATTGCGCCCACTTCTTCGGGGGAACTGTAGTAGTATGCCCCCCGGTTAAAGCGGTCTGAATAGTTCACATTTACACCAACGGGAACTAGTTGCCCCTTGTTCAACGATTCCCGCTGTGCCAAGTCATCCTGTGATGGTACGAGTCCGTTAATAAGCAAAATCCCTAGCACAAGTGCCAGCAGGGTATTGAATACCAATACAGTAGTTTTTTGGTACACCTGACTAATTCGCTTCCATCCGGCATTTGACATGCTGAATTTATTCCTTATCGCATTACGTATAAGCCAAATCCACTTTAATAATTTACGCTGATGTGGATTTGTCGCCATGACGGCTATCATGCCAAAAGATTGTAATACAATACGTAATTGTTTTGTGTGTCGTTACCAGTTATGAACAGCATTGCTTACCCAATTTGTGCTTTTTACAACCCCAATTACTGGTTGTTCTTGGCTAAAACTAACGATTGACCTCTCATTTGTACGAGGTATACTCTAAAAATATACCATTTATTCGGGGGTGTTATGTCTTTCCAAAGACATGACAGCGCATTTATCCTAATATCGTCCCTCCTAAATTACCAATCATGTTCGGGCTTGTGTCATTTGATTCCAATCCCACCTGATTGAACCCCGACAAACACTTCAAATTTGTTTATGCCCAAACACCAGCATGTCACGGGCTGTGCTGTTGATCTTGTTTGTTAATCGCCCGCTGAAATTGTGCGGTTGTCTTATAACCGTAAATGGAGAGTAGTGAAAAATATGAATGTAGGTCGCATCCTTATTGGCAAACCACTTGAAACCAAGGATTTGCCTCATCAGGCTATCAGTAAAAAGGTCGGTCTGGCTGTATTCGCATCTGATGCACTCTCGTCTACAGCGTATGCGACGGAAGAAATTCTGCTCATACTTGCTCTCGCTGGTGGTGGTGCTGACAATATTAGGTATTTCTATTCCCATTGCTATTGCGATTGCCATTTTGCTCGGCGATTGTAACCGTTTCATATCGGCAGACAATCTTTGCTTATCCTTAGCGGAGGTGGGGCCTTATGTCGTTGCCCGGGATAATTTGGGTGAACTGCCGGCGCAAATTGCAGCTTCGGCGCTGCTAACTGATTACATTCTCACAGTAGCTGTGAGTATTTCTTCTGGTGTAGCCCAAATCACGTCCGCTTTTCCAGAATTGCTACCATTTAAGGTCGAAATTGCTGTTGGTGTTATCGTCTTGATGACCGTCGTAAACTTGCGCGGCATTAAAGAGAGCGGTCACTTCGCTATTCCGACCTATTTCTTTTTGGGAATGATGTTTTTGACCCTCGCCATTGGCGCGATCTGCTTCTTCACAGGCACACTGGGAGTTGTGACAGGAAGAAGCTATTCACAATACCGTTGTGGAGCCACTGGCGCTGTTCCTTATTCTGCGGGCGTTTTCCAGCGGTTGTACTGCACTTACTGGTATTGAGGCGATATCAAACGGCATTACGGCTTTCGAGAAACCGCGCAGTCGTAATGCGGCTACGACTTTGTTGTGGATGAGCACAATTCTCATAACACTCTTTTTAGGAATCACCTTAATTGCTCATCAAATCGCTGCCGTCCCCAGCCACACTGAAACAGTCATTTCTCAGATGTCCCGTACAATTTACGGCGATGGAAGCGTGATGTATTTTCTAACGCTCGCAGGCACTGCGCTTATTCTGCTGATGGCTGCTAATACTAGCTATGCAGATTTCCCGCGTTTAGCCGCTCTTTCTGCTGCTGATGGATTTTTACCTCGACAGTTGACGTATCGTGGCGGACGTCTGGTGTTTTCGTGGGGTATTGTGGTTCTGGCATTTTTTGCTTCGCTGCTAGTGATCATATTTAATGCTACAACCAACGCGCTCATTCCTTTATATGCCATCGGTGTGTTCTTGAGTTTTACTTTGTCTCAGAGTGGCATGGTTGTGCGCGCGCTTAAGATCAGCAAGATCAAACCCGGAGAGACAATTAAAGGTATTGAGGGTGATATTCATTATGACCCGCACTGGCGGCGTCAAGTGATCATCAGCGGTATAGGCGCAGCGTGTACTTTTGTGGTCATGATCGTTTTTGCTATTACTAAGTTCAGCACTGGGGCGTGGTTTATCGTACTGCTGATACCGTCCCTTGTTTGGGTGTTTTTTCGCATACATCACCATTACAAGACAGTTGCACAAACGTTGAGTTGGGAAGGTGCTCGTCCTGAAGCTCGCCCGCGCCCAGTTCAAACACTCATTTTGGTTGATGATATTCACGCTGAAACAGTGCGGTTAGTCAATTTCGCTAAGTCGCTCAATCACCCATGGAAGGCAATACATGTTGCTGTCAGTCCTGAAAAAGCTGATGTCGTCAAAGACAAGTGGGAAAAGCGTATTGGTGAAGGTGAACTGGTAATCGTTCAATCGCCTTACCGTTTGCTGGCTGAACCAATTCGAGATTATATTGAACAATTACAGTCAGAACAGGAACGCTGTTACGTACACATCATCATGGGACACTTGGCGATGGATACCTTCTGGGAACAGGCGCTTCACCAGAATACAGCATACATTTTCAACCTTGCTCTCCAGCGTATGGATCATGTTGTGGTCACAATGGTACCGTATCAGATTCACCATCAACATGATTCAGATACAGTTGTACTCTCGGACTTTGGGGGACCTGAACCAGCCTAATCAAATGTGGAACAACCTGTACCCGAAAATCTGGGTGAATGAGTTGTACGAAATGTGCGGATAAACAAACGACGCTGAATTTTTCAGCGTCGTTTGTTTAATGGCGATCAAAAAATCCGAAAGGCACTTTCAATTTATAATCAGATCAGAAAGTGTCGCCCCACCGCTAAAAAGAACCTACAGATTATTCAACTTCTTCATTCGTCGGCAACACTAAAAAGAAGGTTGTACCTTCGCCCATCTTGCTTTCCAGCCCGATCTGGCCGCCGTGTGCCTCAACCAAACTTTTTACGATTGCTAAACCTAATCCGGTTCCTTCAATGCTGTCTGTTTCTGGTCGTCTGACTCTGTAAAAGCGTTCAAAGACGTGGATTTGATCTTCTGGACTAATCCCCATGCCATTATCTTGCACCGTAATGCGTACCGTATTTCCCCGTACCTCGCTGTCTATCTTGACCCAACCCTCTGGCGCAGTATATTTCACGGCATTGCTGATCAAGTTGATTAATATCTGGCGGAGGCGTGAACGATCACCGGAAACTTTTGCCAGATCGTCGGCAACATTGTTGATGATAGTCATTGACTTGTTTTGAGCCGCAGGCCGTACTTGATCAACACACTCTTGAATAATGGCCTGCACAGCCACGGCTTGCAAATCAAGTTTGATGCCAGATTCGATTTTAGCTAGATCGAGTAAGTCATCTATTAGTTGCCGCATGTTCTGCATTGCGCGGCGGATCATTTGTACGGAGTTTAGACCTTGAGAGGTATCGGACTGCTGCATAATCATAAGCTCAATATAGCCGTTCATGACACTCAAAGGTTGTTTGAGATCATGCGACACTGTCGCAATCAGCTCACCCTTCAGTCGATCCATTTCCTTGAATGGCGTAATATCGTGCATAACTACAATCCAGCCGATGGTTTCGAACCGCCGGAAGTTGGCGTGGAAAATGCGCTCATTCGGCATGACAACTTCTTCAGTGATATTTTCGCCTGCCGCTTTCGCCCGCTGGTAAGTTTTGAGGAGGGAAGTGCGCTCCAGTACTTCTGCAACATGTTGTTTACTGTAGTCTTGATTAGCGTACAACCGCAGCGCGCTTAGTGCGGACTGATTTATCAAGATGATACGGTCATCGTGTCCAATGACCATTACCACGTCAGCAGTATTGTTCAGAATGTGGGAAAGTTTACCCCGTTCGCGGATAGATTCTTCGTAGAGGCGGGCATTATCAATAGCTACGCCGGCCCTTGTTGCCAATTTTTGAACGAAGTCTAAGTGCGTGTCAGTAAATCCGTTTAGTTTCTTGCTCTCCAGTGTTATGACCGCAACCACTCGGTCTTCACGCATGACCGGAACAGCCATTTGTGAACGAGTATTGTTCGCTAATCGTACATAATCGGCGTCAGTGCTGATGTCGGGTACTACTTCAGCATATCCCGAATTTGCGACCCGCGCTGTTAGCCCGTTTCCGTATTCCTGGCGTAGCATTTGGATCTGCTCCTGAGGCAGATCGTAACCATATTCCATTAAGAAGTGCAGGTTATTAGTGTCTTGGTCATAAAGAGCCAGAGAAGTTGAATGTGCGTTTGTAAACCGTAGCGCCCAATCTAGCGTGATTTCAAACACATGGTTCAAGTCAATAGTATCGTTTAGTTCTCGGTCAATTTGGCGTAGGATATACATTTCGCGCATGCTGTCGGCAAGTTCTTCGACGGTTTTATGATGCAAGCGTGCATTTTGCAGAGGAGTTGCAGCACTGTTCGCAACCAGATCAAGCCATTTTTGCTGACTTTCTGAAAAAGCGTTTTGATCTGTACTATTACCTACGATCACTACACCGGTGAGTTGCCCATATAACATCATTGGACTACTAATGTAGCTGGTGATTTCCATCACTTCTGTTATCCACCCAAATGATGGATGTGGAATATCACTGGCAGTATTAAATTGTGCAGGACTGCCCGCCAACCACAATTCGGCAATTGAATTGACCTCTGGGTGGAATGTATTTAAACGGAAATTTTCAAGGCTATTTTGCGATTCTGTGTTTTGGGATCTGAAATTACAGGCTCCAAATTCCAGTACAGTATCTTGCTCATTAGAGACAAGCACCAAGGCTCGTTCACATTTGACGGTATCAATCGTAGCGGATACCAACTCTTCTAGAAAAACATCAAATTCCAGTGTTTGCCCTAGTTTCGACGCCAGATTATTGATGATTGTGAGTTCTTTGACTTGCATTTTGAGCAACTCAATTTCTTCATCAAGTGTTGTGTTGCCCTGTCTTAATTCATTCATAAAAACATCGTCTTGAGGATTACCTTAATATTATCCCTATAAAATAGCCACTTTCATTATACTCGCTATATAGAGTCAGCGAAAATTGATAAATCTTAATTAATATTTCCTATTCTTATGCTAACATTTTTGATGTAGGGAAATCATAATGTTTGCCCACGTATTCCGAAAGGTCTATAATGCCGCAAGGATTATCGTGCATTTTGACTCTTCGGAGGTTTACATGGATTTCAAAGACGCATCAGCACGCTTCAAATCAAAACAGAATGCTAACCAGGCTGGTGAGGCCAAAGAACCCAAACCGCATGATTTTGCTGAGTCATATCGTATTCGAGCAAAGATGGTAGGGGTGTTACTGCGCGATGCCCGGTTGAATGCTGAACGAACTATAGAAGATTGTGCCCAATTGCTGTTAGTGACACCGGATGAGATGCAAGCGTGGGAAATGGGGGATTCTGTCCCCAGTTTGCCGCAGATTGAGCTGCTAGCATACTATCTCGGCGTGTCAGTAAGCCATTTCTGGGGTACAGACACTCTGGAATCCAAGTATGGTCGGCATGTAGATATTCAATCCGAATATGTCGCGCTTCGTAACCGGATGATAGGTGCACTCGTTCGTCAAGCACGTGAAGAGAATAATCTGAGTTTGGAAGAAATTAGTCAATCAAGTGCCATTTCACATGAGAATCTTGAGTTGTATGAAGTTGGTGAACTTCCTATTCCAATGCACGAATTGAGTGTTCTATCTAGCATACTCAAACGAAACACTAGTTATTTTCTCGAGACCAGCGGATATATCGGTGAATGGTTAGCGATGCGTGAACAATGGAAACATTTCTCGGCCCTTCCTACAGAACAACGTGAGTTTGCAGCTAATCCGCGCAATATTGGTTTCATTGAAATAGCCATTATGTTGAGCAAGATGCCGGTTGAAAATTTGCGGCAGGTCGGGGCTAGTATTCTCGACATTACCCGATAGAAGATGAGCTAGATGAGGAGTTTTAGATGAGCAACGCTCAGGAATTACAAGATCAAGGAATTAAGCTTTTTCAACAGAAAGATTACGAGGAGGCGTCACGTCTGTTTCATCAAGCAATGGATGCTTACTCTACCGAAGAAAAG
Source organism: Anaerolineae bacterium (assembly GCA_041390885.1). GTDB lineage: Bacteria > Chloroflexota > Anaerolineae > Aggregatilineales > Phototrophicaceae > CFX2. The sequence goes on along the minus strand of JAWKPB010000002.1, from coordinate 287,688 downwards.
CGCGATATGGTGGCCGAAATGCAAACCAATATTGGTCTTGTCCACCGCACATTAGGTGAGCATCAGCAGGCTCTTGATGCGATGCAGGGTGCACTTTCAATTTTCCAAGAACTGAATGATTCTTTGCGTGCGGCCAAGGTGCTTGGTAATTTAGGTGGCGTCTATGCAGCTCTTCAAGACAAAGAGCAAGCCTATAACTGCTACCGGCAGGCGGCTGACATTTTTGAGGAACTGGGCGAGAAGAAATTGTATGGTGAAACCCTGATTGCAATGGGCGATCTTCAAGTGCGTGACGGCAAACTCATGGTGGGTGCCGCCACATATGAGGCTGGTCTCGAACAGCTTGATCACCTTAAAGGGAGTCAGAAGGTGATCAAGGGTTTGTTGGGAATTCGTAATAAAATTATGGGCGGTAGCTAGTCAGTTTCGACTTTGCATTCCGATCTGTAGTTAAATCAGCTAAACTTCTCGGACAGTGGGAGAACCCGCTGTCTTTTGTTTTATGTAGACAATGTGTGTCGAACGGAGTAATAGCGTGGCGCTAGTGCAGCCAATAAATTCTTCAGGCTGGGCAAAATATGCTCCTTTATTACCACTTTTTGGACTTCTGCTGGGTGTATATTGCTTCACCTATAGCAGTAATATAGAAAGTGGCGATACCCGTGTGTTCTTCAATGCGACAGCCAGTCTGGTTCGATTTGGTGATGTCTTGTTGGATATTACCGCTTCTACCAGTCCTCCTGACCCGACTATATCTTATCCAAGCTATCCCCTTGCATCGGCATCTCCAGAACCATTGCAACTTGTCTTGCCATCGCCGCTATATTGGCTAGCTTATCATTTGCCGGGAATAGGTCTTGTACATGCCGTTTGGCTGTTTAATATATTTATTTCCATTGCTATTGCAGGTGTTATTTATATTTATGCCCTGTCTCTGAACTACCGCGTGTTCATAGCGATAATAGCGTCGCTTTCCATTGGTTTGTTCACTGTGACATGGCCCTATAGCCGCACGTTTTTCCGCGAACCACTTGCCACGTTGATGATCCTGTTGACCGCATATTTTTTTCAGCGTTGGCGTTCCACCGGCTATCATTCATTACTTTGTCTTTTTGGTGCGGTGCTCAGTCTTTTAGCGGCATGGTTGACGAAAGAGGCTGTCATATTTGCGATTCCCGCTTTGCTTGTAGTTGTAGCGCCAACATTGTTTGTGCCGCCTTTGATACGCCGGTGGGGTGCTGTCTTGATGCTCGTGGGTATTATCATATTTTTCGCACTACTGTTGTTATCTGTGTTTCTTCCCCCATCGTTTCTTCAGTCCTTATATTCTGCAATTGCACCAGTCTTGCACCGTTCCCCTGCTCAAATCTCAACTGCTCATCTTGCGTTGCATACCTATCTCTTGAGCATAGGTGGAAGCATTTGGGGAACGTCACCTATCCTTTTGCTTGCCGTCCCCGGACTATTTCTTTTGGTACGCCGGCGTCAGTATCGCTATCCGGTGGCTGTATCGTTAATGGTATTAACGTTTGCCTGTGGCTACGCTATTCTGCGTGATGTCCATTGGTTCGGCGGCTTGTCATGGCCGCCCCGTTTTATGCTTCCAGTTATTCCGTTTCTGGTTCTTGGGCTGTTGCCATTCGTAGAAAAGTTATTTAATCGTCCCCGTGCCCGTTATGTCGGGTTACTTGCTGGGGTAGTTTATCTGTATAGTCTCTGGGTTCAATTGAGTGGTGTTACTGTTCGTTTAGATGCCTATATCGCTGCTTTACCCCCGCAAGCCAATGGACTCATCGAATGGGGCGGGGGGTTAAATGACATTAATTACCTTCGTTGGGTGGTTATTCCGTCATTGTGGGGTCGTATTCCATTTGACTTTGCTTGGGCGCGAGTTGATGTAATTGCATGGCCCGTTGTCTGTGCTGCAGTAGTAGCAATATCGGGGATTTGGATTTGGCAGCTGCTAAGTTCATTTCCGCCGTCCATCATTCGTTCAAAGTGGATATACGCAGTTTCACCTCTCGTACTTGGATTACTGCTTTGGCTGGGACTGCGAGCTATTAATTTCGATGATCTGTATGCTGGATCTAATCTATCGCTGCGTAATCTGCTTCCGCTTTTCGATGCTAATTCCCGGCCCGGAGATATTTTGTTGTTGAGTGACAATGAATATGAGCCATTCTTTATGAATAACGGAAAGGTGGCTCATGCGCGTGTCATTTCCCTGCCTGACCCGCCCGGCGAGCGGCCCAGCCCTGAAGTTCAGCCGCTAATAACGTCCCCCAACCCGGATGCTCTTCTCGTCAAAAGTACAGTTCCGCTTATTCACAATCTTGCGAAAATGCAACCGACTCTATGGTTGCTAAGTGACTTTGGTCCATGGCACACATGGGCTGTGCGTCCCGTTGAACGCTTTATGGCTATGCACTATTTCCCTATTCGGGAACTTGAGCCCACTCCCGCGGATCCACGCGTTCGCCTGATTGAATACAGTACCATCAACGCGCCTGATCCTTTTGATTTTCGTGGACCGGATGTACTTACGGATTTCCGCTTTGGTAGTTCAATCCGGTTGCTAGGGATCAGTATTCCGGCCGGTAATGCATATCACGCGGGTGACATTGTTGCATTGTCGCTCTATTGGCAATCCGAACAAAAGATTGAACAGAATTTTACCGTCGCGTGGTTTGTTGCGGATGAATCTGGGACAGTGGTCGCGCAGGGCGTCGACACACAGCCGGTGGCAGGCTTTGAGCCTACTACGTCGTGGCAGCCTCGCGTGCCACTATGGGACAATCGTGCAATGAGATTACCAGCTGAAATGCGTGCCGGAACGTATCAGCTTTGGATAAGACTATATCAGTCGGACGCCAGCGAAGCGCAGTTGCTGGTCAAAGGCGCGCAAGTTCTTGATGGAACAATTGCTGTGTTGCCACTTAACATAGAAATTATGAATTGATATGTAGAATGCTGCGGGAGAAGATGGTAATGGCAAACGGTCTGTCGGTTATTATTCCAGTTTACAATGGTGCCCTTAGTTTACCGGAGCTTACGCGCGAGCTTGCTCAGGTATTGCCAACTCTTTACCCCTCGTATGAAGTAATTTTTGTTGAAGATGATGGTAGAGATAACAGTTGGCAGGTTATTCAGGAGTTAGCCACGCAATATGGCTGGATTCGCGGTTTTAAGCACATGCGGAACTTTGGGCAGCACAATGCGATTTTATGCGGCATTCGCCATGCCCGATTCGACATCATTGTGACTATGGACGACGACCTTCAGCATCCTACAACAGAGATTGTCAAGCTCTTGGATAAATTGGGCGAAGGTTATGATGTTGTGTATGGTACACCGCAACAGGAACAACATGGTTTCTTGCGCGACATGGCGTCCCAAATTACCAAACTTGCATTCCAGACTGCAATGGGGGTGGATGTCGCTCGCAGTGTCAGCGCATTTCGTGTATTTCGAACCCGCTTGCGAGAGGCATTTTCAAGTTATGAAAACCCCTTTGTATCCATAGATGTGTTGCTGACTTGGGGTACTAATCGATTCGCTGCAATTCCTGTACGACACGAGCCGCGCAAGTTGGGCGTGTCCAATTACACAGTTGGCAAACTCATTCGCCATGCACTCAATATGATGACGGGTTTCAGTGTGCTGCCTCTCCAAATTGCGAGTATCCTAGGTTTGTTTTTGGCGGGGTTTGGCGTATTGATCTTAATCTATGTGCTGGGGCGTTTACTTTTTGAGGCCAGCATTCCCGGTTTTCCATTTCTGGCGTCTATTATCGCCATATTTTCTGGAGCGCAGCTGTTTGCACTTGGTATCATTGGTGAATACCTCTCACGTATCTATGTCCGCTCAATGGGGCGTCCTGCCAGCGTAGTTCGGGAAACTGTGGAAGCAAGCACCGAAAACGATGAGGTGTCTTAAAATGTCCATCCAACTTTCACCGCTTGATGAAGAACGTTTTGGCATTCCATCTGCACGCGCTACTGCGCCGTTGATAGCGAACGACATTCCGACAGCGTTGGACTTTTGCCATAAGAATAGAGTCAAGTTCTTGTTTGCCCGGTGCTTTACATCTGATTTGGCGGCAGCTCAGGCGATGGAGCGGGCGGGCTTTTTGTTGATGGATACTCTGCTCTATTTTGAGCGTAGATTACCTTTCCCTATACCAGACACAGAAACCACATTGAGGCCAGTAAAATCTTCTGAAGCTCAGATTGTGGCCCAACTTGCCACTGAATCTTTTCGTGGCTACGGGGGACATTATCACTCTGACCCACGTTTAGATGTTGCCCGTAGTGACGAAGTCTATAGTTCGTGGGCCTATCGTTCGTGTATGTCGCGGGAGGTGGCTGATGAAGTTCTGGTCGCCGAAATTGATAGTCAGATAGTTGGATTCGTCACATTAAAGGTGAACAGTCCATTGGAAGGTGAAGTTCCTCTTTACGGTGTGTCGCCAGCAGTGCAGGGGCAGGGTATAGGACGTGGACTGATTATCGGTGCGCTCAAATGGTGCACCGCTCAGAAAGTGGAAAGACTACTCATTTCCACACAGGTCACTAACTTGTCATCACAAAAAGTGTGGATTCGTTTAGGGTTTGAACCCACGCATTCGTACTACACCTTTCACAAATGGTTTGACTAGCCACCGCGTTGAGCCGCTACTATCGCTTGTTTAGCTGCATCGTCCATCAGAGGATGGCGCAGAATGTCATCCTTGAACCCGATGCTATTCCAAACCGTCAATAACATCAAGACCACCGCTCCACAAGTAACTAAGAGCATTACCCAACGTCGGTGGGTTGAACCTGATCGGTTCCAAATTGTCACTCCCAGGTTTGCGCCAACTATAGTTAAGATCGGCAAGAACAACAGCAAGAAACGTGGATCATAGCTCACTAAGAACCACCATAGTCCAAAAAATGGAATAGAGAAAAATGTTATGAGTATTTCCCTCATTGCAGCTCTTCTGCGGATCGTGATTTCATACAAGGCGACTGGTACTCCACCCGTTATGAACCACCCATTCACCCCGAAATTCTCGGACTTCATGATGAATACCAGTAGGTTGCCTATGGTTCGCCCGGCCTGCTCTGTCCATGCTGTATCAGGCATTATCAAATGTGCTTCTACCCAGTTACGGATATACCATGGAGCAGCAATCAATCCACATATTACAACCGCTGACCATGTTGCTTTAAATCCGATTTGTTTTGTAAGTAACAGAAACGCAAGCCAGCCGAGCATCAAAACTATGCTGACCAGACCAGCATTTTTCGTCCATGCTGCTAGCCCCATCATCAGCCCCATGAGTGCAGCATCAACGTCTCGTTTCTCTTTGTACAGTCGCCAGCCGAACACCACACCCAGCGTGTAATAAAGGGCCATTGGTAAATCAACATAACCTGATGATCCCCACCGCGCAAAGGCGGGTGTCAGCGCCAATAGTACTGCGGCTAGCCAGCCAACTCTTCGCCTATACAGCTCAGTGCCTAATGTGAATGTCGCTGGTAAACAGGCAAGACTGAGCAGGGTTGGAATAACTTTTGCTACATAACCATTTTCCCATCCCGACGCTAGATATACATAGGCATAATTCAATTGCACCAGCATCGGATACGCTTGGTAGTAGCTGAAATTGTCGTACCGCAGGGGAATGAGCGCACGGCTGGTTTTCAAATAACTGGCTTGCGCCGCGTAAATTCCCAGCGCATCGCTCTGGTAAAACGGCCAGTAAACTGCGTTAAAAAAGATTGCCAGCGCCACCGTCACAATGATGAACAGAGCCAAGCGAGAGATACGTCCGTCTCTTTCTTCCACCTTGTCCTGCACATAATTTTGTTTTTGTCGCGCCCACCACAATAAGCCAGGCAGCATAATTACAAAATAGGAAATGGTGATTAGTGCCACGTCAAACGGAATCCCTAGTAATGATTCCCACAACATGACCTGTGAAAGACCACCTGCGCTCAAACCAATCGTTAGTGCCAGCCGTAGACCCAGCCCATTTCTGCCGCCGCTTCGCGAAAGTAACCACGTTGCGCTGGGGTAGGCCACAACCAGATTAATGACAATCAGTGCTATAGGTAATACTGTTTGCATTTTAGATGGTTGAGAGTTTGTGGATATTCGCTGGTACGATCATATTTGCACGGCATTCGGCAATGGCCGTCCGTTGACTCCTGCAATCAGATTTTCAGCGGCCATCGTCGCCATTTTGTCGCGTGTTTGTTTGCTGGCGCTCCCAATATGAGGCACGACAATCACGTTGGGTAGCGTGAGCAGCGGATCATTCACAGCCATAGGTTCCGGGTCAGTCACGTCCAGCGCGGCACCACCGATCAAGCCACTTTTTATGGCCTCAAATAACGCTGCTTGATCGACAATTGGGCCCCGTGCTGTATTTATCAAAATGGCACTGCGTTTCATCTTCGCCAGCGCTTCATTGTTAATCATCCCGCGCGTTTGGGCATTCAGCGGTACATGTATTGAAAGATAATCGGCCTCACGCAGCACTTCATCGAACGTGACGAGTTGTGCGTTTACACTGGTTGCTTGCTCTACCGTACAGCGGGGGCTATATGCCAGTATTCGCATATTAAAGCCGCCCGCACGGCGAGCCACTGCCTGTCCGATACGGCCCAATCCAATAATACCCAATGTGGCTCCGCTGAGATCACCGCCGAGCAGCGCCTTAGGGTCCCATGTTTGCCATTGTCCGTAGTTGATATAAGCCACACCTTCTACAATCCGTCGTGCTGCTGCCAGCAGTAATGCAAAGGCTAAATCCGCTGTCGCATCCGTGAGTACACCCGGTGTGTTGCCGATGGCTATGCCGCGCGCGTGGGCCGCTTTCACATCAATATTGTCATATCCTACAGCCATTTGGCTGATGACCTTGAGCTGTTTTCCAGCAGCATCCATAAGTCCTGAATCTATGCGGTCATTCAAAGTGCACAGGAGACCTTCAACGCCGCGTACGTGTTCACAGAGAGTCTTGTAGGGTGGGGGCATCAAATCAGGCCAAATAGCTGCCTGACAGGCAGCTCGTACAATATTTAGTCCGGCCTCCGGTATCATTCGGCTAACAAATACTTTTGGTTGCATAAAGCCTTCTTCGATATGAACAATTGCCCTGATAATCTAACCAGTTATGATGACGCAATCAAGCAGCAACGCAGTTGAGTATGGATGTCGTAGATAACTTATTGGTCGTATTAGGCCTGCAACACCTGTGCTAGTATAGAGATAGTCCACTCTATGCCCAACTATTGGTTCAGGTAGTAGCATGTCTGCTGAGTTTATTGCGCGCGCTTCATTCAATACCAATCATTCCAGCGCTCTCCGTTTCATTTTGTCACATATTCTCCGTCATCCCCTGGTCGCCATTCTCATGGTAACCGGTGCTTTCAGCAATGCGGCATTGGCAGCTGCAGTGCCTTATTATATCGGAATAGCCTTCAATGCCATCATAAACGGCAGTCAATGGGAAATTGTACAGCATGCTGTTCTCGGTATTGTCGCTTCCCAGGCTCTCCGTGGTGTGTTACAGGCCATGCGGAACTTTTCATCGGAGCTGTTTGCCCAACGTGTCGAGCGCGATGTTCGCGACGAGCTCTACGCCAGTTTACTCGGCAAGAGTATGGCGTTTCACGATACCAAGCCAGTGGGCGAAATCATGGCCCGGGTAACAAACGACGTGCGCGAGATGAATCTCATGATGAATCCCGGACTGAACTTGATTGTTGGTTCTGGATTCTTTCTGCTAATGCCACTGGTCGTAGCACCTACTATCTATCCGCAACTTATTTTGACACCGCTCGTATTCTTAATACTCTACTTTGTTTTCCAATATCGTTTTGTTACTACCTTAAATCCAATTGCCAGGTCGGTGCGGGTTAGCTTTGGGAATATGAATGCCCGCTTGGCAGAAACCTTAGATGGATTACAAATTGTAAAAGGCGCGGCGCGTGAGCAAGAAGAAATAAGTCTCTTTTCGCGCTTGACCGATGAAGTACGTGACTTTTTCGTTCGGCAGGGATATATTGAGGCTCGCTATATACCCTTTCTGCTGCTTTCCTTGGCGACTATTGGTGGCCTCATTCACGCTGTTTATCTTCATCAACTTGGCCTGATCGACACAGGCAAGATAATTGCGTTTGTTGGGCTCCTATACCTACTTCAATTTCCGGTGTTTACCTCGCTCCGGTCGCTTTCGCAGGTTGCTTCGGGTTATGCCAGCGCCGCCCGTATCCTTGACATCATTATCACCGAGACGGATCTCGATCAAAATGAAGGTGGTTACGCCCAGCCAATTAAAGGGCGCATAACCTTTTCGAATGTTGGCTTCGGCTATGAGGATACGAACCAATCTGTTCATGATCTCGGCTTTACTGTCGAGCCGGGCCAAACCGTCGCTATAGTGGGGCAAACTGGTTCTGGAAAAACTACCATCACCAAGCTCATCAATCGTACCTATGATGTAGACACGGGCTCAGTGCAAGTAGATAACGTAGATGTCCGTAACTGGAATTTGGCAACACTACGGTCACAAATTAGTATCATCGAACAGGATATTTTCCTGTTCAGCCGTTCAATTGCCGATAATATCCGCTTCGGTAATCAGACGGCTACACAGGCTGAAATCGAGGCTGTTGCCCGCAAAGTGCAGGCGCATGACTTTATTATGAGTTTCCCCGACGGCTATAATACGGTTGTCGGCCAGCGAGGTGTAACGCTCAGCGGCGGTCAACGCCAGCGGATTGCAATTGCTCGTGCCTTTCTGACCGATCCGCCCATTCTTATCCTTGATGACAGCACTAGTGCCATTGACAGCGCTACCGAGGATCTCATTCAACAAGCCATTTGGGCTGCTTCAAAGGGGAGAACAACGATTTTGATCACGCACCGTCTATCGCAAATTCGCTGGGCCGATCACATTGTTGTGCTTCGGCAGGGGCGGGTGGTGGCTCAGGGGACGCACGATGCGTTACTTCAATCGTCTGAATCATATCGTCGGATTTTCGCCCGATATGAAATGACCAATTCATCTAATCAAATCCTTACTGAGATGTCATCAGGACGTTAGTGACTGTAAACTGGAAACAATCGCGATATGGCTTTTTTCAATTCACTCTCCCAGGATACCTATGATCGGCAGTATACCGATACCTACTTGATGCGTCGAATTGCCACTTACTTTTCCCATGAGCGGCGTTCACTATTAGCTTTAGCAGCATTACTGGGTATTTACCCTTTGCTATCTGCCATAACTCCGGTACTCATCTCAACTGCCATTGATAGTTCAAATCGCGATGACACCTTGAACTTGCGCTGGATTCTCATAATTTTACTCATCGTTGCAGTCGTTGATTTTCTGTTCACATGGACTCGTTCTCGTATTATTACGCGGCTGGTTGGTTACGGTACGGCTCAAATGCGGAAGGATGCCTTCGCCGCTGCAGTCAACCGTGATTTGGCGTTCTATGATGACAACAAATCCGGGAAAATCGTCAGCCGCATCACCAGCGATACCCAGGAATTTGCCAATATCGTCATCATTTTTAGTGACATTTTTATCCAATTTGTTTCGCTTTTTGTGTTGGTTATCGTCCTTCTCAGTCGTTCTGTTGTGTTAACAGGTGTAGTGCTCCTTTGGTTGCCGATATTTATTGGTGTCGCACTCATTTTTCGCCGTCTCTCCCGTGTTGTAGGGCGGCAAGGAGCGCGTGCTATGGCCGCTGTTAATGACAATATCCAAGAGAGCGTGGCAGGCATTAACATCGCCAAGAATTTCCGTCGCGAAAATTTGATTTACGGCGAATTTGTTCAGGTGAATCTTCAATCTTATACCATTAACTTGCGTCGTGGTTTTGTATTGGCACTCATTTTCCCGGTATTGAACATTTTGTCTGGATTTGGCTCAGCTACCGTTGTGTATTTTGGCGCATCAAGTGTACTAGAGGGATTCATCAATATCGGTTCTTGGTACTTATTTGTTCAAACCGTTGATCGTTTCTGGTTTCCTATTATCAATCTGGCAGGCTTTTGGAGTCAGCTTCAGCAGGGTCTCAGCGCGGCAGAACGTATCTTTGCGCTGATCGACTCTGAAAATTCGGTCATACAGAAATCAAATGAAACTGTGACGTCACTAAAGGGTGGAATTGAATTCAAGAACATGGTTTTTGAGTACAGATCCGGTATTCGCGTGTTAGATAACTTTAACCTCTCTATCCGTCCGGGCGAAAGTCTCGCATTTGTTGGTCATACTGGAGCGGGCAAGAGTACCATCGCTAAACTCATAGCCCGCTTCTACGAATTTCAGAGCGGAGACATACTGATTGATGGACGTGATATTCGCACTCTAGACCTGCACACTTTTCGGGGACAGCTTGGTATTGTTTCTCAGTCGCCGTTTTTGTTTAGCGGCACAATTGCCGAAAATATTCGTTATAGCAAACCTCAAGCTACGGATGATGAGGTAGAAGCTATTGCTAAAAGCATTGGTGACGGAGAATGGTTGGAAACCTTGCCCGAAGGCCTACAAACAGATGTCGGCGAACGAGGTGCACGGTTGAGCATGGGGCAGCGCCAGCTCGTGAGTTTGCTGCGCGTATTGCTTCAGCGTCCTGCTATTTTTATCCTTGATGAAGCTACCGCCAGCATAGATCCATTTACTGAAACGCAAATCCAAGAGGCGCTTGACAAAATACTCACACAGTCTACCTCCATTCTCATCGCCCATCGCCTCAGCACTGTCCGCCGTGCAGACCGTATCATCGTTCTTCGTGAAGGGGAAATTATTGAACAAGGCAATCACGAGTCCTTGATCGAGCAGGGTGGGCACTATGCCGAATTGTACAATACATATTTCCGTCATCAATCATTGAGTTATATCGAAAATGCTCGAACTTATTCGCCGAGTCCAGCACGGCACACTAGAGTATCCCTAGATCAACGTACTCCAAATTAGGAATGTTGTCTGCCGTAATTGTTGCGTAACACTTCTCTCGTATACAATTTCTATTATGACTAAAACACACAGTATATTCATCGTTGATGACGAAGTAACCATCCGGGAAGTTGTACATCGCTACCTTGAACTTGATGGTTTCACAGTTATTGAAGCTGAAACAGGCCCGCAGGCACTCAAATTGCTACAGGAAAAGCATGCTGATCTTATTCTGCTCGATATCATGCTTCCCGGTCTTGATGGCTTCAGCCTTGCTCGCACGCTGCGGAATGCACCGGAATATTCAGCGGCTTATGGCGCTGTGCCTATCATTATGCTCACCTCACGGGGTAACGAAGTTGATCGTTTAGCCGGATTTGAATTGGGTGTGGATGATTATGTGGTCAAGCCTTTTAGTCCCCGTGAGCTGGTTGCGCGGGTCAAAGCAGTGCTGCGTCGCAGTGTCAGTGATTCTTTGAATACGACAACAGAAAAACCACTGGAATACACTAATCTGCAAGTAGATCCCCTTCGCCGATCTGTGTTTGTAAAAGGGCAACCTGTTACCTTGACGGCCCGCGAGTTTGATTTACTCTGGCTATTTGCCCGCCATCCCCAACAGGTCTTTACCCGTGAACAACTGCTCAATCAAGTTTGGGGCTATGAGTTTTATGGTGACGAAAGCACTGTCACCGTACACATCCGCCGCCTGCGCGAAAAAATAGAACCCGATCCTGCCCAGCCCACTTACATCCAGACGGTTTGGGGCGTCGGGTATAAATTTGAACCAGAGCCATGAAATTACAGCTTTCACCCGTTGTTGAACTAGTCGGGACAGTGTTAATTGCCTTCCTCTTGGCAATGGTAGTAGTTGTTCCGGTTCTTAATCCACCGAGCGAAGACATAAATCACCTATTTCTGACAATGGGAAACAGCGGGTTGGTCACGGTTGGTTTAACGTATTTTTTCTATAAGCGACGCATTCTCCAACGTTTCCTTAGCCTCCGCTGGACTTTGTTTACCATCATTGCTTTGACGGTGTTATTGATCTTTGTCAACGTGTGGATCACTGCACGTCTCATGTTCATTACCGAGCATGACTTGGTTCTGACAACTGGTTTGCTCATTTTCGGGGGTATCATCGCGGCTGTGTCCACCCTGTTCATTGCGCGAACCCTCCGTGAGCGTATTAACGAACTTTCAGAGGGCATTACGTTGCTTGCCCGTGCCGATTGGAAAACCCGCTTGCCAGTCAATGGCAGTGATGAATTGGCGCATTTGGCTAATATGTTTAACAAGATGGCTGCTGATCTAGAAGAATTAGACGAACAGAAACGTCAGCTTGAACAAACCCGTCGCGATCTCATCGCGTGGGTTTCACATGATTTACGGACGCCACTCGCCGCTATGCGCGCCATGAATGAAGCTATGCTCGACGGGGTTGTAACCGACCCCGAAACGATCGCTCGCTATCAAACTAACACCCTCAGCGAAATCCAGCACTTGAGCCGCCTTATCGATGATCTATTTGAACTGGCGCAGTTAGATACTGGTCATCTTTCACTCAATCTGCAAATGACTTCTCTACGTGATTTGGTGTCTGATACCCTCAGCCGCATGAAACCACGCGCAGAAGCCGATGGTGTTGACCTCTCTGCGGTTGTTGATCCCGCGGTGGATATCATCTATGTTGCGCCAGATAAGATTCAGCGGGTGCTTTACAATCTGCTTGATAATGCGCTGCAATATACACCCCAGTCTGGTCGCATTAGCCTTGAAGCACATCCTCAAGGTCGGACCCTGCTAATTGCGATCCACAATACCGGCTCACATATTTCAGCGCGAGATTTACCTAATGTCTTTAAGAGCTTTTATCGCGGGGAACAGTCGCGTGCCACGGACAACGGTAAACGTGGCACCGGCCTAGGGCTGGCAATTGTGCGCGGCTTCGTTGAAGCGCACGGGGGTTCAATTGCGGTGAGTAGTGAACGACAGTCTGGCACAACTTTTACACTATCACTGCCCAATGCACTCCCAGCTTGATGTTTTATTCAATCTCAACAGCCAGAGCTACAGCTTCGCCTCCACCTAAGCACAATGCGGCAACTCCTCGCTTCAGGGAACGGTCTTTGAGCGCGTGAATGAGGGTGATGAGTATCCGCGCACCACTCGCTCCAAGTGGATGCCCAAGTGCGATTGCGCCTCCATGCACATTGAGTTTCTCCAACGGTAGCTCATAGCCGTTGCGTTTCAGCCCTTCAATATCTGCTAGAACTTGTGCCGCAAATGCTTCATTGAGTTCAAAAAGATCTACATCCGCCATCGTCCAGCCTGCCCGCTCCAATGCAAGTGGGATGGCCTTCACCGGCGCATAAAAAATCCACTGTGGGTCAACAGCAGCTTGTGCATAACCTGCCACACGTGCCAGAGGCGTGTGCTGCTCACGCACAGCATATTCCTGCTTGATATCACCATCGCAGCTGCCCCATCATTCATGCTCGGTGCATTGCCTGCGGTTACGGCACCATCTTCCTCGAAAGCCGCAGGCAGCTTTGCCAGAGCCTCCAACGTAGTATCGCGCCGTATGCCTTCATCTTGGATAATTACACTTTCTCCTTGCGCCCATTTAGGGTGACAGGCACAATTTCTGCTGCGAATTTACCATTGTCCGTAGCTTGTGCCGCTAGTTGATGGCTACGTAGTGCGAATGCATCCATTTTCTCTCTGGCGATCTCAAACTGTCGCCCAATGAATTCCGCTGCATTGCCCATTCCCCAATCCACGAGCGAACACCACAAACCGTCACTTTGCAGGGCATCGCGCATCTGCACGTGCCCATATTTGTTGCCCTGTCGTATGCTGTCATTTAGGTATGGGGCGCGGCTCATACTTTCCACGCCGCCTGCTATGAACAAATCACCATCACCCGCTTTGATAGCACTGGATGCCATCATAACGGCTTTCAAGCTACTTCCACACACTTTGTTAATGGCCACGCCGCCAACATGGTTTGGGATGCCCGAACCAATGCTAATTTGTCTTGGGAGAGATTGACCGACCCCGGCACTTATCACATTTCCGACCATAAGTTCATCAATCTGCTCCGGGGCAATTCCACTACGGTTTATGACCGCCTTCACGGCAGTCTGTCCCAGTTGAACCGCATTCTGGCTCGCCAATGCCCCAAGAAACTTGCCTTGTGGCAACCGAGCGCCCGCCAATATCACCGGATCACGGTTATGTCTATCACGAGTCATGGTGTCTCTCCCGGAGCGAACAATTCCTGCCAGCATATTTTGAGTTCGTCATAACTGTTTTCCAACGTATCTGGAACGACCCGCGTGTTGCCTACCACAGTCATGAAATTTGCGTCGCCTGCCCAGCGTGGGACAACATGAAAATGGTAATGGTCGGCAATGCCTGCTCCCGCTGCTGATCCAATATTCGCACCCAAATTGAATGCTGCCGCTCCATAAACTTTACGCAAAGCCTGCATTGCCCGGTTCACATTAATCATGATGTCAGTTAATACTGCCACGGGTAAACTTTCTTGACTCTGCACATGCTCATACGGGATGACCATTATATGTCCATTGTTGTATGGATATTTATTTAGCGTCACGAAAACATGTTCAGCATAGGCGATAATTTGCTGGTGGTCATTGTTTGAGGCAATCAAGTTACAAAATACACAACCTTCAACTGGTTTTTTCTCGCCCCGAATATAGGCCATGCGCCAAGGTGTATATAGATGATCCATAACTCATCCCTATCACTATCATGAGACTTATTTGCAAAGTATATCAGCCGTGTCTTCTGTCTGATAGTTTAATACTATCCACGATGATGCTACAATGAATTGAATGAGGACTGGATTTACTTCAATGACTCTAACAGCAGAAGGTGTGACCGTAGCTCTTGCGCCTCGCCCGGTGCGTTTCTATTCCCAAGTTGGCAGCACTAACGATGTAGCACTGGAATGGTTATCGCAAGGTGCTCCGTCTGGCGCGGTTGTTCTCGCCGACGAGCAAATCGGGGGGCGGGGGCGACTCGGGCGTAGCTGGTACACCCCACCCGGTACGGCCCTAATTGTGTCGGTCATATTACGCCCTACTGCTCCTGTGCTTTCCCAGCTCACTATGTTAGGTGCACTTGCCATTTACGATTTGCTCACCACAATCGGCGTTGAGGACATCTCGATTAAGTGGCCCAATGATGTACAGGTTCATGGTAGAAAAGTGTCTGGTATCCTTCCGGAAGTGCTCTGGAATGGGTCTCACTTAGCTGGTGTTGTATTAGGAATGGGTATAAACGTTCGAATAGATTTTTCCGGTACTGAGTTGGAAAACCATGCAATCAGTATTGAGCCAGTTCTGGGGCGACCAGTTGACCGTATCGCTCTGCTTTCTGACTTGCTGGTGCAAGTAGATAAGTGGTATGCATGTTTGGGAACTTTCGATCTTTTTGAAACGTGGCAGAACCGTTTGATAACGATAGGGCAGTCAGTACAGCTCAAGAAAGATGGTCAGATGATTGCTGGAATAGCAGATTCGGTTGATTCGTCTGGTGCTTTGATCGTTGTAGATGCTAAAGGAAAGCCGAACCGTATCCTGGCCGGAGACGTAAATTTAGGTACGACAGGCTGAAAGTATGGGCATACGGCTGGATTGGGAAATCGAAGCTGAACAGACACATCTCAAACGAGCTGGTGAAGAACCAGGTTCAGCCCGTCGTCGACGAAGAGCGCGTCTGCGTTTCCTGCTCTTCATACTCATCATTCTTGGCATCTTTGCTAGCTTGGTCGGACTTGTGTATTGGCGTTTACAAGCCCTCAACGCTGAAGTTGAGCAAGCCTTACGTAACACAGTTGAAGCTGAAGTTGCCGCCCTTCGTCTGGGAGATTATTTTGCTTTCTCTCAAATTCAACGTAGTGCAACATCAGACTGGTTACAAAGCCAACAGCAAGTTTTCAATCAATATCAAGACCTTAAACTCCAGCAAGGTGTTGAGCTAACCGGTCAAGTTCTTGATGTACAGATGGATCGGACACGCGCCCGCGTTAAAGTGCAGGAAATTGTGGATGGCATTCCTTATGTTCGGTTGTGGTTCTACTGGCGCTATGACGATGGATGGCGCCATGTTCCTCCTGACTATACATTTTGGGGTATGCTTCATGTCGATGTGCAGGCAGGTATGACTGTTCGCTTTCAAGATGTTGATGCTCCCGTGGCCGGGGCCATAAAAGCGATAATACCGGCTTGGACGCAATTCGGTTGTTCAGCTTTACAATGTGTTGCACCGGTACTTTCGGTAGATATTCTTCCCGATCCGGCGCTTCAGGCTTCTTGGCTTAATGCTGATTCATGGCAGTTGCAGATTCCCTCGCCGTTCATCACACGTGCCCGTGAGGATTTACCCTTCGATGGAAACATGCAGTTTGCGGCGGCTACGCTTTTGGCTGACCGTCTTGTCGGTGCTGCCGCTCCCGACCTTCAACAACAGTACCCTACGGATGTCTATTATTTGCGGCAAGCAGTTGTATCGTGGCTGGTTGGGCGCTTGGTGCGCGTTAACACAAATTCATTCTTGATAGACAGCCTGACTAACGGATACGGGGATGATGCAGTTGGCCGCTTACTGTCTGCTTTACGTTCTAATTCCAGTATTGCAGTATTTAGTCAGGTTACAGGCCGCACACTTGATCAAACCGGACTTGATTGGCGTGATTATCTAACGTGGCGTTTGGTACTGGAAAATGAACTCATTCAAATCCAAGATGAGACGAATTTTCTTTCACTGTACGATACACTGGATGAAGCCGCCCGAAACTTAGCGTATCAGCGTTATGCGGCAGCTGAAATTGTTCCGAATCCTTTTGTGACGTCGGTACAATCTGAAGTGGATGCTGCTGGTTTCCCGACCCTGCGAGCAATAGTGCAAACAGGTGAGGGGCAAATAGCTGTTCAGAACGAAGTATTGTTTCGGCTAGTCGATGAGGTCTGGAAACGCCTAAATTGACAGCCTTTCGGATATTCGATATGCTACTCTTATCTATACATGTCTAAGTATGTGATTGTCTTCAGGAGTATAGGCCATGCTTGATGAACTTCGTAATAGCACAGAGGAAGAATCTTTCGATTTTGAAGATGATTCCAGTTTTGATGTTTCTGAAGACACTGAACAGCAGGTTGAAAAGCTCTTTTTGGGCATGACAGCCGTTGAACGCATGTTTATCTCAATTTTTCTGTTCATGAATGTCGTCATTTTGGGACTTGCCTTTTTACTGGCGACCAAGCGCATTGTGTTTTAGTTGTTGGTATCCTATGGTGTTGTAGTGTCGATTATTACACCCGCTTCACAACAAATCGTTGTTGCCATCGAAGCACTGCGCTTGTGTTTTACACTTTGCCTCCTCGCTTTAGCAGATAAGTGACCATGACAATTTAAGTCGAGTATCAAGGGGATGCCAAAAGGTATTCCTTATTTTGATTTTCCTAGTTCTTCCTAACACTCACAAGGAGAATTACATATGAAGTTGCCCGATTCTGATTTATTGCATCATCCCCTTGACCTCAATTCTTTTCATCCTACCAACGATCTTGCCAGCGCTGAAACACTACCTGCATGGTGGTATACCGATCCGCGTATGTTAGAGCTAGAAAAGCAGCACATTTTTTACAAAACGTGGCAGCCTGTTGGTCGTCTTGACCTAGTTCGCCGACCCGGAGATTATTTTTCGTGCGAGATGGTTGGGCAGCCGCTCGTTATTTCACGCGGACAAGATGGCATATTACGCGGCTTTTACAATGTTTGCATGCATCGCGCTGGCCCGCTAGCGCTAGGGCAGGGCAACCGCAAAAGTCTCCAGTGCAAATATCATGGCTGGACCTACGATTTGGAAGGTCGTCTCATGAAAGCTCCTGAATTTGAGGGCGTGAAGAAGTGGAAGGTAGAAGATGTCTGTCTTGCGCCTGTTAAAGTTGAAGAATGGGGCCTGTGGGTCTTTGTCAATCTCGATCCAAACGCCGCCCCCATGAGTGAAATCTATGGTCCGATTCAGTCTGAGATCATGAGCAAAGGTTTTGACTTAAGCGCCATGAGCCTGATTGAACGGCGCGACTATCTCATTGACTGTAACTGGAAGGTCTATGTAGACAACTACTTAGAAGGCTATCATCTGCCAATCGCCCATCCGGGTCTGTTCCGTGAACTCGACTACGATCAATATCGTGTGGATACTTTCCGCTACTACTCGTCGCAATACGCGCCCATACGTCCCGTTGAAAATGGCGAAGCCCGTGACCGGCGTTACATCCGCACCGATTCGGAAGCCGAAGCACTATATTATTGGATATTCCCCAACGTGATGTTGAATATATATCTGGACAACACCTCTATCAACATCATCTTACCCATAGATAACGACCATACCTTGACAATTTTTGAATGGTATTTTCAGCAGCCGGGCACGGGTGAAGGTTGGGACAGCATGCAGCAAATCATCGCCTTTAGCGATCAAATTCAGCAGGAAGATATTGAGATTTGTGTCAACGTGCAAAAAGGGCTGAAATCCAACGCCTATAATCAGGGGCGCTTTTCTGCGCTTCGTGAAAACGGCGTCCATCACTTCCAGTCGTTGGTACATGAATTTTTGACTAAGACGAATGGCTAGACCCTACAGTTAGTTAAGGTGTGATGGGGCGCTCAGCCTGCGCCCCTGTTTATCCTTACCCCGGTGTCAACGTCAGCCGCTCCGCCGCCGCATTATTAATCTGATCGGCAGTCCACAGCATCGGGTGATATTGAATGTTTCTCCACAGATCTATCATGTCACCGTAATGCGGACTGAACGGATGTCCACTTTGCCCTGTGGTGTGTATACTTTCGCTCAACGAGAGATCACCCAAGTCAACAATCATCCGCATGGAAGGCAGTGCCCTTACCTTGAACCCGTTACTGTCATAATCCCAACTAGTGGCATTCACAATACTTCCACCACCGCTGGTTTCTACTGGGCCTCGATTAACCATGTTTTCGATCACATCAATCCCGCTTTGCCCCAAAGGATTGCTTACAAATGTGGCCGTATGAATTTTGCCCCACACCCAGTTTGTGCGGTCTTCGCCTTTGTCTTTCACGATCTGGTCATAAGCCTCTTTGAAAGCGCGCACCAGAATGTCATCCCGTGTCTCGGTTTTATCCGTTGTGTTGATGTCATCCCACCAACCGTCATCGGGTTTTTGAACCAACAAGTTGACTGCCCACATACCTTGACTACTTTCGTTGGGCCCGGCAATGTCCTTTGTCTGGTCATGGAAAATATCTTCACCTAGCCGCCACCAAAAGTAGGCATACAAGCCCGCCTGTTGGCTGTCCATTGTCATCTGGAAGTCCCAATTCAGCATCCAGTCACGAGCCTCATTGTACTTTGCATCCCCTATGTCAACCGCGTTGAGGTATGACGCAATCTCTCCCGCACTGATAATCTTGTCATCTCCCTGTATCGCCGTGATAGTTTCCGCCGTGTGCGGGCCGGTGGTTTGAATCAATTCATTGATGCGCTCCGCCCGGTATCCGTAATCCCACTCTTGGCTGATGAAATAATTGGAATCGGCTCCGAACTGGTCGCCCAATTTTTCCTTAAGTTGATCGTAATATTCCAGTGGTACAACCGCTTGATTTGCGGTGGCGATGTAGCCCCGTTCCGGGTTGTATATGCGGGGCAGGTCATCGAAAGGAATGTAACCCTTCCACTCATATTTGTCCGTTGTGCCGTCCACCGGCAGCAGCCCGCTGTGTCCCGCCGCCCGTATCGGGATATTGCCCGGCGTCTGGTAGCCGATGTTCCCGTCTACATCCGCGAAGATTAGATTCTGTGATGGTACATCCCACAGCCGCGCACCTGCTCTGAAATCTTCCCAATTCGCCGCCCGGTCAATCGTTAAGACTGCTTCCAAAAGCTGGCTGCGTTCTACCGTCGCTGTCCAATGGAATGCCATCGGGTCAGTATTATTGAACCCCATTGGTTTGGCGTTATCATCCAATTCGTTGTCGTTGATGATCGGCCCTAGATGGGTTTCCCGTACCTGAATGGTTACAGTATCCGCACTGTCGCCGAAGTGTATCACCTCGTCATGCACTGTCATGTCCCGCCATTCGCCGTTCCATTCGTATTGCAGTGGATTGTCAGGATTGACCTTGATCGTATACAAATCTTGAGTGTCCGGCCCCACATTGGTGACACCCCACGCAATCCGTGAGTTGTGCCCGATAATCACACCCGGCGCGGCGGGTAGCGCGAAACCCGTAACGTCATACGGGCAGGCATCGCTCACCGTCTGGCAGTGCAGCCCGACCTCGTACCAGATAGACGGCATCTGTATGCTCAGGTGAGGGTCATTCGCTAGCATTGGCTTGCCGCTTGCGGTCAGCTTCCCGCCGATTACCCAGTTGTTGCTGCCGATGTCCGGTTCTGATTTGAACAATGCACTTGTAGCTGAGATTCCCCCCGCTAGTGTCGTATCAACGCCTACAATGCCCGCCGTATCAACTGTATGCGCGGTTAAGCTGGAGTCATCAATGGGTAGATCTTCCGCTTGCAAAATAGTGGGTTTCTTGCCGTCCGGCTGGTCGAACGGGTAGGGCGGCATAAATTCATCAGTCAATTCTTTGCCCAGTTCCGCATACAATTTAGAACGCAGCAGTTCCTCACTGCGGTTGCCACTCAAATCCCATGCCATTACTTTCGCCCACACCGCTGTGTCTACTGGTGTCCACGGCTGGATAGGAATCTTGACGCCGGTTATGCCCAGTACATTGTATTCCATCGCTAGTTCACTGGCTGGCCGATTAAGAATATAGGCATTCACCCCGTCAGCGAAGGCTTGCAGCACAGCTTTGCCGCTCTCGTCATATGTCGCGTAGTCCAGCTCGGCTGCCCGCCGCCATCCCACTGTGCGGATGAACACATCCTGTCCCATCACATTGTCATTTTGCCCGGTCAATTCCTGAATGGTGCCGCTGCCGATATGCCGTGCAAACTCCATCTGCCACCAGCGATCTTGCGCCTGTGTGAATCCTTGAGCAAAGAACAAATCGTGGCTGTTGCTGGCATAAATATGCGGGATATCCCAGTTATCCCGCACAATGTCCACTTTATCCGTCAGTCCACTGATTGAAACCGCTTCAGCATTAACCGTCAAGTTCTCTGTTTTGATTGTGATGGTGCCTTCATGCTGCGGCAGCGGCCCCCGCGTCCAGCGGTTGAAAATCACCACGCCGCCAATCACAATAATGGCAGCGATAACTAACACAGCCAGTATGACTGTTCGCAATATCCTCATATAAAAAACTCCATTTCGAAAAATCGAATGTTTATTTAATTACTTTGGGCGATAGTTGTACCGCTTTTAGATCAAACTGCCAAACAACATTAATGTACTAGTGGATATAGAATCTATTCGACGCCTAATGCTTCCAGTAGCGTCTTAATCTCATCAGCATAACGTGTCGCGTCCTCCGCATGGACACCATTGGGTGCGAGGTCGAGATAGTGGTTGAAGTCGTCTAATGCTTGTTCATACAATGATGACCCCGTCTGCAAAATCGAATAATACAGCAGTCCGCGCTGGTAGTACGCTTCCGCATACGTCGGGTCAATTTCAATCGCGCTATTACAGTCCGCCAGTACCTTATCCCATTCGTAGAGCAGGAGGTATGTCTGCGCGCGCATTATATATAACGTGGGATTCGTTGGAGAAAGCGCTATAGCAGTGTTGTAATCCTCTATAGCGTCATCATAGCGATTGGCAAGGGTGTAAAGTTGGGCACGGCTTGCGTATGCTATTGGCGTTTCTTTAGTCGGGCTCTTCGTCCTGATTTTGACTAATTCATCTGCCAGTTTCAGTGCGCGGTCAACTTCACCCAATTGCACGTAACTCCACGGGATTTCTACGGGATATATATCGTCATCAAAGCCAATTATGTCGTAACTAGTTTGGTAAAATCGATATTCTTCAATCGCACTTAGATAACGGCGATGGAGTAGGGCGCAGTGACCACGAAGGATTGGTAGATCATTTAGTTCCCAATAAACCCGAAAATCAACTTGCTCCCAGAACGCATCTGCCACACCACATCGGTCAAGCGTGTACGCTAATACAGCCGCGCCTGCCAGTCCCGAATTTTCGACTGGCTTCAAAGTTTGAGAGTGGGATGGTGAGTCAAATAACAGCGATACCACAGATACAGGTGAACGCTTAATTTTCATAACAACTGTATCTGCGGCGAAGTTGAAAATGAACTCTACATTAGTTCTCGGATCATCAATAGTTGAATTGATAACTTCTAGTTCAATGTCAAACTTCGCCAACTGCTCTCTAACAACATCGAAAAACTTGACTATCAACCTCTCAGCGTCACTGCCAGAATAGTGATAACTTGCGTATACAACCTCTTTAGCTTGAGTTGCAATGACTGGCCTATAATCGTCTCCCATCATTCCTAACACAAACACTAGGCCGATAAGCGACAACCATATACGGTGATCTGCTATTTGCTTTCGATTTTTCACGTAGCTTTGAATTAACACTCTTAACCGTTATATTTTCCCACATTTTACCGCATCTGACATTGTGAATGTGGGATTTCCCAACCTTTTTGGGATAAAAATATTAGCGTTTGGGATACTGATTGGGTTTAGAACTCGCGCATAATGCCATTTTGAAGTATAATAAGGTGGTTGTCAGCTTGGGATAAATGAGCAGGCAATTGGGATAAAACGTTGATAGATTTGGGAAATAATGGGCGAGGTGTGAGCTTCGCCCATGTCATTGAGGTACGGGCATCATTCATCCTCCTATTAGACTATCAAAATAACTTCAGGTCGAGTGTTTGAATATGATAATGCCTTGCTGTCTCACTGCCCATCCCATCGAAATTTGACTAGACCATCGAAACATCAGTTTGGAGCGTTAGGACATGGAAATAGGTCAGGTTCGTTCTGTTAACATTAATGAGGAAATGCGCGGCAGCTACCTCGACTACGCCATGAGTGTTATCGTGGCGCGTGCGCTGCCCGATGCCCGCGATGGTCTGAAACCCGTACACCGTCGCATCCTCTATGCGATGTATGACATGGGTATTCGCTCAAATACTGCCTACAAAAAGAGCGCTCGTATCGTCGGCGATGTACTCGGTAAATATCACCCGCACGGCGATACTGCTGTCTATGATGCTATGGCCCGTATGGCGCAAGACTTTTCGCTCCGTTACCCGTTGGTAGATGGGCAGGGTAACTTCGGTAGCGTGGACGGCGACAGCCCCGCCGCCATGCGTTATACCGAAGCCCGCTTGGATCGGCTGGCTGAAGAACTGCTCACCGATCTCAACATGAATACGGTTGACTTCATCGACAATTATGATGGCACAACGCAGGAACCGAGCGTTTTGCCTGCCCGTTTGCCTAATTTGCTTCTGAATGGTACCAGCGGTATTGCAGTTGGTATGGCCACTAGCATTCCGCCACACAACCTGCGGGAGCTGACGCAAGCCATTACCTACATCATCGATAACAATCACCGTGTCGAAGAAATTACTGTAGACGAATTGATGCAGTTTGTACATGGGCCGGACTTTCCTACCGGCGCACAAATTGTGGTGGGCGACGAACTCAAAGAAGCCTACGCTACCGGTAAAGGTCGCGTGGTTATGCGTGCCACCTCCGATGTTGAAGAAATGAAGGGTGATCGCTACCGTATCGTATTTTCTTCCATCCCCTATCAGGTCAGCAAAACATCCATCATTGAGCGTATCGTTGAACTCGTGCGCGAAGGTCGCTTGCCGCACGTTTCCGACCTGCGCGACGAGTCAGATCGCAACGGTATGCGCTTGGTTGTGGAGTTGAAATTTGGAGCGCAACCCAAGACCGTTCTCAACCAGCTTTACAAATACACCGCCCTCCAAAGTTCCTTTAGCATCCAGATGTTAGCATTGGTCAACAACGAACCGCGCACGTTGGGGTTGCGCCGCGCCCTTCAAATCTACGTCGAACACCGCTACGAGGTCATCGTTCGCCGTTCTCAATTTGAGCTCGATAAGCTGCTGGCGCGCGCTCACATTTTGGAAGGTCTTCTCAAAGCCTTGTCGAGTTTGGATGCCATCATTCAAACTATTCGCGCTGCCGATGATGTGGATGATGCCCGCGCCAAATTAGTATCTCGCTTTGAGCTGAGCGAAGCCCAAGCCTCTGCCATACTCGAAATGCAGTTGCGCCGTTTAGCTGCACTCGAACAGCAGAAAATTCAAGATGAATATAACGAGGTCATGACCCGTATTGAATATCTGCGTGACCTGCTAGCTTCTCCCACCAAAATCTTGGCACTCATCCGCGAAGATGTCCAGTCCCTTGCCGAAGAGTACGGCGATGAACGCAATACTGAAATACTCTACGGCGTCAGCACTGACTTCAATGAGTCCGATCTGGTGCGCGAAGAAGAAGTCGTAATCTCTATGACCGGACGCGGTTACATCAAGCGCGTGCCTGCCTCGGCTTACCGTGCTCAGCGGCGCGGCGGTAAAGGTGTCACCGGTATGCAGACCAAAGAAGAGGATGCGCTGGTTGATATTTTCGCCTGTAACAGCCTCGATCATATCTTGTTTTTTAGCGACAAAGGCAAAGTCTATGCCGAACGCGCCTTTCACATCCCGGAAACTGGACGCGCTAACAAAGGCACACTCATTCACACAGTCCTCAACCTAGAAGCGGATGAAACCATTACAGCTGTACTGCCGGTGACATCTTTTGAACTTGACGGCCACTTTGTCATGGCTACCCGCAAAGGTCGCATCAAACGTGTAACGCTCGACGAATTCGCAGCCGTGCGCCCCAGCGGACTCATCGCCATGAGCCTCGACGAAGGTGATTACCTGGGCTGGGTCAAATACTCCGATGGCGATCAAGATGTCATTCTTGTTACAGATCAGGGGCAGAGCATACGCTTCCACGAATCGGAGGTACGGGTTATGGGGCGTCCGGCTGGCGGAGTTCACGCTATCAAGCTAGATGACGATGCCGTGGCCGGTATGGATGTGGTGGATGAAGACCATACCCATGTGATCGTGGTTACCAAGAACGGCTATGGCAAACGGACAGAATTGGATGAGTACCGCCAACAGGGCCGCTACGGTTCAGGCATTCGCACCCTTGCCCGCAATGAAAAGACCGGCCCGATTGTTGCCATGTGTTGTGTCCAGGAAGGTGATGACATTATTCTCATGACGAGGGATGGCGTCGTTTTGCGAACTAATCTTGACCAGATTAGGGAAACGGGGCGCAGCACACAGGGTGTAACAGTAATGAATTTGTACGACGGGGATGAAGTGGTAGGCATGGCGATCATGACCAGTGGTGTTAATGATGCCAATGACGTAGGACTTGACCCGGCTGATATGAACGGTTCCGCACCACCTGAAGCTCCGCCCACAACTGGATAATCACGCGTGTCTGTAAATTTACATGAGGCGGTATATGTACCGCCTCATGTTGTTGTTAGGAGATAGTCGTGGCTGAAAACTCTGCTGTACAAGCCTTTTGGAGGCGTTATTGTGATTCACTCGTAAGTGCTGGAAAACCGGTTCCTGAGGGTTATACCGCATGGGGATTTGGCGACAGCCCGACAATGGCTGATGAACTTGGGGCTTTGGTTATTGCAGGCACAAAGACGGCCACAGCCTCGCTGGGATGGGTCTATGAATCAGGATACGAAGTCATGCCTCAAGTTGGTGATTTGAGTGTGATTTTGAACGGGGCAGGTGAGCCACTCTGTGTAATCGAAACAATTGAAATTAGGGTAAAGCCTTTTGACGAAGTAGACACGGCATTCGCTTATGATGAAGGTGAGGGTGATCGTTCTTTGGCCTATTGGCGGGAAGCGCACTCATCATTCTTCGCCCGTGAATGCACGAGACTTGCCAGAACAATGTCGAGCCAGATGCCGGTTGTTTGTGAACGCTTCCGTGTCGTGTTCTAAAATAAAATGAGCACACGTCGTAAGTGTGCTCATTGACCTCATTAATTCAGCGGGAAGACTATTCTTCTTCCTCTTCTTCGTCAGCCTTACCCTTCTTAATGATCTCAACTTCCGCTGTGCCTTCAGCTTCCGCCGCTTCTGCTTCTTCAGATGCAGCCGCTGCCGGTTGAATGATACGAGCGATCATTTCATCCGGGTCGTTCAAAATTTCGATCTCTGTGCCGAGGTTAAGATCGCGCACATGGACAGAGTCGCCAATGGCGACCAGTTTCGCTAAGTCAACCTCAATCTGGTTGATGAGGTGGCTTGGCAGGGTTTCAATGGTCAGCACCGTCGGGCCAGTCAGCAAAATACCGATGCGCGAGGCTACCGCCGGGCTTTCGTTGATAAAGTGAATCGGCACGTCAATGCTGATCTTGGCGTCCATGTCCACTGCGAAAAAGTCCACGTGAGTAATATCATTACGCAGAATGTCCCGCTGTACTTCGCGGGCGACGACCGGCGTGGACTGTCCGCTCACCTGCAGATCAATCAAGTTCGTTCCACCGGCCTTCAAAAGGGCAATCTGAAGTGGGCGGTACGGCACCTGCAAATTCATGGGTTGTGTTTTGGGCCCATAAACTGTGATTGGCACCAACCCCTGTCGGCGCAGTTGGCTTACCTTCTTACCCACAATCGTGCGGGTTTGCGCTTCGATAACAAAACTTTCGGCCACGATAAGCTCCTTCAGAAGCTGTTAGCGGTTGGCTACTAGCTCTTGGCTGATTACCAAAACCCTATTAAATGATTTGCAAAGAGAATTGGTCAGAATACGAAATTATTGGTGGCATTCTAGCGATGCGCGTCTTTTTCGTCAATCCTAAAGTGCCTCGTGCGCCACAATTTCGGAGTGATATTGACGTGAGGAGGTTCATTATGGTTCTTTGCTACTACGAATTGTTCTTGGATATGATAGTGTTGCATTCCCGTCCGCCAGTGCCAAAGGATTTCAAATGACCGAAATTGTATCTCTTGAACAAAATGTTAACCGCAACTCGCGCCCGTCCGATTTACGCATCACAGATATGCGGACATTGACAATGGCCGGACTCCCGATGGACTGCATCATCATCCGCATTGACACCAATCAGGGCATATCCGGTTACGGTGAGGTGCGGGACTGGGGCAGCAAGCATTATGCGCTGATGCTCAAGTCCCGCATTTTGGGTGAAAATCCATGCAATATTGATAAAATCTTCCGCAAGATCAAGCAGTTTGGCTTTCATGCGCGGCAGGGCGGTGGCGTTTCTGCAATTGAAATGGCGCTGTTTGACCTGGCCGGAAAAGCCTATGGTGTACCTGCCTACCAACTGTTAGGCGGCAAATTCCGTGACCAAATTTTGTGCTATGCCGACACGCCCTCGCGCCGTGACCCTACTGAAATGGTCGGGCAGCTTAAACGCCGCATGGGACAGGGCTTTCAATTTCTCAAGATGGATGTTGGCGTTGATCTTGTTGAGGACATTCCCGGTGCGATCAGCGCTCCACCCGGCATGACCGGAACGACTGACATCATGCACCCCTTCACGGGCATCCAGCTTACGACAAAAGGTATAGATTGGTTGGTCAACTATGTGGGTACAATACGTGAGCAGGTGGGTTATGAACTGCCCTTAGCGGCGGATCACTTCGGCCACCTCAACCTCGAATCGTGTATACGCCTAGGGCGTGAACTCGACCAGTTCACCCTCGCGTGGTATGAGGATATGATCCCGTGGCAGTTCACTGACCAATATCTACGCTTGTCCGAATCCGTCACCACACCCATTTGCACAGGCGAGGACATATACCTGAAAGAGAATTTCCAGCCGTTGATTGACCGGCGTGCTGTGGCGCTGGTTCACCCGGATATCATGACATCCGGTGGTCTGCTGGAGACGAAGAAAATTGGCGACTACGCACAGGAGCACGGGATCGCTATGACACTGCACATGGCGGGTTCGCCTGTGACCGCCCTCGCCAGCGCCCACGTTTCGGCAGCTACCGAGAATTTTATGGCGCTTGAAAATCACTCGGCTGACCTGCCGTGGTGGAGCAGTCTGGTGGAAGGCGCGGCTGATCCAATTGTCAAAGACGGCTATATCCAACTGCCGGAAACACCGGGGTTAGGCTTCACCGGCATGAATTTGGATGTGTGCCGTGAACATCTCCACCCGGATGATCCCGGTGTGTTCGAGCCGACGGAATACTGGGATGTGGAACGCGCCCACGACCGCCTGTGGAGTTAGTGCCTGACCGACCTGCGAAAGTTCATTCTTCGAATAGGAGCAACCTATGAAAGTGCTTGTGACAGGCGCGGCGGGCCATATAGGCCACGTCGTGGTGCGCTGGCTGCGTGAGCAGGGCATGGAGGTACGCGGATTTGACCGCGCGCCCGAAATGCCGATCCCCGATGTGGAGTACCTGAGCGGTGACATCACCGATGTCGATACAGTCCGCGAAGCGGTTAAAGGATGTGACAGCGTTGTTCACCTTGCTGCCTTGCGCGCACCGATGCTAGGCACAGCCGAAGAGGTCTACCACATCAACACGACAGGCAGCTTCTTTGTCTATGAAGCGGCGGCTAAAGCGGGCATCAAACGGGTGGTGCAGGCCAGCTCGATTAATGCGCTGGGATGCGCGTGGAATATCGGTGATATGGACATCCAATATTTCCCGATAGATGAAGACCACCCCACCGCTACCAGCGATCCCTATTCGTTCTCGAAGGAAATAGACGAACGCATTGCAGACTACTACTGGCGGCGTGACGGGATTAGCGGTGTGTCTTTCCGGCTGCCCGGTGTGTACGGTGAAGACTATGCTGGCAGTGAAGCCTATCAGACCCGCTATAAGGCGGCTATGGCGCTGCTGGATGAACTGGTTACGCTGCCCCAGGCGGAACTCGAAACCCGCATGGAGCAGGCACGGGAGATTGCGCTGGATTTCCGTGCGCGGCGCATGATGGAAACCAAGAACTATCATGAGGCGCTGGAGGGTGACGAGCTGGCCCACATGTACAATTTCGAGCGTTTCAACTTCTGGGCTTCGATGGATGTGCGCGACGCGGCGCAGGCCTTCGCCAAAGCCCTCACGGCGGACTATGAGGGGCATCACCCGCTGTATGTGAACGCCGACCAGAACTCGCTCAAGTATGACTCGGCGACGTTGATCCGGCTGTTCTTTCCGGGTGTGCCGTTCAAGCGGCCGTTAGTGGGCGGGGAAACCATGGTGAGCAACGAACGGGCGCGGGATCTCATCGGTTACGAGCCAGCCTATCACATCGCGGGAAATTAATTTCAGTTATTGAGCGGAGTTTAAGATGATTGAAATCGCGGAAGTGCTGCCCCCTCAAAATGGCCCGCTGTGGCGCATGGTTAAGCAGTGCGGAATCGAGCATGTGGTGGGTGTGATGGACTTCAGCCGCGGGCTGGACGTTAACAAAGAAGACCTGCCGTGGAGCTACGCCTCGCTGGTACGGCTGAAGACGGCTTACGAGGACGGCGGGTTTAACTTCGATGTGCTGGAAAGCCGTCCGCCCCTCAACAAAGCCAAGCTGGGGCTGGCGGGGCGCGAGGCGGAAATTGATACAGCCTGCGAGCTGATCCAGAACATGGGCGCGCTGGGCATCGGCGTGTGGTGCTACGAGTGGATGCCCGTGTTCAACTGGATGCGAACCTCGACCACCGTTCCGGCGCGGGGTGGAGCGATGGTGACGGGTTACGACCACAGCCTGATGAAGCAGGCCCCACTGACCGAGTACGGTGAAGTGAGCGAGGAACAACTGTGGGAGAACCTCCATTACTTCCTAGAGAAGGTGATTCCAGTAGCCGAAGCGGCTAACGTCAAGCTGGCGATGCACCCCGACGACCCGCCACTTTCGCCCATCCGCGGGTTGGGGCGCATCATGCGCTCGGTGGAGAATTTCCAGCGGTTGATTGACCTGATCCCCAGCCCGGTGAACGGCATCACCCTATGTCAGGGGAACTTCACGTTGATGACTGACGACCTGCCGGGCGCGATCCGCAAATTTGGGGAGCAGGGGAAGATTTTCTTCGTCCACTTCCGCGATGTGCGGG
Organism: Anaerolineae bacterium; assembly: GCA_041390885.1. GTDB lineage: Bacteria > Chloroflexota > Anaerolineae > Aggregatilineales > Phototrophicaceae > CFX2. The sequence continues at coordinate 257,599 of JAWKPB010000002.1, read as the reverse complement.
GGACGCCGGAGAAGTTCGTGGAGACCTTCCACGACAACGGGCAGACTGATATGCTGGCCTGCATGAAAGCCTACCGTGACATCGGCTTTGAGGGGGTGTGCCGACCCGACCATGTGCCGACAATGGAAGGCGACAGCAACGAGCAGGCCGGGTATTCCTCGATTGGGCGGCTGTTCGCTATCGGCTATCTGAAAGGGCTGCGGCAGGCGGTGTATGCGTGAACCTCACCCCCTAGCCCCCTCTCCAATCCCGCAGGGAGGCTTCGCACGCAATTTCGGCATCCCAAAGGGATCGCAAGCTGAATGGCAGATGGCAAATTTCGGAAAAATGTGCAATAGGTGAAAGTTGGCGGCGGCGGCAGTGGGGTCTGCTGCCGCTTATTTTTCCCACAAAGTTGGCAGCAGGAACCTCATCCTCTCATGCACCAAATCGTTAAGGTGCGGTGCTACCGGAGTACCTATAAGACACTATTATAGAACAAATGTTATACGGTGTCAATGGGCGGGATGGTTAGTGTTTTCAAACGGAAGCGGTGTTGGGGCTTCAAGGTTCCAGCTATGGATTGCAGCGGCAACGAGGCTAGAACCCGCACGGAATATTATCATACTTGAGGCAGGTTACCTCATAGTGACGCAGCAGGCGGAATGTAACTTTCAGCCTCTTTTTTAAGTTCATCATAGAAATTTGTTATGCGGGTTCGATCTATTTGATCCGGACTACTTTTTAGGTAATGTATTAGTTCTCTTAACTTTGCTCTGAAGCGAGGTTTATTCACTATCTTTTCATGTTCCACCATCATTTTTCGGATGTATAAGGCGACATCTGTCGGTACATAAAATGACACATTAACGCCAAGTAGAGTTGGGAACATATTTCGGAAAATGTTGTCAACGTGCTGTTTTGACGGTGCGAGGGAAATGTAATTGTATATATAGTCCGCACGTATATATGGCGACACAATCTCTGTTCTGGACTCCGCGAGTTGCTGATAGGCCCGCAATGAGGTGAATTCGGAAGTTAGCCACCAAGTCTTGTAGCCAAATATTCCCGTTTCACTTGTTTCATTGTTCTCCTTCCGAAGTTGATAAATTGTAAGAAGTTGTTTGGCATCAGTTCGCGCTCGCTTAATATCTTGATTATATTTGAGTGGCGCCAATGCCTCGGTCAGTTTTTCAACTTCATGAGGATCAATGTCAACTTCGCGTTCAATAAACCGAATTCCAAATTGGTCCTCAAGCCACAGCACAAGTTCCCCCCGTATATCACCTCGCATTTCCCAAGAAATGAACTCTTCCATAAATTCACGAAATGAAGCGACTTTATCTTCTAGACGCACATAAAAATATGCACGAATGAATATCTGCTCGATGAAAATGATACTTATTTTATCACTGTAAATATGTTCAACTTGTTCATACTCTTTTTGATACACATATTTTGTGTTACGAAGATGATTTTCAATCTCACTAATAACATAATCATTTACAGAATCGTTATGCCCGCATCGCGGGCATTTCTGAGCAAATTTGTGTATCGTTGATTTTGTGGTGCTAAATAATATTCTGCCATTGCAGGAATAAGTATTGAACTGTCTACGTAAACCCGGAGTTCACCAGCAACGTGTTCAAAATATCGCGCTAGGGTTGGTTCGATTTGGAGTAGAAATAGCATATTATATGTATTTGAAAGTCTGAATAAGAACTCTTTTTGTTTTTCATCGCCCCGGTAAACAATTTCGCGGAAGGTTTCAAGAAGCACATAGTGAACGGCATCACGATTCTTTGGCGTAATACCGGCATCGGAAATCTTTTCTTTAATAATGTCATTTAGAAATTGATCAATTAGGACACCCGACGTCTGGTTTGTTATGAACTGCGAAAATTCTAGGCCTTGTTTATGAAAAATGGCGTGAATGATGTCTAGAACTATGTCGACAGGATTTATTGATTGTAACTTCACGTTTTCCACTGAAAGTTTTTCATCCAACAACACTGAAACACTCTGAATGAAGTGATCTAGAAGCGCTTCATCCACCAAATTTCTCTCTGTGATTTCAAGGCGTGTTTCATAGGGTAAACAGTATTCATTAGTTTGGCGGTGAAACTTAATGCGACGTGGTTTGGTTGATAACGCCGCTAATCGCCTCGGCAAAAGCTCAACTACCCACGTAGCATTGAGATCAGTAATTTCCAATATTCTTGATGTGACTTCATCTGGTGATCTCATTATATTTTGATTAGGGTCAGTTCCTTCCAAGGCAAATAATATTAGGCTATCCATCAATATTTCATCTAAATGTATTTCCTCGTCACCACCATAATCTCTTTGTTTGTTTTCTATTTGTTGACGCAGGTATATGTATATTCGAGGATCCTTCGAGTCGAACTTTGCAAAATTCGTGGTCGAACGCTGATAAATATGGAAGTACTGATCTTCCATCTGCCGAAACACCGCAATGGTCTTCGGGGACTTATTTGTATGTACGCCAAACCACTCTTTGTCATAAATAGTCAATTGCACTCCGTAAGTTTCATAAGCATCGTCAATTAACGTGTTTTGATCTTTTACTGTTTGGTTTGTTACATAATATAGGCGTTTGTAATCTGGAACCGATTCAGAAAGCCTTAATAGTGTTTTATATATTTTGGCTTTTCCATCTTTTTCTATAGAAAATTGATAGATCGATTTCTTTAGACGGTTCTTCGCTGTCCATACGTATTCTAAGCCGTCCATGCCACTGTCTTTGTTCCCACCAATTGGAATGAATACTAGGGAGTCTTGAGTGGCCGCCACATAACTCTTGGCAAACTGCTCAAAGATCGCACCGTTTCTTATTTGGCTAAGCACGAAAGGAATTGCTTGCGTATTTATTTCTTTAGTCATATGTCCTCTGAGATTGAAAAACGAAGCGCAGAACAAATTAGCCAATTTCGTGCTAAGTAGAATTCAAAATAATAAATTAGATTCAGTTATGGTAAGTTTCATTATATGAACCATACCATAGAACGCCGGTTTTTACCATTCTGTAAGTGTTAGAGGGTGACAATCAGGGCTTTCAGGTCTTGGATCAAATATCTGTAACTGACCACTACAGATATACTTGACCCCTTGACTTACCAAAACCTCAAATGTGCAGGGTCGGCTTCGTCTTGCAGGATGGGGCCGATGACCGTCACCGGGTTGCTGGCGGTTGCCATCAGCGTGCGTGAGGCCATGTTCAGCCCGCCGCCGGTAATCTCCTTCAGCCGCCCTTCAGAGCAGGCGTAGACCATGGTCTTAATGCCCGACCAGTAAATGGCGCCCATGCACATGGCGCAGGGTTCGGTGCTGGTGTAGAGGATGCAGTCCTTCAGGAATTCGGGGTCATAGTGGCTGTTCGCCAGCCGGACGAGGTTCATTTCGGCATGGTTGGTCATGTCGTGGCCGGTGGTGACTGTGTTTTCGGCCTCCAGCAGCACCACGCCATCTTTCACCAGCACGGCGCCAAAGGGGTGATTGCCGTGCTCGACGGCAGTGTCGGCCAATTTGATGGCTTCGCGGATAAAGGGGAAGTGGGCTTCGTCGCTCATGGGTACCTCTTTCGGTTTAGCGGGTGGGGGAGGGTAAAGCAAACGCCCCTGTGGTGGGGCGCTGTGTAATCTGAGCGGGTAACGGGACTCGAACCCGTGACATTTTGCTTGGGAAGCAAACGCTCTACCAACTGAGCTACACCCGCGACTGTGCGAAATTATAGGACGCTTGACAATCGGTGTCAAGAACGCACAAGACGGGAGCGCACGCCGGTGCTCCCCTATGGGGAGGCCGCGGGTATTGCCTGACGGAATTCCCAGATGTTGCCCTCAGGGTCGGCGAAGTAGGCGGTGCGCCAGCCCCACGGCTGGCTAATGGGTGGCTTGATGAATGTCACGCCTTTGGCAGTGAGCGTATTGTAATTGGCATCAATATTTTCGACATCAGAGCACAGCATGATGCGGCTGCCACTTGCGCGTCCGGCGAAGGTAGCTTCGTCCATCATGCGGATGCCTGCCGATACTTTGACCAGCGCAAAGTCCTGACCCTCCAAACGCAGGTAATAGGACACATCATCGCCCCCATAACTTCTACCCCACTTTGTCGCGGTAAAACTGCATCATTGCTTCCAGATCATTTACGTACATCACTACGGCATTGACTTTGCGGATCATCTGCGTCCCTTTAGTTGGAATGAGTTATGTTCACATAGTGCCATTATTGCTCACGCGTTCTAATCTGTCAATAAGATAATTTGTGCGAATTGGGGCTTGACAAATGTGTACACTTGTTCTATAGTAGGCTTGGTTTTGGGAGCAGCAATTACCCCACACAACCATTCGGCTGCTCCTTTTATGGCGGGGTTGTCCCCCATCTACCCTCGACTCCGCCATAAAAACCATTTCCTGCGCGGCTTTCGGTGAGCGAACCGCCAACATGATGCGTGTTTGGCGGCAGTGAATGTGGAACTGCACTGTAGCGACGACGACTTCGCCGACACAACATGCATATTCAGCACAGAATTCTGTGTGGCCTGTGCAGCCTGTGCTGCATTTTGTGCATTGGTCGCAGTCTTCCGTGATACTCCATTGATGTTCGACTAAAAACTGCTAACTACCCGAAAGTACCGTTACTTGACTCTCGGCAGGGCTTTGCGGGCAATAGTATAATGCGGCAAGAACCTCACCCCCCGTCCCCCTCTCCGTACACAGAGAGGGGCGTTAAGACTCATTTGAGGGTCATGGGCGGGTTTGAAACGGGATAGTCAGGTGAAACGTTTTCGGATTGGATTGCTAGGGCTGGTGGTCAGCCTGCTGGCAATCTATTTTATTGCCCAACAAGTGGATACGCAGGACTTTATCAACGCTCTGCGGCAGGCGCGTTATATTTACGTACTGCCCACGGCGTTGTTTTTACTGCTGGGTCTCGTAACGCGGGCGCTGCGCTGGCGAGTGCTGCTGAGTGGTGGACTGCCGCTCAAGCGCGCCTTTAGCATCATGAACGTGGCCTATCTGGTCAACGGCCTGCTTCCGCTGCGGATAGGCGAAGTGGCACGCATTTATCTGGCAACGCAGGCCAAACCGCCGGTTCCCTATTTCAAAACGGCCAGCACCATCATCGTTGAACGCCTGCTAGATTTGCTGGCTATTGTTATCATGACCGTACTGGCGCTAGGCGGAGCGGACATTCCGGACGCGCTGCGCGTCCCGGCGGTGACGGGTGGGCTGAGTGCGGTGTTGGGATTTGCGGTGCTGGTCGTACTGGCGCGACGGCGTGATGTGGCGGCTAATCTGCTCAACCGTTTTATTAAAGACCCTGCCTTGAACCAGCGCCTTTCGGCATGGCTTGAGCACTTTCTGGATGGACTGCAACCACTGACCAATTCACGCTTATTCGCTCAAGCGGTGGGGTGGACGGCCATCAGTTGGGGATTTTCGGCCACGGCGGGGTATATACTGATGCTGACTTTCTACCCGCAGGCCAGTTGGGCGGTCACGCTGTTGTATATTGCGGCTGCCGCTTTTGCTATCGCGGTTCCGGCCGTGCCGGGTAATGTGGGTCCCTACGAGGGTTCAATTTTTCTGGCGCTGACCGTGCTGGGTTATGGTGAACCGAGCGGTACGGCACTGGCGTTCGCGGTGCTGGTACATGGCATTAATTTAGTGGTACATTCCGCTACCGGCGTACTAGGTTTTGTTCAAGAGGGTATTTCGTTGGAACAACTGTCGCGCGGCATGCAGAACATGCGCCAGCAGCAGAGTGAGGCATAATCAGATACATGACTGTGATTGATAAGGAGCAGAACAGCGCGGTGGCGAACGAACACGGTACAGCCCCCACCCAACCGCCGCCCCATACTGAAGGAGAGGGTGGGCAAGCAAACCACAAGCTGAAAATTCTAATGTGCTTGCTGTACTACGTGCCGCACCGTACTGGCTTGACTATTCACGTGCAGCGGGTGGCGGAAGAACTGGCTCGGCGCGGGCATGAAGTCACGGTGCTCACAGCCCGCCATAAACTCTCGCTCCCACGTGATGCGGAAATGCATAACGGTGTGCGGGTGGTACGCCTGTGGACACCACCTATTCCGATCAGTCGCGGCATGATTATGCCCGCCTATCCGTGGGCGGCGCTGGGGCTGATCCTGCAAAGTGACGTGGTGTTTGTCAACACTCCCATGCTGGAAACTGCTCTCATTAGCGCGCTGGCGGGACTGGGCGGGCGCAAGGTGGTGGCAACCCATCACGGGGACTTGATATTGCCCGAAGGCGGCCTGAATACATTCATTCAGAACACGATGTTCAGCATGTTCAAGTTCATGGCGAAGCGGGCGGCGCGGCTGATTGCGTATAGTCAGGATTATGCTGACCACTCGTATTACTTACAGCCCTTCCTTAATAAGGTAACGCCTATCTATCCGCCCATTCACATGCCGCCGCCTAATCTCGATCATGCCCGACAGATCCGTGCTGAGTGGTCGAAGGATGGCGGGCCGGTCATCGGCTTTTCGGGGCGGTTTGTAGAAGAAAAGCGGCCTGATTTGCTCATCCGCGCGCTGGAAGTGGTGAACAAAACCTACCCCAATGCGCGGGTCGTGTTCTGCGGCGAAAACATCATTGCTTACGAAAACACATGGGAACGGCATCAAGACCTTGTCAAGCAGTACCAAGACCAGTTAATCTTTCTCGGCCTGAAGGATGACATGCAGTATATGGCTGATTTTTATGCGGCAGTTGATGTGCTGGCGCTCACCAGTGATACCGAGTGTTTTTCACTGGTGCAGGTCGAAGCCATGCTCAGTGGCACGCCGGTTGTCATGACCGATACACCGGGCGGGCGTGTGCCGGTGCGCGAAACGGGGATGGGCAAGTTAGCGCGGGTAGGAGACTGGCAGTCCATTGGTGAGGCGCTGGTGGATGTGATCCGCAACCATGAACAGTATGTCAAACCACGCGCTCACATTGAAGAGGTGTTTTCGTTCCAGCGTACTGTAGACCAGTACGAGGCGGTCTTCCGTGAGCACGCGCGGCAGCACAAGTAAAGGTAATTGATCATTCGGTACTTTGTTGGCTTTTGGTGCTGACAAATCCAAATTTTTTCTAACAAGACATTATGGTAGACGCAGCAACGATTGAGCATATGACGCGCAACGAAGCCGACATGGCCTTCAAGAAGCGCGTGCAAACTATCTTCGAGTGGATTAACCCACGCGACGATTCAGTGATACTCGATTGCGCCTGTGGGCGCGGTTTCTATTTGAACATGTTCCGTTATGTGAGTAAGTGTAAGCTGGTGGGGCTGGAACTGGATTGGCCGGTAATTGAGAAGGCCAAGCGCAATGTCGGCCATCTGCCCAATCTACTGCTGACCAACGCCAATATCTACCAACTGCCGTACCCGGATAACACTTTTGACGGGGTTATTCTCTCGGAGATATTGGAGCATGTTGACCGCGATGTGGACGGATTGAAAGAGGTCTATCGCGTTCTCAAACCGGGTGGGGTAGTCGCCATTACCGTGCCGAACGCCAATTATCCCTTCTGGTGGGACCCCATCAATAAGTCGCTGGAGACACTGTTTCATTCCCACATCGGCAGCGGGCCGCTGGCGGGCATCTGGGCGAACCATGTGCGCCTCTACACCCCTGACCAACTCCGCAGTGCTGTAGTGGACGCCGGTTTCTCGGTGGATGAGGAACGGGCCTTCACCCACTATAGTTTTCCCTTTATTCACAATCTGGTGTATGGTCTAGGGAAACCGCTGCTTGAATCCGGGGCGCTGCCGCAGTCTATGGCGGACGCCGCTGACCGCACGTCCTTCGACCGTAATGATGGCAGCTTACTTAACCCCATCAATCTGGGTCTAAAAGTGCTAAACTGGTTTGATCGCCCTAATACCCTCAGCGAACCAGCGGGGCGTTCAACTGTAAACTTATGTATCAAAGCGCGGAAACAACCACAGTAGAGAACGATGACTATGGGGATGCTGCCTGACAATCCTGAAGCTGAGATCGACCCATCACTGCCGGAAGCCGAAGGTGGAGGGGAAGCAGATGCGCCGGACGTTTCCCCTGCCGAAAACAGTCCGCCCGTTGTCAATTTTGAAGACTTGACGCTGGCGCAGGCGATTGGTCGCCTGTTCAAAGCGCCTGGCCAAACGCTCGACCAACTCCGGGACGTTTTATCCCCTGCGCCTGTTGAACTGAAATCGCTTGTGCGTCCATCGGCATCCGTTTCCAGCGCCTCACCGCGCCAATTATTATCAGCGGCGCGTGCCAAGACTGTTACGGCTGTACCCCTTTCTCCCGAAGCACTCGCCTTGCGGCAGCGTGAGGCGCTGCAATTTGGCGTGCGGTTGATGGCTCTGTTGGTTGCCTTCTACGGCAGTTCGATTATGGTGAGCGAACGAACGGAGTACTTCGGGCTAAACGGCGGATTGCCGTTTTTATTTGCCGGGTTTGTGATCTGGATTGTGGGCGATAATTATGTAAGTTGGCCGGCGCTGCGGGGATGGTGGTCGAACCGGGATTCGCGTGAAGAATCGAAAGCCAAGAACGGCCTATCCGTTCACACAGATGACGCAGTGTACGATGTCAGCCTCGAAAGACGACTGATTATCGCAGGCGCGGCCACGTTCTTTAGCCTCCTGACATTGTATTTCACCCAAGAAAACAAATTTACCATTCCGAGTCTGGTGACATGGCCAGTCAGTGTCGGTTTATGGGTGGCGGTGTTCGCGCCAATTGGTTGGGGGTGGCGGGCCATTAAGAATGCCGTTCGTAGCATCCGGTTACCGGGTCGCTGGACGCTGATCATCCTCATCGTCATCATGTTGGTGGCGGCGTTGTTCCGTTTATACAGCCTCAATACCATTCCATCTGAAATGACCAGCGATCATGTCGAGAAGATTCTCGATGCCCAGCGTATTCTGGATGGCAATCCGCAAGTATTTTTCCCCAACAACGGGGGGCGTGAAGCGATCCAGTTTTACTTAATGGCAATCATCTCGTTAGTGCCCGGTCTGGGCATGAACTTTTTTACGCTCAAATTCTTGACGGTGTTGGAAGGGTTGGTCAGCATCCCTGTCCTGTGGTGGATGGGACGGGAGATGATCGGCGAAGATGAGCCAGAATTAGGCAACGCGGTAGGTCTGGCATTGGCTGCCCTTGTAGCCGCCAGTTACTGGCACGTCATGTTGAGCCGCCTCGGACTGCGTATCGTGCTCACGGTGATTGTCACTGGATTGTTGATCATTTATTTCAGCCGTGCTCTGCGCCGCAACCGCCGTGCCGATTTCATCAAAACGGGATTGGTGCTCGGCATAGGGGTTTACGCCTATCAAGCTGTGAGAATGCTGCCGGTTGTGGTGGTGGTCGGGGTGGTGCTGGCAGTGATTTTCGGGTTGTTCCGCCGCCGCGCACATTGGTCCGGTACGTAACACATTTAGTCATTCTGGCAGCGATTGCCATTTCGGTGTTCGTGCCGCTCATGGGCTTTGCGCTGCAATACCCGGACGATTTCCTGCGCCGCACATCGGGACGGTTGTTTGGGGATGACCTGATTCAAACCACCAACGATCAAGGTGAATTGGTGGAACGGGTTCCCACACCGGAGGAACGAAGTGCTGCTCTGGAAAAAAATTTCGGGGTGCTGTTCAGCAATATTCGCAACGCACTGCTGATGTACAACTGGAAAGGGGATGTGGCGTGGATTACCGCCGTCCCGAACACCCCGACGCTCGATGTTTTTAGCGGATCGCTGCTGATAGTCGGGTTAGGCGCGTGGTTTGTACGCATGGTCAAACGCCGGGATGCGGTTGATTGGCTCATGCTACCGATGGTTTTCATCATGCTGCTGCCTTCGGCGCTGTCCATCGCCTATCCCATCGAAAATCCCAGTGCTACCCGAACCAGTGGTACGCTCCCTGAAATATACTTGTTTGCTGCACTACCGCTGGCACTGTTCTGGGTGACCCTGCGACGCATATTCCCCGGTTTGCGGGGAACCATCGCTGCGATGGTTGTGACTGGATTTTTGGTGGTGTCCTCGTTTGGGTCGAACTGGTACACCTATATCGTACAATTTCGAGAATCGTACGATCACTCATCACCAGCTCCGTACTCGGAGGCCGGACATTATCTGCGGGGATTTGCGGAAAGCGGCGGCAGTTTTGGCAATGCGTTCATGATTGCCTACCCCTATTGGTGGGATCATCGCGCGGTAGGTATCGAAGCGGGTATCACGGATTGGCCGAATGGCATTGTGACGCTGAACGACGTGCCGAATTTCTTGTTCCTCGCATCACTCAAGACCGACGAGTACCGGCTTGACCCCACGCGGGATATATTATTCTTCTTTTCGCAGGACGATGTGGCTACTGAGGCCAAACTTAAGGAATGGTTCCCGACGGGCTATGAGCAGCGTGTCCAGAGCTACAAAGTGGGCGAAGACTTTATGACGTACCGCATTCCAGCTCCGGGCACAGAACGTTTTACAGAGTTTCTGATCAAAACCGGACAGGTGAATTGACAGTGAGGAAACGGCGCGGCTGCTGTGTACATGTAGATGCCGCGAACCACCCAAGCAAGGATGCACGAATTGGAAGTTGTAGAAATTAGCGAAAAGCCAAAAAAGCGTGCCGCCAGAGGTGGCCTCAGCTTTGAAAATGTATTGGTCGTAGTGCTGCTCGGTCTGGTGCTCCTGGCGGGTGGGTATTTCCGTTTCATCGGGCAAAACTGGGATGAATATACGCTGTGGCATCCTGACGAGCGCTTTTTCACCGGGATGACCGCGCGGCTGAATGGGACGCTGGAGTTTACCGATGACAGCATCGACCCGGTAGCTCAACAGTCTGCGACTTGCTTGGAACGCTATCCGGCAACCGGAGGTGCTGGCGGGTATTTTGACGCGCAGTGTTCACCGATGAATCCCAACAACGTTGGGCAGGGGTTGATGGCTTACGGCACACTGCCAGCCTTCATCACCCGTTGGACGGCTGATACGCTGGCGAAATGGATGAACAATCCGGAGATCGCAGGGTATTACGGTGCGCGGCAGGTGGGGCGGATGGTCTCGGCTGCTGCCGAAATGCTGGTCATTCTCACCGTCTTTTTTATGGGACTGCGCTTGCACGGCAAGTGGGTTGGTTTAGTAGCGGCGGCCCTGTACGCCTGTACGGTGTTCTCCATTCAACAATCCCATTTTTATACGGCCGATGCTGTTGCCAACCTGATGGTGGCACTGGCACTTTTGGGAGCTGTGTATGTACAAACTGACGGGCGGCTAACTTCTTATCTGTTAAGCGGCGTATTTTGCGGGTTAGCCATTGCCAGCCGTGTGAATACGCTGCCGGTGATCGGCCTGCTGCTGCTGGCGGCAGGACTGCGGGCGCTACCGATTTTAGATTTGCGCCTCGCCTGGAACGAAAGAGGGCGGGTGTTGTCCAGTGTGGTTGTCGGTCTGGCAGCGGCACTGTTCTTAGCTTTCCTGATGTTCCGCCTGTTCAATCCTTATGCCTTCACCGGGCCGTCCATCCTCGGCCTAAAGCCCAATTTCCGCTGGATACAGGATGTCAATGAAGCGCAGCATCTCGTCAGCGGCGAGGCCGAGTCACCACCTAACTGGCAGTGGGTGGCACGTACCCCGTATCTGTTCCCCTTCAGCAATATGGTGCTATGGGGTATGGGAGTCGCGCTCGGCCTGACAGGTTGGGCGGCGTGGCTGTGGAGCGGCTGGCGGCTGCTGCGGGGCAAGACGGGCGCGCTGAGCAATATTGTGTTGTTCGTGTGGGTGCTGGGTTATTTTGGGTATCTGGGGCGCATTTGGGTGATGAGTATGCGCTACTATTTCCCGATCTATCCCATTTTGGCGGTCTTAGCTGCGTGGCTGCTGGTTGAGCTGATCCGCCGTGCCGCTGCTCGTCCGGTTTGGTGGCGCACCACACTGGCACGAGGACTGGCAGTGGCGGTGGTGGGATTCACTGCTCTGTGGGCATTGATGTTCACCAATATTTACCGCACGATGTTTCCTCCAGCGGCTTCTACCAATTGGGCAGTAGAGAATTTGCCGTCGGATTTCACAATGCAGTTTGAAAATGTGAACGCGCCGCTTATCAATATTTCGGTTGCCAATCGCCCGGCGTTCGGCGACACAACTCCGCTGGAGTTGCAGGCGTCGCGCTCTGAAGATGGACAGCCATTCACCCAGCTTTTTACCGCACCGGCTGACGGCACTGTGACTAAGGTGAGTTCGCTGCATCTGGGCGACCCGGATGATGATCCCGGTACTGAAACATTGCAGGTCAAGATCGGTATTCCCGGTGGCAATCAAGTGTTGGCGGAAGGTACGCTGACGGCTGATCTGAAACGGGATGGGGATCTACTTGGGCACGCCTACGATATTCCACTGAGTGAACCGCTGGTGCTGAAACAGGGGGGCACGTACACCTTTACAATTGAAGTATTGTCCGGTGGGCCGGTCATTAGTTCCGGGCCGGTGGTGGCTTGGGAAGGGCAGTGGGACGAAGTGTCGCTGCCCAAAGTGTGCGCCCTTCCAGCGGGCGCGACGATGGGCGATACCATCGCACCGAGCAACGTGAGCGTTAAAGACTGCGTCAGCCGAGATGTGTGGAGCGCGCAGTTTATCCCGCAGCAGCTGCAAATCTATTATGAGGACGACACGAACAAGCGCGATTTGATGCAGCGCGGACTGGACAATAGTGATTATCTGGTGATTTCCACCAACCGGCGCTACGACAGCCAATCCCGTATTCCCTACCGCTGGCCGATGACCATGCGCTTTTATGATGCGCTGTGGAGCGGTTCGCTGGGCTTTGAGCTGGTGAAGACCTTCCAGAATACATTTGAGCTAGGGCCGCTGCGCGCCTCTGACCAATATTTGCCGACCTATTCCGCACCCAAGTGGTTGAATGAATTTGAGGCGGAAGAAGCCTTTCATGTTTATGATCATCCAGCGGTATTCATATTTAAGAAGACTGATGCCTATTCCACCGCTAACACGCAAACCGTGCTGGACAGCGCCTCCCTAAACAAGATCGAAGCGGTCACAACCCGTTTGAACTGCCCTGAAATTCCACTAACGGCGAGTGCGAATTTCTATTGTGACCCGCAAGTGGCTGGGTTGATTCCACTTTACTCGGTTCCCGCTAGCAAGATTCCGACAGCCCTGCAACTACCACCTGATTTGGCACAGGTACAGTATGCGGGGGGCACATGGTCAGATCGCTTCTTCAGTGAGGCGCTTATCAATACACAGCCCGTGGTAACAGTCGTCGGGTGGTGGGTCGCCATTCTAGTGTTTGGCTGGGCAATCTGGCCGCTGCTGTTCAGCATCTTCCCCGGATTAGCGGATCGAGGGTACAGCGCGGCCAAAGCGGCGGGACTATTGGTGGTAGGCTGGTTGGCGTGGTTTGTGTCCAGCGCGCGCATACCGATGTGGTCGCAGAGTGGTGTTCTGCTTTCGCTCATTCTGGTAGCGGCTTTCAGCTTGTCTGTCAGTTGGCGCAAACGCGGCGATTTATTGGTGTATATCCGTGAGCATTTCCGTCAGATGTTGTGGATCGAAATCATCACCGCGGCAGCCTTCTTGTTCTTTCTGGTGGTTCGCCTCACCAATCCTGACTTGTGGCATCCCTACTTCGGTGGGGAAAAGCCGATGGACTTCGCCTATTTCAATGGTGTGCTGCGGAGTACGGTTTTCCCACCAATTGATCCGTGGCATGCTGGCGGGTACATCAATTATTATTACTTCGGTTATGTGATCGTCGGTTCGCCTGTGCTGCTGCTGGGCGTTATGCCGTCTATCGCCTACAACCTGATACTGCCGACCCTCTTTTCGCTGACAGGCATGGGCGCGTTTTCGGTGGCATTTAATGTCGTGAGCGCATGGCGTGAAAAGTCCCGTCTTAAGGCGGAAGTTTTGGAATCAGGTGAGCAGTTGACTGCGCCGCAGGTCGTTAGCGCTTGGGGCAGTCCGGTGCGCATGGGAAACCCGTGGGTGGCGGGTATCGCCGCCTTGATGCTGGCGGTTGTGCTCGGCAACCTGGATACACCGCGCGTCGTTATCAACGAAGGGCTGATGAAGGCCGGGCATTACAATGAACCGCTGTCCATACAAAATGATCTTGTCGCGGAATACCGTGCTGAGCACGGTGTCGACCCGACTGGCGATGATCTGACCAAGATTGTTGACCAAGCCAATGCTGAGGCCGCGTCGCCCGTAGCCGCCTTACTGCGCGGCTTGCGCGGCGGGCTGGGTAACGCTACCGCGCAAATTGCGCCGAACCGCTGGTATTGGGCTGCGACCCGTGTTTTGAGTGAACGGCAAGACGGCGTTCAGGATAACGCGATTGCGGAATTTCCGTTCTTCACCTTTTTGTATGGCGATATGCACGCCCATATGATTTCCATGCCCATCATGTTTTTCGTGATGCTGTTCGTTCTTGACGAGGTGTTGGCAGCGGAGAACGACAAACGCGGTTTGTGGCGGTTGTTCATTGCACTTTCGCTGGGTGGACTGGCGGCTGGTCTCCTGCGGGCTACTAATACATGGGACTGGATCACCTTCATGCTGCTGGGCGTGACAGGATTGGGATTTGCATGGTGGCTGGTATACAAGCGGTTGACACGTCGCAGTGCAATTGTGCTGGCGCTGAGAATCGGGGCTTTTGTGGGTATGAGTTTCCTGCTCTCGCTGCCCTACGCCACGTGGTACGCTTCTATCTACAACCGCGCACTGCCCTCCGAAATGCCGCGCACGCAGGTTTGGATGTACCTCATCGTGCACGGCCTGTTTTTGTTCCTAATTTTGTCGCTGTTGATCTGGGATACGGCGCGCTGGCTGCGAAGTGTTTATGTGCGGTCACTGCGCGGACAGCTACCTCTTTTGCTGGCGGGGTTTTTCGCAGTTGCGCTGGTTTTGCTCATCGGCATTTTCATTGCTTCATTTCCGATACCGTTCCCTAAAGCAGCAAGCGGCAATCCGCTGCCCCCTGCGCCTGTGGCGCTGGTTGTTGTGCCGCTGCTGGTGTGGGTAAGCTTATTGTTCCTGCGCCAGAACCAGTCGCGCGAAATGCGCTATATTTTGGCGCTGACCGGGTTGGCGCTGGGTTTGACTCTGGGCGTGGAGTTAATCGTGTTGGATGGCGATGTCGGGCGGCAGAACACGGTGTTCAAGTTCTACATTCAAGCGTGGTTAATGTTCAGTGCCGTGGGCGGCGCGGCCTTCGCGTGGCTTATTAGCAGTTCGGAGCGCTGGTCAGTGTTCAGCCGCTGGGTGTGGTATCCGGCGTTAGGCTTGCTGGTGATTATCGCCGGGTTGTATCCGGTGATGGCGTCGCGCGGGCGGTCACTTGACCGCATGGCATCCGACGTTCCGTTGACGCTGGATGGTATGGCCTACATGCAGTACGCCACCGAATATGAAGGTGATCCGGA
Organism: Anaerolineae bacterium; assembly: GCA_041390885.1. Classification (GTDB taxonomy): domain Bacteria; phylum Chloroflexota; class Anaerolineae; order Aggregatilineales; family Phototrophicaceae; genus CFX2. The sequence goes on along the minus strand of JAWKPB010000002.1, from coordinate 242,136 downwards.
ACTCTTGCAGGAAGACCCGTCGCTTTCACCGTTCCCCCTTGATTCAGACTACCGCATGATTCGCTGGTTGCAAGAAAATGTCAAAGGCACGCCCACTATTATGGAGGGTATGAGTGACCGCGAATACCGCTGGCAGAGCAGGGTATCTATTCTCACGGGCTTGCCTGCGGTCAACGGCTGGAATTTTCACCAGCGTCAGCAGCGTACAATTGATCCGCTGCCACGCTTCGTCGAGCAGCGTGTCGCAAATATCAACGCGTTCTATGTCACCGACAGTACCGATACAGCATGGGACATCCTGCGTCATTACGATGTGAGCTATGTGATTGTCAGCGGTTTGGAACGTGCTTATTATCCTACTGCCGGACTGGCGAAGTTTGACACGATGGTCAGCGCCGGTAAATTGTCTGTGGTCTATGATCAGGGCGGTGCGAAGGTGTATCAGGTGAACAAAGATCAGCAATTTGCATTAGAACAGGATGTGGCCGGTGGTGTTTGATTGGCTGGCCCGCGAGGGCTGGATAGTCGTTAACTGGTGGCTGCTGGTCACCTTAGCAGGTTTGGCAGCACTGCCGCTGTGTACCCGTCTGCTGGGTGCGCTGCCGGATAAAGGGTACACGCCGGCACGGGCGGCGGGTTTGCTGCTCGTCGGTTATGTGTTCTGGATTTTGGGCAGCTTGGGTTTCCTCCGTAATACGGCAGGCAGCATCATTCTCTCGTGGCTGATCGTCCTTGGTATCGCACTTGCTGCGTATTTCAGCGGGCAGCGATTGAACTGGCGCGACTGGTGGCGCAGCAATCGTACCGCAGTAATTATTGGGGAAATTCTATTCCTCGTGCTGCTGTTCGGCTGGGCGTTGGTGCGGGCACATCTGCCTGACCTTCGCACGACTGAGAAGCCGATGGACTTGATGTTCTTGAGCAGCATCATGCGGAGTCCGACTTTTCCACCTAATGACGGCTGGATGGCGGGCTACTCCATCAGCTACTACTATTTCGGCTACTTTATCTCCGCCATGCTCGGCACGATCAGCAATATCAGCAGCACCTATGCCTACAGTATGACGGCGGCGCTGGTGGTGGCACTGACGGGGTTAACGTCGTTCGGTGTGGTATACAATCTGGTGCGTTCGCGCACGCGCGTCCCTAGCGATGAAGGCAACGGAGACGGGCAGGCTGCTGGCAGCCGTTGGGCCGTGGCCGCTGGGCTGGTCGGCATGCTCATGATTGTGTTCATGGGCAATTTTCAATTGGCACTTATTGAAATACCGTTTGAAACCCGTACTGCTCCCGAATCTTACTTGAGCTTAACCGGCACACAGGAACGTGAGGTCTATCCCGAACGGGAGGCAGCCCGCGCTTCCGGTGTAGCAGATGACCAACCCGTCACGCTGACGCCGCCGACGCAGTGGGGCTATTGGTGGTGGTTTCGCGCCAGCCGCGTGCTGAATGATTATGATTTGCAGGGGCAGGTCATGCCCAACTGGTACGCCCAACCCATTGATGAATTCCCGCAGTTCAGTTTTGTGTTGGGGGACAATCATCCCCACGTGACAGCCTTGCCTTACGTGCTGTTGGTGCTGGGTTTGGCGCTCAACGTACTGCTCAAGGGTACATTTCCTAACCGCGCTGAAATCGCTTTCTACAGTCTTGCCATTGGTGCGCTGATCTTCTTCAACACGTGGGATGGCCCCATCTACCTGATTGCACTGGTCGGTGCGGATGGCCTGCGGCGTTTGGTGCGGGGGCAGGGGCGGCTGGAGTGGCGAGACGGCTTGCAAATGGCTGGATTGGGTGCGCTGCTCCTCGTGCTGGCACTGCTGTTTTACCTGCCCTTTCTCATCAGTTTTCGTTCGCAGGCGTCCGGTCTGCTGCCTAACGTCATTACGCCCACTTTCTTTAGCCACTTCTTCATCATGTTCGGCCCGTTCATTTTACTGTTGGGTGTTTATCTAATCATGGAAGCCCGCCGTGCAGGTTGGCGCATGAACTGGTCGCTGGGGTTGAAGTTGGGATTGGCGTTGGTGGGGTTATTGTTAGCCGTCATGCTGCTGCTCATTTTGGCGGCACTGCTCGTAGCGCCATCAACCTTGAACCAGCTAAATCAATTCGTTGAACCTTTCGGGGGTTTGGGCGGTGCGCTTGGGCCAATCGTGATGCGCCGTTTGCAGGGCGTGCCTGTGCTGCTATTCCTACTGTTCCTGATTGTGACCACTGTCGCACGCGTGTTCCCGCGCCATTTAGGGGCGAGAAACGATCAAGACGAAAAAATAAAGAACCAGTCGGATCGGGTGGTGGTTAACTATCCACCTGCCACAGCCTTCGCTTTGCTGCTGGTAGTAGTCGGTGCTGGTCTGGTACTCGTACCGGAATTCTTCTACTTGCGTGATAACTTTAGTACACGTATCAACACCATATTCAAGTTTTACTATCAGGCATGGTTGGTGTTCAGTATTGCCAGTGCCTATGCCGTCTATGTTATTTTAGGCGATTCGTCGCTGCGCGTCGGGGCGGTTGTACGCGGGGCGTATGGGGTACTGGCAGTAGTTGCTATTGGGGCAGGGCTGTTGTATCCGGTGTTGGCGGTTTATGACCGCATGTTTCTGGAAAGTGGCCGCGCCCGTGCCGAAAATCCAGCACCGCTTTCGATCGACGGTGGCCCGCAGTTGATTGCGGCTACGGATTACGAAGCGATTATGTGTTGGCAGCGCCAGTTGAATGGCACTGTGCCCGTTGTCGCCGAGGCGCTAGGCGGTGCTTATAATCCGGCATACGGGCGTGTCGCAGGTTTGACGGGCGTGCCGATTGTGCTTGGCTGGGAGAACCACGAGAACCAATGGCGCGGCGCAACCTATGGGCAGGTGGCAGGTTCGCGCAGCGCGGATATACCCAGCCTGTATTCTGACCTGCGTTGGGACGAAGCGCAGGTTATCCTCAGCCGTTATGGCATTGATTATGTGTTTTATGGCTCAAGCGAACGCCAGCAATATGGCAGCAGCGGCGAGGAAAAATTCATTGAGAATTTGGAACCGGTTTGTGCCGTGCGCGATGGGCAGGGTGATGTGGTCAGCGTCTTTTACCGCGTGACTGACCGCGCTTTGCAAACCGCACCACAATCGTGAGCGCACGAGGTTAAATAAATGAACGTAACGCAAACCTATAATCAGCCAACAGCTACCGGAACCAAGCCGACGGTGTTGGTGGTGCGCCGCGAAGTCATCGCCTACTTCGCGCTGGCGCTGCTGGCGCTGGTGCTGCGCGTTGCCCAGTTGGATGTCGTGCCACTGTCATCGGCTGAAGCACGGCAGGCGTTGGCGGCGTGGCGTGCGGTTTTTCCGTACGCGGCGGGAACCGTTATCGTACCCGAAAGTCCGCTGCTGTATATGCTCCACGCTTTAATGTTTAGTACATTAGGGCCTTCTGAGTTTTCGGCGCGCATCCTTACCTCGCTGGCGGGGGTGGCGCTGATGCTGTCACCGCTGCTGTTCAGGTCACTGCTGGGTCAGACCCGTTCCTTTATTGCCTGTGTCCTGCTGTTCTTTTCGCCCATCATGCTGGCAACAGCGCGGATGGATACGCCCGTGGTGTGGACGATGCTGGCGGTGGTGGGATTTCTCTGGGCGCTGTGGCGCTACACGCAAGATCGGAAGAGGTTTCACGCGGTATTCGCAGTCGTATTGCTGATGGCAATGATTTTGTTGACTGACCCTACTGGCATGTTTGTGGCACTGTCGCTTGGATTGGCCGGGTTGTTTACGGTGTGGTTTCGTGCAGACGATACATTATCCCTCGAAGAATCACCGTCGCCAATACGTAGTGCAATTGCCAACTTTCCGCTCCGCACGGCTGCCTTGACTGCGCTGCTGGTATTCTTTCTCATTAGTACGTGGTTCATGCTTAATCCGGATGGTCTGAGCGGAGTGGGAGGGCTGCTGGCGGCAGGACTAAATGGTATTGCCACTCCGCGCCCGTATACTCCGGCCTTTTTTCCGTTTTTAACCACCGTTTTTTATGAACCTTTCATCCTGCTTCTAGGACTCGCTGTCGCGTTACACCTTTTCCGCACGGACGAGCCTGTTAGTGCCGTTGATCGCTTTTTGCTGGGCTGGGTAATATTCGCAGTGATATTGTCACTGGTTTACGCCGCTGCCGGTCCCGAACATGCCCTGTGGATACTGCTGCCACTGGTGGGGTTGGCAAGCCGAAGTGTGAGCGGCCTCGTAACAACGCCGTCCCGCCGTCATGCGCCCTCATGGGTACGGTGGGCATTAGCCCTCATTACGGCGGCGTGGGCGGCGGCCCTTTCTGTGCATCTGCAATCGCTCTCCCGCTCCATGATGAGTTCGCCTGAAACACTCTTTCAGCTATTATCGCTAAACGCCTATAACATCGTTTGGGTTGTCATCCTGCTGCTATTCCTGCTCATTACCTACTTTTTCATCTCTGGCGAGTGGGATGAAGGGATAGCCATTCGCGGTGGTTTGCTGGGTTTGCTGGCCTTTTCACTTGTAACAGGGTTAGGTGGCGGTTGGCATATTGCTGTGGTCAACGCTGACGACCCCGTAGAATTTTGGAATCGCAATCCTACCAGCAGTGCCACTATTGAACTACGCAAAACAATACTTGAACTGACCGACCGCGAAACCAGTGGTTTCCCTGAGATGAAGGTCAGTGTGCTTGCGTCGGACGACGGGGTAGTTGCCTGGCTGCTGCGCGAATATCCAGCCACAACGTTCATAACTGATGTGTCAGCGGCCCGTGGTGAGGGTGTCATACTGCTGCCTGCCACATTTGACAAACCCGATCTTGGCGGGCCTTATGTGGGCGCGAATTTCATAATCAGCCGCAGTTGGAATTTTGCGGGTATCGGTTTACAAAATATTCCGGCGTGGTGGTTGCAGCGGCGTACCCTGACGGGGGCACTCCCCGCTGATGAAGTGACCTTGTGGCTGCGCCAAGATGTGTACAATGGTACAAAGGAAGACGCATTCCAGTAAGGAATGTGCAATAAATGCGTGTATAAAGTGGGAAATGTGCACTTACTGTTCGAGAATAGGTTATGAACCAATCGTCCGACGATTTTGAAGCCATCATTCGCCAGTGTTTGGCCGGTCAGCAGGCCGGGTACGCCATGCTTTACGAAAGCTGTGCTCCCACCATTTACCGTCTGTGCTACGGCGTGCTGATGAATCGTCAGGATGCTGAAGATGTCATGCAAGAGGCTTTTGTCTACGCCTTCAAGAATTTACGCCGCTATGATGCGGCACGCGCTTCTTTCAAAACATGGTTATATACCATCGCCCTGAGTCGCTGCCGTAATCTTTACCGGCGTGGAAATCGCTGGAATTTAATGGCATTACTATCGTTCGATCTGCCAGGGCCAGCCTCCGAAGCACCTGAATCACGTTACGATTACGCTGATGCTAAGGCTGCTATTGAGAATGCGCTCAGCTCCCTTTCGCCCCGCCTGCGCGAGGCAGTAGTGCTGCGTTACGGGCACGGCCTGACCTTCCGTGAGATGGCTGAGGTGATGGACTGTCCACAAAAAACTGCTGAAAGCCGCGTTCGTCTGGCGCATGACCAACTGCGCGGTCTGCTGCGAACGTCGGCGGACAATTTGATCGAATCGCTTTTAGGTAATGAATTATGAGTTGGATAACCTGTAACCACTACCAGAAATTACTGGTGGCCTTTATCAATCATGAGCTGCCTCCAACTTCACGGCGGCGGGTTGCCAGCCATTTGGATACCTGTCCCCGCTGCTATCGCGCCTATGTAGAGCAGCAGCATCTCACGCGCGAATTGAAACACGTTATGCCGTTAGTAGGGCAGGGTACACCGCCACCTTTTGCGCATGTTTGGGCGGCAGCGCATACCGACGCGAAATCGGTGCGGCGCACCAATTACACGCTGCGCTACAGTGTGGTCATGCTGGCAGTTATGCTCGTGTTGCTGATTCCATTTGCGCTGGACCGGCACAGCTATACGTTGGCATCCGCGCCCACCCAACCATCACCGTTACTGCATCGTTCTACACCGCAGTTTACACCTTCACAAGCTGCCAGTGTGAGCGTCGTGTTTCAACTGAATGAGACACCGCCACCGCCGCTTCAGTCAACTTTTACGCCTGTGCTGCCAGACGCTGTCACCACACCCTAATTGAGGTCGTATGGAATTAATGAATGAAAATGCCACTATGAGATCAGGTTCAACATCAGTTGACCGCTGGCTTTCGAAGCCCTTCCAATTGAATTGGGAAACATGGGTATATATCGCCATTCTGTTACTCGCGCTTTTCACGCGTTTTTACATGCTGGGTGAGCGCACCATGAGCCATGACGAGAGCTTGCATACCAAGTTCTCTTGGGATTTATACAAGAACGGCGTTTTCCAACATACGCCTCTCATGCACGGCCCGATTTTGTTCCACATGACGGCGCTGGATTATTTCCTCTTTGGCGATAATGATTTCACCGCACGCATATACCCGGCCGTTTTGGGCGTGTTGATGGTCATGTTTCCGCTGTTGTTCCGCCGCTGGCTGGGGCGCTGGGGGGCGATATTGGCCTCCATCATGTTTTTAGTGTCTCCACTCATCTTGTATTACAACCGCTATATTCGTGAGGATACGCCCTCCATCTTTTATACGCTGGTGATGGTGTACTGTACCTTCATGTATATCAACGGGCCGCGCCATCTGCGGCGCAAAGCGCGCTGGCTGTATATCTTCGCCGCCGCTATGCTGGCGAGTTTGGCGACCAAAGAAGTCGCCTTCATGTATATTGCTATATTCACTGCCATTCTGGCGCTCTATTTTGTGGTGCGGTTGGGACAGCGTTACCTGCGCCTGCCCGGTAAGAGCCTATTTTACTTTCTATCGGTGTCCATTTTGCTCGGCGGTGTGGCGGCACTGGTAATGTATATCATTGCCGACATTATCCCGCTTAATTCAACTCTCAATTTGCCGACTGATTCGGTGGAATATTCGACACTGGTGAAATGGGTTATCGCGCTGGTGGTTTCCATCCTGATAATTGTTGTAGGGACGCTCCTGTGGGCCTTCCGGCGCTCCGATAATCGCGCGCGACTGCCGTGGCTGGATGTGCTTTCCATGCTGGCAATCGTGGTCGTGGTAGCCAGTTTCATGCTAATCGTTGAAGAACGTTCGCGCCTCAAGCCGCCGGACGCTGCCACTGCCTCCGCGCCCGCCGTGCCCGGACAGGAAACAACCGAGGTTGCAACTTCGGGTTACAAAACACTGCCGTTGTACGCCGAATGGGCAGGAGCGCTTGTCATTGTGGGGCTGCTTATCGCCTCGCAGCGCGCTGGTTGGTGGGTGAAACTGCGCCGCTTTGCCGAATTTGACCTCATCATCATCATGGTCACATTGGTACTGCCGTGGTCAACGCCCTTTGTGATGAAGGCCTTAAACCCGTCCAGTCTCACTTCCATGCCGGAGATCGCGCGGGCGGTGCAGGCCGCTATACCTATTCAATTTGATTTATCGTCAAATGCATCTCAAATATTCTTGTCGGCGCTGCCTGTGCTGCCCGCTTTTATTGTTGCTTTCACCGTTGGCCTGATCTGGAATCCCAAGCGTTGGTTAATCGCTGCTGCCATCTTCCACGCGATATTCCTGTTCTTCTTCACAACCGTCTTTACCAACCTCAGTGGTATCGGTACCGGCATGATTGGTAGTCTTGGATACTGGTTGGAACAGCAGGCCGTACGGCGCGGCAGCCAGCCGCAGTATTACTATCTGGTACTGATTCTGCCATTCTATGAATTCCTGCCAGTCATCGGCAGTATTCTCGCCATGTTGGCGGGTATGACGATGTTCTGGCGTTTCCGCCGTGACCGTTTAGTTGAGCCGGATGAGTTTCCACCTGTGTTGGATGTTGTGTCCACCCCTGACAGCGCAGAAGTAACTGCTGATGAGCAATCGGTAGCTACTCTGGATGAACTCATTACACACGAAAAACCGAAGCGTTCGATGTGGTCTGTTAGTAAACAGCCTGATCCCGCTGAACGTTTGTTACAACTGTCATTCCCAATTTTCGCTGCTTGGTGGGCTGTTTTTAACATGATTGCCTACACCCTAGCAGGCGAAAAAATGCCGTGGCTGGGCACGCATATGACCACTCCCATGATCTTCTTGGCCGGGTGGTATTTTGGTCGCTACGTTGAGCGCATTGATTTCGCTTCATTTAAGAAGGAAAATTGGCAATATCTCCTGCTGCTTCCTGTGTTGTTCGTGGCGCTGGCGCAGCCTATTTCGGCACTACTCATCGGTAATCCGGGCGGGCTGGAGCAAACTCAACTTGCTCAAACATTCCAGTGGATTGGCGGCGTGGTCATTGCGGCGGCCATCATTTACTTCATATCACGATTGGTGATGCGCTCAGGCTTCACGCAGCTTCGGGTCATGATCGCGGTCACGGTGTTTTTCAGCCTTACCTTTTTGACCTTCCGCTCGGCGTGGATGGCATCGTTCATCAATTACGATTTTGCCACTGAGTATCTGGTGTATGCACACGGCGGGCCAGCCAATAAGCAAGTGACTGAGCAGCTTGAAGACCTCAGCAAGCGCATCACGGGCGGGATGGATTTGAAGTTTAGTTACGACTTTAAGATTTCATGGCCCGGTGCGTGGTATTTCCGTAACTTCACTGCGGCCACCTTCTTAGGTGAAAATCCCAGCCCCAAAGCAATGGAAGACTCGATGGTCGTCATCATCGTGGGTGATGAAAACCGCGCAAATGTCGAGTCGGCGCTTGAAGATCGTTACTACCGGTTTGACTACCCGCGTATGTGGTGGCCGATGCAAGATTACTTTGGCCTCACTGCCCAGCGCGTGATTGATACATTTAGTTTTACAGACCCCAAAGCGGCTCAAGTGCGTCAGGGCATCTGGGACATCTGGTGGTCGCGCGACTATAAACCGTACGGTGATGTGCTTCAGCGCGACTTCAGCCTGACGAAATGGCCCGTTGCAGATAAGATGTATGTATTTGTTCGCAAAGACATCGCCGCACAGGTATGGGATCTCGGTACGGGGGACGGAACTGCGATAACGGCTTCTACGGCTGCTGAGCCGAATCTATGCACAACGAACTGGCAGCCATTGACGGCCAATCTTGTGTTCCAGTCGGTAGCGCCCGGCTTGCCCGCCTTGAACCATCCACGACAGATCGCACTGGCACCTGATGGACGCCTGTTCCTCAGTGAAGAATTCAACCATCGGATCTCAGCCTTCAACCCGGATGGCACATTTGACTCCACATTCGGTCAACTGGGACAGTTGTATCAAGAAGGCGATGCATTTTTCGGAAAAGCCAACACCGCTGAAGGCGGATTGGCACTCAATAGGCCCAACGGCATTGCCATAGGAGCGAGCGGCAACATATACGTGGCGGACACATGGAATTACCGCGTAGTCGTTTACACATCAGATGGTCGTTACCTGAATAGTTGGGGACAGCGTGGTGAATTTGGAGCCAGCGCGCCGACCCAACCTACAGACGGATTCTGGGGCCCGCGCGGTATTGCTGTTGATGCAGAAGAGAATGTCTATGTAGCCGATACGGGCAATAAACGCATTCGTGTTTATTCCAGCAATGGAACATGGCTGCGCGATATCGGTTCGACGGGCAGTGGCGTCGGTCAGCTCGATGAACCCAGCAGCGTGGTTGTAGGGGCTGACTTCCTCTTATATGCAGCCGATTACTGGAATCGCCGCATCTCAGTGTTTACGCTCGATGGCGTCCCGCTAACTAACTTTGTCAACAATCAGGGCCAGTCAATCAACAGTTTCCGGGTTCGCGGTTGGCTGGACGATCAAGGCAATCGACCTTATCTTGCCTTAGATAACCCCCGCAACTTGCTTTACATTACCGACCCGGATGCAGGGCGAGTATTGGTCTACAACACCAAAGACGGTAACTGTGTTGGGGCGTTTGGTCAGCCCGCCCGCGAAAATACCGCACTGGATTTAAGCCAGTTGAACAGCGTTGGCGGTGTTGCTGTGGATGCGGACGGAAACGTGTATGTCGCGGATGCCGGGGCGGGACGTGTGCTGCGGTTTGCCCCGTTCCCACTTCCGGATCAGTCGGTCAGCGCGAATGGCGGTTCCGGTGAAGTCGTGCCACCGGTGATTGTCCCAGAATCAACGGATGAAGTGGCCGGTTAACAAGCGATGCTGGCACGGATGAGCTACAGCGCGTGACTCTTGTCAGTAATACAGCAATATGATAAGATATTTTGTGAGCGAAAAGTGGGCACCCCCCACTTTTCGTCATTATTGTGCAGTTTACATGGGTAAATTGTGTCAAGTGCTTTCCTTTTTTGTAGTATTATTACGCATAAGTTCGATTGTTCAGGCATCCCATATTGGGGGGATTTGGTCAGGACGGTATGAAAAGCGAGTTTGAGATCGCCTTTAGCGAAATTACTGAATTACGGTCATTGCCGCGTGATGTGGTTATGGAAGCCTTGCAGAATGCTTTGGTTTCGGCCTATCGTCGCGATGTGGGCGCTAGTGCGGCCCAACAGGTTGATGTGAAAATTGACCCTAATACAGGCCGCGCCCGTATCTTCGTCGAGAAAGAAGTTGTTGACGATGTCTTTGACGATCATACGGAAGTGACGCTTGATAAAGCCCGCCTCTTTGAGCCGGATTGCAAAATGGGCGATACGGTCATGGTGCAGCTTGAAGGGACGACTAAGAAATTTGGTCGTATCGCCGCCCAGACGGCCAAACAGGTCATTCTGCAAAAGATCCGTGAAGCCGAACGCGACTCACTCTATGATGAATATATTGACCGTGAAGGCGACCTAATTACCGGCACGGTACAGAGTGTCAACTCATCCATGATTACGATGAGTTTGGGCCGCGCTGAAGCCATGATGCCCCGCAACCAACAAATTCCGGGCGAGCGATATAAACCCCACGATAAAGTACGTGCCTATCTTTTGGAAGTGAAGAAGAGCAATCGCGGCCCGCAAATCATCGTAAGCCGCAGCCACCGAAACATGCTGCGCCGCCTGTTGGAATACGAAGTCCCAGAAATCTATAACGGTCAGGTCGAAATCAAAAATATCGCCCGTGAGGCGGGTTACCGTTCCAAAGTAGCGGTTGCTGCTTTGCAAGAGGGAATTGACCCCGTTGGCGCCTGCGTGGGTATGCGCGGTATTCGTATCCAGAACATTGTTAAAGAACTTCATGACGAAAAGATCGACGTCATTGAGTGGAATAACAATCAAGAACAGTTTATCGCCAAGGCGCTCAGCCCGTCGCGCGTGAGCGGTGTATATCTTGAGGATGATCCCGATGCCGGGCGCACCGCAGTTGTCATTGTACCGGATGATCAATTGTCGCTGGCAATCGGACGTGAAGGACAGAATGCGCGGTTGGCTGCCAAGCTCACCGGCTGGCGTATTGATATTAAGAGTGTCACAGAAGCTGTCCAAGATGCACTCAATAATATTGATAATCCGCTTTTGGCAGATCTTAAATCACAAAATGATACGCTTGTCGAAGATATGCAGCGCATATTGGAAAAGCGTGCTGCCAACAAACTGGTGCAGCCTGAGGAATACAATGCGCTGGCACGGTTTGCCGACGTCGTCGAACGGCGGCTCTTAGCTGCTCGTGAGAAAACGCGGCAGGCGCGCGTTGCTGAAATCAATGCGGTCAAAGCGACGCTTCCGCAAGGGGCGTTTTCAATGCCTATTTCATCACTGGATCTGCCAGATACGCTTCTCGAGGCATTACAACCGCTCGAAAATGTCGGCGAAATTATGTGGCGCTTCTTAATTGACGAAGATCGTTTACGCGCCATTCTGCACGACCATCCTGAGGATTCGTTGGCACGGGTTCAAGCGGCTTTGGACAAGATTGTTATCCCGGATGAGTTCGCACAACTCGAAGAGCCTGTCATCGAAGAGGAAGTTGAGCCTGCCATCCCAGAAGAACCTGTTGTCGCCGCTGAAGAAACTCAAGACGAAGAACCTGTTGTTGCCAGTGCTTTTGGTGATGAAGATATTCCAGTTGCAGAACCGCCCAAACCTGCGCCGGTTTGGAAGGAAAAAGCGCCGACCCGCGTATTTGACGCTGAAGAAGACGAGGCGGATGACGATGAGGTGGACTTCGCTACGGGTAAACCCGCTAAGAAAGAAAAGAAGAAGAAGTCCAAAGAGCGTTTACAGCGTCGTCAGCTCATATTCGACGAGGAAATCGGACAGGTCATTGCCAAGCGCCGCCGTAAGGGTGGTCGCGGTAATGAATGGGATGATGAAGAATAGCGGTTGATTATGATGGCTGAAAAGCAGCGTCACACCATGCATGTTCCAGTTCGTACCTGTGTAATATGCCGGGAAAAAGCGGGTAAGCGAACACTTACCCGCATTGTGCGTACTGAGCATGGCATCCTGATAGACCTAACTGGTAAAATGAATGGACGCGGCGCTTATTTGTGTGATCGTGTTGAATGTTGGGAGCGTGCGATAAAGTCTGACATTCTTAATCAGGCATTGCGAACCAAAATGAGTGATGAAGATCGAATGCACCTTTTTCAGGCTAAGCCCAAACCATAATGGGCAGCGATGATTACACGACGATGGACACCATCGCCCGTTTTATATTGTATGCGATAGGTTAGCCACTAAAGACCCCGTTCTTTTCCTGGCCTGTCGCTCTTTAGAGTGGAGGTCAGAAGTTATGGCACAGGAAAAGCAGGCCGTCCTGCTCCCCGAATATCTCACCGTCAGAGAACTTGCAGATAAGATTCAAGCTAGCCCGATTGAGGTCATGAAACGCCTTATTGCCAATGGCATTATGGCATCCATCAACCAGCAAATCGATTATGACACTGCGGCAATTGTTGTAGAAGATATGGGCTTTGAGGCTCAATCTGAGGTTGAGCAGGCGGTTGAAGAAGAGAAACAGAAAGCCGTCGAGTCCCAAACGTGGCGCAAAAAGTATGCTGAGGAACGCCCAGAAAATCTTCAGCGCCGTCCACCCATTGTTACCATCCTTGGTCATGTTGACCACGGCAAAACCACGTTGCTAGATACCATTCGTAAAGCACATGTGGCCGAAGGTGAAGCCGGTGGCATTACCCAGCATATTGGCGCTTACCGTGTGACGCAAAATGACCGTCCACTCACCTTTCTTGACACACCCGGTCACGAAGCCTTCACCGCCATGCGTGCGCGTGGCGCGCAAGGCGCGGATGTGGCGATTCTGGTGGTTGCCGCCGATGACGGTGTAATGCCGACCACCCGCGAGGCGTTGAATCACGCTCGTGCGGCAAATGTACCGATTGTGGTTGCCATCACCAAAACTGACAAGCGGAACGCAAACGTCGAACAGGTCAAAAAAGAATTGTCTGAGGTGGGCCTCACGCCTGATGAGTGGGGTGGCGATACGCTGGTGGTTCCTGTGTCGGCCCAACAGGGTAGTGGTATGGACGATTTGCTGGAAGCAGTTTTGATGACCGCTGAAGAAAAAGAGATTGTCGCCAATCCCAAAGCGGATGTTTCCGGAATTGTGCTGGAAGCGGAGGTCAGCCCGCATCAGGGAACATTAGCGACGTTGTTGGTACTTAACGGAACCCTTCGCCGCGGGGATATCGTAGTTGCCGGACAATCTTTTGGACGTATTAAGGCCATGTTTGACGAAAATGGCAAAAAGATAGACGAGGCCGGGCCGTCCGTTCCCGTTCGGGTTCTGGGATTAAATGAACCACCGCAGCCCGGTGATACATTTGAAAGCGCCAAAACCGACAAGGCCGCCCGAACACTGGCAGTAGAACGAAAACAGGCTGCCGCGGACCGTGATGCCCGCCCCGAACGCAGTTTCTCACTAGAAGATGTCTTCGCGCAGTTTGAGTCCGGAAAGGCCAAAGAACTCGCTTTGATCCTTAAAGTGGATGTTCAGGGGTCGCTGCAACCCGTGGAAGATGGTCTCCGTCGTATCGGTGAGGAAAATAAGGAAGGTATTGCTGTTCGCATACTCGCGGCTGATGTCGGAAATATTAGCGAGAATGATGTTAATCTTGCCAGCGCGTCTGGTGCAATCATAATCGGTTTTTCGGTCAGTATTGATAATGCTGCACGCCGTGTAGCTGACTCAATGGGTGTTGAAGTGCGTCTTTATGACATCATCTATAAGTTGTTTGAAGATGTTGAACTCGCCCTACACGGTTTGTTGGAACCAGTTTTTGCGGACAAAAATATTGGTGCGGCCGAAGTACGCCAAATATTCAAGATTCCCAAGATTGGTGTCATCGCCGGTAGTTATGTCCGAGAAGGTGAACTGCGACGCAATGCTAAAGTTCGTGTCAAGCGTGGGAATAGGGTGATTGCTGAAAACCTTTCTGTTGGCTCGCTGAAGCGGCTGACTGAGGATGTGCGAGAAGTCCGTTCAGGGTTCGAGTGCGGCGTGGGACTAAGCAACTTTAATGAATTCCAGGTGGGCGACGTGATGGAATTTTATGTCAGTGAGCGCGTGAACTAGCTCATTTCAGTTACGTTACGTGCGATAGTGGCAATGCTTAACTTCCACGTGACTGCAGAGTGGACAGGTCTATTCGCGGTTGAGGAGGACTTCGGGCCACAACGATTCTCAATGGAATTGCGCTGACGAGGGGCTAACAAGATGCCCCTTGTTTGTGCTGACGATCAATTATTCTTGGAGGGTGATATGTCAATCATACAGGATCGGATGTCTGAGCGCATCCAAACGATTTTGAGTGAGTTATTGTTACGCGAGGTTTCTGACCCCCGCCTGCAACATATCACCGTGACTGAAGTAAAATTGGACGCCGAAATGATGTATGCCACGATATACATCAACGCTTTGGGAGATGAATCACGCGAACAAGAGGTCATGACGGCTTTAGGCCGTGCCAAAGGATTTCTACGACGGGAAGTAGGGAAACGGGTTCGCCTCCGCAATGCTCCTGATCTAGTGTTTCATTGGGACAAGACGCTTGAACATGGTGAACGTATTCACCACTTAATTTCTTCACTGGAAATTCCGCCCGCCCCGCCGGAAGATGTGCCGCCTATCGTGGGGACTGATGATGAGGACTGATTGGGCAGAGGCCGCGGCCGCGGTACGCAATGCGGCGTCAATTTTGGTTGTATCACATGTCAAACCGGACGGCGATGCTATCGGTTCGCTGCTGGGACTCGGCATCGCACTCCGTGAAGTGGGAAAGAAAGTTGACGCGGCCGTAGACGACGGCGTTCCCGACTTTTTGGGTTTTCTCCCGCAGTCTGAAACGGTATTGCCAGACCTCACCAACGGTCAGTGGGACTTGATGATTTCGGTGGATGCAAGCGATGCTGAACGCACGGGAAAAGTTGGTCATTATGGTCGGGACCACGCACCGAAAGTTGTCAATCTCGACCATCACCCCACCAATACGGAGTTTGGCGACATCCACCTCATTGTTCCGCAAGCGGTTTCGGCATCGGAAATCATCTACGACTGGCTGGGGAAAATGAATATCACCCCGTCGCAGCCGGTTGCTACTGCTTTGCTAACAGGTTTGATTACCGATACGATGGGTTTCCGTACCAGCAATGTTGTAGCGCGCACACTGCAAGTCGCCTATGAATTAACAACATGCGGCGCACCCTATTTGGACATCATGACACGAACAATGGTTAATAAGCCGCTCAGCCACATCCTATTGTGGCAGCAGGCGTTACCATCGTTGGAAGTCATGGATGGCATTATTACATCGGTAATCACGCCTGAGAATTTGAAACAGTCGGAAATCCGTGACATGACGGATGGTGGCCTGGTCAGTCTATTGGTGGCTGCTGAAGAAATTTCAATTGCCTGTGTGTTCAAGGTCCTGGATGCTAATTCTGTCGAGGTCAGTTTCCGTAGTAAACCCGGTTTCGATGTGGGTTCTGTAGCATTCGCCCTTGGTGGTGGCGGTCATAAACCGGCGGCTGGTGCGACGATTTCAGGATCATTAGATGATATAAAGGCACAGGTAATGCCGCTCTTGCAGCAGGCATTGGCACAAGGACGAACGCTGAGTGCCTGAATCATTCGGTTTCTTTAATGTAGATAAACCGAATGGCCTCACTAGTCATGATGTGGTGGCGAAAATTCGCCGTCATTTGAAGCTGAAAAAAGTTGGGCACGCCGGAACGCTTGATCCGCTGGCGACTGGCGTGCTCATTATTTGTGTGGGTGGGGCGACCCGCTTGAGCGACTATGTCATGCACGCCACGAAGGTCTACCGTGCTCGGGTTCGGCTGGGCGTCACCACAACAACTTATGATTCCGAAGGCGACATTGTGCAGCAGTTCGATTGCAGCCACATTGAGCAGGCAGACGTCGAACAGGCGCTGGGCAAATTCTTAGGCGAGATTGAACAAATCCCTCCCATGCACAGTGCCATCAAAGTGGGTGGTCGCAAATTGTATGATCTGGCACGCGCCGGTGAAGTGATCGAACGCCAACCACGCCCGGTGCGGATTGACAGCCTTACAATGAAGGATTGGTCACTGCCAGAGTTTACTGTAGATGTGGTGTGCAGTGCCGGGACGTACATTCGCAGTCTGGTGCATGATATTGGCGATGTGTTGGGGGTAGGGGCGCACCTCACGGGTTTGGTGCGGTTAGCAAGTAGTACCTTTGAGCAAACCGCTGCTGTTCCATTAGACACATTGTTGACGAGCGAGCATTGGCAGGAGTTCTTGATTGCGCCTCACCATGCGCTTGCCGGTTGGCCGCATATGGTGGTACAGCCCGCGGATATTGAACACCTGCGGCATGGGCGGGCATTGAGCCAAACCAGTGAAGGTGAAGAAAGCATCGCCTTCGCGTACGACTCGCATGATCAATTGATTGCGATTCTTCAGGTGAAAAACGGTCAATGGCACCCTCATAAGGTCTTTGTCTAACTGGTAAAATTGGCGATGTGGCATATGATGAATACTATTGGCTTACTTTTCGCACGACGGATTAAATACTGATGACCCACATCACTGACCTTGTCACCGCGCAGCTTGAAAAGCCTTCTATCGTAACCATTGGTGTGTTTGACGGTGTTCACAAAGGTCATCAACATTTGATAAGCGAACTGGTCAAGGAAGCCAAAGCCAACAACCTGTTGTCGGTTGCGCTGACATTCTTCCCGCACCCGGACATTGTGCTGCAAGGTATGGAAGGGCGCTATTACCTCACCTCGCCGGAACAACGGGCGCATATACTGCTTGATCTTGGTATTGACCACGTTGTGACCCACCCCTTCAACGATACCGTCCGCCATATGCGCGCGGCGCAGTTCGTTGACCGCCTGACACAGCACCTGAAGATGGCTGCGCTGTGGGTTGGATCAGACTTTGCGATGGGTTACAAACGCGAAGGAAATGTATCCTTGCTGCGTCAGGAAGGACTGCAAAAGGGGTTTACCGTTCATGAAATTGACCTGATTATGAACAGTGGTGACAAAATAAGCAGTTCGGATATTCGCGATGCAGTTCAGAACGGACAGATGGAGCAGGCCAAAGCGTGGCTAGGCCGTCCGTATTCGGTCAGCGGTGAAGTCGTGCATGGTGAAAAGCGTGGACGCCAAATCGGGTTTCCCACCGCCAACACAGCAGTCTGGGATGAGCAGGTACTTCCTGCCAATGGCATCTACGCTGGCTGGGCGCGGCTGGGCAATGAACGTTTTATGGCGATGACTAATGTTGGTGTGCGTCCCCACTTTGAGGGCAAAAATGTGACTGTTGAACCCCACTTGCTGGACTTTGATCGTGATATTTACGGCCAGCAGCTTGAGGTGTTTTTTGAAAAACGTCTGCGCCCCGAAGCCAAATTTGACAGCCTTCAAGCCTTGATTGACCAAATCGGGCGGGATGTGAAAGAAGGGCGTGCTTATTTGCAATCACTGCCGGATTAAATAATTTAAGCGTTTACTTGTCGTCCTTCTTTGGCAGCCGGTAGCCCAAACGCCGCATCAAGTCCTCGTCCATGCGCCAGTTCTTCAGTACTTTAACATGCAGTTCCAAATATACTTGTGTACCCAGAATACCCACTAGCTCTGCACGGGCTTCTGCTCCAACGCGCTTAATCATCTCGCCACTCTTGCCAATGATGATGCCCTTCTGTGAATCGCGTTCTACATAAATCGTCGCGCTGATATAGGTCATATCAGCCGAACGTTCCTTGTATTCGTCCACTTCCACTGCCACCGAATACGGGATTTCCTGCTCGGTGTTGAGGATAATCTTTTCCCGCACCACTTCGGCGGCGATAAAGCGCATGTTGACCTCGCTCACTTGGTCAACTGGATAATAACGTGGGCCGGGGGGCATCCCTTCACGCAGGTAATTGACCAATTCTTCGACACCCGTCCCGTTTACCGCACTCACCAGAATAGCCGCCTCATTTTCAACGAGTGTGCCATATTCGGTCAGGTGTTTTTCACGGGTGGCGTCGTCAACCAAATCGACTTTGTTGAGCGCGAGGACAATCGGCGTACTGCCGTGTAAACGTCCGACAATCTCGGCAATATAAAGATCCTCTTTCGTTGGTGCCACTGAAATATCCAGCACCCAGAGGATGATGTCAGCATCCTTGAGGGACTCTTCGGCCACGCCCACCATATATTCGCCCAGTTTGTGCTGCGGCTTGTGCAGGCCGGGCGTATCCATGAATAACATTTGCGCCGCTGGTTCGGTGTAGATACCGAGCTGCTGACGCCGGGTGGTCTGCGGCTTGGGGCTGACGATAGCAATCTTTTGCCCCAATATGCGGTTAATCAACGTTGATTTGCCAACGTTGGGTCGTCCGACCACCGCCACCACACCTGATTGGTGGTTGGGGGGAATCGAATCATCGAATACAGTATCAAGATCAGTCATGAATTACTTTCTGCCTGCCATGCCGATAAAGAAGGGTAACGGGGAAGATATTGCAATAATCGGTCAGGGATGCCTGAGGCATCTTCGGCGATTAGAGCCGTTATTTTGGCCAGTGGTTTGGTGTCCGATTCAGTGCCATATGCCAGAACCTCCGGTGTCACCGCCATATCCAACACCCGAATAAACACCATGTCTTCGGTGCCGTCATTACGATAGCCCACGACTTCGGAGCGGGGATATAAATTACTTTTACGGATGAGGAAGTCCCACGCTTCTTCGCCCGTCAGCATATCACCGTAATCCAGAACGACGAGACCCGGCACAATCGAAATATGGAGCCTACCCAGGTAGCGCAAACCATAACGAATGGTGAAATTTCCTTCAGCCATTGTTTCGGTTTCCGGCCAATTGTGCGTTGATAGCACCTCCGCCGATGCAAACCGCAGGATATAGCCGGTGAAGGAATCAGCGATCGGGTGTTGTTCGGGAATAGTACCTGTCACAGACTCTAGTGATGAACCACTGGTTGATGCTCTTCTGCCGGGACAATGGCATGTTCATCGCTGTGCGCCGCGTGACCATGACCGTCATCGAGTGGTACATTGATGTCATCAAAATGGCGCTGCGGTTGTGTCAAAGCATACCAGCCGCCCGCGCCGAAGACGAACAGACCCACGCCTACAGCAAACAACAGGCCAATTGCGTTGCCATCTGCTGATGTGCCTTGTATTACACCTACCGCCAGCGCGGTCACCACCAATATGACGCCCAATCCAGCAATCATTGACATGCCCAACACTGCGGGGCTATGATTCCAACTAATTTTATTGGAGACTCTCACGGACTCTTTCTCCTTATCGCCTGAACGGCGGTGTAATGGTATAACATTAATTCCAACCATTATACCGCGTACCGTTCACAATTTTCCACAGCGATGCCGGACTTTCTGGCATGATAGACAAACTGGATATAACGCATGACTCAGCTTGTAAACAAGATATTGTTAGTTCGGCATGGTCAAACCGATTGGAATATGGAAGGGCGCTGGCAGGGCACACTGCCGGTTGGCCTGAATTCAGAAGGTTGGGAACAGGCGCGGGCACTGGCTGCCGCACTCAAAGGTCGGCCCATCGCAGCCATCTATAGCAGCGATTTACCCCGTGCTTTTGAGACCGCTACCACTATTGGTAGTGCAGTTGGCTTGGTGCCGCACACGGATGTGCGTCTACGTGAGTTTAATCTGGGCATATTTCAAGGTTTGACCCGGCAAGAGATTGAAGAACGTTATCCAGCGGAATGGCATCACTTCCATGCCGACTACTGGAACTACGTTGTAGAACAGGGTGAGTCACGGCGTGCTCTACAACAGCGCATGCACCATGTTTTTGAAGATGTTACCAGCCGTGGGGTGGGTGAAGAGGTTATATTCGTGTCGCATGGTGGGGCGATCCGTATGCTGCTGCTGGCACTTTACCCTGACGACGCGGCAGTGCGCGATGGGCATATTGAGAATACATCGGTTACAACGCTGGAGCGCACATCAGCCGGTTGGCGTTTAGTGACAATGGGTGATGTAGAACATTTGCGATCCTTGTCAGGGAACCGCCCTGTCGCTGACAGTTTATGATGCGCAACTACCTGCGCTCGAATTGCAAAAAATATGTTATGTGGTGTGTTGACAACTAATCGGTTGTATTTGCCAAAAAAGCGCAATCTTATGGACGTATGAACTGCTAGTGTTCTGCTAGCTATAGCACATAGCTTCAATGGTTCTGCCAATGCCAAAAAAATCTGTTGCCGCACTGAATGATATCCCAGTTGTTCAGTTCCAAATCCATAGCTACTTTGCTTGTGATATTCGTCACAAATATTTGTGTCCATTTATCGTCGCCTCTGCCCGCTCATTTTCGTAGAATTGATGTGTTGTCATAGGAAATAAGGAGTTTGGATCAGATGTCGCATAACCCTGCCACGCTGTCTTCCCCCGTAGGTACAAATCCTGCTGTCCACCACTCTCAGTTACAAACATGGGTAACTGAAATGGCAGAATTATTGAAACCCGATCAGGTGTACTGGTGCGATGGTTCACAAGAAGAATATGATCGGATGTGCCAACTGTTGGTTGATTCGGGTACATTCATTCGCCTCAATCCGGAAAAGCGCCCAAACAGCTTTTTAGCGCGTTCCGACCCCGGCGACGTGGCACGTGTTGAAGACCGCACCTTTGTGTGCAGTGTGAATAAGAACGATGCCGGTCCGACTAACAACTGGGTTGACCCTGCTGAAATGCACCGCATCCTGCATCCGTTATTTGATGGCGCAATGCGCGGACGCACAATGTATGTCATCCCCTTTAGCATGGGGCCGCTAGGCTCTCCTATTGCACAGATAGGCGTTCAGGTTACGGACTCACCATACGTTGTGGTCAATATGCGAATCATGACCCGAATGGGAAATACTGTGTTAGATGTTATGGGTAGCGACGGTGCGTTTATTCCCTGTGTTCACTCGGTTGGTGCGCCGCTGGAACCGGGACAAGAAGACGTAGTATGGCCCTGCAACCGTGACCAAAAATACATCGTACACTTCCCCGAAGAGCGCGCCATTTGGTCGTATGGCAGTGGCTACGGTGGCAATGCCTTGCTAGGCAAAAAGTGCTTGGCGCTACGCATCGCTTCTACCATCGCCCGCGACGAAGGCTGGTTGGCCGAACACATGCTCATCATGGGCGTTGAGTCGCCAAAAGGCGAGAAGACCTATTTAGCAGCTGCCTTCCCCAGCGCATGCGGTAAAACCAATTTCGCTATGCTCATCCCGCCCAAAGCATTCGACGGTTGGAAAGTGACAACCGTAGGTGATGATATTGCGTGGATCAAACCCGGTGAAGATGGCCAGTTGTATGCCATTAATCCGGAAAGTGGCTACTTCGGCGTAGCACCCGGAACATCCAATAAATCAAATCCCAATGCGATGGAGTCGTGCAGTCGCAACACCATTTTTACCAATGTTGCGCTCACGCCCGATGGTGATGTTTGGTGGGAAGGCATGACTGACGAACCGCCTGCTGAATTGATTGACTGGACAGGTCAGCCATGGACACCCGATTCAGGCCGCAAGGCTGCCCATCCAAACGCACGCTTTACCGCGCCCGCCGTGCAAAATCCCGCTATTGATCCTGAATGGGAAAATCCAAATGGCGTCCCCATCAGAGCATTCATCTTCGGTGGGCGGCGTAACAGTGTCGTCCCGTTAGTCTATCAGGCATTCAATTGGGCCTTTGGTGTTTACATGGCGGCCACGCTTGGTTCGGAAATGACTGCTGCCGCTGCGGGGACAATCGGGCAGGTACGGCGTGATCCGTTTGCTATGCTGCCGTTTTGCGGTTATCACATGGCGAGCTACTTTAATCACTGGCTGCAGTTCGGTCGCGATATTCCCAATCCACCTCGCATTTTCGGTGTCAACTGGTTTAGGAAAGATGAAAACGGAAAGTTTGTGTGGCCCGGATTTGGCGAAAACATGCGTGTTCTAAAGTGGATTGTTGAACGTGCGCACGGGCGCGCAGTAGCAGTAGAGAGTCCATTGGGTTGGATGCCGCGCTACGAAGATTTGGAATGGAAGGACTTAGAGTCGTTCACACTGGAACGCTTTAACGATGTCATGTCTATAGATCGTGACGGGTGGTTGCAAGAAATTCTCTCGCATGAGGAATTGTTCCTGCGGCTCTACAACCGCCTGCCGAAAGAATTAGTGGCCATCCGTGAACTCCTTCTGTCCGGTTTCTGGCGTTCATCTGAGCACTGGGAGATTTCGCACGACTAAGCGAGGTTCCTCGTGTATCTATAATCAGACATGTATATGTCGTGAGTGTTAAGGGAAATGGTCGGGATGATCTTCACAGGTCATCCCGACTTCGTGTTATAATTCACACATTATGCTTATTTCAACGGAGAAATTCAAAATGGCTAGAAGTAAAGTTACTATTGTTGGCGCTGGCAACGTTGGCGCGACCTGCGCTCACTGGATTGCCAGTCGTGAGTTGGCGGATGTGGTGCTGGTGGATATTGTCGAAGGTGTTCCACAGGGTAAGGCCCTTGACCTGATGGAATCCAGCCCTGTCATGAAATTCGATTTGAGTATCACGGGTACGAATTCGTATGAAGCCACGGCCAACTCAGATGTTGTTGTAATCACCGCGGGCGTCCCCCGGAAAAAAGACCCTGTCACTGGCAAATTCCCAAGCCGTGATGAATTGGTAAAGACCAATCAGAAAATTGTTGGTGAGGTGACACGTCAGGTTGCGAAGTTCTCACCCAATTGTGTGATTATCGTCGTATCCAATCCGTTGGACGCCATGTGCCACGTTGTATTGAATGAAAGCGGTTTCCCGTCTGAACGGGTCATTGGACAGGCTGGCGCGCTCGATACCGCCCGTTATAAGACTTTTATCGCTCAGGAATTAGGGGTCAGCATCCGCGATATACATGGTATCGTATTGGGTGGACATGGCGACACAATGGTTCCGCTACCGCGGCACACGTCCGTTGCTGGTATCCCGGTACGTGAGTTGATGGCAGAGGATAAATTGCAGGCCATCATTCAACGCACCCGCAATGGTGGCGGCGAAATTGTCGGGTTGATCGGTGTCAGCGCGTGGTATGCGCCCGCTGCTGGAACCGTTGAAATGGTTGAAGCCGTCATTCGCGATCAAAAGCGAGTCGTTCCATCTGCTGTGCTGTTAAAAGGACAATATGGCTACAATGATTTGTACATTGGAGTTCCCACGATTATTGGGGCCAAAGGTGTTGAAAAAGTCATTGAAATGGAATTGAATGACGAAGAAAAGGGGATGCTCGCTGTGAGCGCCAAGGCAGTTCAAGATGTCGTTGGGATCTTGGGTTACTAATTCTACGTTAATGTAACGGAGAGTTTTACCGCCATACTTCCGTTTCGTGTAATATAATAGCTGGTATTCGACTCACTAAACACGATGTCGAAAAACGTACTCATCAGGACATCTGTTTTTAGGCGAATATGTCAGCACTTGATGGCAAATGCTGGGGGGCAATTAAAGAATTGCCCCTATTAATTATTGGGCAGCGCGAGGTGTTATGTCCCAACGCATCGTTGATTTGAATAGCGGTACTGCTATGGTCGTTACTGATCTTCATGGTGAGTGGGATGTATATTGCCGTCTACGTGACTTTTGGCTGGCGCAAAACGCTGTTGGTCGTCTTGATCGTTTTGTGTTGTGTGGTGATCTAATCCATAACGAAGGTACTGAAGAAAACGACTCCAGCTTGGAAATGCTGTTGGATGTCATGGCGATGCAGGCCGAATTCGGCAAAGAAAAAGTTATCATGCTGCTCGGCAACCACGAGTTGCCGCATATTTATGGCCTGACGCTTGCAAAAGGTTCTGTCGAATTCACCCCCCGTTTTGAAGCGGCGCTCACGCGCCTCGACCAGCGCTTTAAAGCGCCCTGCAAGCGCAAGGAAGTGCGTGAGTTTTTATCCAATCTGCCGTTTTTCGCCCGCACTAAAGGGGGAGTGCTCATCACCCACGCTGGTGCTTCTCCGGACGTGAGTTCAGCCAAACATGCCGAACGATTGATAAATCTGAACCACAGCAGTTTGATCGAAATAGCTGATCGTGAACTGAAAAAGTTTGACATTGGCAGTTTGCAGCGCGGTTATTCTCACTTCACCGGCATATCGTACGAAGAGCAGGTCAAGCATTACTTAGCCGTCACCGGAACCTCCGACCCGCGCTATAACGAGCTGCTTCGCGTGCTCTTTTTGAGCGGCCAGAATACCGACTTCGATTTGATGTGGAATACTCTGTTTTCACAAAATGAATTGGATGCAGGCGAGTCCACCTACAACAAAACAGTGAAAAATTTCCTCCAGTACTTTTCTGACGCTGGTCCGCAAGAAGTGCGCGTGCTTGTCGCCGGTCATATCAGCGTCAAAGATGGTTTTACCGAGGTTGGCAAACAGCAGTTGCGAATAGCCAGCTGCACACATGCCTTTCCCCGTCGCTCGGCGCGCTACCTCATTCTGGACTGCGAAAAGCCAGTACAAACCGCGACTGATTTGGTTCCGGGGCTACAATTTGTTTTTGAAACTGATCAGCCTCATCCTATGAGCTTTGCTCCAACAAAGTCAGCGTGACCACGAACAAATTCTTTAGCATTCATTGCTTTGCGCCCTGCCAATTGAAGCTGCCCCAATTGCAGTAGGCCCGAACCGGTTCCGACTGCAATGCCGTTTGGCGTCGTAATGACTTTGCCCGCATCAGCATTCCCGCTGACCACAGATGCGCTGAGAATCTTCACCTGCTGTCCGTTCCAAAAACAGTACGTGCCCGGCCATGGTGTGAATGCCCGAATAAGCCGTTCAATACTGCTTGCGTCTTGTGTCCAGTCAATGTTGCCTTCTTCTTTTTTGACCATCCCCGCATAGGTCATTCCGTCGTCCGGCTGTGGCTGCGGCTGAATCTCGCCACTGATATAGCCTGGCAGCGTGTCAATAAGGAGTTCTCCACCTAGAACGGCTAATTTATCATGCAGCGATTGGCCCGTTTCATCGGGTAGGATGGGAATGGCACGTTTACTGAGCATCGGACCGGTATCCAGACCGGCATCCATCTTCATAATCGTTACACCTGTTTCGCTGTCACCTGCCCGTATTGCGGCTTGAATCGGCGCTGCTCCCCGCCAGCGTGGCAGCAGGGAGGCGTGTACGTTGATCGACCCCATCGGCGGAATATCGAGCACGCTTTGTGGCAAAATCTGCCCGAATGCCGCCACCACGTACAAATCGGGCTGCCACTTTTTTAGGTCTTCGATTGCTTCCGCCCGCCGCAGCTTCTCCGGCTGGAACACCGGAATATGATATTCAATCGCAGTTTGCTTCACTGGCGATGCCTGAAGTTGCCGGTTGCGCCCAGCAGGGCGGTCAGGTTGTGTCACCACCCCAATAACCTCATAATGAGCAATAAGCTGCTCCAAAACAGGAACGGCAAAATCGGGCGTTCCCATAAATACGACTTTGGTCATGGCTAAGATTCCTCACCGTTTGGTTGAACACATTCGTGCAAAATGCTAATATTGTCGCCGCTAACTAAAATAAGCTCTGCCGCGCAAATATCGTTATTCTAAAGCTTGGACAGTTGCGTGTCTACATTATCAAAACGTTGGATACTGGCTTCGCCCGCGCCACCAGAAATTTTGGATCGCTTCACTGGGATGGGAAGTGTGCTGGCCCAAACCCTCTACAATCGAGGCCTCACTGATCCACAGGAAGCCGTTCGTTTCCTGAGTGCCGACTCTGAGCCTGCCAATCCCTTCGACATGAAAGGGGTATCACAAGCAGTCGCTCGCATCCGGCATGCCATCCGCAAACGTGAACTGATTATCGTCTATGGCGACTTTGATGCTGATGGCGTGACCTCCACCGCTTTGATGATGCAAACCCTAACGGCGTTGGGCGCTGTAGTCAAACCTTATATTCCTCATCGGGTGGATGAAGGTTATGGCCTTAACAGCCACGCCCTCACTAAATTAGCCCACGAAGGCGCGAAGGTTATCATCACGGTTGACTGCGGCATCCGTTCGGTGGACGAAGTTGACGATGGTAATGCTGCTGGACTGGACATCATCATCACTGACCACCACTCTATTGGCCCGGAAATCCCGCGTGCTTTTGCCGTCATCAATCCCAAGCAAGAGGACTGCAAATATCCCGAAGATATGTTGGCTGGAGTAGGGGTAGCCTACCGCTTGGCCGATGCACTGCTGCGGGTTGCCAGGACCAACAAACAGAATGTCCGCTTGCAGGCTGTAGACTTGCTTGATCTAGTCGCCATTGGCACGGTTGCCGACCTTGCCCCCCTCAACCGCACCGAAAATCGCATTCTGGTACGACACGGCTTACAAGTCATTAACCGTGCAGATCGCCCCGGTATTCGCGCCTTGTTGGAAGTCTCCGGTCTCGCGCCCGGTAACGTGAACGCCATGAATATCGGCTTCACGCTCGGCCCCCGCATCAACGCCGCAGGACGGCTCGAAAGCGCCATGATTGCCTACCATTTGTTAGTGGAACAAAACTACGACAAAGCGTTAGAACTGGCACACCAATTGCAGGATCTTAACAGCCAGCGGCAGGAGTTGACCCGTGCCGCTCAGGACGAAGTGCGCCAGTACCTTGACGAACAAGCCGCCAGTAATCTCATCTTTGCGTCGGGTAACTTTCGTTCCGGCATCGTGGGCCTTGTCGCCGGACGCTTGACCGAAGAGTTCTATCGCCCCACCGTCATTATGGAAGCTGGCGAAACTGAAAGCCGTGCTTCGTGCCGCAGCATCCCTCAGTTCGATATTACCCACGCCCTCGACCAGTGTGCCGAGCTGCTGGTGCGGCACGGTGGGCACGCGCAGGCGGCGGGCTTCACCGTGCTAAATGAAAACGTGGCGCTGCTCAAATCCAAGCTCATGCACTTGGCCGATACCAGCCTCGGCGGGCAGGAGCTGCGTCCCACGCTAGAAATTGACGCTGAAGTGAATATCTACGACCTGACCGAAAAACTGGTCGCCGAGTTAGAACAACTGGAGCCTACCGGTTATCACAATGCCGCCCCCATACTCATGGCCCGCAATTTGCGCGTGGTCGAGTCGCGCACAGTGGGCAAAGACGGCAATCACCTCAAGCTCAAATTGGCGCGCACAGGCTTACCTTCATTGGATGCCATCGGCTTTGGCCTAGGCGAATGGAACGATCATATACCCTCCCGCATTGATGCTGCTTTCCAGCTCGAAATCAATGAGTGGAACAATCACCGCAGCCTGCAACTCAATTTGCAAGACGTCCGCCCCGCTGGGTCGAGCGACTGATGGTTAAATTCTCTGCGTCTCTGCGGTTTAGCTGCGTCGCATTGTCATTGGTGCTGTTGTTCAATTTGCCTGTGTTCGATGTTGATGCCCAGCCCGTCATCCCCGCCAATAACTTTGGTGTGGTCGAAGGCTTTTGGCTGCCCGACCAAGTTTGCGAACTCGGCGCGGGTTGGGAGCGCATCATCTTCGATTGGTCGGAACATCAACCGACTGGCCCTGACGACTGGTACACCCTCAACGTAGATGACCGCTGGTTGGCCGCCGCCCGCGCCTGCAACCGCGAGGTGGTAGCCATCTTCAAGCACACTCCCGCATGGGCTACCGACGGCACGCCCGGCGCTGGTGTGCCGCGCGGCCTGTATCTACCCGTTGATGACCCTGCTAATGTGTGGGCGTCATTTGTCCGCCGCAGCGCCGAATATTACGCACCGCGTGGGGTCAGCCGCTTCATTATCTGGAACGAACCGGACATCACCCGCGAAACCTACGGCTTTGAGTTTGAGGGCAGCTTGGATGATTACTTTCAGATGCTCAAAGTGGCTTATCTGGCGCTTAAAGCAGGCAACCCTGCCGCCGAAATTTTGCTGGCTGGCACGACCTACTGGCATGATGTCAACACCGGACGCCGTCTCTACCTAGATCGCCTCTTGGAGCGCATCAAAGCCGACCCCGACGCCCCCGCCAACGCCTATTACTTCGATATTGTCAGTCTCCACATTTATTTCCGCACCGAAACCGTTTATGATATTGTGCGGCAAACGCGCCAATTGCTCGATCAATACGGATTGACTGACAAGCGCATCTGGATTAACGAAACCAATGCTGCGCCGACCGCCGATCCATTGTGGCCGGTGGTGCGCCCGCAGTATCAGATTGATCTTGACCAGCAGGCCGCTTTCTTGGTTCAGTCCGCTGCTTCTGGCCTTGCGGCGGGTGCGGAGCGTATCGCAGTTTACAAATTCTATGATTGGAACTTGCCGCCTGAAAGCGAAACCTTTGGCCTGCTGCGGGCCGATGGTTCGCGCCGTCCGGCCTTCGATGCGTGGAAAATGGTCATTCGCCAATTTGCCGATGTGACCCGTGCCGAATTCGCCCGTAGCGACACCGTGGATGCCGCGCGGCTTACGCGGAGCGATGGTCAGCAGATCATTGTCGCATGGGCCCGCACTGCCGAACCCGCTGAACTTCGCGTGACGGCTGCAGGTAGTAACGCCGATGTGCTTGACCAGTACGGGCATGCCGTGATCATGCAGCCAACTGACGGGGCATATACCCTGACACTTAGCGGCGCGAAGTGCAATAAAGTGGATGGCTGCGCTGTCGGCGGCGATGTGAAGGTGTTGATGCAAGCGGATGGGGCAGGGACGGTATCGGAACTCACCCCCTCTGGCGCAGTGGATTTGAATTTTTCGTAGGGGTTTGGCGGGGGCAACCCCACTTACTATCTGGTACAGAATCTATATTTTGAAGAGGTCGTAATGTCTGAAAACGGTTATCACGCTCCCACCAACCAGAATACTGAACGGGTGAACGCCAAAGGGGAAATCAAATTCTCCTACGGCGGACAGGCTGTTATTGAAGGCGTCATGATGCGCGGCGCGCACAACGCCGCTATCGCCGTCCGTGACCCCAACGGTCAGATTGTCGTCCACGAACAGCCCTTGAACGCCACCTTGTATCGTGGTCGCATCGCCAAAACACCCTTCCTGCGTGGTGTCATCGGCCTGTGGGACGCACTCGGCTTGGGCACACGCGCCCTCATGTGGGCGGCGGATGTTGCCATTGGCGAAGAAGAGGACATTAACTTCAATGGCCCGATTGGTTGGGCGACTATTGCCATTTCCCTCATCTTTGGCGTCGGTCTGTTCTTCCTGCTGCCCACCACCGCCGCTACCGGCATCGGACACGCCCTTGGCCTCAGCACATCCTATGTGGTTGAAGCACCTGCGGCTACGTCAACTGCCCCTACCGAAGCCACGCCCGCACTAGAGGCCAGCGAATCTGCTAACGCTGCTTCACCCGCGGTAGAAGCGCCTGTTGCCACCTCGTCACAATTTAACATTGGCCCGCTCGTCATCAACCTGATCGAAGGTGTCATTCAGCTTACTATTCTCATCGGCTATATCTGGCTCATTGGTCGCATACCGGATGTCAAGCGCCTCTTTGGTTATCATGGCGCAGAGCACAAAACCATCAACGCCTACGAAGCGGGGGATGAACTCACGCCGGAAATCGTCTCCAAGTATCCCATCGAACACCCTCGCTGCGGCACAGCCTTTTTGCTGACTGTCGTCTTTGTCGCCGTGTTCATTTTCTCGCTCTTGGGGCGTCCACCGTTTTTGCTGCTTATCCTGTCGCGTGTCATCCTCATTCCGGTGGTGGCGGGCATTGCCTACGAACTGCTGCGCTTCACCGCCCGCAATATCCACAACCCCATCATTCGCATCATCGTCAAACCCAACTTGGCCCTGCAGCACCTCACCACCCGCCAGCCCGACCTGCACATGATCGAGGTCGCCATCGTCGCCTTTAACCATGTACTGGCCTCCGAAGGACTGCTCACGCGCGAAGAACTGGTCATCCCCGAACCGCGCCCGGAAGCCGTCTCGCCGACCCTAGCGCCGGCCAAGAACTAACGCACGCAGTTTAACCGCAATCTGAAAAGGGGCTCATTGCCTCTTTTTTGTTTGTGAGTACAACTTGTACCGGGAACCCAATCCCACATGGCGGATGATAAGCTTTATGTGAAACACGCGGAAATTAACCAAAAACGTATTCCATGCTATCAAATGATAGCAGAATAACAGACCTTTTCAGTTAACTTTTGATAGCAAGAAAACGTTCCATTTCAGTTAACTTTTACGCGCATCTGCTTGTAGACATTGCCTTTGCGGAAGGCACGGCGGGCGACTGAGGCAGTCAATTCGGGAATAGGTGGGATGGAGCGGGTTTGCAGGGACATACGGCACAGCCTTTCTCTTGTGAGAGGCGTTTGTGCCGGAGTTTACCTTAAACATCCGTCGGACCAAGTCAAGATGCCGCATGGTAACAACAAAAAGTACTTATTCCGCTCACTTATATTCAGATTTCCAGTATGCAATTGCTCTGTCTAATAATTTCAGTTCACCGACCGCAATCTGTTCAGGGACTAACTGAGAATAGCTTTCCAAGAACGCAAGAATGGCTATCCTCTCTTGGACACTAAATCCTTCAACATTTCTTAGGAAGCCATGCATTAGATTGTTCATAGGCCAGCGGTCTTGGCTTTCATGCGTGGGGGGTGTCAAACCAGTCATAACATTTATAGGAAGTGTATCAACTTCGTCGTAATGAAATAACACCGCATTCATAAAAGCCGGCAAGTAAAAATGAAAGGCTTCAGGGGTTAGTGAAGGTATCTTGTCCCTGTGTCGGATTATCAAGTTGAGCGATAAGTCTTTCCAATGTTTGCCCCTGAAATCTTCTTGCACCCCTTGATAAGGATCATGGCAAATGTTGCCATCTCCTGGGTACACCGTATCTGAAAAAGCGGTTTCAATTTTCTGAGCTACTGTTGCACGCACTTGTTCAGTCATAATTCTTCCTCGAACAGTTTCTAACAAGATAGGGGTGTCGAGCGGTTCAGATTTGTTGCACTTCTCTAAACCGCTCCGCGAGATCATGTGTTATACAAGGATTCCTGGAAGGTGTTGTTGGGCACATGGCCTTCCACTGCCGGTTGTCCGTGTCATCTCCGTGATACAGGTTTCATACGCAATTTCTTCGTTAATTATAGTATTCACATGAGTATCATCTGCAACCCCTTGGAAGCACTCATCAACGATTGCGTACCTACGGATTAAACAATTCTGTATCAATGTCAAATTGATAAAGATGATAGGGCAAGGTGTTAACGAATTGCACGCGCGTGGTATTGAACATGCCAAATCTACCTTTCTTTGAAGCTCATTATGCCGAGTGGAATCGCATGTGCTACGAGCTATACACGGGCCTATGTCGCCCACCGCCGGCACGATTTTCTGGTTGCATCTCCAAAGCAGTTCCCGACATGCTGCATTAAAGTTGCCTTTTCCTGCTTTGCACATTGCAGACAACTGTTCATTCGTCAAGCGGTCTAGCGGGCTACCTGGTATAGAACCCGTGCAGAACGGTGTATCAAACGGACAATCCGGTTGCTCCGGTAAAGTAAAATTGCAGAACGGGTTATTTGGCGGACAGGATAAATCCGGTGGTAGCGTGAGTCCGCAGAACGGAAGGTCTGGATCGGGGCATATTGGCAAAGAGATATTGAAGCCTACACAACTCGCAAAATGCTGTGGCCTCTCACCAATCATCCCACTGGGGTCTACAATGTTGACCGGATTATTGTTGGCGTAGCTGTAGCGGTTGTGGAAGATGAGTTCGCCAACAGCATCGTTTGGAGAATTGCCCTCAACCCAACTATATCCATTCAAACTCATAGGTCTTGAAGCAATTCCGCCAAAAGGATCAAGTCCAGTAAAAATACCTATGCTTGGATTGTAGTATCTTGCTCTTAAATAAACCTGACCCGTTCCATCCGTTTGCTCTCCGGTAAATCCATAAGCTGTCTGGCTCGTTCCCTTGTTCCCGAAACCAGCGCCAAACGGGTCGTAGTTACGACTTTCGAGGACGGCGACGCTGTTATCCACCACCTCACGCACACTGCCCAGCCCGTCTTGCAGCGGCCATTCCCAATTCCCGCCTGCATCCTTGTGGGCGTGGATGCCGCGCAGACTGTGGACATGGCGTGTCACAGCCGCGCCTTGCGTCTCGCTCAGGACGACGTGCAGCCCGCCGGGCGTAGACACTCCGGTTCGCTGAATGTCCAACAAATAACTGGTGATACTGCCGCTTATCAGCGAGTAATTCTTGCAATTTTTTTCCCAAACGGCGGCCACTTTGGGGTAGGAGAGGATTAGCGCCTTGGCGCGTATATCCTCCCGCCTCTCATCTGGAAACTGGCATCGGGTAAATGGCAACTTTTCCCCCAACAAACCATTTCCCAACCATCCACCAACCGTCTTAACAATCTTTTCCCCCTAAAATGGTTAGTGAGATTGCCTCGAAAAAGAGACCAAATGGTCACCCTAAAACTGAACTTTTGTGCTACGATAGTCTTGAACACTTAGCCGTTAGCGATTGGCTTTGACCACCCACCATGAACCATCAACTATCAACCCAACTCTGTGGTTCAATTGCATTGGCCTTCCCTCGGTACTCGGCATTCAGTCCTCAGAACTATCTTCCGACGACGACGCGGCAGCCATCAGCGAGCCAACCGCTGCACTATCGCCATTGCAGCGCCTGTCTCCCCTGTTCCTGCCCGCTAATTGTGGCATTGCAGCGGTTCGCTTCCCTGTTCCCGCCGTGCCATGCAGCGGGAATTATGCAACTTGAATCACTATGATCTTGTCGATTTGATTTTCATCCCTTGTCTCTGTGTCCTGTTCTGAAAATAACCGCTCTCTGTCTGGACTCTGCGCTCTCTGCGTCTCTGCGGTTCAAGTGCTTGGTCTTGGCGAACTTGGTGTCTTGGCGGTTTAATTGGTTCACCGTCACTCCCCTGCCATCCGTTTCAGTTCGTAGAGTTTGGTCAGCGCTTCCAGCGGACTGAGGTTATCCACCTCCAGCTTGCGTAACGCCTCCACCGCCGGGTTGGACGTCGCGCCGAACATCGCCAGTTGTCCCGCTTCCTCGCGGGCTTTCTGCTTCGGCGTTGGAGCAGCGGCAGGCACAGCGCTCGGCAGTTTGAAATCGCTCCCTTGCGCTTCCAGATGGTGCAGCAGTTCATGGGCGCGTTCCACCACTGGTCGTGGCATCCCGGCTAGCTGTGCCACATGCACCCCGTAGCTCCGGTCTGCCCCACCCGGAATAACTTTGTGCAAAAAGACGACATTCTCACCTTCTTCGCTCACGGCCACGTTGAAGTTGCGCGTGCGCGGCAGGATGTTCGGCAGTTCGGTCAGTTCGTGATAATGGGTTGCAAACAAAGTACGGCAGTTCAAGCGAGGATTATTGTGAATATACTCCACCACTGCCCGCGCAATCGCCAGCCCGTCATAGGTCGAAGTACCTCGCCCTACTTCGTCCAGAATCAGCAGGCTGCGCCGGCTGCTGCCCGAAAGCAACCGCGCCGTTTCCACCATCTCCACCATGAAGGTGCTTTGCCCGGCGTGGATTTCGTCCTGCGCTCCGATGCGCGCGAAGATGCGGTCAACCAGCCCAATCGTCGCTTCATCGGCTGGCACAAAGCTGCCGATCTGCGCCAGAAGGGTGATAATCGCCACCTGCCGGATGTAGGTGGATTTCCCCGACATATTCGGGCCAGTGATGATATGAACCCGCGACATGCTGTCGAAATGCACATCATTCGGCACATAGCGGATTCCGTCATCCAGCAGCCGTTCCACCACTGGATGCCGCCCGTCCTTGATAATCAGCAGGTCATCTTCTGTCAGGGCAGGGCGGGTATAACCTTCCCGCACTGCCACCTCCGCCAGTGAAAGGAACGCATCCAGATGCGCGATAGCCTTCGCCGTTTGCAGCAGGCGCGGTGCAGCCTGCCCGATGTCGCGGCACAGCCCTTCAAACAATTCCTTTTCGACTTTCAGGATTTCTTCTTCAGCGTTCAGCACCAGCGTTTCATATTCTTTGAGTTCCGGCGTGATATAGCGCTCGGCATTCACCAGCGTCTGCTTGCGAATGTAATCGTCTGGCACTTTTTCCACATTAGCGTGGCTCACTTCGATGTAGTAGCCGAAAACCTTGTTGTAACCCACCTTGATGCTGGCGATGCCCGTTCGTCGCCGTTCCTGTGGTTCAAGGTTAGCAATCCAGTCCCGCGCGTCACGGGTGGCGTTCAGAATGTCATCTAACTCTTGTGCGTAACCCGGACGTATCGCACCAATGCTGTTCAGCACCGCAGGCGGGTCTTCGCTGATCGCCCGGTTGATATGCTCGCTCACGTCGTCACAGGCGTGCATCGTCTTGATGAGCGCCGTCAGTGCTGGAACAGGTTCAATCAACTGCTGAATATGCGGGATAAAATCGAGGCTGGCCTTCAGCCCCAGCAGGTCGCGCGGCCCCGCCTTGCCAACCAGTAACCGGTTCGTCAGCCGTTCAATATCGGAGATGCCCTTCAGCGCGTCGTGCAGTTCTGCCCGCAGTACCTCGCTGCTCGCTAGCCCCTCTACCGCGTCCAAACGTGCGTTCAAGCGGTTCAGTTCCAGCAGTGGCTGGCTGATCCATGAGCGTAGGAGTCGAGCGCCCATCGCTGTCACCGTGCGGTCAAGGATGCTCAGTAAACTGCCTTCAATTTTGCGGCTGCGGATGGTTTCAGTCAGTTCGAGGTTACGCCGTGTGAACGGGTCAAGCACCATGAAGCTGGCGGTTGAATAAGCGCGGATGGTTGTGAGCTGCGACAGGCTGCTGCGCTGCGTGTCCCGCACATATTGTAGTACCGCCCCTGCAGCCCGCACCGCCGCAGGCATTTCACCCAGTCCGTAGCCGTCAAGTGTTCGCGTGCGGAAATGCTGGGTCAGCGCGTTTTCAGCAGTACCCTTATCAAAGCGCCAGTCCTGCACTGAGGTGAGGTGGACACCCTGTGGAAATGACACACCTCGTTCCACCCAACTGGCGGGCATAATGACTTCACGAGGGCCAAGCCGTGCCAGTTCTTCCAGTACCAGCACGCCACAGTTGTCGCCCTCTAGTTGGGTAGCCGCGAATTCACCCGTTGAGATATCAGCGTAGGCCAGTCCCGCCCGTGTCCATTGGCCTGTTTGAACATCACCAATCGGTAGAATTCCGAGCAGGTAATTGGACTGATTTTCGACCAGCAGTTCTGGTTCGATGATCGTGCCGGGAGTGATAACCCGTGTCACCTCGCGCTCGACAATACCTTTGCCGTCCGGTTCGCTCATTTGCTCGCACACCGCAACGTGGTATCCGCGCTCAATCAACTTGGCAACATATGATTCCAGTGCATGGTGCGGAACCCCGGCCATCGGGACGCGCTCTTCTTTGCTGACCGGGCGCCCGGTGAGTACCAGATCAAGTTCTCGTGCTGCGACTTCGGCGTCAGCATCAAAAGTCTCGTAAAAATCGCCGAGTCGGAAAAATAAGATACAATCTGGATATTGTTTTTTGATATCGAGATATTGTTGGCGTAACGGCGTAACACGCGCCATAGAAATTTCCTATATTGTGAACGGAGTTTGATCGCAAGGCATACCAATTTTAACTAATGCTGAACATGCGTTCAACCGTAGTCATTGATAATTATCCTGATGACCCTCAATTGGAGAAGTTTGGCACATGAACGAAGTCTTGATTGCCGTTGATTTAGGCGGCACACGCATCCGCGCCGCGAGGCTAAGCAGCATCTTTGATATTCAGCTCCGCCGTGAAATTCTCACGGAAGCCAACAAAGGCTTGGAGTCCACACTATCCCGTATGAAGGACTTAGTCCGCAGTGTATGGCCGGATGATGACTCAAAAGTGGTTGGTATAGGCATTTCCTCACCCGGCCCGTTGAATCCTAATACGGGTGTCATAGTGATGGCGGCTAATTTACCCGGCTGGCACAATGTTCCTCTGGCCCAAATTCTCCAAGACGAGTTTGAAGTGCCTGTATATCTCGGCAATGATGCCAATGTGGCTGCTCTGGCTGAAACGGTGTTGGGCGCTGCCAAAGGTTTCCGTCATGTCATCTATATAACGGTCAGTACGGGCATCGGCACGGGTATGATAATTGATGGGAAGATGCTGTTGGGGGCGGCTGGACTCGGTGCTGAAGGCGGTCATATTATTATGATCGCAGGCGACAAAGTGTCGTCACTTGAATTGGAGACCGCTGGCCCGGCACTGGCCCAAAGAGCGCGCAGGCAGATTGAGGCTGGTGCGACAACAGCAATAACCGAAATGGTAAAAGGTGATCTATCTCAGATTTCCGGCGCTGTTGTCGGTCAGGCTGCTCAGCAGGGCGACAAACTTGCGCAAGAAGTGGTGCAGTATGCGGGTCGAGTTCTTGGCCTGGGCATGGTGACGTTCCTACATCTGTTCAACCCGGAAATGGTAGTGATCGGCGGGAGCGTAGCCATGAATTTGGGTGAAATGCTGTTTGCACCTATGCGTGCGGCAATCCAGCAGCATACGCAGGACGACTCCTATTGGCGTGAATTACGGATCGAGCCAGCAGCATTGGGCGACAACGTTGGTATCTTTGGCGCTGCTTCCTTAGTAGCAACTGAAGGCGGTCACATGGATGTTGCGGAGACAGCCGCACGTTTAGGTCACTAGTGAAACGATATTTGTAAGAAATGTAATAGAAATCGTTTGGACTTCTATAATCGCTATCAGTTCAGTGATACAATTCCAGAATGTTAATGCTACCTGACTTTCGTGTGCGCCAGCGAGACTTTTTGCTTGAAATCTCTCGCGCGATGACCGCCCAGCTCGATCTGGGGGAAGTTTTACGTTTGGTGCTAAACGCCTCAACGGTCATGTTAGCAGGGCAGGTTGGTCTCATTGCGTTACGCGACCCCAATGATCATTACACCCTGCGCGCTACCTCCGGTGTAGACAGCAATATGATGCCTGAACTGAATGAGCGCTTGGATGAATTGGTAGGCAGTGCAGGGTGGGGTAAAGATCGTGAGTTTATTAACACTAAACTCAACCAGATGGCTATCTCGCTGGATCGGACGCTGCGCCAGTCGTTGTTTTTGCCGCTTGTTATCGCCGAGGAACCTGTCGGCCTACTCATTATCTTTCGTTCGTACTGGGTACAACCAACTGCCAACGACCAGCAGATATTGCAGAGTTTTGCCGATCAAGCTGCTATCGCGGTTCACAATGCGCAACTTTATGCCCGTATTTCTTACGAACGCAAGCAGTTAGCCGCGATCTTAGATCACAGCGCTGACGGCGTGATGATGCTCGATCCACAAACCCGTATATTGGGCTTTAATCGGGCTTTAGAGCGCATGACTGCATGGCGGATACAGGATGCTTTAGGGCAAGATCATGACACAGTGATTACATGGAAGCGCCTAGAAAAAGAAAATTTACAACAGGCGTTGACCGAGGGTTGGCCCCAGCATAATAATGACGAGTCTGTGCCATCTACACTTTATGTCGAAGGAGATTTATTACGGCGTGATGGACTAACCCTTAGTGTGGGTATCACCTATGCGCCACTCCTTTCGGACGAAGGCGAATTGACCAACATTGTCGCCAATGTCCGCGATATTACGAATTTCCGCCGCGCACAGGAAATGCAAAACGTATTTATATCAACCGTGTCTCATGAATTAAAGACACCGGTCGCTATCATCAAAGGTTATGTAGGGACATTGCGCCGTGAAGACGCGGACTGGGAGCCAGAAGTCATTCGTAACAGCCTAGCGGTAATTGAGGATGAATCGGATAGACTTACGGCGCTCATTGAGAACCTATTGGCAGCCAGTAAACTCCGGGCTGAACGAATGCAGCTAGACCTTGACGACGTACAAGTTGATCAACTGGCAAAAAGTGTCGTAGAGCGTTTTAAAACCCAGACGAAAAAACATAAGTTTAAACTGAGCTTTTCGCCTGACTTTCCCGGTATTCAGGCTGACGAAATTCGCCTACGTCAGGTACTTGATAATCTCGTTAGTAATGCTATTAAGTATTCGCCGGATGGTGGTACAATCACCATTGGTGGTGAGGTCGATGAGCACGTCGTCACGATATACGTGCGTGATCAGGGCGTTGGCATTCCAGAAGATGAGTTGGAGCGCGTGTTTGAGCGTTTTTATCGTGTCGATGGCCCGGTAGCGAAGAAAACGCAAGGTACCGGGTTAGGGTTGTATTTGGCCCGCGCGTTGGTCGAAGCTCATGGGGGCAGAATCTGGGTGAGAAGCAAACCCGGTAGTGGGGCAACTTTTTATTTCACTTTACCGCTATAGATCACATATATTTTGGAGTTGAAATTTGGCTAAAACTATCCAAACGACTATTCAATGTGTACAGTGTCGGCAGCCTTTTCGTGCAACTGTTCAGAGTGTCATTGATGTGGCAGAAAATCCACAGGCGAAAATTGCCCTTTTAGGGGGGAACAGTAACATCTTCCCGTGTCCCAATTGTGGAACGCCGAACACTGTTTTGACACCTGTGTTATATCATGATGCGTCCAAAGAACTTCTCATCTCTTATGTTCCGATAGAATTGGGACTCCCCAAAGATGCTCAAGAGAAGGCCATTGGCGAACTCATGCGTGAAATAACCGCCAATTTGCCTCAGGGTGGATTCAAGGCTTACATGTTGCAACCGCGCTCGGCACTCACCATGCAGGGCTTAATTGACCAAATTTTACAAGCCGATGGTGTAACTCCAGAAATGATGCAGGCGCAGCGTGATCGGGTGAAGCTGGTTGAAACAATGATCCAATCACCGCCTGATTTGCTGCCAGACCTTGTGCGGCAAAATGATGACAAGATTGATTCACAGTTCATACAAACCATGTCATTGCTCATTCAGCAGCTCGCCAGTCAGGGACAAGAAGCCGTTGCCCGGCAACTAGCCGAAGTACAGAACCAGATCATCGAACTTTCAACCTTTGGCAGGGAACTGATTCAGCAAAATGAGAATCAGGAGGCTGCTATCGCTGAAGTGGCGGATGAAGTGAATTCTTTAGGTGAGGATGCCACAAGGGCGGATTTTCTCCAACTGGCAATCCGGTATTCAGGAGATGAACATCGTTTGCAGGCACTTGTCGGCTTGGTGCGCCCGGTTTTCGATTACACATTCTTCCAAGAGATGACCGCATATGTTGGGCAGCAGCCTGCCGCTGATCGCGAGGCGTTAGAATCACTTAGGGATACGCTTTTACAATTGGCTGCTATGGTTGACCAGCAGGCGCAGATGGCAATGCAAGAAGCGGCAGGATTGCTGCGCGTCATATTAAGTGCCCCCAACCCGAATGAAGTGATTGAAGCCAATCTAAACCTCATTGATTACACCTTCATGCAGGTGCTATCAGCCAATATTGCGGAAGCTGAACGCCGTACTGACCTCAGTGCTAGTGCCAAGCTCAAGGATATCTATCAGCGCGTTGTCGAAAAATTGCAAGCTAGTATGCCTCCTGAGCTGCGTTTCATTAATGAATTGCTCAATACGCCTTCAGATGAAACGGTTCGTTCTATGATCGCCGAACGAGCAGGGGAGTTTGGCGAGTCGTTATTTGGCGCTTTGGAAGCTGTCGAACAGCAGTTGCAAGCGCAAGGCAATCCGGCGATGTGGGAACGCTTTGAGATAGTGCGCCGCGAAATGCAGACTGCATTAGGGTAGTGACGAAATGTGTAGGGAACTATTTTACAAAAGCGTTCCCTACGCTTATTGCTGGTTCGGTTCCTGTCGCTTACCCCACGCTTTGCCTCCGCCCTGAACTTGAGAGCACCATATTGCCCTACACCCCTACCGCTACATTTGGTAAAATCACCTTCCATGTATTAGACTTCGTTGCCAGTCTGCGCCGTTCATGGCTGGAACTGACCATAATTTGACGAGTTTGGAGAATAACGAATGCAGCGATATTTACGACCCGTAGTGGGATTGACCAGCTTTTTTATGTTGGCATTGTTGGTGTTAGCGATTTCGCTTCCCCTCAATTCAACTGCGCTGGCTCAGGGTGTCCCTACCGCAACCCCGAATGATCCCATTTGGCGCGGCTTTTCAGCGGTGCGCGATGCTATTGAAGAAGCTCGCTCAGTTGATTTAACCCTAGTTAAAGCTTGGGAATTTGAGGAAAGTGAGTGGAACGACGGCGGTTTAGACGGCTGCCGCGAACTAGAGGACATCACCAGCTATCGCCCAATTTATTTTGGCTGGACATATACGATTACCAGTTTACGTGGTGATGTGTATCAAGCACGTATCAGCTATGACCTCAAACAATTGGCGATTTGTGACAAAGTAGTTACTACCACAACACCAGTTGTTGCCGCCGGTACGCCCGATCCCAACCTGCCGCCGCCTGTAGCGGGCAGTGCCGCTGTCGGTGGATTTGAGTTGAGGTGGTCATGCGCTTGAAATGAGCTTGGCTACGCTGGGAAATATGAAGCGCGCTGGTATGACATGGGTTAAACAACAGGTTCGCTATAACCAAGGCGATGATCCTAGCAATGTCACGGGCATCATCAATGTGGCTCATACCAACGGGTTTAAGATTTTGTTGAGTGTCGTTGGTAATAAAGATCAACTTGCTGCCAACTTCGACGGTTTCAACACTGCTTTCGCTGGCTATCTCGGCGGTGCCGCCTCATTAGGCGCTGATGCTATTGAGGTCTGGAATGAAGCCAATATTGATCGCGAATGGCCTGCTGGGCAAATCAACGGTGGTTCGTATACAAAGATGCTGGCATTGGCCTTTAATGCCATTAAGTCGAAGAATCCCAATACGATTGTAGTTAGCGCGGCTCCTGCGCCTACGGGTTTCTTCGGGACAGCCGGTTGTACGGCTCAGGGCTGCAACGATGATACGTTCATGCAACAGATGGCACAGGCGGGCGCTGGGCAATATATGGATTGCGTTGGGCTGCACTACAATGAAGGCATCATTGCGCCTTCACAAGCGAGCGGCGATCCGCGCGGCAGTTATCCGACCTATTTCTTTGGTTCGATGCTCAACCGTGGTTATTCTCCCTTTGGCAAACAGGTGTGTTGGACCGAACTTGGTTATCTGACTGCTGAAGGTTATAACCAACCGTTGCCTTCTAATTTTGCCTGGGCACAAAACACGACTGTAGCTCAACAGACTGCATGGTTGGCGGAAGCCGCGACTTTGTCTGCGACCAGCGGGAAAGTGCGTCTCATGATCGTCTGGAATGTGGACTATCCGTTCTTTACAGCGGATGACCCAATTGGTGGATACGGAATGATCCGCCCGGGTGGTAGTTGTCCGTCATGTGACTCGCTTGGCGCGGTCATGAAGAAATAGAATCAGTTCATAAATCAAAAGAGGCGAACCACTAGTTCGCCTCTTTTGATTCCACTAAAATTAGATTAATGCCAGATCAACATTGTGCGTTAGTCTACGGTCAAGCTCTGCAACTTTGCCGACAGGTGCACTGGTGCCAAGTGTCAAGTGGGACAATTGCACAGCGAACGTTTTTTGTGCGCGATTAGATAGTGTATGTGTTGCGACATCCATTTC
Organism: Anaerolineae bacterium; assembly: GCA_041390885.1. GTDB lineage: Bacteria > Chloroflexota > Anaerolineae > Aggregatilineales > Phototrophicaceae > CFX2. Next base: position 200,134 of record JAWKPB010000002.1, on the reverse strand, counting down.
AATCAGTGATAATTTACATGGTTCGCTAATCACTTTGCCGTCATGCGCGGAGCGATTGAATTCTTCCCCCAACAGCGTTTCATAATACGGAAGACTTTCTGCGAGTGATGACGTGGATATAGTCAACTCAGTGATCATTTTGACCCCATTGGCGTGGGTTGTGATGGTAGGATCGTTCGGTACTCGCAGTGTGCGTGGTGTGATGTCTTGAATAAAGAATGGGAGCATTGAGCCGTCGTTAAGCATGGCTGATCGCCATGCAAGCTGCTGGCCGTCAGGTCGCGCGCGTCCATTTGGTGGTTGGAGCATAATCGCTACTCCACGTAGCTCCATGGCTGCTACATCAGCTTCCAAGTTATCTGAACCTAATGCAAAAGCTACTAATCCCTCACCACCGGCAAATAAAAACATAAAGTTGGTTTGGTCATTAGGATCGACGTTAGTGAGTAGTGCAGGTGAGGTAGGTGCTAGCAATTCCAGATATGTGCCGTCCTCAAACACAATCAACGCATTATGTGTCTTGCCTCCAACATGCTCGCCGCCATACACAGGATTGAACCCTAATTCGCGGTAATCTGTCATCGCCTGTTGTAAATCGTGCACGGCGATGACGACATGGTCTAAATGAAATGACATTTTATGTTCTCAACTCCTAGAGCGAGGTGCGGACTTTCCATAATTCGGGAAATAACTCGGTATTGAGCACTTCGGATAAATATCCAACTCCCGATGTGCCGCCTGTTCCACGTTTATAGCCGATGATTCGCTTTACAGTCGTCATATGCCGAAAACGCCACTGCCGGAAATTGTCCTCCAGATCAACCAATTCTTCCGCTAGCTCATATAGATCCCAATATTTGGATGGGTTTTCGTAAACAGTTAACCATGCAGCTTCAACCGAAGGATGTGATTGGTATGGTTGTGTCCAGTTTCGTTCAAGTACTTGCTTATCAATCTCCATGCCCCGACGAAACAGAAAATGCAGCGTTTCATCATAAAGCGAAGGTTTTTCCAGCTCTATCTGTAGAATCTCAGCGAGTTCAGCCTGATGACGATGAGGGCGAATCATGACTTCGTTTTTGTTGCCAAGCACAAACTCAATCAGCCGATATTGATATGACTGAAAACCCGATGACTGCCGCAAATATGGGCGGAAACTGCTATACTCGCTGGGTGTTAAGGTTGAGAGAACATCCCACGCGCTTACTAGTTGCTCCATAATTCGTGAGACCCGCGCCATCATCTTAAAAGCCGGTTGCAAATCATCTGCAACTATCTGTCGCCGAGCCGCATTCAGTTCGTGCAGCATTAGTTTGATCCACAATTCACTGGTTTGATGCTGAATGATAAACAACATCTCATTGTGGTCTTCAGACAGGGGATGTTGAGCATGTAACACAGCATCAAGCGATAGATAGTCCCCATATGTCATATCACCGCTAAAATCCAATTTTGCGCCTTGTGCTTTGGGCTGGGTTGTCATCGTCTAGTCTCCCGTTAATGCCATCGGTTGGCTTTCTAAGCCACAATTTCGGAGGCGGGCATGGTAGTCGCGCAAGACTGGATGACCGTGGTCGTTGAAATGCCCTTTGACTTGTGTATGGTCTAAACGGGCGGAGGAAAACGGTGTTTGTAAATCCTTAGAGAATCGCTGTAATTTGCGCCGATATTCCCAACGTTCCATCATGTTACCAAGTCGTCCCCCTAGTCCAAATTCTAAAAATCCCTTCGCGATTTTCGCCCCTAAACCTAATTTCTGTTCGACTTCATCAAAAAAGGGATCAAGCGCGTTTGGCAAATAATCATAGACCCAATCATTTTCCTCTCTAAAACGTCGGTATATATCCTGCCCATGTAAAGGAATCATTTGAGCGACTTCATGTGCTGTAAAAATATCTTGCCTATTTTGATAAAGGGATGTTTCTGCGAGTACATAATTTGGACACAGGGTTATTCCTACCAAACGCGCCATTCGTACAAGGAGAATAGCGAACGCCCGTGCAATCCACACCCGATTTGCGCGTGTCACTAGAAGGAAATCCAGATCGTCGTCACCATCTGCTGCGTTACGGACAGCGAGTGCCCCAGTTAATCCCACCATCTGTACAAATGGGAGGCGAGCCAGCAACTTACCCCATGTTATGGCCTGTTTCCATAATACTTCAGACGCTTTTTCATGGGCAACTCTGATCTCAATTAGGTGATGTCGTCCCTTATAAAAGATGTATTGGTCGTGACGTTCAAGATGCCGCTTAAGCGAAGTCGAAGTTAGTAGCGTTTGTTCAATTTCAGCTAAACTAAATGGTTCGTCCGCGATCAGGTAATGATGAATTTCGTCCGCTTTCATCGGAAAGCTGAACACATCAGCATAAAGTACCGTCCGTAGAATGGCTTCCTCAAGCGGTCGCATCACGTTCCCTTATTTGTTTAAAAGTATATACGACTCAATCACTGTACGTAGATGTTGGTAATGGGTTAATTTTCCCAATTCCAGACCCATGTTTCTTGAAATTGGCAGGATGTCCGAACAGGATCGAAATTGACCACAGCGTTGCCTACGCCACCGGTTAGCTTTTCTGTCGCAGATGAACCAGCATAGAGGCCGTCAATATAGAAAAGAAGGTTATCGGGTTGCACGATTACCATGAGTTTGTGTGTGTTGCCCGCTATTTCAGGATTTTCCCCAAAAATGCCGGGCAAGAATGTGTCACCGACTCGCTGAGAAACCCCATATCCCCCCAGCTGGTCTATATAAGCTAAGGTGTAGTGCGTGTCGTCTTCGAGATGAAAAGTCAAGCCGCAGCCGCTTGTCCCTTCGGTGGCTGCTTGCCGCACAAGACTGCTTGCCAGAACGAAAGTACTGAATTGGCTTCCACGTGCCAGCCACAAGTCCTCCACTCCCGGCCGTTGTGACTCGACAAAACTTTCACTGACATTTAAGGCTAACTCACCCTGTGGAGGGACTAGGCCGCGACGTTGTAATTCGCGGATAGTAGCAGCGGGACTGCCGATAATAAGTTGTTGTGGAATGATACGCTTGCCCTCGACAAGGTGCGGAGCAGTAATTGTCAAATCATCAAACGCTACTTGAACTGGACTGGTCAATGATGAGGTTGTGCCCACCCCCAATCCAATTCGACCTACGGCTGGAAGACTAGAGTCGATTACACGACCAAAAAAAACATTGTCATAAAAGAAATCAAATCCACTTCCATTTGCCAGCATGCCTAGTGTGAAATCTGTTTTACCGCCTACAATTGCAGGATGTGTCGTCCAATCCCGCAATGTGCGGCTTTCGCCGTTTTGCTGGACTTTGAACTGCCACTGCCCTTGATTGTTGATATTCAGGCTGTAAAAATCGCTGTTTTCTTGTTGCCGCCCCGTCAATGTGGCAATCCATCCTTCGCGCCCTGTAACTACCTTAACCGACACCTGGGCGAAATAATCTGTAAATGGCAACTGCTGTGGATTAGTGACCACTTCAATATCATTTGGGCCTTCAAGAGACAATGTCAAAGTCCCTTGATCATTGCCAAGTGCAAAACTACCTCTGGAAATTCCGATTCCTCGCCACCTAATGTCGCCATTAAAGTTTTGAACATCCTGTAGATCGGCGAAACCCGGCAGCAGGCTCAGATTGTAATTTCCACTCATCCCGCCAACGCTTGTCACTGTCACATCATAGTTGTCGGTACGAGGCAGCGTCATAGCTTCTAAGATCGCATCACGATGATCGGGATAGGCATAATCATCGTTACTGATAATGACTTCTCCACTACTGCTAGTAACGCTAATTGCCGGATCAAAGTCAGGGGTGGTAGCCAATGCCGAAATTGAAATTACTTGACCCTCGACGCCGTTGAAGCTCCAAATCTGTCTGTCATTTACAGCTAATGTACCTGCAACGCTGGAAGCCAACGTAAGCGTGCCCTGTACTTGTGCCTCGACAGAGGGCATGCCCAACGCGAACATCAGAATCAACGCGACTATATTGAAGATATGTTTCAGGTATTCCACAGTGGAAATTGACCATTTAGTGTGTGCAGGAATTGCTCAAAATCCTCGTGGCTAAGTTCGCCGCCATTGTGCCAGCGGTGTTGTTCGGCGGTACGTAATCGCCGTTGTTCTCCGGCAGTTCGCAGGGACTCTGTTCTCGCCATATCTGGTTTTGACTTGTCACTAACGAGATCGGTAAATTTCACCACTTGATTAAGCTGGTCGGCTTTATGCGGGGAAGCAAAAGTATAAACAGCTAAATAAGTATCATCTTGCTGCACGGCGCAGGCGACCACGTACCAACCTTTGGGCATTCTGCCTCGACGCGGAATTTTAAAACGCCAATAATGCACGTTGGCTGTGGACGTGGCACTAATTTCTATTTGCATTTGACCATTTTTTATGAAGTAGGCGCCGCTGTTGTCAAGTTTTAAGTTGCGTCCACTGGGCCAAAATTGCTTCAAACGGGGTTCGATCAGTCGTCCGCCAAGTGCGGCTAAACCAAAAGCAATCAGTCCGGCAATGATATTTAGTCCTGAACTTGGAATGAAGGCATTGATTATTGCAAAACTTATGCACCATAAAGCCACGAATAGAACTACTACACCGAGTCGCAATCGGACATGTTCCCGGTCAACAGGGAAATTCAAAATCGGTTGTTCTGATACGAGATTCATGTGGATGATTTCTCAGCAAAAAATATGACACGTTGTGTTCGTGCTGTCCCGACTTCAATCTCTTCTAAGTTAGCATTCATGATCGTTCTAATATTGAAATTGTTGCGTTGAGCGAGCGATGACACAGCCTGCACGGGAAATGCACGGCGGATGAGTTTCGATTCACTGCGTACCCAATTTCCATTACGTTGCCGGTAAATAATATAATCAGTTGTCTGAACTTGACGTTCATAATCGTAGTCGTTGCTTGAGAACACGTTAAGTGATTTGGGATCGTTAAAAATGATCTCGACGCCTTGTGTTCCTGCTTCAGCTAGTCCCTGTAGGGTAAGCATGTCGAATATGAACAATTTGCCCGGTTCGAGAACGCGTTGGGCATTGGCAAATACCGCCTCTAGATCACGCAAGCTGCTAAGTTCATTGAATACGTTGAGTGCCAATACCAAATCAGCTGTCGGAATTTGGTTTCCAAGATCCCTAATGTCAAGTTGTAGCCATTTGATGCTGTGGTCAGGTGTATCTATTTTATCGCGAGCGACTTCCAACATTTCTGGCGAATTATCTACACCGGTTATGGTGTATGGATATTGTGATAAGTAGGCTATGCTTGCCCCCGTGCCACATCCAAGCACGACAATGCGTCGTCCAAGCCAGTCAATTCGTTGAGCGTAATCTATGAGGCGTGGCGTCAGACGGTTTACCAAATCCGACATGCCAATTTCGTCATAAATTGACGCGAGAACCGCGTATTCTCCGGGCACGACTTGCCCCCTAATTTTAGGCGTAAAGTAATCTAAGTTAGGGTAGCACAAACCAACCTGATTGGCGAATCAGGTTGGTTGCGAAATGAATTTTATGTTTTGTTTTAGAGGGGCATCCGGTAGCCTTGACCGGGTACGGTTACGATATAAGCGGGGTGGCGTGGATTGAGTTCGATTTTTTGGCGCAGGCGAGAAATATTCACGCGCAAGACAGAATATTCTGCTTCATAACGTTCGTTCCACACTCCGCGCAGAAGTTCGTCATGCGTTACGATTTGTCCGGCGTTTCGCATCATACTTACAAGTAGACCGTATTCGATTGGGGTGAGGTGGAGCCGCTTGCCCCGAATAAAGACTTGTCTACGGGGAATATCAAGCTCTAGTTGACGCACGACAAGTTTGGTTTCAGGTTGGGGTGTCCAATTAATTCGGCGGAGGAGGGCCTTTACTCGTGCAACCAATTCATCAGGCGAAAATGGTTTTGCAAGGTAATCGTCGGCCCCGGCCTCCAGAGCATTTACTTTGTCCCGCTCACGTGCGAAACCGCTGACCACAATCATCGGCAAAAATGAATGTTCTCGCACTTGCTTTAGAACGTCGAGTCCATTGATATCTGGCAAATTAAGATCGAGCAACACGAGGTCTGGCGTGGTTGATGCGATCTCGTTAAGGGCATCCTCGCCACGCTCAACTGCTACAGCGTTGTAACCCGCTTCATTAAGCAAGGTACATACTACCTCCGCTGTGTCTTCGTCATCTTCAACAATAAGGATTTGACGGTTATCTTGGGTCGTCAACATAGTTAAGATCCTATCATAAGAGTTTTTATACCAAACTCAAACTTGTTTGTAACATTGATATTTGTATGATAGCTGAAAATTCATCGGAGCGCAACAATTTGTTACATGTTGGTGATAAATTGGTTTGTATTTACATACCTTTGTATGCGCATTATATCGTATGAGAGATCATCGTCTCGTATCTCACAGACAAACTGAATATCTAGCAGGAAATTCCTTGACTCGGAACGATACGGTATTATTCCCCAGTAGATTTCACCCAAACTGCGGCCAGATTTCCTCCACAGTGATGTTGATATCGATTGCGCTATTGATGTCTTTGTCAATCATGCGTTGGTGTGCAAGGGGGAGTGCTGTTAGGTTATGTTAAGGAAAATTGATTTATGATTGCTATCAAGAATTTAGAATTGGAATTTTGAGATTAGAGAAATTGATCTCCCAATATTACGATATTGGGTATTTGTAGTTAGCTTGTTTGAGGAGCATTTCCTATGACCCGACGAATTGCATTGGCTCTCATAATTTTGGTGGTAGGCTTGGGTGCCCTATTGTATCCCGTTGCGGCTGACTGCCAGGTCAATGGTGGCGCGGGGTCTGGTGGTGGCGCAGGCGCTGATACCATCGTTTGCGATAACAATCCTGCACCGCCGGCGGAAACTGTTGTTGGCGGTGGTGACGGTGGGAACGATCAAATTACCATTGATAGTTCCAATCAGACAGATGTGGCCGGAGATGGTATCGTCACCGCTCCGAATGCAATGAATTCGGCTGGTGTAGCAGGAAATGACACCATTACTATTAATGGCAACACCTCGGCGAACGTATCTGGTGATTTGTTAAACGCCGGGGTAAACGGTGGCAATGACACCATCGTAATTAATGGTAGCGCCGGAAACGTTTATGGTGATGTGACCGGACAGACTGCCTCAGGTGGTAATGACAATATCACAGTAAACGGCACAGTTACTGGTGAGGTTGCAGGTGATCTTCAGTCTGCGGCAACAGGTGCTTCAATCTATACAGGCGGTGACGATACCATCACCATTAATGGCACTGTTGGCTCCGTTTCCGGTGACAACTTGATAAATGGGTTGGGCACGTCTATAGGTGGAGCCGACAACATTACCATAGGAAGTAATGCTCAGGTCAATGGCAACGTCTCAGGCGAAACGGGTGCTACAGTAGGTGGTGACGACACCGTGACGATTGTCGCTGGCGCGACTATAACAGGTGTAATCTCAGGCGGCAATGTGGCAGGAGACAATGATACGCTCATTTTTTCGGGTACGACCACTGATGCGGCAGAATATAATCAGGTACAGGCATTTGTTGGGTGTAATCCTTGTGCCGGAACCGTGACAGTTGGTGGCCAGACGTACACATTTCAAAATTTTGAACAATTGGTGAATCTGTTGACGCTTGTAATTCCGCCGGGAACATCAGCTCCGGTAGTAATTACTTTCCGCAAAGCACCCGATGACCGTATCAATTGGCAGGAGGGCGATTGGTTAGCACCGATTTACAACCATAAAGGCCCGGATCGAGGCATATTCGTTTACTGGCCAGCAGATGAACTGTGGATTCCAGAAGCCGATTTGCCCAATGGAATTCCAGCTTCTAATACGAAGGTTGGCTGCAATCCGAGCGGTACCATGTGCTTGTATAAGTTGGCAGGAAACGGCTACTGGCAGGTCAATGTTAACGTAACAATCGACGGCCTTCCTCAACATGTTACGGTGATTTTTGATGATCTTAATCCAACAACGGTTACCAGCCATTAGAAACTAAAGAAATTATCTAGGAGGTTAGGTGTAGTGAGAGCGAACGATCTCTCTGCACCTAACTCGTCAGGCTATTTTACTCAAGTATACAAATAAAGCTGTGACTGCTTCTTGGTCTTAGCTTTTAATGGGCTAAGCCTAGAGATTCACGTTCATCATAGTCTTAAGGATAGTGAGAACTCAGTAGTACTCAGCTTGAATGCAATGTTGTAATCGCGCTACGCTGAATCCTTGAATCTTTCCCCTACCACCATCTAATCTAATAACCTAAACGTCGCAGGTATTCCCGGTTGCGACGGGCGCTTTGACGTGGTGCATCAAGGTCTTCAACCAGCACATCTTGTTCAACGATGACCCAACCGTCATAGCCGAGTTTTTCCATTGCAGCAAATATGCCAGGAAAATCAACCTCACCTTGTCCAAGTTCACAATAGACGCCTCTGCCGGTGGCTTGGAAATGGTCGAGTTCTTGGTCGATGCACAGTTGCCGGATAGATGGATCACAATCCTTAAAATGCAAATAGCGTACCCGCTTGCCATATTCTTGAATGGCCTCCAGCGCATTCCCACCGGCATAATGCCAGTGTCCTGTATCCAAGCACAGTCCAACCAGATCAGGATCGGTCCGTTGCATGAGTTGACGCGTTTCGTCAGCTGTTTCTACATATCCGGCGCAGTGATGATGAAAAACTACAGTAAGTCCCAATTGGTTATGGACTTCGCGGGCGATGGTGTTGACGCCGGCAGCAAATATATCCCATTGATCGGGAGACAGGCGTGAAGACTTCACTCTCCCGGCCATTTTGATGGCTTCCGGCACAGTACCGTTATCGTCTGATAAAACAAGGAATTGTGCGCCAACCGCCTTTAGGACCTTTCCTACCGTGAGCGCTTGCGTAAGTCCGTCCTGATGTGCAGCGGCATCCACTAACTTCACGGGGACAAATTATGAGAGGAGTTGAAGTTTCCGCTGTGCTAGTTCTTCTTGTAGGATGGTCGGATCGGTTGGTAGATAACCCCACGGCCCGTATTCCAAACCTGTGTAACCTGTATCGGCTATTTCATCAAGAACCCGCTTGTAGGGGTACTTTGGCTCAATGTCCTTGAATTCATAGATGCCCCATGAGCACGGGGCATTTGCAATTTTGAAACCCATTTATTGAAACCTTTCCGACTGCATTGCGAATGCACAAAAATACCAAAGTATGAAGAGGCGCGGTAACGAATATGTGCTTCATATATAGTCGCCTAGAGGACACACACTAATGCCTGAGTTCTCGTTCACAAAGACTGCTTTCCTGTTCCAACCACTGGCAAACGCCGGTCAAGCTCTCCCCATGTCTGCTTGACCCACGAATAACTCGGATCGTCGCTGTTCGCAAGTGACTGAGCCGAGCCTGCCAGAAAATTGAGTAGATAAGTGGTGTACCCCGGGGCGCTGACTGTTGGATGATAACCTTCGTGAATCAGAATTGTATCGTGATTGTGAGCGACAAAGGTTTCATCACTATTAGAAGTGTAAATGCGTTGCAGGGCAAAACCCTGAACTGGCCGCATCTTATAAAAGTAAATCTCTTCAAGATCAGCTTCGACCACCTTACCTGACTCATCCTCTCGGTGAACGTCGTGTCTGTGGGGCGGATAGCCAGCCCAGTTGCCGCCCGGAACATAAGCTTCGACACAGACTAAACGATGACAATCGAAGCCCGGTGGAATCACGTTGATGACTTGCCGGGACGCATTGCTGCCGCCCCGCAGATCAACTGAACAATGATCTGGCGTAATTAATTGAGTGGGGTGATCTTGATCGGTTGGAACCCAACAGGAAGCTACTTCAAAGGTATCAGACAGGGCTTCGATTTCAAAATCTACGCCGCGTGACATATAAAGGGCATATGGCAGTCCGTCGAAAACATCCTGCCGTTTGCCGATATTTAGAAAGTTGCCGTTTGAAGTGTATATGTGGCACTGACCACCTAGAATGACATGTACATACTCGTGATCTTTAGTTTGACCGGACCAACGATTCCCTTGATCCAAACGGCTGACAGCCATATTGAGCAGTTCCCATCCCGCCTGCTGTGCGGTTACTCCGGCAAATATTCCCGCCGCATGTGTGTCATTTGAACGGATTAACATGCTCTCGTCTCCGCCGGCCAGTTAACGGTAAACGCGAATGGAAAGTACCGGACTGCAACGTGCGCATGCATCGTACGATTTCTGCGAATCATGGTTGGGTCGCCTTTATGGTCGGTTAAGTGCATCTCACCCACGAAATTGTAGTCCCATTCAACATCTATACGTGCCTCGACGTAACCGAATTTCAACTTTGCTCTAGATTAGGTATCGCTGATTTTTCTTTTCTGCCTCATAACGCTGGCGCGCTTCGTTAACGGCTTCCATCTCAGAAACGTGAGCGGTTGCCATATCCCACCAGAAACCGTATCCCGGGACGCGCTCATGCCAGTCCGTTTCCGTCACAATCACTGTAGTGCGATCTGCTTTTTTGGCGCGTTCGATGGCGTTCGCAATTTCATCTTTGCTGTTGGCGTGAATGCCGATTGCTCCCATGCCTTCCGCGATCTTGGCAAAATCGACGGGAAGCAGAGCGCCGTCGTACCAACCCGATTCACCACGATAGCGGTAATGGCAGCCAAAGCCTTCGCTACCGACCTGTTCGGATACGCGCCCAACGCTGGAATAACCGTTATTATTGCTCACCATGATGATGATTTTGTGGCCTTCCTGGATGGAGGTGACGATTTCACTGTTCATCATCAAGAATGAAGCATCCCCAACCATAACAAAGACATCCCGGCTGGGATCTGCCATTTTGATACCTAACCCTCCGGCGATTTCATACCCCATCGTCGAGTAGCCGTATTCAAGGTGGTAACCCTTCGAATCTCGGGTGCGCCATAATTTATGAAGATCACCGGGAAAGCTGCCTGCCGCGCTCATGACCACATCACGGGGATCGGACAGTTCATTGACTGCACCAATGAGTTCGCCCTGGCTCATTAAGGGACCGTGTTCAAGGTTATAAACACGGGTCACTTCGGCATCCCATTCGACATTATACTGTTTGACAAGCTGCTGATAACTCTCATCAGTACGGTATCCCTGCATGAGTTTTGCAAGTTCTTCCAATGTAGCTTTAGCATCGCCAACTAGTGGGATTGCAGCATGTTTATTAGCGTCCATTTCAAACACATTGATGTTAATAAAGCGCACGTCAGGGTTCTGGAATGCAGTCTTGGAAGCTGTTGGGAAATCGCTGTAACGTGTCCCAATCCCAATAACCAGATCTGCATCGCGCTCGATTAGATTGGCCCCTTTGGTTCCCGTGACGCCGACGCCGCCCAAATTCAGCGTATGATCGTAAAGAAGTGACCCTTTGCCCGCTTGAGTTTCCGAAACCGGTATACCTGTCTGATCGACAAACTTCTGCAGAGTGTCATAGGCCTCACTATAATGCACGCCGCCACCGGCGATAATGAGCGGCCGTTTGCTGGCACGAATCCATTCTGCAGCGCGCTGAAGCTGCATAGTGTCAGGGCGGTTCCGTGCGATTACCCAAACCCGTTTCTCAAATAACTTAGCTGGATAATCAAAAGCGTATGTTTGAATGTCCTGGGGTAGGGCCAGCGTTACAGCGCCCGTATCGGCCGGTGAGGTCAGCACACGCATCGCTTCCGGCAAGGTTTGGATCGCCTGCTCCGGACGTGTGATACGATCCCAATAGCGCGAGACTGGTTTAAAACAATCATTTACTGATATGTCCTGCGAATGTTCTGACTCTAACTGCTGTAAAACGGGAGCTTGCACCCGTTCAGCAAATATATCACCTGCTAAAAGCAAGACCGGAATGCGGTTGACAGTGGCTGTGGCCGCTCCGGTGACCATATTGGTTGCGCCAGGGCCAATTGATGACAAGCAGGCAAAGGTTTGCTTGCGATTTTTCATTTTGGAGAAACCCATGGCTGCCATCACCATAGCCTGTTCATTCCGGGTTTGATAATAGCGAAATGCGGGGCCATATTGCTGAAGTGCCTGTGCAACCCCACCAATGTTGCCATGCCCGAAGATGCCCCAGCAACCCGCAAAAAATGGATTTTCCTGGCCATCCCGCTCTACAAATTGGTTCATCATGAAACGGACAATTGCCTGCCCTAATGTTAACCGCACGGTTTGCATCATATTCTCCTCAATAAGTTTGTTTTGTTATATAACGCAACTAATATGTCTAAGGGTTACAACGAGTTTAAGTAGTATTGCCCCAGCTTTACCACGAGCTCACCAGAAGAATACTGTCAGATAACGTTTCTTGCAATCATTTTGGAATATGTACGTGCGGCTGCGACACCTGTTCTGTGCTAATCGCTCTGCTGCAACGCTCTCTGAGGCTAACGCACAATAGGAGGGAGCTGATTAAGGTCTCAGTGCCTTGAGGTTTAAGACGCAGTCACTCACAAGTGAGTAAAGCCGCGTTACAAACCTGAATGGCAAGAGTTCGCATTGTGTATGGATGAGTTGAGTTTGTTACTAAGTATGGGTCAAGGTCGCGACAACAAAGTATATGTAAGCGCGAAATAATTTTTATCATTAACAAGTGTGGGTCGTACAGGACTCGAACCTGTAACCCCACGGATGTAAACCGTGTGCTCTGCCAATTGAGCTAACAACCCTTACGTCTCTAAATTTACACCAACCGTACCGGATTTTCAATGCTCGGTAATTATAGCTTGGGCGGTGTAACGCCAGTTTGACCCTGATATTTTCCCTTCTTATCCGCATAGGAAGTTTCACATTCTTCATCGGCCTCGAAGAAGAGCACCTGTGCCAGCCCTTCATTGGCGTAGACTTTAGCGGGAAGGGGAGTGGTGTTGCTGATTTCGAGCGTGACATAGCCTTCCCACTGCGGCTCGAAAGGGGTTACATTTACTATTAGACCACAACGGGCATACGTGCTTTTACCAACACACACTGTGAGCACTTTGCGGGGTATGCGGAAATATTCCATTGAACGCGCGAGGGCGAATGAATTGGGCGGGATGATACAGACCTCGCCTTTGAAATCCACAAAGGATTCCGGAGAAAAGTTTTTAGGGTCCACCACCGCTGAAAAAACGTTGGTGAAGATTTTGAATTCGTCGGCTACCCGCAGGTCATATCCGTAGCTGGATACCCCGTAACTGACAACCCCCTGCCGTACCTGATTATCTACAAACGGCTCAATCATACCCTCTTCAAGAGCCATCTTGCGTATCCAGTGATCCGGTTTCAGTCCCATATTCCCCCCTCAATAGCGCTCTCATTATCTTGTTAATTCGCAAATGGTAATGGCCCGCAATGGCCAGTGGTTTAACGTTACATCCGTTCCGGGGCGCTCATGCCCATCAAACTCAGTACCCGTTTGAGTACCACCTGTGCTGCGCGGTAAAAACGTAGCCGTGCTTTTTGTAGCTCGAGCGGCACATCGCCGTGTAGCGCTCGTACTTCATCGTAAATAGGGTGGAATGTGCTGGCAAGTTCATGAGCATAGAATGCAATTCGGTGTGGCTCAAATTGGGTGGCTGCCAACTCAATGATATCACCCAGCTCAAGTGCCTTTCGCAAGAAGCGCAGTTCTGCATTTCCCAACTTACTGACATCTGCACCTTCATCACTGACTCCGCGTGCTTCGGCCTCACGGAAGATGCCCGCACAGCGCACGTAGGCATTTTGAATGTAATAGACAGGGTTTTCATTGCTCTGCTTCACTGCCAGATCAAGGTCGAAATCAAGATGCGAATCGGCACTGCGGGCCAGTAAGATGTAGCGAACGACATCGGGGCTGGTTTGATCAATCAAATCATCCAATGTTTCGATGTTGCCGCTTCGAGTACTCATCTTGTCAATTTCACCGCCTCGAATGAGCCGCACGAATTGAATGATGATGACATGAATGGGCGAGGTATCCAATCCCAGTGCTTGCAAACCATACTTTACAACTTGATGCTCAACAATGTGATCGGCACCGAGTATGTTAACGAGGAGGTCAAATCCGCGCTCTAGTTTATTAATGTGATAGGCAATATCCGGTAGGGTGTATGTGGGACTGCCATCACTCTTGACAACAACACGATCTTCTTTGTCACCATAGGTACTGCTGCGGAACCATTTTGCAGGTGCGTTATTTTTCCCTTTTTCCCGTTCTTCGTCTGATGCGTTTTCGCGAACATTCGCTGAATAGATATTGCCACCATCTTCCAGCTTTTTGAGGGTTTCCCAGACCGCCTCACTTTCATACAAGCTGTTCTCGTTGAAGAAAACATCATGCTGAATATTGACCCGTTTGAGCGTCGTCTTGATGATCTCAAACATGCGCTTCTCGGCATATTCCTTGAACGGTTTCCAATCATCAGCTTTGAGGGAGTCCCCTTGTTCCGTGACCAAATTCCGCGCGAAGTCTTTAAGATATTCGCCGTGATAAAATGTCTTGTCGTCTTTACCAGGAATTTCGACAGCCACTCCCAATGCTTCCAAATAGCGAATCCGCATGCTGTTGCCCAGATTAGCCATCTGGACACCAGCGTTATTGAAATAATACTCGCGCTCGACGGTGTAACCGGCGGCTTCTAACAGTCGGGCAATCGTATCGCCGACCATTGCCCCACGACTGCGCCCAATGTGCAGCGGTCCGGTGGGGTTGGCGCTGACAAATTCGACCTGCGCCCGTTTGCCTTTACCGATCTCAAGTTGAAATAGCGCCTCGCCTTCATTAATAATGGTTTCTACTTGAGCGCGCAGCCAATTGTCATTCAGGCGGAAATTTATGAAACCCGGTTTAACAACTTCTGCACTGCTTAAGAAGTCGGCTTGGGGCAGGTGCTTGAGGATGATGCTGGCAATATCAGATGGGTTTTTACCAGCGACTTTACTGAGCTGCATGGCTACTGCGCAGGCGTAATCACCCTGATCGGCTTTTTTGGGTGGGCGGATTTCAATAGCCGGTATCTCAAAGACGGGCAGTTCGCCGTCGGCTTGGGCGGAGCGAATGGCCTGTTCAATCAGGCGGGCGTGTTCGTGCGGGAGCAGCTTCAAAATTGGGTATCCTTAACCTATATGGAGAAAGGCGGATCACTGACCCGCCCATGTACCTAGCGTGTGGCGGGATTGTAGCAAATTTAGTTGACTTGACAAGATAGGGTAATGTGGCGTTTATGGCGTCACTGGCGTAATTGCCGCTGCACGGGCTGGCGGGAACACGGGAGACAGGCGCTGCAATGTCACAATTTGCAGGCGGGGAACTCCCGTGTTGCCGCTGCAATGTCATCAGTGAGGCGGTTAGCTCGCTGATTGCTGCCGCGTCGTCGTCGGGTGGTGCTGATAAATCTTAACCGCCAAGACGCAGAGTACGCCAAGATCAAGAATTTGAACGACAGTCCCAAAGGGAAGCTTCGCGCAGACACAGCGAATTGGGTTCTTGCTGGGGCGGAATGGGGTGTGCTACTGCACTATTTGCTGCATAGGGCGTTACCAATTGCGGTTCTTTTTGTTGTTCCTGTTGTTGTTGGCGACGATAAAAAGGCTGTTAACGGTTGAGATGCAACAATATATATGAAAGGGTAGCACAAAATTGCGTTTTTAGGGTGACCATTTGGTCTCTTTTTGGGGCTGAAGTTACAAACCATTTTGAGGGAAAACAATTATTAAGACGGTTGGCGGATGGTTTGGAAATGGTTTCAAGGGACGCGATGGGTATTTATCAGGACATCGGAAAGAGTTCGATCACGCCATCCTTACCGACTTTAGCCTCGCGTCTACAGTTTTCGCATAGCCATATACCACCCTGTTTCGCCATATAGATTTGACCACAATGGGGGCAGCGCAGTATTTCTGTCAGCGGGCGCACCCCTGTCGGCTGTGACTTACCATCTTTCCACGCCCACACTTTGCGGTAGTCGACCTGCCAGATTTGTGCTTTAGCGTCGGCGATGCCCGCCTCCCGTAGTACCTGTTGGATTTGTTTACTCGTCCACGTTTTACCGGGCATTAACTTGGTATTGATGCGCTGGCTGATGAGCATCAGTCCACCGGGACGCAGGACGCGCACCAACTCTCTGACCACTGCTTGAGGGTTGGTCGTGAACTCCAGTGCTTCCAGACAGGTGACCACATCGAAGGTGTCATCGGGGAAGGGGAGGTGTTCTGCCGGACACCAAATGAAGGTAGCCCGTTCTTCATAAGGAAAAATATTGCGTGTGGCGTAGTCTAGCATCTTGCGGCTCAAATCAACGCCGATGGTGTGTCCTGTGAAGTCGGGATGGCGTGCCATAGCAAGCGGCAGTCGTCCTGTGCCGGTAGCCACGTCTAGCACTAAGGGTGCCGTGTGAGGCGCGATAAAGTCCATGATTGGTTCTGCAAGGTACAACTGCTCGTATTCGCGCAGGTAGCCTTTGACGTTATCATAGCGGCTGGCATACAGGTCATAGAGCAAGATGACGATGCGCCGCCCAAGGTAGACTCCCTCGCTGGCGATGAACAGCCACCATCCGAGCGCAGCCAAAACAGCAATGAGCGTACTGATGAGTAAGAGACGCAGAATATCGCTCATGTAAGTAAACCCTGTTCACGCAGCCACGGCGCACAGCGTTGTATTCCTTCAGTAAGGCTAACTCTTGGCTGCCAATCCAGCAGCGCGCGTGCTTTTGCCATACTATACGTCACATTCGCCTGCCCGAAAGCGATAATGTCGGGTACGTCTTGTGGCACGCCCCGTAGTTTGAGCAGGAGTTCTGCCAATGGTGCGGCTAATTTTATGGGCCATACAGGCAACGCGAGCCAGCGCCCGTGCCCGGCCAAATGCGAGTAGCTGCCAATGAAGGCACGCCATGTGGGTGCGGGGTCGGGAGCGCAGTTGAAGGCTTCGCCTTCCGCTGCGGGATGCCTCGCAAGCACAGCGATCAAATCTATGACGTCATTAACATAAATAGGGAAGGCTGATCCGCTGCCGTCGCCGGGAAACAGGGTGGGCCTGCGTCGTGCAACTTTGAACATGGTGGCCGTCCAGGCGCTGCTGCGTGGACCGTAGATCATGCCGGGGCGAATGATGCTGTAAGGTTGGTTGTGAGATTTTCCGATCTCGCGAACGACTGTTTCGGCTTCAGTTTTGGTGCGGTTGTAAGGCACAGCACCGGGACGGTGAGGCGTATCCTCACTTACGAGGCCGCGATATTTGTAGCCATACACAGCGATGGAACTGACGTGTACCACCCGCTCGACGTGAGCTTGTGCTGCTGCCAGCATGATGTTTCGCGTTCCTTCTACATTGGCGGGATATTGCACGTTATAGGGGCCGCCTAACGCCGCCGCCACATGAAATACGTGGCTGCATCCGTCGCTAACCTGTTTCATGCGTTCTAGATCGGTGATGTCACCCTGAACAATTTCGATTGTTGGCGACTGACGCAGCAAGTTCGCCCTTTCAGGCCGCCGTACCAGAGCGCGAACCCGGACACCATCTGCGGCGAGACGCTGTGCCAGTGCGCCGCCTAAGAAGCCCGATGCGCCTGTTACCAAAACTGTTTTATTGGTCAAAGATGTATTAGTCATGGCCTACCTCTGCGAAAAGGCCGAGATGATTGGCAACCGGACGTTCGAGGCCGGGAATGTGGCTGTGAATAGGCGAATTGAGGACGATGGGCTGCCCATTTCCCCCTTCAACCGCCAGCGTTACCGAGCCGCCGCCATCCAGATTGAGCGCATTGTATCCACCGTAGGTTTGTACAATGTCTATGAGTTTTGGAATAGTAACACCTTCACTATAATTCGGCTGGCGGCCATCAACCACGATCAAGATGAGCCTGCGCCCACTTTCGTCAAGCGCAACCGCAGTACGGGGGTGCGGCTGGCTCAAATAGGAATTGACGCTATCAACCGGCTCAGGTTTTCCATTGCGGATAAGCATCATGTTGCCGGAGATAGCATTGTAAATGTCCCCGATAGGTTGGTTGAACGACGCTTGATTGTCGGCTGAAATATAAAGCGTGGCATAGTTGGGGGTGGGGTGTAACCCTCCGCATAAACCTCGCCGTTGGAAGCTGATAACCCGCGCAGATTGACGGGATCGCCAACGTGGGGATAGTAATCCCATAATCCGTAATCCCGCCACGGGTCGAAAAAATCGCCGTTAATTGCTACCTGCAATTGATATTCACGCAAGAATTGGCTGGTGGTACGTGCTGCCTGAACCCAACCTAGTGTGGGTGTGTAAGGGGTAACCATAAAGTGTATGCCGGGCGCATCGAGGTCAATTTTCACCACATGAACAATGACTGCCCCGCCCCGCACGTCGCGGATATAGTCAACCCCTTGAAATAGGGTGCGCGTCTCATTGGTAGGCAGTGGGCGGTGTGTGTACCAGAACAACGTGCCTGCGGTAATACTGGCTACCAGCCCGACAGCGGCCAAGGGAATTTGAATACGCTTGGTACTAGCGCGCATGCCTATTATCATTGCGATCACGGCTACTACTGTGGTTGCGGCTGTGGCGGAGTTAATGAGGGTTTCGTCACTCATAGACGAATGATAACTGTCACTCCACCAATTTGCCTAGTGCGCGCATCTCCGGCCAGAACCACGCCACTGTACCCACGACTACCAGTGTGCCAATGCCTCCGAAAATGACTGCCCCAATCGGGCCGAAGAGGGCGGCGGTTACACCGGATTCAAAAGCGCCCATTTCATTTGAGCCACTGATAAAAACGGTGTTGACCGCCGCTACCCGCCCGCGCATTTCGTCCGGTGTACGGGTGAGCAGGAGCGTGCTGCGGACAACCACGCTGATGTTATCCAGTGCGCCCAGTGTAATTAGCATGAGCATTGATAGAACGAATGACCGCGACAGCCCGAATATGATGGTAGCGATGCCGAAACCTGCCACTGCTAACAAAAGTGTTTTTCCAGCTCTCTTGAAGGGCGGTAGATAGGCCAATGTTACTACCATTAAGAGCGCACCAATGGAGGGGGCGGTACGCATCCAGCCTAACCCTTCCGGTCCTACGTGCAGAATGTCTTTGGCGAAGACTGGCAGCAGGGCTGTCGCGCCACCAAAGAGTACGGCGAACAGGTCGAGCGTGATGGCAGCCAATAGGACGCGCGACTTACGCAGAAATTGGAAGCCCGCCAAAGCGGACTTGAGGGACGCCGGTTCGTCTGATTGAGCAATCGGGCGGAGGCGCATCAGGGCGACCAAACCGACAAAGATACCATTGAACACGGCGTTAAATAAATAGACTTCTGCGCCGCTTTTGAAGTGGGCTACCATTAAACCCCCGAAAGCGGGTCCCAACACTGAAGCTAACTGCCACGCACTGCTGCCCCATGTGGCGGCATTGCCGAATACTTCGGGTGGAACACTCTGGGCAAGCAGCGTAGAACTGGCCGGGTCGTTAAATGCACGCATGACGCCAAAAAGGAACAAAAGCAGGTAAAAAGGCAGCAGGCTGTTACCCACCACAGCGTAGATGGGAAGGGTAAGGGGCTGCAGGATTGCCGCATAGCTGGCTGTCGTTCCCGCAATGGGGTGGGTGAACGAAACGAGCGCCAGCCCCAACGAAACGAGCGCTAACCCAGCTTGCGAAACGAGCACAAGTCGCTTGCGGTTATAACGGTCGGCGATGTGACCAGCCGGCAGCGAGAGCAGGAAGATGGGCAGTACTTGCACCAGCCCCACCAGCCCTAGCGCGAAGGCCGAACCGCTGCGTTCGTATATTTCCCAGCCGATGGCGACGCTGACCATCATTTCGCCCAATGAGGCTGCAAAGCGGCTGATGGCAACCAGGCGAAAGTCGCGGTAGCGCCATGCCAGCAGCGGGTCATGGGGCACAGCAGCCGGCTGCACTGCTGTATCAGCAGAGGTCATGGTATATCCTGTGTGAAAATGGCGTGTACGATGTGCTTGTCCATGATACGACGAAAGACCGAACCAATAGAGTCCAAAACTGACCGCAACCTTTTTGGGCGGGGATCACTCTTTATGTATAGACGACGCTCGCACAACCTGAGGGGGTGTACATGTTGTTGATTGTACTGCCGGACAACAGTCAGGATGACAGCCTGCTGCAACGCCTGCAGGCCGGGGACGTAGCCGCTCTCGCACAAACCTACGAAGCCTACTTTCCGGCGCTTTACCAATTCGTGCGCCTCAAGGTCGGCAACCGCGAACTCGCGCAGGATATTGTGAGCGAAGTTTTTGTGACCCTAATCGAAGCGATGGGCAGGCCGCGCGCCCCGCGCGCCAACCTGCGTGCGTGGCTCTTCACCGTGGCCCGTAACGCAGTCTACACCAGCTACGGTCAAGCCAGCCGCCTGCCCGAAGTTGAATTGGAGGAATGGATGCCCGCCCCAACCAGTAGCGACCCCAGCGTATTGTTTAGCGAGAGTTTTCCCATTGAACGGGTGCGCCACGCCCTGCGGATGCTAACCGCCGACCATCAGGAAGTGCTGATCTTGCGTTTTGGTCAGCGCCTGAGTTTGCAGGAAACCGCCGATCTGATGGGCAAGACTACCGGCGCGATCAAATCTATCCAGCACCGCGCGGTGGAAACCCTGCGCTCTATTTTGCTCGAACCGGAGGCCGATCATGGCTAAGACCGATTTTCAGGACGCCTTTAACGACTGCATAGACCGTCTGAACGCGGGCGAGTCTATTGAAAACTGTGTCCAGCTTTACCCCGAACACGCTGAACTCCTGCGCCAACTGCTGGGAACCGCGCAGTTGGTTTACCGCGCCCGCATTGTGGATGACGAAGTGCGCCGCGATCAGGATGCGCTGCGCGACCAAATCATCGCCCGCGCACGGCAGGCACGCAGCCAACAGGCAGCCCGTTCGACTACATCACGCTGGGTGTTCCCACTGACGGCAATTGCCGCCTTGCTGGTGGTGGCGATTATCGGCAGCAGTTTGTTTCTAGCGACGCGGCAGGCAAATCCTAGCCTTCCCGAGGTGACTGTGGCATTAACTATGCTTCATGATGGTTCTGACTTATCAACTGAGGTTGCGATAGCTTTAACGAACACTAATTCGGCCTCTAGTCTCGTGGTCACACTTCCCGTGCTTCTCACCGCCACCCCGCCGCAGGGAATTGTCCCAACATCCGTCGCGTTCATGTCGCCGGAGGCGAGTTCTACTGCACAACCCACGACCACCACAACCGTTACGACCACACCCCCCGGCACAGCGACCCTGCTGCCCACGCTGGGGCCGATAGGTACGACGATGCCGACTGCGGGATTTGCTGCGACAGGGATTGCACCTACTCCCGCACCGCTAAACGGCGACTCGGTTGTTTTAACTGCAGCTGCCCTTTCGTCTCTGTTGGGGCAGGGTGCAGGTACACTACAACCTATGTTAGCCACACCTACCCCCCTTACTATCATCCCGCTGCAAGCTGGGGAGATTGACGACAACGCCCGTTGGGATCAATACCTCAACTACCGCAGCAATTATTTGCAGCAGTTCCGCAGCAGCGTGCGGGATGTGGATGTCACCAACCGCCAGATCATCACGGTGGCTGATGAGCAGGGCTTGCCGCTGCTGGGAGCGCGGGTCGAAGTTTATGCGGGGCAGGCCATCGTGAGCGACACCCGCACCTATGCCGATGGGCAAACGCTGTTCTTCCCCAATGCCGCACCCGTAGCACGTGGGCAGCAGTCCTACCGCGTGGTGGTCACGGCGCAGAACAATACCGTTGAATTTACGCTCGACCCGCAGCGCGGCCCACTGTGGACGGTACAGTTGAGCGAGCAGCGCACCGCCTCTGCACCCAAGCTGGATGTGTTGTTCCTGCTCGACTCAACCAGCAGCATGGCGGATGAAATTACCCAGTTACAAAATAACATCCTCGCCATCTCATCACACATCGCGGCGTTGCCGGGCAATGTGGATACCCGCTACAGCTTGGTCACGTACCGCGATAGAGGCGATGCTTACGTGACCCAGCAGTATGACTTTGTGCCCAATGTAGCCGATTTTCAGGCGCGGCTCAACGCAGTGCAAGCGGACGGCGGTGGCGATGGGCCGGAGTCGCTCAATGAGGCGCTGCATGTAGCGGTGCAGAACGTCAGTTGGCGCGGTGCGGATACCGTCAAGCTGGTGTTCTTGGTGGCGGATGCCGCTCCGCATCTAGATTATGCCAATGACTATGACTACAGCCTTGAAATGGCGGAAGCGGCGGGGAAGGGCATCAAAATTCATCCCATTGCCTCCAGCGGCCTGACACCCGACGGCGAGTTCATCTTCCGCCAGCTTGCTCAATACACCTTCGGCCATTTCCTCTTCCTGACTTACGAGCAGGGTCGTTCGGGTGCGCCCGGCGAGTCACGGCCCGACCTCAGTGTGGGCACGCCCGCTAGCCCGGAAACCGGCGGGCAGGGGGATTACAGCGTCGAGCAGCTTGACGAACTGGTGCTGCGGCTCATCACCGAAGAACTGGCGGCGCTCAACCAGCCAATCCAGCAGCGCGGCGGGGTTGTGCCAGCCCTAACAAGTGTACCGCCGCAGACCGGAGCGGTTGTTCCACCAGCACCGCGCCTGTCACTCATTCTGCCCGTCGCCTTTGGGACGCTGGTGGCGAGCATCGTCGTGGGCTACACCTTTCGTTTTCGCTCACCCATTGAACGGCGCAAGCGCAAAAACGACGAGTTTGAAATTGTGGAGGCCGAGTAGGCTTAATCGTGAGGGAAAATGCGAGGGGGTTCAAAAGCCCTCGCTAATTTCATCAGGACTTACGCAAATAATGTATTTTGTAGGGGCATGGCGCTGAGCGCGAAGCCTCCCTGCGGGACATGCTCTCTGGATTTTCTCTCAATTGCGTAAGAGCTTATCTGAAAATTCAAATTAGGTTGTTCAATCAGGTGCAATTTCGCATTGTGTTCCAATTTTTTGGATATCTGATCGCGTTATTTTGCTTTACGCTTGGCGAACTTGGCGTCTTGGCGGTAAGAAATTAAATTTCCAGATGGCCTCTAAGTTCTATTAATCTGTAAACCCTTGCTCACATCTTTATTTGTCACTCACATGATGCAGCTTTTTTGCCACCACCAGACCGATGAGGCTGCCAACGATCAAGCCGGTTCCCGGATTCATGACCAGTGGCACCATTACGCCCTTCAAAAGATTACTGACTACCCCGATCACCAGCCCGCCAAGCACCAATATCAACCCTATGGCGAACACAATCCGCCCCGGTGCATCGCCATAGCCCCGCGTGATTCCGATGCTGGTCATCAGATAATTGCTGCTTGCCCCGATGCCGAACGCGCACAACGTTAGGAGCAGCAGATTGATCTGGTTGTTGGTCATGGCTTGCTGGACAGCATCTTCGTCGAAAATGGCTGTCAAATCGCGGTTCGGTAAATTGTTCCAGAGGCCAAACAATGAAATCACGAGCACGATGACTGCAATAATTTTGACGAAAATGTGCATTAGCGGGTAACTCCATAAAGTTGCTTACAACTCACATAGGTTATGGCGAGGCATGGTCTTGCTATCCAATGATTTTATAACTTAATCCGCTCCCACCAGCGTCAAGTCCTCGCGGAACTGCATACTGTACAGCTTGGCGTACAGACCATCTTTTGCCATCAATTCTGCATGTGTGCCCAGTTCTATAATATTGCCCTTATCCAACACGGCGATACGATGGGCAATATTGATGGTACTCAGGCGGTGGGCGATGATGACCGTCGTGCGGTTCTGCATCAGCCGCGCCAACGCCTCCTGCACCAGATGTTCACTTTCGCTGTCGAGGCTGGACGTGGCCTCATCCAGCAGCAGCACGCGCGGGTCTTTGAGGATGGCGCGGGCAATGGCTACCCGCTGTCGCTGCCCGCCGCTCAAGCGAATGCCGCGTTCGCCCACAATTGTGTCGTATTTATCGGGTAGTTCCATGATGAAGTCATGGGCGTTGGCGGCTTTGGCAGCTTCTTCAAGCTCGGTATCGCTGGCATCCAGGCGTCCATAACGGATATTTTCGCGGATCGTGCCGCCGAACAGCAGCGTTTCCTGCGGCACGATGCCAATTTGTTGGCGCAGACTGGCCTGTGTCACGGCTTTCAAATCAGTGCCATCCATGCAAATCTTGCCCTCGCTGGGGTCGTAGAAGCGCGGGATGAGATTGAAGATCGTGCTTTTGCCCGCCCCGCTTGGCCCCACCAGCGCCACGATTTCACCCGGTTGAATATCCAGATTGATGCGATGCAGCACTTCCTGCCGTTCATCGTAACTGAAACTGACATTGTCGAAGGTGATGCGGCCCTGCGCCCGTGATAGAGTCTGCGCGTTCGGGGTATCAATCACATCTGCTTGGGTGTCCATGATCTGGAAGACCCGCTTAGTCGCCCCCAGTGCCTCTTGAATAGAGGTATACAGATTGACCAGCGAACCTAACGCACCTGCTACTTGCAAACCGTACACCAGAAAGCCGATCAACTGTCCCCCCGTCAGCCGTCCATCAATCACTTCGCGCCCGCCGAACCACAAGATGATCGCCAACCCCCCGAAACCCAGAAAAGCGATTAAGGGGCCAAACAGGGAGCGAATTCGCAGCAGGCGGATGGCGGCGGCAAAGGCTTTGCCGATGGCGGTCTGGTAACGCTCCATTTCATATGGTTCGCGGACGAAGGATTTCACTTCGCGGATATTTTGTAGCACTTCTTCGGTGACGACGGTTGCGCCCGCCAGTTCGTCTTGAATTTGGGTGCTGGTGCGGCGCAGGAAGATGCCGAACACTGCCCCTAACGCTACGATGACCGGTATCAGCACCAGAATAAAGGCTGTTAGCCGCCAGTTCAGAACCAACATCACGACAATCGTGCCAATCATGATGAGGGTTTGCTGGATCAAAACATTGACATTGCTCGTTAGTGCCGTCCGCATGACGGTCACATCGCTAGAAAGTCGCGAAACCAGTTCGCCCACCCGACGCGAGGCAAAGAAGCCCATCGAGAGGGTTTGCAGGTGATTGTATAGCTGTGTGCGAATATCTACGACGATCTTTTCGCCGATAAAATTCAGGTTGTAATTTTCGATGAGCGAGGTAACAGAGCGTACGAGGAAAACAATCAGCAGACCGACGGTGATCTGGTCGAGCAGTTGGACATTCTTAGGATTCAACACCGAATCCACCACGCTGCTGATGACCGCTGGAAACACCAAACTGAGGGCCGCGCTGCTGATGAGTGCCACAATCGCCAGCGCCATTCGGGCTTTGTAGGGGCTGAGGTAGCGGACAAGCCGCCGCCAATCCATCGGAATATCCGGAACTTCGGCCTTGTCCTGCGGCCGCGTGGCCCGCCCGCGTCGTCCAAACATGGTAAATTATCTTTCTATTGGGTTGTGAGGAAACGCACAAGAGGGTACAGCAGTGGGATTAGATTGACGTTAGAGCGGCAGCTTCTATTGAATAGTGCGAACTAAAGCAACTACACTGAGCCGGACACGCTGACCACGATGCCTTGTGTGTCTACTGGCACGACCCACGTACGGGCTTTTACACCGCTGTTTTCAAACGCTTCCTGCATAGTCGTCGCTAACTCTTGATGATTGTGTTCGGCAAAGGCGATCACTGCGGGGCCGTCACCGCTCAACGATACAGCCAACGCGCCATTGCGCCGTGCCATTTCGGCCACGTGATCATAGCCCGTAATATGCGGCTTCAAGTAGGGTACATGCAGCCGGTCATCCATCAGTTGGCCTATTAAGTGCAAGTCGCCCACCCTCAGCGCCTCCACCAATAGTGGCACACGGCTCAGGTTGAACAGGGCATCGGCTAGGGCAACACGATCCGGTTTCACGTTAGCAGACTCGCTGGTGTAATTGGGCAACGTCGGTACAGCAACGACCACTTGCAGTGGGGCGGCGGGCAGTGCCCGGTAAATCACTTCGTTGGCATTGACGAATGATGCGGTGACGCCGCCCATCACACTAGTGACGACTTGGCTATGCAGCCCGCTGACCTGTGCTGCGATGTCCAGTATTTTTTCGCGGCGGTACAGTGTTCCCATCATGTTGTTAGCCGCAATGACGCCTGCCACCCAGAATGCCGCTTCTGCACCCAGCCCGCTGTTTAGTGGAATATCGTTGACGACGCGCACTGTCAGGCCAAGCACCGCTTTTTCCTGTCGCTGGAACATCCGCATCATCGCCAGTGCCGCCGGATGCCGCAGCCCCATACCATAGCGCCCCGCGCCTTCGCCTTCAGTTTCTACGATTAGCTGCTCGTCATCCCGCCGGCTGATTTCAACGGTAGTACGCAGTCCGATTGCCAGTCCCAAACTACCTAAACCGGGCCCAAGATTGGTGATGGTGGCTGGCAGTGTAACCCTGACTTTGTACATAATGGTTAATCCGGTTCAATAACGGCAGGCAATACAAAGGTGAACGTGCTGCCGACCCCCAGATTACTGGATGCCCAGATGTCACCGCCGTGCCGACGCACGATTGTTCTAGCTACGGTCAGCCCTAAACCACCCCGGCAGTTCGCGGATTTGTTCATCTTTGGAACGGTAGAGACGGTCGAATATCAACTCGATTTCATCATCTGCAATGCCGATACCCCGATCAGCCACACTGAAGTACAGTTCGTTGGTGTCGCCCCAAGAATGTACAGCCACTGTTTGTTCCGATGGTGAATACAAAATGGCATTGTGCAGCAGGTGATACACCGCCAGTTGAATGCGCGCCGGGTCGCCCATAACGGTGGGCAACGGATTTTGTACTGAGGTGGCAATCGTAATCTGTTTTTCAGTTGCAAGGTCACTCAATTGAACAACGACCTTATCAATGACGTTGCCCATTGTGATAGGACGGTGCGCCAATGGCATACCCGCTTCAATCCACGCTAGATCAACCAGCGAACCCGTTACCTCGTATAACTTGGTCGCTGTTTGTTTGATACGGGTCAAAAATTTTTGCTGCTGCTCGTTAAGGTCGCCAAATTTCTCGACCAATTCTGCAAAGCCACCAATGGCGGAAATGGGGTTGCGGAGATCATGCGACATGGTCGTGACCAATGACTCGCGCCGCGACTCCATCTCCTGCTTTTCAGTGACATCTTGCAGGAGTATGACTCGCGATCCGTCTTGAAGGCTGGTAGCGATTCCACTGCCAACCGGCGTTTGGGCAACCGAACGTCTAATGACTGGTCGCCGCTGCGTTCAAATAAGTTAATAAGTGCAGGGTTCTTGCTAAAGACCTGCGAAAACGACTTGCCGATGACTTCTTCGACCGTAACGGACATCATAGATGCTGCTGCGGGGTTGATGCGTTCCATAATGCCGTTTGAGCTGGCGACCAAAACGCCGTCAGAGGTGCTTTGAATGAAAAAATCTATGAGAGTGGTTTCAGGCATTGGGGTCAATCACTTCCTGCCATGCTTCTCCGCTAATATCCAGTTCATGTCCTGATGGAAAGGTAATATGGGTGCTCTTGGCTGAACGTTGCACCACAACTCCATGCTGGCCGATGGTCACATCTTTTCCCCAGCAGAACTTACCTCCAACCCACACTTTGCGACTGGATACGACCCGCACTCCGAGCACTCGCATGAGCAGGTGCAGCGGCACGATGCCCGCCACATGTCCCTCTTGTCCCAGACCTTTAATCGCGTCGCTGTGGTAAAACTCTGAAAAATGCTTCTGGTCTTTAAGAACTTTTACCTGACTTGCCAATACGCGCTGGACGAGTTCAGTCGCTTTTTCCATTTGATTGTGTTCGATGAGCGCTTCACCCAGCAGCGTGAGCCAGTACAACCAGACCCCGCCGCTGCCGTTGGCGTTGGAAGGATCAAAGTTAGCGTCTTTGGCAGAATTCATGCTCAAACCGGTTGATCGCCAGAAATGGTCGGGGTTTGTCAGCAGATCTAGTGTGGCTTGGGCCTGCTCTGGTGGAATGTCCACTGCCCACAGCGGCAGCAGGGCATTGATGTCTAGGCGCGTTGTGTCCACCGTGTGCACATCTACCCGATAGACGCGGCTCAAACCTTCGAACGTCACCCGATCAAGCTGCGAAAAAACCTGCTGCGATGTATAAACGCCGCGCCCGCCTGCCCACACAAACGAGTCTCCTGTCGTCGTTTCGCTGACCGCTTGTCCTTGCGCGTCGAATCCATCGAGCTTCAGTGTCATTTTTGGTAGGAGGTTCACACCGCCCGCCACGCGGACGGTCACGCGGTTTGGTGGATCGAGCTTCTCGGCGGGCAGCAGTTCATCCGTGCCGCGCGCGTCAGCGATAATGTCTCTTCGCTGCAACGTGAAATGGGTGTCACGATCACGGTATGCACAGTGGCCTAGGTCAGGATTCCACAAACTTGATAACGCAGTTTGAAGGCGTTGGATTGTGCTGCCAAGCGTGGCTTCGGTGGCTGAGTCGCGCAGAAAATAGGCGATCTCTTTTAGACTTTTGGCTTCGGAGAGTAAATAGGCCATCAAATCCGGTGATTCTACGAGGCGAATATCAGCAGCGCCGCCCCACGCCTGCCAGGTGGCGAAGGTGGGTACAAAAGGGTAGCCGGTCTGATTCTCCGTTTGCCATTCGGGAAGTCCATCGCCGTCTTTATCTATGTCAGGCTGCAACCAGCGGTTAAAGAACTTCAGCAATCCCGGAAATACTTCTTTCAGAAACTGGCTGTCTTCGGTGTACTGGAAAATGCCCCATGTAAGCCGTGCCAGAATAGGCATGCACAGTGTTCCCTGCTTTTGCCCAGCCAGTCCGGGACTGCTGTCAATCCAACCATCGGGCTGCTGAACCGCTAAATAATTGCGGGTTAAACCCTGCGCCATATCAGGGGCAAGGCCGGCAGCCGCCAATCCGGTTAAGTAGGCTAATGGGGCTGTTTGTCCACTCCAGCCACGATCTGCCGGATTAAAGCCATGTGCCGGTTGGCGTGTTGCGACGACCGATGCAAACGGGAGGCTGGCACTTGGCTTATGGAAAGCTTGAACGAGTTCGCGATAAGCAAACGCGATGGTGGTGTCTGTGTCAGCGTCGCCCGTTTCAATAACTGGAATCGCTTGTGCGGCATCTTCGATCTTCTTGAACGATGCGGACCAGTCGGTTTGTAGCCATTTCTGAGCCAGTGCCAGCGATGCGGAGACTTTCGGTAGTCCAGCGTGAACCAACCTTATCTCCACCTTTTTCCGCCCACCGATAGTAACCTGCTGACGCAGTTTCAGACTGCCGCCACCCTCAACTGTGCCACCTTCCAAAATGATGGCCGGCTGTAAATTGCCGATGATCCCCAGGCCAAGTGCTTTCAAAGTATCGTTAATCGGCACAGCCTGTAGTTTTTGCTCTTTATTATCTATGCCGACGAAGGCAATGATATCCAGTCCAACATCAGTAGGTTCTGTGTGTGCGTTTGCCAATGTGAAGCGGATGCCAACGGCATGGCTTTCCATTACCCAATATTCAGCTTGCAGCGCCAATTGTGGGATAAGCGTGGCCTGAAAGCGCAGGTAGCCCGGCGCAAACCCGGTCAGTTGCGGGGGCTTGGCATAGGCTTGTGCTTGGTAGATGGGGCGTCCGTCGTGAAACCACATCGGTACGAGGCTGACTAACCCGGCTCTGCCACCGAGCCGTGTTTGCAATGCCAACGCCGGGGACTCTCCCCTCCCTAGCAAAGTCTCCCAAATTTGGTCATTACCATAATCCGTTGCGCTCAGCCGGGAGTCGCTTGCCAATGTCAGGCAATATGGCGCAGTCCCATCAAGCTGCCAACGGTGTATTTTGTTCATCAGGCTGCCCCCTTACTGCCTAATCAGACTCCCCTCATTCATATTTATTGTAGCTTCTGCCATCTCCCATCAGTTTCGTTGAATTGAAACTTTTCGTTGTAAAGGCTGAACATGATGTGAAAACCCGGTCCCGGTTGCCAGACCCCTTGTGCGTCAAGCGCCCCACCCGGATGGTATTCATAATTGCTGACGTAACCGAATTCCGGCGTAATCGCAAAACCCAAGCGGTTTTGAATGTCGGTATTATTACGCCATAGCTTGCCAAAACCGCGTGTAGGTTGGTAGCGGTCAGGCGGGGGGACAATGCTGGGATCACTTTCCGGTTCACCATCCACGAAAGTATCTTCATAAACCGACCATTGCCCGCTGCCTTGCCCGTCGTCGAACATCACCCAAATTTGCTGGCGCGGTTGGATCCAAAACAAGCGCCCATGCTCGAAAACCTGTTCCGCTACTTGAATCTGCCCAGTCGTCACGGGAGGACGGGGGTCGGTCGTCGCCGTTGGCGCCGGGGTTTCCGTAAAAGCGGGTGTCGGTGTTAGTACTGCTGTACTTTCCACTGCCTGCACCTCAGCAAGGGTGGGTGTCTCCGCAGCGGTTTCAGGTGTGGCCGTAACAACTAATACCACCATAGTGGGTGGGCCGCTTTGGCATGCCGCTGCCAATATGACAAATGGGATAATGAGCAACAAGATAATACGAGAACGCATGAGGTAATCTCCATACTGGACCTGCGATCAGTGGTTGCCAGCAGACAATGCCACCCCTCGATTGTAGCAGACGCAACCCCTCGTGCAAGGCAGCACCACATGAGCGTTTGGCAAACGTTGAATTATCAACGGTTTGAACATCCTTCCCATGTTACACTGGAAAGAGACACCATGAAGTGGTATTTTCACCGTACCTCGTTCCTATTTAGGTGTGGAGATGTACCATGCGCCGTAGAACTTACGGACTAATCTTATTGGTCATTTTGGTCTATCTAATCCGTGACTGGCTGGATCAGCAGTACCCTGCCAGCACCCCAGCACCGGCAGCGCGCAAGCAGCCGGTGCCTGTGAAAGCAAAGGATGATTTGACGTCTTTAGATGGAATTGGACCAGCTTACGAGCGGGCGTTGAATGGTGTGGGAATTTATACGTTTCTCGATCTTGCCGCACAAGATGCCGAAACACTTGCTCACCGTTTGAGCAGCGTACGTGTGACAGCCGCACGAATCCGGCGTGACCGTTGGATTGAACAAGCATCTGAGCACGCAGGATCACAGGAAATGGCAGGACGTAAGTGGAGCGCAAATGACGGCCATAAAACCTAAGGCAGTGACGCTCAACAAAAATGAGCGGAGGCTAGAAATTACATGGTTGGATGACAGGGTCTGTTTTTACCCCCTGTCTGAACTGCGCGAAGCTTGCCCCTGTGTTGAGTGCCGGGGCGGCCATCAATTTATGGGACAGGAATTTGATCCTGTCAACATTCTTGTGCTAAAGCCCAAACGTTCGTATGCCATTCAGTCGTTGGAACTGGTGGGTAACTACGCCTTGCAGCCTGCCTGGGATGACGGTCATCACACCGGCATCTACACATGGGAATATTTGCGGCGTTTGTGCCCGCCAGCACCGGAGGAATAATGCTGGATTATCAAACGGCTCATGAGTTATTTGCCATCGCCGAGCACAATAATCTGCGTGCCGAAGCGATGGAACTATATGAACGTTGCCTTACTGAAGGCAAGGCGATATTTCTCGAAGAGTTTGTTCACCAGCAAATTCTTAGCAACCCGCCGCGTTTTAATTTGTTGCTGCATATTGCTGGCGATGTTCAGCAGCAAATTATAACGTTGAGCCAGTCTTTACTCGAAATCCGCACGGGTTTAGTTTCACATGTGCTGAAGAAATATCAAATAGACCTAAATCACGTTGAACCAGTAATTTCAACTGGTGACAGTACTCAATTTTGTCCGGCTGACATGCTGGATTATCTCCGCCAAAATCTTTCTCTGGACTCCGTCGATTTTTCTTCATTGGAGTTGCTTTTCCAGACCGCGCACTTGACTGTTGAACAGTTAAATGATGACATCATCATGTCACAATACTTACTGGAGCTCATTGTTGATTGGGTAGACAGCCTGAGTATTGATTCCTTCCGTCATAACTGGCCCAGCACATGGGAACCGAAGTCGAATCCCGCAATTCATTAGTGTTTTAGTTTTACGCAGCTGTGTTTTCCTTAACTTCATATCTTGCTTCCTCCACATGTTTTGATGCTATTGTTCCTTGAAAACAAAACATGATAGTTTGTGCGTTTTGCCCTATGACATAATTCACAATTCATATTTCTTTGCTTGCTGAAAGATTGTCCCAACGGTATAGTTTAATCCATCAAGTAACTCACAATAGTTTCTTGTTTAAAACGAATCGTAATCGTAAGTAACTAGAAGGCAATGAAAGGATTATCATGAAGAGTAGTAAGATTTTGTTGGTATTGGTAATTGCACTTTTGGCGCTCGGCAGTTTCACTGTTTCGTTGGCGCAGGATGCTACGCCAGCACCTACGGAAGTATTTGTTCCATCGGAAGAAGGAACACTTACGATTTGGATTGATGGCGCCCGACTTCCAGCGATTGAGGCGGTTGGTGCCAAATTCACTGAGCAATATGGAATACCGGTCCGTACTCAACAGATGGGATTTGGAGATATTCGCAATAATTTGGTTCTGGGTGGCCCGGTGGGCGAAGGCCCTGATCTAATTGTAGGAGCGCATGACTGGGTTGGACAGCTGTATGATAATGGTCTACTGTCGCCACTCGAATTTTCCGACGAACTTGCGGCCAACATTGACCCCGTAGCGTTGACGGCATTTACCTATGATGGTAAAGTGCTAGGTCTTCCCCTGAAGACTGAAGCCATTGGTATTTACTATAACACCGATATCATTAGTGAAGTACCAAATACTTGGCAGGGTTTGGTTGACGCCGCTGAACAAGCTGTAAAAGATGGTAAAGCTGAGCGCGGTCTGGCAATTCCTAATGGTGGTGGTGATCCTTACCATCACTACCCGTTCTTCACTGGCTTTGGTGGTTATGTTTTCGGTCGTGACGCTGAAGGGAACTACAATCCGCAGGATGTCGGACTGGACAACGCCGGTGGACTAAAAGCCGTAGAAGAAATTGACCGTTTGGTGAAGGCCGATGTCCTCAATGCTGCTGTTGATTACGGTGCGGCGCAGAGTTTGTTCGTTGATGGCAAGCTGGCTATGTGGATGACCGGTCCATGGGCATTGGGAACGCTACGTGATTCTGGGGTGAAGTTTGCGGTTGCACCAATTCCTAATATGGATGGAACTGATACTCCTGCACCTTTCGTGGGCGCACAGGGCTTCATGATTAATAGCTTCAGCCAGAACCAACTGCTGGCGCAGGCATTCCTGACGGAATTTATGGCAACTGATGAAGCGATGCAAGCCCTCTATGAAGCTGATCCGGCTATTCCGGCATGGTTGCCGCTCAAGAATTCAATTGACGATCAAGATCTAATCAACTTTGGCAAGTCGGTAGCCAATGGGCAGCCCATGCCCGCCATTCCGCAGATGTCCGCAGTTTGGACAGCCTGGGGTAATGCCATTACGTTGATCTACCAACAGAAGGAAGATCCGGACAAGGCTATTACCGAGGCAGCTGATGCAATTCGAGCTGAAATTGCTAAGAGTCAATAGGAATTAGATGTTGATTTGAGCCAGAGCTTGCCTCTGGCTCTTTTCAAATTTGTGTCAATCTTACATTCGCAAGGAAAGCCGAAAAGTTAGGAAGCACTCTCCTGTGTGTTTGGGTATTGGAGTTATATCAATTAGAATCTACTTGGTTTTTGGGGGCGCAGTCGGCATTGCTGCGCCCTTATGCAAACTAGATACTGGGTGAAATAGATGGTAGCTGCGGTCATGAATTTATTGTCAAGATGGGTGGGGACATGAAAATAAATAATCTCATTTTACGGATTATTTTGTTAGGAGTTCTAGATATTGTTGCTATTCAGCTCGCGATCTTACTCGGACGCGAAATTGGTATTGTTCTGGGTGGTGGGATCCTGATCTTTGTGCTAATTACTAATATTGTGTTTTTACGTGAAGACCTTACTCCATGGCGATGGCTCATGCCGGCCCTAGGCGGCCTGTTCTTGTTGTCCATATATCCGATTGCTAATACTTTAGTTATTGCTTTCACAAACAGCGGTGATGGTCATCTCCTTGATAAACAGCAAATCATTACCCAACGATTGGATGAAAAGTATGTTTCGCCAGATGCTCCAACATATAAAGTCTATTTGTTTCGCTCCGAAGAACAGCAGATTTTTAACTACTGGTTAGTGGCTTCTGATGGTAAAGACTATTTGTACATACCGGGTGAACCGGGATTGAAAGCGGTTGCTCCAGAAGACACCACGTACGGGGAGCGCGATAGTAATGGAATACCTCTAGCCTTGGGTAATTTTGTTCGGATTCCGGCTGGTGGCGCACTGCGATATGCAAACATACTAGAAGGGTTTTCTATTGACGCACCCCCGAACCAAATTGAAATTACTAAGATCGGATTGGCTGAAGCCCAAGAAGCGAAGGAACTTCAACCATTGTGGGCATATGACGAAGCAACAGATACGCTCAAAAATCTGCAAACTGAAAAAGAATATCATTCAGAGCGTGGAAATTTTGTCAGGGGAGAGGGCGATACGCGCGAGGTATTAACTCCAGGATTCTCTGATTTTGTGGGCTTTGATAACATACTGCGAGTAGTTCAAGATTCCAATATCATTGACCCTTTCTGGCGCATATTCATCTGGACCTTGGTATTCGCGGGCGGCAGTGTGTTTATGACATTTGCCTTAGGATTAGGGTTTGCACTCGTCCTCAACTCGCCCGGATTGCCGCTACGGACTCTATTTCGCTCCATTCTGGTTTTGCCGTATGCTATTCCGGGTTGGTTGTTGGTCGTCGTAGTCCGCGGTCTCCTTAATCCTGTTTATGGTCCAGTCAATCTTGCCATTGCCAGTGTGTTCGGGGTCTCGCCACAGTGGTTTTCCGATCCGGGACTTGCGAAGGCTGCCGTGCTGCTCGTTAATCTCTATCTTGGCTTTCCTTACATGATGTTGATTTCCTTGGGCGCGTTACAAAGTATTCCCGGCGATATGTATGAGGCGGCTACCATAGATGGCGCCAATGGACGCCAACAATTCCGTTTTATTACACTGCCCATGCTGCTCGTAGCATTGGCCCCACTTCTAGTGGCAAGTTTTTCCTTCAACTTTAATAACTTTACTCTAATTGAACTGCTTAACAATGGCGGACCGCCTATGAGCGCCACCAGTATTGCCGGTCATACCGATATCTTGTTATCCTATACTTTTCGGTTAGCTTTTGGAACTGGAATAGGTGTGCAGTATGGCTTTGCAGCCGCAATTAGTATTTTTATCTTCATTATTGTTGGAAGCATTACCTTCTTCAATTTCCGACTAACCCGTCGCTTGGAGGACCTCACACGATGACCGCCTCAACTGCTAGAAAAGTAGTCAATACGCGCGAGGGGATGGTTAACCCGAATCGCCGCCGGAGCCTCGTCCTAAAATTGATTTTCATCATTTTGGGTTGTGTATTTGCACTCTATCCAATCCTTCTTCTAATCGGCACTTCTTTTGATCCACGTAACACCTTGTCTGGAGCGCGAATCATTCCCGCCACAATTACGCTGGCAAACCTTACCCACCTATTCAGCGGCTCACAGACCACAATCATGCTGTGGCTTCGAAAACTCCATCATCGCATCCACCATCAGTACGATTATTACGTTATCTCTTACCACATTGGCTGCCTATTCGTTGTCTCGCTTCCGCTACTATGGACGCCAGACAACTTTATTAGCTACTCTGATCGTGCAGACATTCCCTACAATAGCTGCGCTAATTGCGTTTTACTTGCTTCTGAGCAAGGTAGGAAAAATCTTCCCACTCATTGGACTGGATACGCTGGGTGGTCTAATACTTATATATTGTGGGGGAGCGTTGGGTGCAAATGCCTTCTTGATGAAAGGCTACTTCGATACTATCCCACGCGAAATCGACGAATCCGCTATGGTTGATGGGGCGTCGGCGTGGACGACTTTTTACAATATCATTTTGCCACTTATTCGTCCAATTCTGGCAGTGGTCGGCATTTTGACTTTTATCGGCACTTTCAACGACTACATAATTCCGCGTGCGATGCTCCGCGATAGTCAAAATTTCACGTTGGCCGTCGGCTTAACTACTTTCATTGGCAATAATTTTGCTGTAAATTGGGGCATCTTTGCCGCTGGCGCACTGATCGGTGCGGTTCCTATAACCATCGCCTTCTTGCTGTTACAAACCCAGCTCATAAGTGGTCTTTCGCAAGGGGCTGTAAAGGGCTAGCACGCTAGCTAGTAAGTTTGGTGTCAAAAAAATCAAGAAGGGACGATCTAATGGATTGCCCCTTTTGTTTTCCTCCCCACACCGCCTCTACCCGCTGCTCGACATCAACATGCTCACAGTGCTGCGGCTTTGTGCCAGACATTCATCCACGCCTGCAATTGACCAACTCTGATTGGTGGTCACGGGCGCTCCGGGATTGAGATAATCGTATACGGTACGAGAAATATCACTAATCAACGGGAAGGTTTCATTGGCTTCCAACCATACCGGTCCATGCATGGTGACCACCAACACATAGTCACCGCCCGGTGTAAACACAATACCCGCGTTACCGTGTGTGTCATTGATATAGCCGTGTTTATGGGCAACACGCGTGTTAGCGGGTACGCCCGCGCTCATCATTAAGGGTTCACCTAGATTATTGTCGCTCATGATGTTGAGCATCTGGCGACATTCACGGCTGTCGAAGGAACCCGGCAAAGCACTGAATAGCGCCCCACTGGTGTTATTCGCACATTGGTATACGTCGGCCAGCAGCCATCCGAGATTGTCAGCAGTCATCTGATTGGAATAATCTGGCTGTGCGCTAATCTGGTCTACTTTAGTGGTTGGTGCGGTTACCGGGGCAGGGGTAGCGCCGGGGACAAGGTAGGGTGCGACGATGTAGGTGTTTCCAAGTCCTAACTTTCTCATGAAGTCGGTCACGTACGCGCCGCCCGCATACTCGTCACCGTCACCCAAATAGCGCAGGACTGCATTAGAGTCGGCGTTTTCGCTGCACACCATCATGCCCGCAATATGTTGCGCGAGCTCCGCATCTGGCGGTGCTTGTAATTTGCTATAAAGTGCCGCGAGGATGGCAATTTTATTGAGGCTCATGCCGCTAAAAGCCACATCACTTCCAAATGTCAGGGCCTCACCCGTTCGCAGATTCATGACAAACAGTGCGCCAAACTTGCTTGTCTCTGGTTCATACCCTGCAGCTAACATGCTGTTCCACAATTGGTTACCCAGCGATGCAAAGGCTGGGCTCAGAGCAATCGGTGTAGCCTCCAGGAGACTGCTGGCGATGATGGCCGGTGGAGTAGGCGTCAGTGTGGGTAGATTGAAGCTGGTTTGACTGATAGCTTGAAGATTGTAAATGTTTCCCTGAACATCTAACAGGTCAATGGCTATCCACGCGAAGCCATTTGGGGAGGCTGAATAGCGAACTTGCAGCCAGGGATATTGGGTATGCCGCGCGGTAATTTCAAATTTGTCGCCCGCTTGCCCGATGCCGATACGTGGAAAATCGACTCCCGGTCCATAACGGATGTTCACTTCGCCATTAAGCGTGCCGGTGATAGCGTTAGCCGGAAGTGGCGTGGCTGCTGTATTTGTTTCTGGCAGTGGTGTGGTTGCCGAAAATGCGGCAGTCATCGTAGGGGCGGCAGTGAAGGTCGCTGCGTCAAAATTGAGGATAACATCAGTAAACGGAACGGTGTTGAGATCGCCACTTACCGTTACCAAATCAGCATATACCCAGCCAATTGCCTGCTGCGTCGTCAAGTCACCGAGCAGAAACCACGGATAGAACTGGCTGCGTCCAATAACGGGGTAACGTCTTCCGGCGCTAATTTGCCCAAGGAGTGCGGCGCTTACATCGGTGGCGGCACGCAAATTGGCTTGGCCAATAGCCTCTGCGGTCACCGCAGAACCCTGTCCAGAAACCAGCACTGGCATACTCAATAATAATGCCGCACAGAATATGCTGACGAGTGATATAAAAATCTGTTTGGGCATGGCCGACTTCTTTTTGCTCATTATGCTGACAGCGGGGCATTATATCATGTGCCCAGGTACTGGAAGCTAAGAGAAGTTAGAGAAACTCGGTGTTGACACGCCTATTGGATTTGATAACATATTTGTGTTTCACGCCGAAGTGGCGGAATTGGCAGACGCGCTACGTTCAGGGCGTAGTTCCTATTACTGGAGTGTGGGTTCGACTCCCACCTTCGGCACAAGAAACCCGGTTTATCCGGGTTTTTCTTTTCTCCCACTTGGGCTATCATACAATAGATACTGCTGGTGGATTTCTAGTATTATCTCTCTGGATTCCAGTATAAATTGACGTTGTCGTTTTGGGGCAAGCAGATAATGGAAAAGAGCAAACGGACGGAACGTAAACGTACTGGTCAGTTGTCAGGTTTGCAGATCATGTTTGCTGCTATTTTGGCTATCGGCCTAATTTTGGGACTGAACTTCTCAAATTTGGTTTCGTCCGGTCAGCCGCTTCAGCAAAAATATAATCAACTCAAAACTGAAATATCTGGTCTGGAACAAGAACAAGCGAATCTGATACGTGAACGCGACTATGTTCAAAGCGATGCCTATGTGGACACATGGGCACATGATGAAGGGAAGATGGTGCGTCCGGGGCAAGTTCTGATGGTACCGATTCCATCCGCTTCAATTGTTGAAGCGACGGTTGAGCCACCGCCGGAAATTGCTGTCGAAACGACAGCCCCTGAACCCGAAAACTGGAAGTTGTGGTGGTCTTTGTTCTTCGACTCGCCTCCGCCGCAAATTTGATCGTCTAATCGTTTTGTTGTTGCAGCATCGGTGGTTGCGCCCCGGCCAGCGCGCTAATTGTCGCTTGTATTCTTGCAGCGCCTACAGTGAGAAGTTGCTTAGTTTGAGCGACGTTGGTCTTCACAAATCCAATGCCGAAAATTTCGTTATCCGGTGATACGACACTACTGGTGAGTGTGCCAACGATTGTATTGTCAAAGTACAAATCAGCCGGAGCATCAACCATCTGGTTAAGCCTGATTTGTACCATTGTCTTCGCCAAACGGTTGCGGCTTTCCATTCGGGCGATGATCTCTTGCCCTGTATAACAACCTTTTTTGAAACTGACTTCGTCCCATAAGCCTGCTTCTAGCGGGATATAATCCTGTGACAGTTCGCGCCCTGCTGCTGGCCTTCCGGCACGAATACGCAGCACGTTATACGTCAATGAACCCGCTTGTCGGATCTGGTTAGTTTTGCCGGCTTCTAAAATGCTGTTCCAAACCATTTCAGCCACGTGAGTTGGTGCGATAACCGCCCAGTGTCCGCCGCACAGAGCTTTGCGCTGCGCGAACAGAATGCTCTCACTATCGATTGTGGCGCTGATCACCCAAAATCCGGTTGTTTGGAGGGTAGCTCCAGTTAGCAATTGAACAACTGTATCTGCTGCTGGTCCGTGCAGCGTAAACAGCTTTGAATTGCTACTGAGATCACGGATGCGGACATCATCTCTAAAAAAGATCTGATGTTGCAGATAATTTTTTACTGCCTCACTGCGTCCCGGTTCGGTCGTAATGAGCGCCGTTTCGTCCCGGTCATAAATCATCAACCGGTCAATGATACGCCCGTTGGGGTTAGTGAAGAGGGTTGGTCGTCCTTCTCCTACACTCATGTGCAGTACATCGTTTGTTGAGATGCGCTGTATAAGCTCCAACCGATCTCGTCCACTGTTTTCAATGCATCCTTCGTGCGACCGATCCATCAGCACGACCTGTTCCAGAGCGGCGTGATATTCGGCTTTCAAATCGCCATAATGGAGAGGAATTCCATCGGCGGCTAAGACTGCTCCTTGAGACTGATGCAGGGCATCCATCGTCATTTTTGTATTCCGATCAGAAACTATTTTGAGGTGGCAAGCGACTAATTCGGGCAGTAAAGGCTTGATTGCACAATTCACTGCTTAGAGAGGTTTGTGGACTTAGGCTTCCAACATAGAACTTGTCTGTCTAAGCTTCTTCATGTCACGCTTGCAGAACTCAGCCCACACAATACCTTCTAACATGGCCGCGGCAATATTAAAGTCATCATTGGTGATCAAGTAATCACACTGTGGCGCGAACTGCATTTCCATTTCAACCCGCTTTAGACGCAAATCAATTTCTTCTGCGGTTTCGCCCCGGACTTCCATGCGCTGCGCCAGAACGTCAATTGAGGGCGGGCGAATGAAGATAAGAACCGTGTTGTCTGGATACGCGAGGCGTAGTTTCTGTGCGCCGAATACATCTATATCGGCAATCAGGTCATTTTCGCTGGCAAAGGCTCGTTCCAACGTAGCCCGGGGTGTGCCATACATGTGGTTATGCACTGGCTGATATTCTGCCAACTCGTCATGTTCCAACATGCGCTGGAATTCTTCAGAACTCACAAAAAGATGTTCACGGCCTTGTACTTCGGTGGCACGCGGACTGCGGGTTGTAGCTGTCGGCAATTGTCGTAGTCGGTCGATTCGGCCTAAAACTGCGTTCATCAGGGCATTCTTACCAGCCCCCGGCGGCCCAACCAGCACAAACAGAAGTCCCCAGTAATAAGGTGTACTTTGAACAGAGTCCACATTTAACCCCTGTGTCCATTCCGTATGATGGTGTATCTCTGGATGATACACTGCCTTACGCATGGTTTCAATTAGAAAAATAAAGAGCAGGTATGTTTCAAATACCTGCTCAAGCTTCACTCTTGTCAAAATTTGCAGGCTATATCCCTCTGCCAGAGTTCGCCAGAGGGATATATGAGCATTACGGATCGGCTACCGTGATGTCGGTAATCCACCAACCATCGTACGTGCTGCTGCTAGTTGACAACCTAAACCGTAGCCCTAACCGTTGGTTACTATAGGATGTGAGATCGTGGAAGCCAGAATACCATTCGTTCATATTGGTCCATGAACCCCACTTGTTCGGGTCGCAGTATGGTCCATTGCCTTGCCACGCGGGGCAGTTGGCATTCAAGTTGCTTTGCGTCCAGTTGAAACCACCGTCGACGCTGACTTCAACCGCCGCTCGAGTACCGCTCCTCAAGTCCCACAGGTTCCAGTATTCCAAACGTGGTGTCCACTGTGCTGCCGTATAACCTGCCGGTCGATCAAGGTTGAAGACCCCGTTGAACAACATTGACGAGTCGCTGTTCGGTATCGAGTTAATGACGGGGAACGAACTGCCCGCACCCTGCTTGGGTGAATCACTGAACGAGAAGCGATTTGTTCCGACTTGCAGAGTTATAGCAGCGCCACCGCCACCTTCAAAGTACTCAACAATTAAGTTGTAGTTACCGGCAGCCATCGTGACATTGGCTATGTCTACCGTATAGCCATGATAGCTCCAATTGTTGATGACGTTCCAATATGGAGTGGTTGGCAGTGTAGCCGGTATCGTGTCATAACGTACCCGCACGCCGTCATCTGAACCGGTGATGAAGGTGAAGTCACCACCACTTACGGTGATATCCCGGATGAACCGTGCACCGAAGTTGTCGAACCACGTGTCGTTGCCAAGTCCTCCCGGAGGCCGGTCTGCGGAACCGAAGTCGTAGTTGATGACGTCAGAGAAGTCCTTGATGTAATGGGTTCCGGCAACCAGTTGTGGTTTGCTGGTAATCCATGCGTTGGTTCCAGCCACGGTACGTGTGACGTTATTGAAGAACGTGTTCCACTGACTTGTGCCGCAGCTAGTTTGATTCAGGTAACTTGCTTGGTATGGGTTATTGGGATTTGTCGTCCA
This sequence comes from Anaerolineae bacterium, assembly GCA_041390885.1. Taxonomy (GTDB): domain Bacteria; phylum Chloroflexota; class Anaerolineae; order Aggregatilineales; family Phototrophicaceae; genus CFX2. The sequence continues at coordinate 158,365 of JAWKPB010000002.1, read as the reverse complement.
ACCAATACAGTCGAACCAGAATACATCCCACTGGTCGGTTCCTAGTCCCGCCGGTCCACCGCCTGTGCCACGGAACTGATCGGGCGCAAGCCCCCAACTACCTTCGGGTATCCAGTTCCCCAGATTTTGGGCGTTGTCGCTGAAGGGCAGGGGAATAACGTTGGTGGTGCGGAACGCGAACTCCACGTCATCAAACCACCACCCTTTAGATACGCCGGAGTTGTTGTATGCATTGAGCACGAACCGTACTCGCAGTCGCTTGCCTTCGTTGACGGTTGTGGTAGCCGGGTCATCAGCATAGTCACGCAGGTCAATCTGTTCCCGTACCCATGCGTTATTAGTGGTATTTTGGTCTGTATACCACACACGTTCCCATGACGAACTGGCGCTACCGTAGGAGTCGACTGAACCCCATTGATACAAATAGCCGTAGTCAATGCGATTGCGTGTCGGCGGTACCGCTACCATTTCAGTCTGGTCTTGTGCTGCTACCTCGACTGTGATGATGTCGCTTGCTCCAACGCTGTAGTGATCCCAGAAGTATAACGTTGGTAGGTCGGTTGTCCGGGCACCACGGAGATCAATAATCCGGTTCAATTCGATTACATTGTAGGTGTCATGTACATAGTTGGACGTATCTGGACCGTCGTGCAGCGAATAAATACCGCTGTGCGAGTCGTTGATGAAACGAGTCCAGGTGCTTCCAGCCGTCCAGCGTTGATACCATTCACTCGTCGTGTTGTCGTCAATGTTATCGAAGAACCGCGTGCCATCGCCATTTCCTGCGGCGGGCGCGCCCGTAACGGCTGTAACGCTACGTCCCTGCGGCCACAACTTATATGAAGTTTCGGTATAGTCACGAATGCGAATGTTATCAATATACACACCGTCGGACACTGCTGAATTCGATGTGGCGTCTAGCTCGAAGGTGAGATAGAAGTCATCATCGTACTTGTCAGTGTTGCTCTTGAGGGTCGCCCACGACAGACCTGTCAACTGTTCGATTGCACCCTGTAGGTCAATTTCGGCTTTTTCCCATGCAATCTGATCGCCACTATTCGAGTCGCGGATATAACGCCAAATACTGGTCGGGTCAATCTTGGTCGTTGTATAGATCGGGGCAACCGTAGTTGTATGTGCGCGGCGTGAAAGTCTGACATACAAGTTGTCATTTGCTGCCAGATTGCGCCGCCACCAGAACGTAAGGATCGGGTGATTTGCTGCGCCACTGTACAGACCCGTTTCACAACTGATATTGCCGCCGTAAAGCGTCAGATTTTCTGGAGTGTCATTGTTAAGATCAATCGCATCGTGCATGGTCATGTCGGTAGCGAGGCCATTCACATAATTAGCGCCGGCTGCCGGGCTGTCACTGAATGATCGTCCCGTTCCTTCTGCGCCGGCCGTGGTAGCAATACCCCACTGACCACCCATGATCCAGTTGCCAATGCCATTTTCGGCATCATCACAGAATGGATACTTCGCAAAGTGTGGCAAGCCTTCACGTTCGATTGCGATGTTGTCAATGTACCAGCCCGCCGCAGTCGAATTACTTCTCGAGACCAACAAAGCGAAGCGTAGCCGGAAATTGCTCGTGTTCCAGTTGGGAACATCCTTAAGCTGAAGCTCTACTTTGGTCATTGCGTCCGACGTGCGTGATCCGCCTGTTGAAATACTCTGAATCGGATTAATCCCTACGCGTGTCCACACAGCTGGTGTCCCATCAGGGGCATCTGTGTCGCGCGTATATTCAACTTCTATTGTCTCGCCTCTATCGAGGTCATAGGCAGAATAGAATGACAGGATCGGATAACCCGTATCGCCTTCCCAATCTGGAGTGCCTCCAGATCCATCTGCATTCATCCCTTGCAGATTAATCATGCCATTGAATTCAACATAATGGACACGTACATCGCCGCTGGTAAGTGTCGTGCCAGTACCTTGTTCACTTCCGAAATTGTCATAACTCTTACTGGTTTGGCTGCTGGGGTCCCAGCTCATAGATGGATACCCTGTGTCGTTCGCCGCGCCATTGTTGGTGGTCAGGTCCCAACGTCCTGATGTGACAAAGTCGCTCTTCTGCGATGGAGTATCCAAGTCCCAGAACGAGCCGCAGGTGTATTTACTGATAGTACACACACCGAAAGTTTTTGGTGTCGGGGCAGAGATAACTTGGACGTCGTCCAAATACCAGCGCCGCACAATGCCGGATGTCGCGCCGCTGTCCATTACAAAGCGCCATGTCACTTGATTGCCCAGCGACGCCGGAATGGGTAGTTCGTTACGTGTCCAGGCATAATTCTTGCTGGCGGTGTGGAGGGTGTAGCTCGTGCCTGCTCCCCAGTTAGGACCGCCAGTTAAGTCGGCGTTATAGGGTGCATATGCCGCTAGCTGCAGTGTTACGGTTGTCGCCGCACCGCTGCCAAAATCCCACACATCCCAGAAGGACATGGTTGGGTTCACAACCCCATTCAAGTCCAGATAACCGCGCAGTTCCAAATTGCAGTGCATGTTGGGAGGGAAACCAGTCGAAACAGCGCTGGTGTTTTCTTTCCAGGCATAGGCCAGTGTGTTGGGCTGTGTACCTGTGATCTGTGTCCATGGGCAGTTCGCTGGTTGTCCGGCAGTCTTGTTAACATCTGCCAATACATTGCCTTTAGCGGTGGAAATATCGAGCGACACACGGGCGTTGCCTGAATTCTCAAAGTATTCCACAACTAGGGTGTGTGGGCCGGGCGTGAGATTAGCGGTGTACGCTTGAGCACCACTACTTGACCAACTGTTAATGACAGTTGTTCCATCAATCTTTAAGCGTTTGCCATCGTCTGCATCAATTGTGAAGATAACGCTGGCATTGGTCGAACCAAATACGTAAATTGAGCGCGTGTATCGCACAGCAAAACAATTCGTCAGCCATCCGCCTATCGGCCCATCACTACCCCAGTTGAAGTTGACGACGCCATTGAAGGCCGGATCGATCTGTTGGTTCCACATCTCTCGCTCAGGCGTCAAACTCGATAGGTTTGGCGATGAGCATTGGCCGGATGTGTTGAAGTATTCGCCGTACCAGTCATCGCTGCCCAAATAAACACTACCGTCTGTACGCCACCATACGGGTTCATCAATCGGGTCGTTGTGCGGCACAGTGAAGGGGCGGTCAGTGGGTGTCGCTGTCGGCGGTTTGGTCGGTGTTAGAGTCGGTGTTCGTGTAGGCGTAACGGGCGATGGCGTGGGTGAAGGCCCGGGTGTGAAAGTGAAAGTCGGCAGCGCCCCCTGTTGTGTTGGGAATGGTCGTCCTTGTGGTGGATTTGCCGCAACGGCAGTTACCGTCTGCCAGAACGCTACCGGCGCACCCTGCGTTTCCAGACTGGCGCGGCTGGCAGTGCAGTTTTCCATGTCCAGCAAATTACATACTGTGTTGCTGAACACATTGCCTATGGCTGGCCCGGTAGCAGCAATCGCTGCCGCCATGGCCATCACCACCAATACGAGGATGAGCGCGTATTCGACCATTGATTGGCCGCGTTCACCCTTTGTATGGGGCGGTATGCTGGCTTTCTTCTGTTCAACCATAATGCTTACCCCTTATCAAGTCAAAATGCTCATCCGGCCTCATGCCGGGGCTGGCGAATCGTGTGTTTTCGACAATTGCTATGTTTCTATCATACTCGACGATTCACAATTGTTAGTTTAATTTTTGTAGGCATCTTGTTCAAATGCGTTGACAATTCCTCAATACTTATCGTGACTTGCACGCTGAATTGTGTTAGTGCAGCCATTTTAGCGTTAATGCTGCTTGGGTCGTCATACATTAACGTAAAATTGCGGCAACAGTAGATGCATGTAGTTTTTGTTGAGATTTTGTCCTGAGCGCATTCTGTGTTTGCCAAGAACGATTGTTCTGTGTTACACTGGCTTCACACATCGCATGAATTAGTCCACTTTTGTTTGCCTTACTTACCAATTTTCCGTTTTGTAACGAAACCAAATCTTCCGAGTCTAGACTCACGTAGTATTTTTCCTGTTCATTATATATGAGGGAGTTGATATGAACCGATCAAGGAATGTGAACTGGCGTGTAATGGTTTTTGCAGCCGTGATCTTGCTAATCACTGGATCTGTGTTTGCTGTGAATGCTCAATCGGGTGCAGTATTGCGGATAGGTATTGTGACGCCAGCCACACTTGACCCCGCACTGGGTTCTAACGATGGCGAGGTGCTCTTTAACCGCAGTATTTATGATCACTTTATCGACATTTTACCGGATCGCACTTTAGCTCCTAATTTGGCATCAGATTGGAGTATTAGTGACGATGGATTGACTTACACCTTCAATTTAGTGCAGGGTGTGAAATTTCACGACGGTTCGGATTTTAGCTCTGCTGATGTTGTTTTTACCTTTAATCGGCTGAAGGAAGTCAAATCATCTGCACTCAATTTGCTGGGTGATTTTGAAGTTAGTGCTCCCGATGGCAACACAGTAGTGTTCACTCTGGCTGCTCCCAATGCCGATTTCTTGTATGGTGTCGGTTCTCGCTTTGCGCTCATTCTTAAAGATGGAACCACTGATCCGGTTGCTGCGAACATCGGCACCGGGCCGTTCATGAATCCCCAGTTTGCGGACGATGGAGCCAGCGTTAGCCTGAGCAAAAATGCTAACTACTGGAAAGCAGGAGAACCCGCTCTCGATGGCGTGGAATTTAAATACATAGATGATCCTGTCACGCAGGTGAATGCTCTACGCAGCGGCGATGTGGATTTTATTTACAAGATTAGCCCGGATCAGGTAAGTGTTGTAGAAAGTGAAAGTGGTGTTTCGCTGATTAAGGCGACCACCAATCAGCATCCCGTCATTCGACTTCGTACCGATGTTGGCCCCGGACAAGACGTAAAAGTCCGTCAGGCCTTTAAGTACGCGACAGACCGTGAACAATTGAATGAACTGGTTCTGGAAGGTCGTGGTACGGTTGGTAACAATGATCCTATCGGCCCGGCCTATGGCGATTATTTTGACAGCAGCATCCAAAATCAGACCTACGATCCACAGAAGGCTTGCGAATTGTTGTCGGAAGCCGGTTATGCAGATGGTCTTACCATTACGCTGCAAACCATTAACGTTTTGGGATATGACCAGTTGGCAACTGTTTTGCAACAGCAGTGGGAACCAGCTTGTATCAAAGCAGAAATTCAAGTCAATGAAGAAGGTTTCTACTATGCGGATGATAATCCAAATAACTGGTTGAAAGCTGAATTAGGCATTACTGGTTGGGGAGATCGTCCTGTGCCTCAGGGATATCTGGTTGAAGCCTACGCCACTGACGGTATATACAATGAAACCCACTGGAGCGATCCCGCGCTTGATGATCTCATCAAACAGGCGAGCGCCACCAGCGTTCCTGCAGAACGTGTGAAAATCTACAACCAGATTTCCGAAATTTTCAACGAAAGCGGTCCGGTCATCATTCCGTGGTTTGCGCCGGTTTTTGCCGCAACGCGTGTTGGAGTAAATGGCCTTGTGCTAGCGCCATTTCCCGGTGATACAGACCTGCGTACTGTGTCGTTGTCCTCGTAATTTTGTGTTGTCATTTGTGGGGGAGGGCAAATCCTTCCCCACTTTGTACGAGACCAGTTTATGGCGAGTGTGAGTGAAGATTCTCTCGATGAAATAGGATTTGCCCCAAAACAGCAGCTGCTCGTTGAGGGTATCCGAATTGCTAGACAACTGGCTTCCCGCCCATTGTCACTGCTCGGCTTAATCATTGTTGCAGCATTTGTTTTAATGGCATTGATTGGCCCCCTAATTGCTCCTTATGAATTTGATACCCTGATCCGGGGTGCCGCGCGGCTTCCCCCGTCTTCATCATATCTATTCGGGACAGATAGGTTAGGGCGTGATATTTTCAGCCGTGTGTTGTGGGGCGCGCGCGATATCATGACCATTCCCGGCATTGCAACTGCTTTGGCCGTTATGATCGGTAGCGCCCTTGGTATGGCATTGGGATACTTCGGTGGGTGGATTGATGAGGTCGTTTCGCGTGTCTTGGATAGTTTATTGTCCATTCCTGCACTGCTGTTGGCGCTGGTAATGTTGGGTACAATCGGACCCTCTCCGATTGGCATCGTAATTGTGATTGTTTTGCTCTATGTGCCAATTGTGACGCGCGTCATACGCAGTGCCACCCTGAATATTCGCAGCAGCGGATTTATTGAAGCGGCTCGTTTACGCGGTGAGTCTGCGCTTTACATTTTGTTCCGTGAAATACTGCCGGGCGTGCTGCCTGCACTGACGGTCGAAGCGGCTCTCCGTTTTTCATACGCCATTTTTCTGACTGCCTCACTCGGTTTTCTTGGTTTAGGTGTTCAGCCGCCGTCACCGGATTGGGGGCGCATGGTAAACGAAGCGCGAGAAGGGTATGCCCGTACGCCTTGGGCACTTTGGTTCCCGGCGGGTGCAATTGCGACACTAGTCATTGGCGTAAATTTATTGGCGGACGGACTGCGGCGAGTCTTCCGGTATGAGGGAGTAATCTAGGCAATAAAAAGGCGGCTGTTGAAGGCCGCCTTTTTCCGATCTGAGGAGTAACACAGAATTAGATGTTACGAATAGCGTTTGAGAACAAGTTGCCAACTGCCGGGCCGACCAGCGCTAACACGACGATTACAACGATTGCTACTAGCACCAGTATCAGCGCATACTCGACCAAACCTTGACCTACTTGTTCACGAGGTTCATACATCATCGTCTCGTACCTCGCAAATAGGCATGCAGCCCACAAGGGGCCGCACGACATTAGATATTGCGGACGAGGTTCGAGAAGATGTTGCCGATGGCCGGGCCAAGCAGCGCCAGAATGACGATCACGACGACGGCGACTAGAACCAAAATCAGAGCGTATTCAACCAGACCTTGACCTTCTTCACGGGGCATGTACAGCATGATAAGTTCTCCTAAAAGATAATGTGGCGTGACATTCGATAAAGTGTGTCATTCGCCTATACAATTAAGACTAAATGAATAGTTAGGCGGTGTCAAGTACCCTCCATGAATTTTTCGTTAATTTACTTTTCCTTAATGGAAGTAGTCTGCTGATGAACAGCCCCAGTGTGATACAAGCCCGTAACCTAAATATTGAATATCGGTTAGGAAATCGGTGGATTAATGCTCTGCGTGATGTCTCACTGCAAATCGCTCCCTTTGAAATTCATGGCCTAGTCGGTGAAAGTGGCAGCGGCAAATCAACGCTCGCCTTAGCCATTATGCGCTACCTCGCAAAGAATGCCCGCATCAGTTCAGGGGATATATTACTGGACGGCGATAACCTGCTATCCAAAAGTCCTTCCGAAATGCAGCGTATTTGGGGCGGGCAAATCAGCCTCGTTCCGCAAGATCCGCTCGCTGCGCTCAACCCGTCGTACACCGTCGGGCTACAAATCGCCGAAATTAGCGAAGTTCATCAGAAAATGAGCCGCAAGCAAGCATGGAACAAAGCCGTCGAAATGCTCGAACAGGTTCGCATAGCTGACCCGGAGGCCGTTGCCCGCAAATACCCGCATCAACTAAGTGGCGGTATGCAGCAGCGTGTCACTATCGCGATGGCGCTTAGCACCCGCCCGCGCCTCCTCATACTCGATGAGCCCACCACCGCCCTCGATGTCACCACCGAAGCCACCATTCTCGATCTCTTCCGTGACCTCATCCGCGAAAATCAAGCTGCTGCCCTGTACGTCTCACACAATCTGGGTGTCATCGCCCAAATGTGTGACCGTATGACCGTGCTGTATGGCGGCGAGGTAATGGCGAGTGGCCCGATCGATCAGATGTTTGTGCGCGCGGTTCATCCCTACACAATCGGCTTGCTAGCCAGTATTCCCCATAACGCTGAAGGGGTAAATACTCGTTTGCCCGTTATGGAAGGCATCGCGCCTGCGCTCTCCGACCGTCCGTCCGGTTGCGTTTTCGCGCCGCGCTGTCCAGTAGCGCTTGAGCTATGCCACCGGCAAAAGCCGCCCCTCGAAATGAACGGTGAAGGCCGCATGGTGAAGTGTCACCGCTGGCAGGAAATAGAGTCTGGTTCGCTCTCAGTTGACCTCAGCGTACAGGCCGCTGCCGCTGGAGGTTTGCCCCCCGCTGAAACGGATTATGTGCTTACCACCCACGACCTCGACAAAACCTACGGAAGCGCCTCAATTCTCGACAAATTAACCATGCGCCCTTCGGCTGTAGTTCGGGCCGTAGATGATGTGTCCATCCGTGTTCGCGCCCGCGCCACCCTCGGCTTAGTTGGCGAAAGTGGCAGTGGCAAAACCTCACTCGCCCGCTGCATTGTCGGGCTGGAAAGTGCCGACGGCGGCGAAATCGAACTGCTCAACCTACCCATTTCGCGCCAGCTAACTGAACGCCCACAGCAGACCCTGCGCGAGCTGCAAATGGTGTTTCAGAATCCCGCCGATACTCTCAACCCCTATCAAACGGTGGGGCAGGCGCTAGAACGCACCATCCGCTTGCTAAACAGCGAAGCCCTGACGCGCCAGCAGGTTGAATCCCGCATCGCCGAACTGCTATCTGCTGTCCGTCTGCCCGCGGATTACGCTATGCGCTACCCGGGCGAACTGAGCGGCGGCGAAAAACAGCGCGTCGCCATCGCCCGTGCTTTCGCTGCCAATCCTGCGTTGGTCATCGCCGATGAACCCACCTCGGCGCTCGATGTATCCGTGCAGGCTGCCATCCTCAACTTGCTCAAAGATTTGCGCGCTCGCGAAGGTGCTTCCTATCTCTTCATTTCACATGACCTCCGCGCTGTCAGCTACCTCGCCGATTGGCTGGTGGTGATGTACTTGGGCCAGATTGTCGAAGAAGGTACAACCGAACAGGTCTACGGAAAGCCGTCACATCCCTACACTGAAGCCCTCATTTCCGCCATCCCCGAACCCGACCCAACCGTCAAGCAGGGGCATATCCGCTTGGATGGCGACATCCCTAGCGCCGCCAACATCCCCTCCGGTTGCCGCTTTCATACCCGCTGCCCCCGTAAAATCGGAGCCATTTGCGAACAAGAACTGCCGCCGTGGCAGGCAGCAGGTGATGGGCATCACATCCGCTGCCACATCCCCATTGCCGAGCTGACAGCATTGCAAAAGACGCCGCAGTCTGTCGAGGGCTAGAGTAGGGTTAATTCATATACGAAATCGCAACATCACTACTGCATCCAATAACCCCCAAACAAACCTTCCCCTTATTACCCTTGTCGGGTGACATCTATAACTTGTCATGCCTATGCGTGACCTATACAATGCCAGATGCTGGTTAATATCTACGTATCCAACTTTGCCTCGGCGGAAAGAAGGCTTCATCATGACCGCGACTATCATTGACGGAAATCAAGTTGCAGACCGCATGCGTGCACAGATCGCGGACGATGTCAAAGCCTTCGTGGCAAAGCATGGCTATCCACCGGGACTCGGTGCAGTGCTGGCTGGTGATAACCCCGCCTCCGCCCAATACGTCCGCATGAAACAGCGTGCGTGCGAAAAAGTCGGTTTTCACTCCGAAGCCCGTTTCATGACTGCCGCCAGCACACAGGCCGAAGTCGAGAAGGCCGTCGCCGAACTGAATGCCGATCCCCGTATTCACGGCATTCTCGTCCAGCTTCCGCTTCCCTCGCAAATTGACGAAGAGGCTGTGTTGGGACTAGTCAGTATTGAAAAAGACGTAGATGGTTTTCATCCCGTCAACATCGGCAACTTGGGCATGAAAGGCCGCGAACCGCTCTTCACACCCGCCACGCCTACTGGCTGCATGGTGCTGCTTAAAGAAGCTGGCGCACAGATCGAAGGGTCCAACGCCGTCGTCATTGGCCGCAGCAATATCGTTGGACTGCCCGTTGCCCTCATGCTCATGAAGGCTAATGCCACCGTCACCGTTTGCCACAGCCGTACCCGCAACATGCCTGATATTGTCCGTCAAGCTGATATTGTCATCGCCGCCATCGGCAAGCCGGAATATGTCAAAGCCGTATGGCTCAAACCCGGCGCAATTGTAATTGACGTCGGCACGAATAAGATTGACGACCCAACCAGCGACAAGGGTTACAAGTTTGTGGGTGACGTGGAGTTTGAAGCGGCCCTGCAAGTGGCAGGAGCCATCACCAAAGTACCCGGCGGCGTCGGCCCCATGACCATCACTATGCTGCTGTCCAACACCTTAAAGGCGGCAAAACGGTTGGCGGGCGCATAACACACTTGAATACGAAATAACGGGAATGGACTGGGGTAGGGGAGAATTAGCGCGCCAGCGCGTATATATCCTCACGCATGTTTTGCAGATCCCCGATTCGCGTTTCTAAAAGTGGTGTAAATTCTTGAAATCTATCCCATTATGTGTTTTCCTTAAATTCTAATGACGAACAACACACTTGAACTCCTGTATTTCCCCTCTCCATCTGATGGAGAGGGGCAGGGGTGAGGTTTTGCAACAGGAAAGGCCAGACACACATGCCCGCACCGCGCGCTCGCATAAACATTTCACTGGATATTGACGAGGCCCTCCTGCGCGATGGGTTGGAGGCGCTGGTGCAGGTGCTCATCGAAGTCGAAATCAGTGCCGTCATCGCCGCCGCTCCACACGAACGCAGCGCCCACCGCTTGACCTATCGCAATGGTTACCGCCGTCGCACCCTCGCCACTATCTACGGCGCGATCACCTGCTACATCCCCAAGCTGCGTAAAGGGTCGTTCTACCCATCTTTCTTGGAAGACTTTGACCAACACCAGCCGCGCCTGCTGCAAGCCTTACAAACAATGTTAGAGCAGGGGATACGTCTCTCCACCTTTGAAGACCTTATCAGCCAAATGGATATTCCGTCCGCTGCGCCCGATATAGTGGCCGATGCCCTTGAGCGTTTGCATGATGTTATCAATCGTGAACGCTACAGCCGCTACAGCGCCGGAGATTTTGAAGGCCGCCAGATGCTTGCCATCTCTACTCACCGCCTTGAGCCTGTCGCAATTGAAGAAGGCTTGCCGCACATCCGCTCACAGCTTATTGTCGCTTCGTTCTCGCTGCTCGACGACTCGCTCATCGTCCTTCAGCGCGTCCGTCAGGCATTATCCGACAGCGCCGACGCCATCAGCTTGGCGGCCTAAGACCAGCTAATCCCTAATCGTGAATTTTCCCTCCCTCGTATACGGGGGAGGGCTAGGGTGGGGGTTCTTTTCCCTTACAACCGCTGTATTTAACTGCGCCTCGCGCAAGATAAGGATGTGAATCATGAACTACATACCGATGGTGGTCGAACAGGGTGATCGCACCGAACGAGCCTACGATATTTTCTCGCTGCTCCTCAAAAGCCGCATCGTTATGCTCGGCACGGAAATCAACGCCCAAACCGCTAACCTTGTGGTTGCCCAACTGCTCTTCTCGATCGTGAAGACCCCCAGCAGCCCGTTCAAATCTATGTCCACTCGCCCGGCGGCGAAGTCTACGCCGGACTAGCCATTATGACACCATCCAGCAGCTTTCCGCGCCGGTTAGCACAGTCGCCGTTGGCCGTTCTGCCAGCTTCGGTACCGTTATCCTCGTGGCCGGGCGCAAAGGCATGCGCAGTGCGCTTCCCAACGCCACCATTCATATGCATCAGCCGCTCGGCGGGGCACAGGGGCAGGTTACAGAAATGATGATTCAGGTCAATGAATTTGTGCGCCTCAAGCAGCGCCTCAATGAAATTTTCGTCCACCACACTGGGCGTGAATTGGAAGTCATCGAACGCGATACCGACCGCGACTTTTACCTATCCGCCAATCAGGCTGTTGAGTACGGTTTGATTGACCGCGTCCTTTCCCGTGACCAACTGCCAGCACCCCCCGCCGGTCACGCCCTTCCCCCCGGTTAGCGCACAGCTGAGGGCGGGACTATCCCCGCTCGTCACTTACTCTGTCAATCCAAAGTCCAATCACCTTGCAACTTTGCTCTTGTCAGAATAAAACATTTGTGCTATAATGATATTGGTAGTAGCCACATGGTGACCTTACCAACATATACAAAATGTGAGGGCTTTTGTAGGGACGGGATATATCCCGTCCGCGTTTACGGCTTACTTTCATTACGTGCTGTACAACCACCATCATGCTATTTTGTAATAGCCTACTCTCTCCCATCTAGTATCTATCATCTACCGCCCATTCATATGTCGCAGTTGTCGCCACATTCGACATTTCCGACATAAAAAATGACCACACGCAGCGACTGTGACCGAGACTCCCGCCAAAATATTTACGAAACGTCGTGTCCGACGACAACGCCATTTCCGACATAAAAAGCGATCACACTTAGCGGCTGTTACCGAGCCAGTTGGCAAAAAATGGTTTATTCACGATGTCGCCGTCTATCGGCACAAATTGCACAAAATGGTGTGCTGCCTTTGCCGCTTTTGCTGCCTGTTGTGCAATACTCGTAATATTCCGTAATAAATGTTTACTGATCATAGACTGTTGACCACCGGCTATCTTTAACTTTCCACAATGTGCCACCCATGCTAAACTCCTCCCACTTCGGAGGCATTTACATGACAACCTTGCTCGTCAAGAACATCCATACCCTCGTCACAATGGATTCTGCTCGTCGTGAACTCAATGATGCTAACCTGTTTGTACGCGATAATGTGATTGAAGCTGTCGGTTCACTGGCTGATATGCCCGCCCAAACAGCCGATGAGGTCATAGATGCTTCCCGGCACATCGTCTTACCCGGTCTTGTCAACACCCACCATCACATGTACCAGAGCCTCACCCGTGTCCTTGCTCAAGACAGTGAGTTATTCGGCTGGCTCAAAACACTGTATCCCATCTGGTCGCGCCTCACTGGTGAAGCCATATATGTCTCGTCCAAGTTAGCGATGGCCGAACTTATGCTCTCTGGTTGCACCACCTCCAGCGATCATCTTTACATCTATCCCAACGATGTCACGCTCGACGACCAGATCCGCGCCGCTCAGGAAATGGGCATCCGCTTCCACGCCGCCCGCGGCTCGATGAGCGTGGGTGAAAGCAAAGGTGGCCTCCCGCCTGATTCAGTCGTTGAAGAAGAAGAAGCAATCCTGCGCGATACCCGCCGCTTGATCGAGCAATATCACGATCCCGACCCATATGCCATGTTGCGGATAGTGGTTGCACCCTGTTCACCGTTCTCTGTTTCGCACGATCTGATGCGCGAATCGGCGGCCTTGGCCCGCAGTTACGGCGTGAGCCTGCATACGCACCTCGCCGAAAACGAAAATGACATCAGCTACAGCCTCGAAAAGTTCGGCTATCGCCCCGGCGATTATGCGCAGGATGTCGGTTGGGTAGGGGAAGATGTGTGGCACGCGCATTGCGTCAAGTTGGATGCCAGCGAAATCAACCTATTCGCACGCACCCACACGGGTGTCTGCCACTGTCCATCATCCAATATGCGCCTCGCGTCCGGTATCGCGCCCATTCGCCACATGCTGGATGCTCATGTGAAAGTGGGGCTGGGCGTAGATGGCTCAGCTTCTAACGATGCCGCCCACTTAATGAACGAAGCCCGTCAAGCCATGCTCCTCCAACGCGTATCAGGTAATCCTGCCGGGCTGTCGGCTCGCGAAGCGTTGGAAATGGCTACGCTTGGCGGGGCGTCTGTCCTCAATCGCAGCGATATTGGCACACTGTCACCGGGCATGTCCGCTGATTTCATCGCCTTCCACTTGGACACGGTTGGATTTGCTGGCGCGCTTCATGATCCGGTGGCGGCCCTTACGTTTTGCGCCTCACCGTCGGTCGATTTCTCGGTCATTAATGGGCAAATAGTGGTCAAAGATGGTCACTTACTCACCGCCGACCTGCCAAAAATAATCGAACACCACAGTCGACTTTCACGCAGCTTGATAAACGGTGAATTATGACCCCCCTTCGCATGGGCGTTGCCTGCGCTGTTCACGATGATGCCGGGCACATTCTGTTATCGCTTCGTGGCGATCTGAACATCTGGAATCTACCCGGAGGACGCCTTGATCTGGGCGAAAGTTTAGAGGACGCAGCTATTCGTGAGGTGCGGGAAGAGACCGGCCTTATCATCAAAATTGAGCGGGCTGTCGGACTATATTACTTAGCCGGTTGGGGTCGCCTAAACATCTTATACGCGGGCTGGCGGCTGGGCGGGGAATTGTTGGGTGAAAGCGATGAAACCCGCGCCAACCGCTACTTTAATCCGGATAAGCTGCCTAACATGTTATGGCCAATTTTGCCACTGGATAGCGCTGCCGGAACGCGCCACCTCCCGCGTGTCATCACAACGCCTCCCCACGAACTGCGCCGCGTGAAAAGCCAACTTCGTTGGCGCTGGATATGGAACTTATTGGGTGGTCGGCCAGAACCGCGCTTTCCTGTGTTTCAGGTAACAGCCGTCGGGCTGGTTTGGGATGACGACCACACACGGGTGCTCACGGTTCCAACCAGCACAGGCTACGCCTTACTGCGCGTAGAGTGTGATGGTCAGACTGCACCGTGGTTGCAGCTATTGGCTGCAGCGCGGCTGGAAATGACTTCTGTACAGACTTTCCGTTGGGTTGGCTTGTGGGAAGATACCGCGCAGAATCGCATTGAATTGGTGTTTGCCACCACAGTTGAGGAGAACCAGCCCATAAGGGATGCTGAATGGTCTATTGCCCGCAATGTAGCACTTCCCACCCGTGACCGCCTGTACGTAGAACAGGTCAAACCACGTTATCATCTGGACCCCGTTTGGTCGTTGGATGGAAGCTCGTATATCGAAGAAAATGACACTATCGTGATTGGGGAACGAACATGACTTTATTAGTTGACCGTTTGGCCGCTGCCCGTGGCGATGTTACTGCTGATCTGATCTTAAAGAATCTTCAACTGGTCAATGTGTGGTCAGGCGAAATCTATCCCACTGAGATCGTCATCTATCAAGGCCGTGTTGTGGCTGTGGGCGAAGGCTATACAGCCAAACAAACTATAGACCTACGTGGTCAATATGTCTGTCCCGGATTCATTGATGCCCATGTTCACATTGAGAGCAGTCTCTGTACCCCACCGGAATTCGCCCGTGCAGTCGTTCCGCATGGTGTAACCAGCGTCGTGACCGATCCTCACGAAATTGCGAATGTGTTAGGTGTCACGGGTATAAACTTCATGCTGGAACGTGCAAAAGACGGCCCACTGAACATGTTTGTAAACGTACCCAGCTGTGTCCCCGCCACACACATGGAAACCAGCGGCGCTGCGCTCGAAGCGGATGACTTGGCTCCGTTACTTGCAAACGAATGGGTTACGGGACTAGCGGAGGTCATGAACTATCCTGCCGTTGTCAATGCAGACGAAGGCATGCTCGACAAATTGGATCAGTTTCAATCTAAAGTGCTGGATGGACACTGCCCCGCCCTGACCGGAAAGCCGCTCAATGCCTATGTGGCATCAGGAATTTCCAGTGAACACGAATGTACCACTGTTCCTGAGGCACTCGAAAAACTTCGGCTCGGTCTGACAATCTTTATCCGGGAAGGGACGACCACCCACAATTTGCGCCCCTTGTTGCCACTAATCACGCGCGAAAATCACATCCGCATTTGTTTTTGTACTGATGATCGCCAACCGAACAGTTTGATTGACGAGGGCTCTATTGACCACATGGTACGCATTGCCATTGCCAGTGGAATTGACCCCATTATGGCAATCCGCATGGGTACTCTCAATACCGCCCAGCACTTCCGCTTATACGACTATGGCGTAATTTCTCCCGGTAAATGGGCGGATATGGTTGTATTTACCGATCTCAATAATCTTCAGCCGCACATGGTATTCCGGCGTGGAGAATTGGTGGCGCAGGACGGCAAAATGGTAGCGTCTAAGCCCTCGCAACGAACCATCAAACTGCCAAGCACAGTCAATGTAGATGCTGCGAAGCTGGACTTTAGTGTGCCAGCCGATGGCAACCGCATTCGGGTGATAGGCGCTCCCGCCGATCAGGTGGCTACTTTCCATTACATAGAAGATGCGCGGGTTGTAGAAGGGGAGGCGGTTTCCGATACTGAGCGCGACATCCTCAAGATGGCAGTCATCGAACGTCATCGCGCCACGGGTAATATTGGTAAAGGATTTATCAAAGGTTTTGGCCTCAAGCGTGGCGCGTTGTCTGGAACGGTTGCCCATGACCATCATAATCTGGTGGTAATCGGCGTTGACGATTCAAGCATACGCCGGGCCGTTGCGGCAGTTATCGAAATGGGGGGCGGGTTGGCTGTCGTCGATGGCGACGATGTTTTGGGGATTCTGCCGCTTCCTGTTGCAGGTCTTATGACCGAACTTCCACTTGATCAGGCTCGCCGGGAATATGATGCGATGATCCACCATGCACAGGCGTTAGGCAGCACCTTACCTGACCCCTTTATGACGATGAGCTTTATGGCCCTTGAAGTCATACCTAAACTCAAGTTAACTGATGTTGGTTTGGTGGATGTCGAGGAATTCAAGATCGTAGACTTGTTTGTCTAACTGAACCTACTGTTGGACTAGATTTATGCGTGATTTCCAGAACAGGTTTTTGACGCCTACGGTAGTAACCGGTTGTGCTTTGATGATTGTCGCCTTTATTACCTTTCAGCCGGTTGTGAATTTTCTTGTCCATGAGCAGGTAGATTACGCCAATCATCTGTCCTATTTGCAGGTTGATATGGATGCGGAAGCCGTAGATCAGGTCTTATCCATGTTTCCGCACTTTATGTACCATCTGTCAGTTTACACTGTATATAAGGTGTTTTCCCTCGACTCTATAGCATCTGCTGCGTTGGCAGTTTCGGTGTTCGCTTATCTCTTTGGAACAGGAGTAAGTTACTGGTTGGTGATTCGGATGCTGGGGAACCCGCGGTCTTGGAGGCGCGCCGTCTTTTACGGGTTTATTAGCCTTACGCTAATGCTATTAATGCCCATAGATATCGTCACGCCGGATAACCTACTTTTGGGATATATCGGGATGAGCGTCTATCACAACCCGACAATTGTCTTACTAAAACCATTTGCCGTGGTTTTATTTTGGTGTGCAGGCACTGTATTTCAAAAAACGGGCTCTCTTGCTGGTACACCAAATCGCCCCATTGCCTTGTGGATAAATATTTTGGCAACCTTGTGCTGCGTGATGGCAAAGTCAAGCTATGTAATTGCTCTTTTGCCTGCACTCGTGGTCATGGCAGGGTATCGTCTAGCGCGTAAGCAGTGGGTGGATTGGAAAAACCTCAGCTATGGTATTCTTTTGCCGGCTTGTTTAGGATTGGGGTTGCAATTAGTGCTTTTCCAAAACAGTCAAGGCTTTATGTTCGCCCCTCTTGTGGTCATTTCTAGCTGGGCACGCATCAATCCCGGTGCACCTATTGGTATTGTTGAAAAATTCCTGCTTTCGATTGCGTTCCCCTTTCTCGTATATGTAACCTCTTTTAGAGCGGCGATCAAAGACACTTTTTTGAATTTCGCCTGGATTACGTTTGCCTTTGGCGCGGCTTATATGTATCTGCTCGCTGAGAGGGGCGACCGCCTTTCTCACGCAAACTTCATGTGGAGTGCCATATGCACGCTGTTCATATTATTTGTTGTCTCGGCAATATTTCTCATTCGGCGAATACAAGATGCTTATGCCGCACGTCCAGCAAATTATCGACCCGTCCTCGAACCTATGAATATTAGGATTGTCGTTCTGGGGCTCGTCTTTGTATTACATTTGATTAGTGGGGTGTACTGGTATTACATCCACCTCACAGCAAGAACGATGGGCGATATAATTAGCACAAAATGGTAGAATTCTCTTATACATCTACGAAAGTGAGTACCATGGTAAATCAGACAACGTTAGACACGATTAAGTCCCGCGTGGCAGCACAGCGCGAGGACATCATAACTTTTCTCAAGGATTTGTGTGCTATCCCTAGCTACGACAGCCAGATACGGGCTGTTGGCGAGCGTGCCGAAGCCGAGATGAAGAAGCTTGGTTTTGATGAAGTATGGTGGGATCGCATGGGAAATGTGGTGGGACGGATTGGCAATGGTCCGACCAAACTGCTTTACGACAGCCACATTGATACCGTAGGCATCGGCGCAATCGAAGAGTGGGAATGGGATCCCTTCAAAGGTAAAGTGGAAAACGGTGTGTTCTTTGCACGTGGCGCTTGCGACGAAAAAGGCAGCACCCCCGGTATGATCTACGGATTGGCACTGGCTAAAGAGTTAGGACTTCTGGAAGGCATTACCGGCTACTACTTCGGCAATATGGAAGAATGGAACGATGGGATTGCGCCCCACGCACTGGTAGAAGTTGAAGGACTGCGCCCGGATTTCGTCGTTATTGGCGAACCCACCAAAATGCAGGTGTATCGCGGGCATAAGGGGCGGGTGGAAATGCAGGTGGTCGCACAGGGTAAAAGCGCCCACGCTGCCAGCAACTTCCTGGGCGACAACGCCATCTATAAACTCATGCCCGTAATTGATGCGATTAGCAAACTCGAGCCGGAGCTTGGCGACGATCCCTTCCTCGGTCACGGGCGCATTACGGTTACGGATATGCACGTAAAGACACCCAGCATCAACGCCGTCCCCAACGAAGCGCTGATTTACATTGACCGCCGCATCACCTTCGGCGAAGAACCGCAGGCAGTTCTCGATCATATCAAGCGCGTTGTGGGGGATAAACCGGATGTTGAAGCTTCGATTTTGATCTACGACACGCCGAGCTACACGGGCTTCGTTTTCCCTCTGGACAAAATCTATCCGGCTTGGGCATTTCCGGAAACTGATCCTTATGTGCAAGCTGGCGTTCAGGCTGGAAAATTACTGTGGGGCGAACCACTGCCGACAGGCAAATGGGATTTTTCAACCAATGGTTGTTATTGGGCAGGTAAGGCGGGCATTCCCAGCATCGGCTACGGTCCGGGAAATGAAATTCACGCACACAGCGTTCTGGATCAAGTACCGCTAGACGATGTTGTACGGGCTACGGAATGGTACGCCCTGCTGCCCGGCCTGCTGCCGAAGAAATAGGGGCCTTCGATGATTATGCTGACGGGCCGCTTCTCCATTGACCCCATGTCGCGGGGCGCATTTCTACTGTTCGCGAAGGGCATGGTAAAGCGCACCCAGAGGCAGCCGGGTTGCCTCGGCTTTGGAATCTTTGAAGATATTTCTGTGCCGAATGATTTCATCATGCTCGAACAGTGGGAGTCCATTGAATTGTTCGACCGCCATACCGCCAGCGACGGTTTTGAGCATGATGACGGTGTGCTTCAAACTTTCATCGTAGGCGAACCAAGCTTTGATGAGTATGAGTTTACGGTTCCTCCGGAGCTGAATTGATGAGCCTCATCTATCTCATGCGGCACGGGCAGAGCACGGTCAATGTTGAACATCGACTGACCTGCCGCAAGTTGGAAGGTGATCTCACCGCGCTCGGTCGTGAGCAGGCGCAAAAGGCGGGTGAGTGGCTGGCCGATGCGGGGATAAACCGCATCCTCCACAGTCCGTTCCATCGCGCCGAACAAACAGCGCAGATTGTGGCGGATCGGTTGAGTTTGCCCATGACGCTGGCTGACGGTCTGCGCGAAATGGATTGCGGTGGCTTGGAATGGCGTACCGATGAGGATGGTTGGGACGAATGGTTGACCATATATGAGCGCTGGCAGCAAGCGGATTGGAAGGCCACGTTTCCCGGCGGTGAAAGTTATCGGCAGGCGTATGACCGCTTCACACAGGTTCTCCGCAGTGTCGACACTGCGGAGACAACGCTGCTGGTTACCCACGGCGGCATCACTATCACCGTGGTGCCTTATTTGTGTGTGAACGCGTCCGCTTTGCAGCGCGAGCGGGTACTGGATAATACGGGTTTTGTGATTCTAGAACCCTATGATGATCATCGGTTTATATGTCGCGCTTGGAACCAAACCGAACACTTGTAGATTTGGAAGTGTTCTAGTGCGTTAGTGAGATTTCACATAAGGAGAATACATAACATGCAAACGGATTTGAGAGGTCGTGACCTAATCACGACGCAGGAGTGGACACGGGAAGAGATTGATACGCTGCTCGATGTGGCGTGGGATTTGAAGCGCAAGCGCGCACTGGGCGAACCGCACGCTTACCTGCGCGATAAGGTACTGGCGATGCTATTCTTCTTCACCAGCACCCGCACCCGCGTCAGCTTTGAAGCCGGTATGGCACAGTTGGGTGGGCACGCCCAGTTCATTGACAGCGAAACCACCCGGGATTTCACACGGCGATACGGCCAGAAATCGGTGAGATTGTTGGACGCTATACCGATGGTATCGCTGTCCGCCAGTGCGATCAGTTCGGCAACCAGTACATCCGCGACGTGGCGAAGTCAGCCGTGTGCCCGTGCTCAATATGCAGTGTGATGTTTACCACCCCTTCCAGATTTTGGCTGACTTGATGACCATTCAGGAAAAGTGGGGCGTGATTCGCGCGGCAAGACCATTGACGTCAGCTATGCCTATGCCTCTAGCTACCAGAAGCCGCTTCTGTCCCGCAGAGCCTCATTCTGCTCGACCTGCTTCGGTATGAACGTCCGCTTGGCATCTGCCGGAATTTGCCCTCATGCCGGATATTGTTGAGCAGGCCAAAGAAAACACCCGCAAGAGTGGCGGTTCCTTCGGCGTTAAGATGGACGACTTGATGCTGGTCAAGAAAGCCGATGTCATCTACGCCAAGAGCTGGGGCTGCTGGATGGCGACTGAGGACAAAGAGGAATCAGCTGTTGATTGGCAAGAAGTACACCAATTGATTGATTCCAAGCGCATGAAGCTGGCGAACAAGATGCCATTTACATGCACTGCCTGCCTGCTGACCGCAACATCGAAGCGGACCGATGAAGTGATCGAAGGGCCGCAGAGCGTCGTCTATGACGAGGCTGAAAACCGCCTGCATGTGCAGAAGGCCGCGATGGCGCTGACGATGCGTTAACTATGTTGTTTTTGGACAGGTTCACGATCTGTAGACACAGGAACGTAACACCTAGTAATGCCGGATATCAGAGCGGTTTGATACAACTGCTGATAGTATTGATGTCTTTACTTGGCGGGATATTAGCGTGTATCCTGCCACAGGACTGCGAACTTCAGACGCGCCCCCTAAAAGGGAAAGTGGTCGATTCTGTTGGAATTCCAGTTGCCGGTATTAAAGTAATTGGCTTGTCAGGAGAGCCCGAGTTCTACAATCAGTCCGAGCACATTTTCTTTGAAACATTGACCGATGATATGGGACGCTTTTCTACAAATGGTGTGAGCGCGTTTTTATGTGAAAAATTCATTATTTCAGTTACGTCCCCAGCTGGAGACACATTTAGTTTTACTTACGGGGGGTGGGCGGGTACTGCGACATATAACGCGAGTTATCAGGATGTTCTGATAACTCTTCCTAAGTGATTGATGTGAAATGCTTTTACCCAACTGATTCTAGCTGGAAGTTAGCAAATATACTGATTGAGAAGAAAATATGACTGGAAAACTTGCTACGATTGCTATCGGCGGAAACTCACTCATTACTGACCCTAAGAAACCGGACATTGCCCATCAGTGGGATGCCGTGCGCGAAACCTGCAACCACATTGCGGCCATGATCGCCGAAGGCTGGAATATCATCATCACGCATGGCAACGGCCCGCAGGTCGGCTACATCCTGCGCCGCGCGGAGATCGCAGCCAAGCAGGGCATTCACGAAGTGCCGCTGGATTTGATTGTGGCTGATACGCAGGGTTCGATTGGCTACATGCTCCAGCAGGCGCTGGATAACGCCCTGCGGCGGTTGGGCATTAATCGCACTATCCTCACGGTAGTGACACAGGTGCGGGTAGACCCGGACGATCCTGCCTTCAACAAACCCAATAAACCCATCGGCGGTTTCATGACCGAAGAAGAAGCTCACAAATATGAAGCCGACGGTTGGGCAGTCATGGAAGATGCCGGACGCGGCTGGCGGCGGGTAGTGGCTTCTCCCAAACCGCTGGCTATTCAGGAAATTAATGCCATCCGCGTGCTCATCAACAACGACTATGTGGTGATCGCCGGCGGCGGTGGTGGCGTGCCTGTTGTTCGTAACCAACATGGCGAACTGCGGGGTGTTCCGGCAGTCATTGACAAAGATCGTGCCAGCAGTCTGTTGGCACAAACGCTGCGAGCTGACTTGTTCATCATTTCAACGGGCGTAGAAAAAGTCGCGCTGAATTTCAATAAACCCGACCAGCGTGTTGTTGACCAGATGACGCTGGCCGAAGCCCAGCAGTACATGGCAGAAGGGCATTTCGCCCCCGGCAGTATGCTGCCCAAGATTGAAGCGGCAGTGGAGTTCGTGCGGATGGGCGGCCCGCAGGCCATCATCACCGACCCGCCCAATCTGGCGCGGGCACTGCGCGGTGAAACGGGCACGCGCATCGTGCCGGGGTAATTGGCAGTAACGCGAAGCCATTCTAAATCGAAATCATGTTATGTTCTTGTATGGAATACTTTGTAATCTGTGATTTATGACACAGTTTAACTGTTGTCGCATTTTTTGGAAAGTGATACTTGATGGCTGCTATAAAAGAACTGCGCTGCCCACTTTGTGGCCGTAGTTTTCAACCTGCTGAAGTTCAATACACCTGTCCGGTTTGCGGTCCTGTTGGCACACTGGAAGTGCTTTACGATTATGACGCATTAGGGGCGCAACTGGACCGGGATGCCTTGCGTAATCAGCGTGAGATGTCCATGTGGCGCTACAAGGCGCTGCTCCCCATCGAATCCAATTCGCCTGTGCCACCACTGCGGGTTGGGATGACACCGTTTTATGATACACCGCGACTGGCTGAGGATTTGGGACTGAAGCAGGTATGGCTAAAAGACGACGGGCAGAATCCCACTGGTTCGCTAAAAGACCGGGCCAGTGCGCTGGTTGTCGCGCGGGCAATGGAGCAGGGAATTGAAACGGTGAGTACAGCCAGCACGGGCAACGCGGCTGCGGCCTTATCCGGCGTGGGTGCATCGGTGGGTATGAATATCATCATCTTTGTGCCAGCCAGCGCACCGGAAGCCAAAATCGCCCAACTGCTGGTCTATGGTGCGACGGTGCTGCTGGTTGAAGATACCTACGATGTGGCATTTGAACTGTGTTCGCAAATGTGCTTGAGCGAAGGTTGGTACTGTCGTAATACAGGGATGAACCCCTTCACGGTAGAAGGCAAAAAGACTGCCGCTTACGAGATCGCCGAGCAAATGAACTGGTCTGTGCCGGACGTTGTAATAGTTGGGGTCGGCGATGGCAATATTATTGCAGGCATCTATAAAGGCTTTTATGACCTTTACGAATTGGGATGGATACAGCGGATTCCGCGCTTAATCGGTGTACAAGCAGAAGGAAGTTCAGCTTTGGTACATGCGTGGCAGCATAACCTAAAGGCAGAGGAAATGATACCTATGCCCGCCGAAACCATTGCCGACAGCATCTCGGCTGGCGTTCCGCGTGACCGGGCAAAAGCGCTGCGGGCAGTACGGGAAACAAACGGGGCTTTCGTCGCTGTTCCCGATGATGAAATTTTGGCAGCTATTCCGGCAATCGCCCAAAAATCGGGGGTATTTGCAGAACCTTCATGCGCGGCGGTTTACGCTGGCGCAAAACGTGCTGTACAATCCAAATTAATAGCAAATGATGAATCAGTTCTGTTATTGATGACCGGAAACGGTCTCAAAGACGTAAAACGTGCACAACAATCGGTTGCCCGTGGCCTGCGGGTGCAGCCTACAGTCGAATCAGTCCGGCAGGCTCTGGGGTTGAATGAGTAGAGGGTACATGAGCGACAAACCGCGTTATTCCATCGTTGCACCGATATACAACGAAGAAGGCAATATTCAAGATCTGTATGATCGAATAACAGAAGTTATGGGTCAAACTGGCGAGACTTGGGAACTGGTCACTGTCAACGATGGGAGTCGTGATCGTTCTTTTGAACTGCTGTCTGAACTTTCACACAAAGACCCGCGTATTAAAGTCGTGAACTTCGCGCGAAATTTTGGTCACCAGTTGGCAGTCACGGCAGGTCTTCATCATACGTCCGGCGATGCGGTCATTGTAATTGATGCCGATCTGCAAGACCCGCCAGAATTAATCCTAGATATGATCGAACGATGGAAGGCTGGTTATCAGGTCGTCTATGCCGTTCGCCAGGAGCGCAAAGGGGAGAGCTGGTTCAAGTTATTTACGGCCAAATTGTTTTACCGTCTCATCTATCGCATAACCGATGTCGATATCCCGCTCGATACGGGGGACTTCCGGTTGATGGACAGGCGTGTAGTTGATGCTCTAAACTCGATGCCAGAACATAACCGTTTCATTCGCGGGCTGACAAGTTGGATTGGTTTCAAGCAAACCGGTATTACCTATGTGCGCGAGGCGCGGCATTGGGGTGAAACAAAATATCCGCTAAAGAAAATGGTGCGGTTCGCGATGGATGCTGTTACGGGATTTTCATATTTCCCGTTACAGGTCATGGTCTATTTTGCCTTTATTCTCGGTGTGTTGGCTGTGCTGGCTATTCCGATTATCGCGATTTTGCGACTCATCTTAGGCTTTCAATTCTTGGGCGGGCAGGTCACTAATATAGTCTTGCTGTTGCTCGTAAGCTCATTCCAATTGTTTTTCCTCTTCATCATGGGGCAGTATGTGGCGCGCATCTATGATGAAACGCGGCGGCGTCCACTCTATATTGTGGCGGAAAAAGTGGGTTTTGATGAAAACTCCCCACCGCTAATGAAAACGAGTAATGTAACAGAACCGAAACAGCATGTTGCCGAACCAGAAGCAGAACGTTAAACTCTGATTGATCTGGGGGGATTATGCTCGACAATAAAAGTGATGCTTTACAGTTAGTTCAGAAGTATCAAGAATTGGTTTTGTTATACGAGTCCCTCGACAAGGAAATAGATAGTCTTATCATGGCTTATGGCGGTGCTTCGGAAAAAATGCCGCCAGAAGTTTTGTCTCAATATCGCAGTCTCGCCCAGAAGCGTGATGACACGCAAAACGAGATGCGTGAATTAGAACATGAGTTGAGTATTGATGAGGAGTAATCTTAGGTTCTCATCTCTCAACTACCAACACTGGAGTTGACGCAGTGATAACTGGCCCCACCTTTGAAGAAATGCTGCATCCGCAGCGGATTTCACCGGATATTCGTGCTAAAGCACTAGAAGCACAGCATTCCAATCCACTTGATCCGATTAATCTGTTTAACATAACTTGGCGGGACGCCAACAACGATATTTACCATGTGGTGATGCCGCCTGAATTGACAGGGGTTGATGCCAACATAGTCGTCATTTATGGAAAAGAATTTCCTTCAGGCAGTCACAAGGTCGGCGCGGCTTATTCCGTGCTGCTTGAAATGGAGTTGTTTGGCGAAGTTGATCCCGCCATACACACGCTGGTATGGCCTTCTACTGGTAACTACGGCATTGGCGGAGCTTGGGTTGGCGGGCGGATGGGATGCAAGAGTCTTGTGGTGCTGCCTGCGGGAATGAGCCGCGAACGTTTTGAGCGTATTGAAAGTTATGGCGCGCAGGTCACGAAGACGGTGGGTTCCGAAAGTAATGTTAAAGAGATTTACGACGAGACGCACCGCCTGCGGAACAGTGACCCCAATATTCGAATCCTCAACCAGTTTGAGGTAATGGGGAATTACCGTTTTCATTATCACGTGACCGGTAATACGGTGGCTGAATTAGCCGATGTCTTGAAGCAAAAAGGTGTTGGCAATGGCAAGATTTCGGCATATGTTTCGGCAATGGGCAGCGCAGGGACAATTGCGGCCGGAGATCGCTTAAAGCAAATTTGGCCCGATCATAAGATTGTGGGGCTTGAACCCATTCAATGTCCGACTTTGTTCAACAATGGCTACGGCGCACACGATATCCAGGGCATTGGCGACAAGCACGTGACGTGGATTCATAATGTTCTGAATATGGATGCCATGATGTGTATTGACGATGTTGAATGCAAGAAAGTGTTGCAGGTTCTTTATGAAGAAGCAGGACGAGACGCACTTGCCAAACGATACAAAGTGGACGCGAAAATAATTGATGAGCTGAGTGGCTTGTTTGGAATTAGTGGTATTTGCAATGTCCTGGGTGCAATCAAGACTGCTAAATACTTTAGGCTCGGTAAAGATGATGTGATTGTTACCGTGGCCACCGATGCCATTGATCGTTATCCTTCTGTAATGGATGCAATGGCACAGACTTACGGCAAGGTTGATGAAGCTGAAACTGTTGGACGCATTGAAAGCATTTTGAAGGGTCAGCGCACCGATTGGATTATGTTGGGTACGCCCGACGCGCGGGAACGGTGGCACAATCTCAAATATTATACATGGGTGGAACAGCAAGGGAAATCGGTGGAAGAACTGGATGCCCAACGTGACCCTCAGTGGTGGATACAGCATCAACTGCGTGTAGCCGAGATTGACGGTCGATTGAATAAGCTGCGTCAGGCGGAATCTTTTAAGGTCTGATTCATGTACCCTGAAGACCGCGTGCTGGTAGGCGTAATCAATCGGAAGCGCGATCTTGAGTGTGTTCTAAATGATCATTGGTACCGAATCCCCCAAGATCAAATGCCAAAGGGAGTGAATGCAGAATACCTCGGATTTTTCTTGAGTCGCGCGTTTGGTGAGCGTAACGGAGGAATTTATTACTTTGCGGAACGTAAAGGAATAGAGCTGCTTCAGCGCAAAGTGCTCCTTCCTGACGAATTGAACCACCGCCATGCTGAGCGAAATTACTATAAAGTTCAGCTGGGCAAGGTTCGAGAAAAATCGCCACCCGTGTTGAATGATTCGCGGCGCGCCATAAGCTTCATTTACACAACTTGGGATCGTTTCGTGCGTGCAAGCCGCATTAAGGACCTATACAGTAAAGAAGATTATTTTGTTGATCGAATTTACCATGCGTTGCGAAATAAGGGTGTTGCCCCTGAGCGGACATGGGGAGCAGAGTATCCGCAAGTAGCGCCACAAATTCGTATTTTGTGCCAAAACGGAACTGTGACAGGCTCAACGGATCCCAAAGCGGGTGATGTCTTTCTGGACACGTCACGTTCCGATGATGAAATCCTGAATTCGATTTTGTTGAAGATTGCCCAGCACAACGGACCCGTTACGTTGCGCATTCCAACAGACGGGATTTATCTGACTTAAGAAATGACTACGTTTATGTTAATTACACATGCGAAGTTGATAACATGGGGAACCCCCAATCAAGTTCTCTCAGATCATGCGGTTTACATTAAAGATGGCAGGATTGCTGATTTGGGGGCGACGGGTGATCTGCTAATTCGTTACCCTGATGCCACCCAGATTGACGCACGAGGTCAACTTGTAATGCCCGGAAATATTTGCGCCCATACTCATTTTTATGGTGCGTACGCCCGTGGTATGGCAATTCCCGGACCTTCTCCTAAAGACTTCCCAGAAATTCTAAAGCGATTGTGGTGGCCGCTTGATAAAGCGTTGGACAAAGACAGTGTGCGGATGAGCGCGCTGGTTTCACTCGTTGATGCCATCAAACATGGAACGACGACTTTGATTGACCACCACGCTAGTCCAAATTTTACCAGTGGAAGCCTCAGGGTTCTGGAAGAAGCTGTAGAGCAGTCTGGACTTAGGGCAGTCCTGTGCTATGAGGTTTCTGACCGGGATGGTCAAGAGAAGTTGGAAGCCGGGATTGCGGAGAATGTCGACTTCCTTGGTTTAGAACACAGTTCGCGAGTAGCAGGTGCATTTGGCCTGCACGCGAGCCTAACGTTGGGGGATAACGCATTACGCGCTGTCGCTGATGCCATACCAGCAGGCGTGGGTTTTCATATCCATGTGGCTGAGCATGAAGCTGATGAGGAAGACAGCCTACTACGGAGCGGCAAACGGGTAGTTGATCGTCTGAATGAATATGGAATTTGGCGAAGTAAGACCATTGCCGCCCATTGTGTTCATATTAACGACAATGAGCGCCAGCTTTTGGCGGAAAAGCAGGTGTGGATAACCCATCAACCGCGCTCAAATATGAATAATGCAGTTGGGGCGATGGCGTTTGACTCGATGATGGAACGAGAGATGCAAATTTGTATTGGCAATGACGGATTTAGCAACAATATGTGGGCAGACTGGAAAGATGCCTATTTGTTACATAAGGTTGCTAGCCGTGATCCACGTAAGGCAAACGGTGCTGATATTGTCAAAGCAGGTGTTTATAATAATGCGGGTTTGGCGCGGCAGTTTTTCCCCACTCTTGGATTGGGCGAAATCACGGTTGGTGCAGCAGCTGACATCATTTTTGTTGATTACCATCCCTTCACTCCTCTTCATGAGGGTAATCTGCCGTGGCACATTTTATTCGGTTTTGAATCTTCGATGGTCACGACAACAATAGTTGAAGGTCGAGTACTGATGGAAGATCGAAAGTTGTTGACACTTGATGAAGCTGAAATTGCCCGCGAAGCATTAACGTTGGCGCCACATGTATGGGAGCGCTATGTGGCCAATGTGAATGCTATTTGAGTGTTATACAATGCAACCAGCAAGGACGAAAACATGACGAACAATACATTGAGCATTGCTGTCCTCGGCGGGACGGGAAAAGAAGGCTCGGGATTGGCAATGCGATGGGCAATGCAGGGGCGTTCGGTGATCATTGGATCGCGGGATGCGGAACGTGCCGCCGCGCACGCTGCAGAGATGAATACTAGACCAGGTATCACTTCTGTGCGTGGACTGGGTAATCCAGAAGCGGCGCGGAGTGCCGATGTAGTGGTATTGAGCGTACCATATAGCGCACATCAGGCAACTCTGGAAGGCGTGAAGGCCGAATTGTCCGGGAAAATACTCGTAGATATCACTGTCCCACTTCAACCCCCGAAAGTGCGAACAGTGCATATTCCCGAAGGTAAGTCGGCGGCTTTAGAAGCCCAAGCCATGCTCGGCGAGTCTGTGCGGGTAGTAGCTGCATTTCAGAATGTGAGCGCCGAACATTTAAGTGACCCTGACCATCAGATAGATTGTGATGTGTTGGTTGCGGGGAATGATGCCGAAGCAAAACGAAGCGTGATCGAATTGGTTGAATTGACGGGTATGCGCGGTGTTGACGCGGGTTCGTTAGCAAACGCGGTGGCGGTTGAAGCGTTAACTCCAGTGCTTCTATATATCAATAAAGCATATGGCATCAAGGGTTCCGGCATTCGGATTACCGGAATTTAGCCATTTTGAAAACTATCGGTTCAAAACTGACTGCTGTCGCCCTACCCGAAATTCCTATAATTCGGCATGGTGATGATTTGGCACAAGTGGTGCTGAACGGATTAGATCGTCTGGCCATGCGGCTTGAGGTAGATGATATTCTTGTAATCACGTCGAAAATTGTGTCAAAAGCAGAAGGACGCCAAATAGATTTGCGATCTATCGAGCCTGGCGTTGAGGCGAAACGGCTGGCGTCTGAAACGCACAAAGACCCACGAATTGTAGAATTGGTACTCCGGGAAAGTCAAAAGATCTCTCGTAAAGCACCCGGTGTTTTGGTTACGCAGCACCGGCTCGGATTCGTAAGCGCAAACGCGGGTATAGACCAGTCAAATGTTGATGGTAGTGATGATATGGTGTTGCTATTACCCGTAGATCCTGATGTGTCGGCGGATAATTTGCGGGAACGACTATTTCAGCTTGCAGGTGTTAATGTGGGAATCGTAATCAGCGATTCTCATGGGCGTCCTTTTAGAATGGGAAATGTGGGGGTGGCGATAGGCGTAGCCGGAATGCCGGCGGTGTTTGATTTGCGCGGAAAAGCCGATCTATTTGGACGTGAGCTCAAAATAAGCATTCAGGGGTACGCTGATCTAGTTGCTTCGACTGCGAATTTGCTTACTGGTGAAGCAGATGAAGGGCGGCCAATTGTTTTAATCAGGGGATTGCAACTTCCGTTTTATGATGGGCACGCCACTGACTTGTATCGCGCCCCAGAACAGGATCTATATCGATGAATTCGAAATCCGGTGTTTCTGAGAACGCTGCGATAACGCCAATAATAGCCATTAATCGGCCTCGCGATGTTGTGATGGACACCATATACCAGCGCCGGTCGGTCCGGCGATATGAAGACAAGCGTGTTCCACGTGACACAATTGAGACAATTATGGATGCGGCTCGTTGGGCCCCATCAGCCCATAACCGGCAACCGTGGCGTTTTGCGGTAGTAGAAAGTGTTGCCCAAAAGCGTGAGTTGGCGCTGGCAATGAAAGAAAGGCTGCGCCGGGATTTGTTGGCAGACGGCGCAAGCGTAAAGTTGATTGAACAGGACACATCGCGTTCGTATGGGCGGATTACATCCGCTCCTGTTTTGGTCCTCGTATGTCTTTCAATGATTGATATGGATACTTACCCCGACGAAAGACGCTCCCAAAATGAATATGTGATGGCCGTGCAGAGTGTAGCAATGGCCGGACAGAATCTGCTATTGGCCGCGCACCGCTCTGGTTTAGCTGCTTGCTGGATGTGTGCGCCATTGTTCTGCCCGGATGTCGTGAGAGAGGTATTGCACTTGCCCAATGACTGGAAGCCTCAAGGTTTGGTGACGGTGGTGTATGCGGCTGAAGTTCGCGAGAAGACCCGGAAACCGTTGGAAACGAGCGTGATTTGGCGATGAAAGTTGCAGTGCTTGTAGGTGGGGTAGGTGGAGCGAAATTGGCTCTTGGGCTGGCGCAGGTTCTGCCACCTGAAGACCTGAGTATTATCGTCAATACGGGTGATGATACCTGGTTGTACGGCTTGCGCATATGTCCTGATCTGGACACTATCATGTACACACTGTCGGGACTTGTAGACAAGTCTAACGGTTGGGGCGTTGGCGGTGATACTTTTCAAACACTGGACGCAATGCGACGTTTTGGGGAAGACGCCTGGTTCCGATTGGGCGACCAGGACATGGCGACCCATATCTTAAGAACTCGTTACTTGCACGCGGGTTATCATCTGACCGAAATCACGCAGCGGCTAACAAAAAAGCTCGGTATTCGTCAGCAAGTATTACCAATGACAGATGCCCCAGTGGCGACTATGGTAGATACAGTAGAATATGGGGAAATTGATTTTCAAACTTACTTCGTGCGCTATCGATGGCAACCGACGGTGAAGAAGCTGAGGTTAGCCGGTATTGAGGAAGCCAGTGTAAGCACTGAGGTTGAAAGGGCGATTTCGGAAGCTGACACACTCATCATCGGTCCTTCTAACCCTTGGCTTTCGATTGCACCCATACTCGAAGTACCCGGTATGCGTGAATTGATTGTGGGGAGGTCAATTCCGAGAATTGCGATAAGTCCGATTATAAAGGGTGAGGCAATTAAAGGACCGGCTGCAAAATTGATGGGTGAACTGGGCTATGAAGTGACAGCAGGCACGGTTGCCCAGTATTATGGTGATTTGATCAATGGCTACGTTTATGATTTGTCGGATGAAGATCAAGATATTTCTGTGAAACACGTAAATAAATGCCAGACTATAATGAATTCGGACAAGGATAAAGAAGAACTTGCAAGAGTTGTGTTAGAGTGGATTCAGAATTGGAAGTAATGTCGTTCCTACCTGAAAAAATATTGAAGGGAGGCTGGACACAACAATATCGAGTGTTGTGTCTGGAACATTATGGGCGTTTGGGTTGTCATACCAGTTAAACCACTAAATAGAGCAAAAACCCGTTTGGCAGAGGTTTTGTCACCTGAAGAACGGCATCAACTCGCTGAAACTATGCTGCGACATGTGCTGGATGTAGTGCGTCAAGTGCCTCAATTAATGGGAACACTTGTGATCAGTCGTGATCCTAAAGCGCTGGCGATAGCACGCGACTACGGGGCGAGGACGATTCAGGAAAGTGGTACACCTGAATTGAATTCTGCATTGATGCGGGCAACCAATATGGTTGGACGTCTTCATGGCAGTGCAGTATTGATTTTGCCGGCGGACCTTCCTTTGATTGCGGCGGACGACATACGCGGCATGATCGCGTTGGGGCAGAACAATCCTTCGATGACTATTGCTACTGACCATAACCAAGATGGTACGAATGCTTTGCTCGTTCGGCCACCAGAGTTAATTGAATATGCGTACGGGCCGGGAAGTTTCCAACGGCATATCGAAAAAGGACGCACGTTGGGGATTGAACCAAACATCTATTATTCAGAACGATTGTCACTGGATATTGATGTGCCGGATGATCTAAAATTCTATCATGAACTTACAAAGGACTACGCTTCACAGTAATTCACTAGCGCAGTCCGATTATTACTAAAAGTGAGGTAACTATGCCTGATCGGGTTGCGCTTTATTTGCAAGATGCTCACTCTCTTCAAGATGCAATTAAATATGTTCAGTATGCCGAATCACGCGGGTTTGAGGCGGTATGGCAAGCTGAAAGCCGGTTGGTACGGGATGCTATCGTGCCGATGGCAGCGTTTGCGGCTACTACCAACCGTATCAAAATCGGGTCTGGTGTCATTAATAACTGGACTCGAAATGCTGGTGTTATTGCGGCTACGTTTTTGACACTGGACGATCTAGCGCCTGACCGCATTATTTGCGGAATTGGAGCCTGGTGGGACCCACTGGCACAGAAAGTGGGCATTGACCGTTCCAAGCCACTGCTGGCGATGCGAGAGGTGGTGACTTCCGTACGTGATTTACTCGCGCGCAAACGCGTGACTTTTCACGGTGAGTTTGTGAACCTAGATGACGTTGAACTGGATGTGGTGCATGGGCGTAAAGAGCCGCGTAATGTGCCCATCTATATCGGCGCAACGGGTCCCAAGATGATGGCGCTGACAGGTGAAATCGCGGATGGCGCCGTGCTGAATTATTTGGTGTCGCCTCAGTACAACGAGGGGGCGCTGGCGCAACTGGAAGCAGGGGCAAAACAGGCGGGACGTAAGCTGGATGATATTGATCGCCCGCAACTGGTGGTGTGTTCTGTTGACAATGACCGGAAAAAAGCGCTAGACGGTGCGCGCAAACTGGTGACACAATACTTGGGACAACAACCGCACATCATGAAAGCCAGCGGTGTGAAGCAGGAACTTCTGGATGAAATCGGGCAGGTGCTGACATGGCCCGCAACGGAAGAACAGATTGAAGAAGCGATGCACCTCGTGCCAGATGATGTTGTTCAGATGATCACGGCTTCCGGTACGCCCAAAGAAGTGAGGGCAAAGGTGCGCGAATACGTGGCTAATGGTGCGACGTGCCCAATCCTTTATCCGTTAGGGCCAGATGTGCGGATGATGATTGATGTGTTTTCGGACGGGTATTCGAATTGACATTTGTGCCAAATTGCCGCTGCACTTTCATGCGGGAAGCTCCCGTAATGCCGCTGCAATGACACAATTGTCAGGCGGGAACACGCGAATGAGGCGCTTGTGACGCGGTTGCCTCCCGTATTGCTGCCGATTTGACAATTGCAGACTTATCTTGCGGGAAACAGGGAGTTTGCCGCCGACCAGTGTGCGTTGAAAAAAGTTGCTGGTTATTGTTCCGCGCTTCATTAGTTGGTGGAAGCGATCACTGTGAAATTGACGGGGTGTAAATTCTAATTACTAGTTCCCTGTTTTAGAACATAAAGTCTAATTTGTCAACCCCGAAAATGATGTAAAATCAGTAGCATGAATAGGCAAGTTGATTTGAGCGTCCATCGTAGACGCTCTCTTTTTTTGTGGGCTGTGTTTTGCGCGACGGCAGGTATTGTATTTCTGGCGTATGCGCTAACGAGTCTGGCGAACGGACACGGTGAGTTCGTGATGCCGCTGGACGACGTGTACATTCACTTTCAATATGCCAAACAGATAGCATCCGGTCAATTTTATGTCTACAACCCGGGATTACCTCCGACTTCTGGCGCAACCAGCTTTTTATATCCGTATGTGCTGGCAGCCGGATATTTGGCGGGTTTCCAAGGTCTGAATCTGGGACTGTGGGCGATGAGTGTCGGGGCAGTGGCAGTGGCAGTGTCAATGTGGCTTGTTTATCGACTGGTCTGGATGATGGGGACTGCCCGATGGCTGGCTGTGGTGCTGGCACTGGCTTTTGGCGTGAGTGGTCCGGTGGTGTGGCATTTTATGAGTGGCATGGAAACGGGATTGGTGATCCTGCTGACATTGTGGACGTTTTATGAAGTCGTCGCAACGCAGACGGTCATAGGGGGGCATGTCCAACAGGGAGGCTATGCACTCAATGCCATGCCCTTACTGGCATGTACTTTATTAGCTCTGGTACGTCCTGAGGGTGGCCTGCTGGCAATCGTGGCGGTAGGGGCGCTGTGGTTGTTAGGGCGACGGGACGGCAATCTTGAAAAAGATGGTGACGGCGCGAAACGGAAGATTAGACCTCTATGGATGATCATTCCGATTATGGCGTTAGGTGTGCAGCCATTGGTGAATTGGCTGATGACCGGTTCCGCTGTGGCCTCGGGCAATTCGGCAAAATCAGTTTTCGGAGCCGTGCCATTCGTCTGGGGAGAGGTGATTCGACGGGTTCTCGAAAACCTCGGGCGGATGTGGGTCGAATTTGCTACGGGCATCAGTCCCCGTGAAGGGACTTATATCGCGCCGCTGCTATTGGTCGTGGGTCTGTTGGGATTGGTGCGACTAGTGTGGGACCGAAGATTGCGGCCAGTGGGACTCATGGTAATGTTGTGGTTTCTGGGCGGAACGCTGATGATTGCAACGCTCGATACGTCGTTCTGGCACTTTAAGCGCTACCAGATGCCGTTTATGGCGCTGCTCTTTCCTCTTGCGGGAATCGGAATCGGAGTTCTTATTAGTGGGAATAAGCACTTGGGAAAACTCAAATACGGCGGGCTGACGCCATTTCTGTCGCGTCTGCACAGGAATCTGTCAACCCAAGATTCACTGCGATTGGCGGCAGCGGGAGTGATCGGACTTTGGATCGTAGTGATTGCAGGGCTAACGGCGGTACGTTTTTTGGGCTATTACGGGTTGAATGTAAGTTATGTATATCTGCAACCGCTGCAAATGGCACGATGGTTGGAAGCAAACACGCCTTCTAATGCTGTGGTGGCGGTGCATGACGTAGGGATGATGCGGTATATGGGCGGGCGTACAACGCTGGATGTGGTTGGACTGACAACGGCGGGAGCGGCGGATTATTGGCGCAATGGGCCGGGGGCGGTAGCAGAGTTTTTGTTGGGGAAACACCCTGACTACATCGCTTCATATGGTGAAGGTCATGGCCTGGGACTGGGACTCATTGCCGAGACGAGCATCTACGGTGAGGCGCTGGCGAGCTTTCCGGTCGAACTGGATGACAATGCAAACGTGGCGCTGGCCGCGAACTTTCAAGGAATTTATAAGCCTGATTGGAAATTAATCAACACTTCTATCCCTGAACAGCGTTCGATTTTGAAATACGTTGATCGAATTTTGGATAGTCAAGGGACGCTGCGCGATGTAGTAAATGTGGCTGACATCGCGGGCGAACGTGAACACGATTACCATTGGAAAAACGACAGTGATTTATCGGGATTTCCAACGCTTGTACGGCAACTGAATTATGTTGACTGTGGAAGTACGTCCTGCACGGTCGTGGATGGTGGTAGACAGATCAATGGCGAAGAGACATTTCAAATTCTAGAAGGGGCCAGTCTTGATGGGGGAGAGGGTAATGATGTTTTGCTCATTACGCGCGTGAATCCCTCTGCCGAAGGCACACTAGATATTTACATCGCAGGCCGATCGGGAAGTGAAAAGCTGGTCGCAACGCGGTGGATACCGTCAAGCCCCGGCCAATGGGTTGAAATCCCAACACTGATACCATCAGAATTCGTCACGAATAATCTGCCGATGAAAATACGTATTGTGCCTCATTTAACCGATGGGGTTTATGAGCCTTACATGCACGCCGTACTTGTGGGACATTATCGACCTGAGAAATTGCCGGTGGACAATCCTTTGGCTACGTTCCAAAACGGAGCCATTCAATTGGAATCAGCCATTATTGATTTCAAACCTAGTGATACTGCATTGAGTATCAATTTGAAGTGGTTCACGGATGGCAGTGCACAGGGTGATTACAAGGTCTTTGTACATGTCTATAGTGACGTAAATCAACCGCCGGTAGCCCAGACTGATGAGCGTCCCGGCAATGGCGCTTTGCCCCCGGGTAACTGGCTGCCGGGTGTGCTGCGGGACACAATTACGGTAAACTTACAAGGGATACTGCCGGGTCGATATACAGTGGCAATAGGAATGTATGACCCGGTTACTTTTGAGCGTTCACAGCCAACAGGTGGCGATGCGGATGGACGCTTATTTATTGGTGAGGTAACTATCACGGAATGAGTGAAGATCGGGCTATCTACGAAGCGTTGGTGGAAGCCAATCGTAATGGCGAAGCGGTAGCTGTGGCAACCGTGGTGGGTATTCAGGGTAGTGTGCCACGCCACACAGGGAGCAAGATGCTCGTGCGACAAGACGGCTCTATTCTTGGCACAGTAGGCGGCGGGGCGATGGAGGCACAGGTTATCAAGGAGGCGCTGGCTGCGCTTGCCGATGGTGAGACACGGATTCCGAGTTATGCGCTGAATGACCTAGCGAGCGGTGATCCGGGTGTCTGTGGCGGTACAGTTCAGGTGTTCATTGAACCAATAGGGATAGTGCCGACATTGCTGGTAATTGGCGGCGGACATGTGGGAAAAACACTGGCTGAACTGGGTAAGTGGACGGGCTATCGCGTTATTCTTTCGGATGATCGCGAGGCGTACTGCAACCCGAATTATGTGGCGGGTTTGAGCGGCTATGTTGTGTGTAAGCCGGGAGAGGTGGCACAGCATACCAGCATCAACAACCAAACTTATGTCGCGGCTGTCACACGCGGGATGCCCGTAGATATGGACTTAATCCCTTCTCTCCTCGCAACAGATGCCGCATACATTGGACTCATTGGCAGCCGGCGGCGGTGGGCACTGACAGTCAAGGCTTTGAAGGAAGAACGCAAATTGACCGAAGACCAATTGCAACGGGTTTACGCTCCGATTGGACTGGAACTCAACGCAGAAACGCCTCAGGAAATTGCCGTCAGCATTATGGCTCAGATTACAATGATAAGGCGAGGTGGGGATGGTACAGTAATGAAAATGGGACCAGCAATAACGATGGCAGATTAAGCGAAAATAGAAAATATTTGACCAATAATTTAGGTACGGTTGTGAAAATATTATGTGTGAGTGACACGGTTATGCCGCAGCTAGAAAGCGCGGTGAACCTGCGGCGACAATATGGCGATGTGGAATTATTGATAAGCTGTGGCGATATGCCAGCGGTGTATTTAGAGTTTATAACCTCGGTGCTTAATGTGCCGCTGTTCTATGTGCGGGGTAATCACGACGACGGATACAATGATTCACCCCCCGGTGGTGAAGATTTACACGGACGCTTGGTGGAATATGGTGGCTTGTCATTTTATGGGTTAGAGGGGTCAATACGATACAACCGGAGTGATGTGCAGTATACAGAAGGCGAAATGTCGCGAATGGTATTGAGTGCCGGGCTGCGGTTGCGATTGCGCCGAATGCGCTATGGGAATGGGGTTGACGTATTGGTGACACATTCTCCGCCACTTGGTATTCATGATGCCGAAGACTTGCCGCACCGGGGATTTGGGGCACTTCTTAGATTTGTTGACTGGTATAGACCGCGTTATATGGTTCACGGACATGTGCACACGTACGACCGGCGAACTGTGACTGAAACTGATTACCTTGGTACACATATCATGAACATAAATCCGTCTATGATCTTACATATCGAGCCCGCTGGAAGTGAGTCCGCTTCTCAAGAGTGACACTCATTTTGTGTTATAGTGGATTTAGTGTGGGGAAAGGATTCAGCGCATTAAATGTGGCGTAACTACTATAGTGTAACTTCGCTGTCGGAAGCTCTTGAATTACTGGCTCAATATCAAGAAAAGGCGCGTATCATTGCGGGCGGTACCGATATCCTGCTGGAACTGGAACGCAAGGTGCGGCCCGATGTGGAAGTGTTGATTGATATTTCGCGCATCAAAGGGTTAGATGAAATCAGCCTGCATGGCGATCACATACGCCTGGGGCCACTGGTCACACATAACCAAGTAGTCGGTAGTGAACTGATAATTGAACGTGGTTTTCCTCTTGCACAAGCGTCATGGGAAGTGGGCGCACCACAAATACGCAACCGAGCGACTGTGGCGGGCAATGTCATTACGGCTTCGCCAGCCAATGACACGATCACACCCCTGATGGCGCTGGGTGCGAAGGTTGTGTTGAGTTCAATGCGTGGCGAACGCAGTGTGCCGCTTTCGGGTTTTTACACCGGACTGCGAAAGACAGTTATGCGCCCGGATGAGATGCTTACTGCGATCACCTTTCCCGCGCTTTCTCAACAGGAGAAAGGCAACTTTATCAAACTTGGATTGCGGCGTGCACAGGCCATATCGGTAGTGAATGTAGCTGTGGTTTTGCAGTTTGTAGGCAAAAAGGTCGAGAAAGCAACCATAACTCTGGGCTGTGTTGCACCTACGATCATACGGGTTCCTGTGGCTGAACAGGTATTGTTAGGGCAACGGCTTACGGACGATGCTATCGCTAATGCTGCCCGACTGGCGGCAGCGACCCCGACCCCGATTGATGATATTCGAAGCTCCGCAGAGTATCGCAGCGACATGGTGCGGGTGTTGGTCACACGGGCACTCCGTTCGCTGGCAGCAGGTACAGAGCGCGATCATTGGCCGCAGCAGCCGGTCATGCTATGGGGAGTGAATCATGGGCGCGTGGCGACCACTCTCGAGAAACCGCTTGAGCATGGTAATGAGCAGCCGATTTCGACGACTGTGAACGGGAAGACGCTTACGGTTAGCGGGGGCAATCACAAAACTCTGCTACGGTTTTTGCGCGAAGATGTGGGACTGCCCGGCACGAAGGAAGGTTGTGCTGAGGGCGAGTGCGGCGCATGCACGGTATTTCTGGATGGTGCGGCGGTGATGTCTTGTATGGTGGCAGCACCACGCGCGGACGGGGCCGACATTGTCACAGTAGAGGGTCTGAAACAGGACGGTCAACTGCATCCGATACAGGAAGCATTCATAGCAGAAGGGGCAGTGCAGTGCGGGTACTGCACGCCGGGTTTCCTGATGGCAGGAGCTAAGCTGATGGAAGAAGTGGCAGAACCGAGCCACGAGCAAATTCAACAAAGCATCACGGGAAATCTGTGCCGGTGTACGGGTTACTATAAGATTGTCAAAGCGTTTGAAACAGCCGGTAAACGACGGCTAGAAGGGGAAGAGCAATATGGAGAATAGAAAGCCACAGCCGCGGGGGAAAGCATTTTGGCCTGTTCTTGGATTGTTGCTAGCCCTATCGGCGGGGGCGCTGGCGTTTGTCGCTGCGCCAGGTGTGAATGAGCTTTTGGGCCGGTCATTACGGAGTTATCCAAAAGCCACGGCTGGAAATCATCTCGATCTGATTATGACCGCTATTTTGTTTGTCATATTTGCCTTGATCGGTTCGTTAATTGTGGCGATTGCGGTTCCGAAGAAGAAAAGTACTGTCACTGAAGTAGGGCTGATAAAGGACCGAAAGATGATGGTGAACGATAAAAAGGCCCGTAAGGAACGACAGAAGCAGATTAACCGAGATAATCGGAGTCGATAAATTCATATGGATAGAACAGTTCCCAAAACGGGCAGCGAAGAAATACAACTTTATATGCGGACGTACTATTCACTGTTCCGTTCCAGCCATATGATTCAGATAGAAACATTGGTTGAGAGCCATCTCGCGATGGAGTCTTCACTGCATCAGCATGCGCGGGATACACAACCTGACACTGCCGCATTGATTTATGCGAGTCTACGTCTGCCGGATTGTATGGTGGATGTCACGGAAATATTGATCGGCCAGATCGAACGTTCATTTGTGGACGACGGATATGAAGATATTGGCGATTGGCAGCGCGTGAGTGCGCCGGGGCGGCGACGGCGGCAACATTTTGATGGTAAGAAGGCGCTAGCCGTTTTCATTGCTAGCCGATCTGATATTGATGATTTGGTGCCTACGTTGACCGCGTACCAGATCGAGTGGAATAAACTGCACGTATTGCTTCAAGTGGATGACATACGGAAAGTCTTGAAGAGTAATCTGGGGCAAAAGCTGAGTGCAGATCAATTTAAACTGTTGGCCACGACACTGAATTCAGATATTGATGAGCTACGACGGTTAGAGGTTGTCTGGGGGGATCGTTTTGTAGAGAATTTTTTCAAAATCTCTCAATCCCGGAAGCAAATTGGTATTCGAATGTTGGCGGGATCGTTGGCAGATTATCGGCGGGCAACGGCGTATTGGTGGTCCGAACTGGAAGCACAGATTGATGAAATCGAAATCGAGCATCGTCCTGTCTACTTCGTGTCTAGTAATACGCACTGCCTCGTGAATTTGTTGACAGGTTTTGCCAGACGCGAAGAACAGAACTTGGTGGAGTACATTGAGCGGTTCTCCAAAGGCGAATTAGTCGCAGAGTACCAGACGATACGAGACAGCGACAGCCGCAAAAGCTTAGATAACTTTTTGTACTATGTATTGAAAAAGTACCTAGCAGACAACGGTCAAAAAGCACGCGATTCACTTACAGCCGACGAACGAACCGTTGGTATATATCGCGTGCCTAGCCGTCATGGGTTTGATGTGGAAGCACAAATTATTGATTTGCGGCGGCTTAAGGTGGATTGGATGGACAGCCGCTTGCGCGATATTGTAAACGACACTGCTCTGGGGAGCAGTGATGCTCTTATCTTGAATATTGATTACCCGTTGGGATTAGCCGCGTATGAACTGCTAAACCGTGTCACCGAACGGGTCGGTAGCTTACAGGGTGTTTACATAATGGGGAAGGCTGCCACACTCAATGGACGCGTGGGCGATGTGATGATCCCCAGTGTGATACATGATGAACATTCTCAGAATACGTATATGTTTCAGAACTGCTTTTCGGCGGAGGACATTGCGCCATATTTGACGTATGGCATGGTGCTGGATAATCAAAAAGGCATCAGTGTTCCCGGTACATTTTTGCAAAATCCCCGTTATATGAGCGTATT
Organism: Anaerolineae bacterium; assembly: GCA_041390885.1. GTDB lineage: Bacteria > Chloroflexota > Anaerolineae > Aggregatilineales > Phototrophicaceae > CFX2. Next base: position 117,147 of record JAWKPB010000002.1, on the reverse strand, counting down.
TTATCAAGAGGGATATGCGGATATTGAGATGGAAGCCGGTCCATTCTTATCGTCGATCTATGAGGCGTTCCGTCCCAAATTGCATCCTTACAATGAGATTGTGAACTTGTACGGCGTTCAGTTTGATATTGGATTTTTGCATTATGCTTCAGATACGCCCATGAGTAAGGGCAAAAATCTGGGAGCTGGCAATTTGAGCTACGCGGGTATTGATCCTACATACGCAACTGCTATTGCCGTACTACGGCGAATTTTCATGAATGAGACACAGCGGCTTCCTAAACATCAACCAACCAAGTAAATTATCAATCACACATTGCGCTGAGGTCAGGCATGGCTAGACAAGAGACAGCGGTAATCGGACAGAGTATCCGGCGGCTAGACGCCACCGGAAAAGTCACGGGTGAAACACCGTATCCCGGCGATATCAACATGGATGGGCAGCTTTGGATGAAGCTGCGCTTTAGCGACCGCGCACATGCACGGGTGCTGGCGATAGATAGCGCAAAGGCCGAAGCGCTGAAGGGCGTTGTACGAATTTTCATGGCGCGCGATGTTCCACATAACGAATATGGCTTGGTGAACAAGGACCAGCCTGTATTGTGTGGGCCGGGCAGCAACAGCCAAGTTCCGGATGCCGACATTGTACGCTGTTATATGGATTGTGTAGCGGTGGTCGTGGCGGAAACAGAAGCGATTGCGGCGCAGGCAGCGGCTTTAATTGAAGTGACTTATGAAGAATTGCCAGCAGTATTTGATGCTGAAGCCGCGCTGAAACCAGACGCTCCAACCATCCACGGCAGCTATCCTAACAATGTGCTTTGCCACTATCGTATTCGAAAAGGTGATATGGCGGCCGGGTGGGCGCAAGCAGACGTGATTGTGGAAGGGGAGTACCATACGGGGTATCAGGAACATGCCTACTTACAACCGGAAGCCGGGATAGGTTACATAGATGAACAAGGGCGTGTGACGGTTGTCGTTGCCGGACAGTGGGTGCATGAAGACCAAGAGCAAATCTACCATGCACTGGGATTGCCAGAAGAACAGGTACGAGTGATTTACCCGGCTATAGGTGGAGCATTTGGTGGCCGTGAAGATATGTCGGTTCAGATTGTGCTTGCGCTAGCGGTGCACAACTTGAAACGCCCGGTCAAAATTATTTGGAGCCGTGAAGAAAGTATTCTTTATCATCACAAGCGTCACCCAACTGTCATACGAGCAAAGTGGGGGGCGACTAAAGAGGGTAAGATCGTAGCAGCGGAAGCCACGGTGATCGGCGATGCCGGACCCTATAATTACACGACGACAAAGGTAATGGGCAATGCCAACTTGACTGTTACGGGAACGTACGAGATTCCTAATATCCATATTGATACGTTTGGTGTGGTAACCAATAACACGTTGACTGGCGCATTCCGAGGGTTTGGAGGGCCGCAAGGGACTATGGCAGCAGAATGCCAGATGAATAAGCTGGCTGAAGCGCTCAATATGGACCCGGTTGAACTTCGGGCGCGCAATGTGTTTCATGAAGGTAGTATATTGAGTGTAGGGACACCACTACCAAAAGGGGTATCCATTCCGCAAGTGGTAGAGGCATGTGCCAAGGAAAGTTTCTGGTCCAAGCGCAACGGCACGTGGAAACAGAAGAAGACCAAGCAATCTTCAAACCCGGCTCTCCGTCGCGGGGTAGGTTTCGCGTGCGGATTCAAAAATATTGGTTTTAGTTTTGGGTTTCCGGAACAAAACTGGGCAACCATCGAATTATACGGAAAGTCCGAAATTGAAGAGGTAGTTTTGCGGCAGGCCGGGGCAGAGGTTGGACAGGGAGCACATACTGTATTTGTACAGATGGCAGCGGAAGCTGTTGGTGTGCCTGTTGACCGAGTGCGCTTGATCGGGCATGACACAGCTGAGACAAAAACGTCGGGGAGTGCTTCGGCTTCACGGTTGTCATTTATGGCGGGTAATGCAATCAAGGGCGCGGGGCAAAAGGCTCTTGAACTGTGGAAAAATGAGGAACGTCCCGCTATCGCCACCTATCAATATCGTCCGCCTAAAACGACACCATATGATCCGGAAACGGGACGAAGCGAACCGAATTTTGCGTACGGCTATGTGGCGCAAGCCGTTGAGGTTGAAGTTGATATTGAAGTCGGGCATGTGCGAGTAGTGCGCGTCGTATCGGCAAATGATGTAGGCAAAGCTGTGAATCCGCAACTGGTGCAGGGACAGATTGAAGGCGCAGTTGTGCAGGCACAGGGATATGCTGTCATGGAAAACCTCGTGTCAGTAGAGGGTAAGATTCGAAATCCTTATCTTTCGACATACCTGATCCCTACCATCCTCGATATTCCAGAAGAGGTGAAGTCGGTGGTTTTAGAATATGCTGATCCGATTGGACCCTGGGGTGTGCGAGGGATGGCTGAAATGCCGTATTTGCCGCTGGCGGCGGCTATTATCGCCGCAGTGCATGATGCGACTGGTGTTTGGTTTGATACGATACCACTTATTCCAGAACGGGTAATCGGGAAGTTGCGACAACATGGGATCGGTGTACTTTAGCCGCGCCCCCATAGTCGTCCGCGGGGGCGGCGATCTGGCAAGCGGTGCAGTATATCGCCTGCAGCGCGCCGGCTTTCCCGTTATTGTGACTGAATTAGCGCAACCTCTATTTGTGCGCCGGACTGTCAGCTACGGAGAAGCCATTTATTCGGGTTCAATCAGAATTGATGGTGTTCAGGCTTGTGTGATCGGGTCTGATCAGGACATTCGGAAGTGCTGGGCAGAAGACGTGGTTCCAGTTGTGATTGATCCTGCTGGTGACCGTATTCCTGATTTACAACCAGCCATCGTTGTTGATGCACGGATGGCGAAAGTGAATCTTGGCAGCACGATTTATGATGCGCCGTTGGTGATTGGACTCGGTCCGGGATTTACTGCTGGAATTGATTGTCACGCTGTGATCGAAACTAATCGTGGTCATGATCTCGGACGTGTAATATGGAATGGGAGCGCTGAGGCGGATACGGGCGAGCCGGGTGTGATTGAGGGGAAAACGCGGTCAAGGGTATTACGTGCGCCAACCGATGGATTTGTGAAATCCAACGTCAATATTGGAGACGAAGTCGAGGAAGGTCGTCTCGTCGCGACTGTTGATGGAATGCCAATTGAAGCTGCTTTCAATGGCGTGGTACGGGGGATGATCCATCCTTCAGTAGCAGCAACAATGGGCATGAAAATCGGAGACATTGATCCCCGCGCGAACCGAGAAGCCTGTTTTACGATATCGGATAAATCGCTAGCAGTGGGTGGCGGTGTCCTTGAAGCTGTGCTTTCGGCTGTCCAGATACGAAGTTACTTAGAGCAACGGTCACATGAAGCTGCAAAAAGCGTTTGACATTGTTCCGGGGGACGTAGTCGCACTGGTGGGAGCAGGTGGAAAGACTTCCACCTTAATTGCGCTGGGACATGAGTTAGCTGCGGCGGGTTTGCGGGTGGTGGCGACGACGACAACACGAATCGGTGCTGAGCAACTGGGACTGATGCCATATGCCACGACAATAGACAGCGGAACGCGACATCTTTCACTCGCACTCGGTGAAAATCGATTTGTGTTTTTGCACGGCGATACACGTGGAAACAAGGTTCATGGCCCGTCGTTGGAGTGGATTCCCCGACTTCTGGATTCTGTCGATTCGGATGTGCTGCTAATAGAGGCGGATGGGTCACGGGGGCTACCGCTGAAAGCTCCGAAGTCGCATGAGCCTGTGATTCCTGAGGAAGCTACGTTGGTTATTCCGATGGCGTCACTTTCGGTACTTGGTCAGCCATTTGATGAAGACCATGTTTATAACGCAACAGCGATTGACGAGCGTTATGGCTTTAATATTGGCAATCGTGTCAAGTCGCCGTGGGTGGCGCAGGTGCTGCGGGATGAGACCCTCGGACTAAAAGGCGTTCCGCCATCTGCAAGGGTGATGGCATACCTAAATCATGTTTCGGAACATGGTTATGGAAGGGCACGAGCGCGGTTGATTGCCCAGTTTGTGCTGCGTTCAGAGCGGATACAGGGAGTTGCGCTGGGTTCAGTGCGCGGTGCTGATCCAGTATTTGAAGTGCAGCGACATATTGGGGCGATGGTACTGGCCGCAGGGTTGTCCAAACGGATGGGGCAACCGAAAGTGCTGCTGCCGTGGAGCAATGGTAAGACGGTGGTTGAGCACATTATTGACCAACTGGTTCTGGCGCGGATACCATGCATTTGGGTGGTGACCGGGCACCGAGCAGGCGAGGTGCGAAAAGTTATTACTGACGCGGGTGTGGAAGCTACTCACAATGCGGAGTACGCAAGTGGCGAGATGCTTTCTTCGGTGAAGGCAGGGTTACGAGCAATGCCCGCACATGTGAGCGCGGCGCTAATTGTGCTGGGCGACCAACCGCAAATTCATCCAAAGATCATTACCCAGATTTTGGCAGCATATGCAGAGGGCAAGGGGGATATTGTCGCCCCTAGCTATCGCATGCGACGAGGTCATCCCATCCTCATTGATCGTCGCTATTGGGGCGAAATTTTAGCACTACCGGAAGGTGGCGCACCGCGTGATGTTATCGAACGGCATAAAGAGCGTATCGCTTATGTAATGGTAGATACGGATAGTGTGTTACGTGATATGGATACGCCAGAAGCGTACCAGCAGGAACGACGACTAGCGGGGCTAGATAAGTAGATCACTCTTCGTAGTTGCGGCGCAGTGACAAGGGGCGGCGGGCCAAGCTGCCATGTGCCTGTTCACGCAAGGTATCGCTGTGTTTCATAGGCGTGACGACAATCATGACCTCGTGGGGTTGCATAATACGTTCGACAGGTGGCGCATAGTGATAGCGACCATCTGACGTGCGAATGCCGATTACACCCGCGTCATAAGTTGATCTGAGTTCGAGCTCGGAGATGCTTTTACCAATCCACGGCGAGTCATCTTGCATATAAAGTTCGGTTGTTTCGATGGCGGCCTGATAGTTGTACAGGACGTATTGAAGAAAGTCACTGATAGCAGGGCGAGTGGTTGCCAAGATGATGAATTGTGCGGCGATTTGATAAGGCGTTAGTACGCGATCTGCGCCGGCACGGTGTAACTTGGGGATCATCTCGTCGCTTTGTGCGGTGGTGGTGATCAGCAGGCGTTTGCTGAGACTGCGACAATTGAGAATAGTCAATACGCTAAGCGCATCATCATCAATGGCAATCATACAAGCAAGGGCACGATTAACACCAGCTTTGAGCAGCGTGGCTTCCTGAGAGAGGTTACCTTCGACAACACGAAATCCTTTTTCAACCAGATATTTAGTAAACGTAGAGTCATCGCTAATGATGACGAACGGACGTGCAGGGTCGAGATTGCTGATCGCATTTCGGGCTACACGACCCGTTCCACAAATGACGAAATGTCCGGACATGGTCTTGATTACTTGCTCAGCTTCATCAAGTTCATAGACTTTACTGCTGGTGAGCGGTGGTTTACTGGGCATCATTAGGCGCTGCCAATGCGATTTGTGCGAGTTTGACCCGGTGCTGCCGAAATATGCCTGTTCGATAGCTGGAACAAATCGGGCGGGCAGCACCACTATTAGAATTTCACCCTCGCTCAGCACGTATTCATCGCCCGGCACGTAGCTGAATGTTCCGTCTTCACGTCGAAGGCCGATAAGGTCGGCATGGAAACGGCTGCGGAGGTGCAGCGTGCCTAACTGCTGGCCTACCCACTGCGAGTCCTCCCAGAGGTGCAACTGGGTCATGATGACATCGGTATTCTGGCTGAAAAGAATCCCGGTGAAGAATTCATTTACAGCCGGACGCAAAGTCGCATTGTTCAAAAAGCGCCCTGCTAATTCATAGTGAGCGATAACCTCATTAGCGCCAACACGAATCATCTTTGTCGCAATTTCATCTTCAACTGCCGCCGCAGTAATACCAATCTCCCGGTTGAGATTGCGGGCTGCCAACACTGTTAGTAACCCTTCAGTATCATTTTCTAACATGACCATCATGGCATCGGCCTGTTCCAAACCAGCACGGCGTAAGACGGCATCATTGGTAGGGTCACCTTCAATGACCAACAGATCCATTTCGCGCACATGGTTCGCAAAATCGGTATCCGGAGTCACGACTACGATCACATCAAGTATCGTTTCACTACGGCGAAATAGCCGAGGGAAGAAGGTAAGTATTCCGCGAAGAATACGGCGAGGTAGTGGGGAGAGTCCAGATTGTTGTGTACCAAAAAGCTTACCGAGAAAATTGTCTATAGGTTCGTCAATGATTTTGAGTTGGCGCTGCTGGCGGCGTTTTGCGATGTCAATCAATGTGTGGATGGTAATGTCAACCAGTTGACCTGTGCCACAAATGATGTAGTGGTTGCGGAGGTGATCAATTGTGTGCTGAGTGCGCCGCCGCTGACGCAGGTCACGAATGGCAGGACTCAGGAAAAAAGTAGCTGTTGCTTGCAGACCATATGCGACACCGCCGAGCCCAAAGAGTATGAGGAAAACGGTAAAGATGCGACCGCCTTCTGTGCGGGCATAAATATCTCCATAGCCGATAGTGGCAAGGGTGATGACTGTGAGCCAGATGGCATCAAGAAGGGAGAAACGTTCAAATAACATGAATCCGATAACACCGATGGGTATGATGATGCCAACTACGAGAATGGCGATACGTATCTGACGTTGCGATTCTTTGAAAGAGTCCATGGGTTGCCGAAAATCCAAATTGTGTGTTCGGGCAGAGAATTAATTGGGTTAATTATAGATGTGCTTCAGAATTGAGGCGAGTGTAATGACCGGAGCAGGGGAAACCCTATCACGAACAAAAGTCCAGCTACCTCATACGTGCAGGATTATTGGTGTTGAAACCACCGTACAACGCGGACAAGAGCACTGGACGAAGTACGCATCTCTTTCTTAGTTTCCTGATGTAGCTGCTGGGTGAGAGACTCGAAGTCTGATATGGTCATTTTTGCATCGTTGACGATGAGCCAACCATTATCCAAGCGTTGGATCTGCCTAGGAGCGCGATCATATAGTTTTTGATATGCTTGGCTATATCGGGTAATCATGTGTTCGAGGTGGGTGTTCATATAATTGGCTCCCTTACATATATATGTAGAATTTTTGTCAATAAAATTCTTTATTCTTGTTTTAAGATAAGCATTTGTACAAACAACGGCCTAAAAACTGAGGTTTACAATTTTCATAAATGTAAGTTGGAGAACCTGAACCTGTATTCTGCCAAACATCAATGGAATAGCTATTCTCTTTGCGTACGGGCTATAATGAACCTATACGTGGGTGAGGATGCGCGTAGTCGAATATTCACGACGGTAGCTGTTTCGCACAATGCTTCAAACAGCGACTAACCGACGAATAACCAAGTCTTAACCGATTGAGGATGACTTATGAACAATATTAAGGCGGATTACCAACGTGCTGTAGATGTCATAAAAGAGCGAACTCGTCTTGCGCCGACTATAGGATTGGTGCTTGGCTCAGGTCTAGGTGAGCTGGCCGACACACTGACTGACCGAACAGTTATTCCGTATCACGATATACCGGGCTGGCCGCAATCGACGGTGGTGGGGCACAGTGGACAGTTGGTCATAGGTAATTTTGAAGGCAAGGCCGTGGTTGCCCAACAAGGGCGCGCACACTTTTATGAGGGATATTCGCTGCAACAGGTGACTTTCCCGATAAGAGTGATGCACTTTCTAGGTGTTAAGACCGTCATTCTGACAAACGCTGCTGGCGGCTTGAACACTAACTACCGAACCGGTGAGTTGATGATGCTCAATGACCACATTAACTTCGTGGGTATGACAGGGAATAATCCGCTCATGGGGCCCAACGATGAAAGTATTGGCCCACGGTTCTTGGGGATGGTTCATACATACGACCACGAACTGCGGGCGACTGCGCAGATGGTCGCGCAGGAGGCTGGCATAACTTTGCATGAAGGGGTGTATGTATGTTTATCCGGGCCGAACTTCGAAACACCTGCGGAAATTCGGATGCTCCGTGCTATGGGTGGCGATGCAGTGGGAATGTCAACAGTTCATGAAGTACTGATTGCGCGCCACGCGGGGATGCAGGTGATGGCCTGTTCGGGTATTACAAATGAATGTATTGACACGGTTGATACGCAGTTGGAAACTAACCATGAGGAAGTGCTGGATGCCGGGAAGGTTATTGTTCCCCGTTTGACGACTATATTGCGAGGCGTTATTCGTTCGCTATGACAACGGTAGTGTTCCTGATAGAGCAGATCGCTCCGGGTCTGTATATTCTATTTGGGGTCGCGATTTTCTGGGTCTGGCGACGATGGGGACGAGCCCGAGAAGACTTAAGAGCAACTCACTTTGAGTTTGAGCGAGATTTGTACCGCAACCGTTCGGCGAATGCGCTTACAAGTATGATCTTGCTCATTCAACTGGCATTGGTGGTGGTTGGTATTCAGCAGGTAGTTGCACCTACAATTCGGGCAAATACAGACACTTTGGATGTCGAAACGATAATTGATCCACCGTTTAATACGCCTACGCCGCCGCCAGTTGATCTCAGTTCGCCACCGATTGATTCCAGTGGTGTTTTTATTGGAGGAAGTGATACATCGGGTCAGATCCAATTGACGGCTGTACCCACGTCCACACCAGTGGGAACCTTACTACCGAACCCTGATCCTGTAGAAGGTTGTGAATCCGCTGAGGCGACGCTGCAAATACCCGCAAATGGCATGCTGGTATTTAGTGCAATTCGCATCGTGGGCACGGCGTATACAGATAACTTTTCCTCCTATCGTTTTGAGTTAAAAGGGGCTTCGACATTCAATAACTTCGCTCCTCTCGCAGAATACACAAGCCCAGTCAATGAGGTTGGCGACCTAGGACAGTTCGTTCCTTCATTCTATGAACCGGGTCCTTATCAATTCCGGCTGACGGTGTTTGATATCACGAATACTTTGAAGGCAGCTTGCACTGTGAATATCACGATAAGCGAACCCATTCCTACCGCAACGCCTCTGACACCGTAGAGATTCTCATGCAAACAAAACTAGGCATCGGATTTATTGGCGCAGGTAATGTTGGGGTTACTCTAGCGCGTCTATTGCAGAACGAGGGATACGAGGTTGTGGCCGTTCTCAGCCGGACACTGGAGAAGGCTGAGGCCCTAGCGGATGCTGTTGGGGCGCGCAACGCGACTGACCCGATGACGGTTGTGGAAGCGGCGCATCTAACGTTTCTCACGGTAAACGATGATTCTATTGCCGACGTGGTTCCAAAGCTCATTGGACCATTGGACGGTAAAGCAATCATCCATACGTCAGGTGTGCATGAGAGCAATGTATTATCGAAGTTGAGCGATGAAGGAGCAATGATCGGCGGGCTACATCCAATCTATCCGTTTGCAGACGTTGTTTCTTCTATAGCTGGATTGCCGGGTGCGGTATTTGGGGTTCAGACTAACAATTCAAAACTCGATCAGTGGTTATTGCAAATCGTGAATGACTTGAACGGAACAATTATCCGCATACCGCCGCGTGGCAAGGCTTTGTATCATAGCGCGTTTGTGTTTGCCAGTAACTTCGGAGTCACTCTTTATGCGATTGCCGAGCGACTGCTTGCGACAGTTGGAGGTGACAGGACAGTGCTGACCAGGCTCTCAACGCGTTGATGGGGGGAATGGTCAGAAATTTGGAAGTACATGGCATTCCTAATGCATTGACCGGGCCGCTGACAAGGGGGGACTCGGCGACGATCAGAACTCATTTGTCTGCACTGGAGCATTATGACCAAGACTTGGCGGATTTGTACAGTCGATTGGCGGTGGAAAGCGTTCTACTGCTGCTGGAGCGCGGACTCGATGTAGGTCGGTTAAACACTGTGTTAAGCGGGAGCAAATTAGATGCGATATAGCATTCGTGATATGCAAAAAATGAAGCAGGCGAGTGAGCCAATCGTCATGCTAACGGCATATGATGCAACCAGTGCTTACCTCTGCGAGAAAGCTGGGGCACACATGCTGCTGGTTGGGGATTCTCTTGGCATGGTCGTTCAAGGGCAGCAGGCCACAATTCCGGTGACTCTAGAGCACATCATTTATCATGCTGAAATTGTTGTGCGAAATACTGAGCGCGCCTTGATTGTCGGTGACATGCCTTTTATGAGTTACAAAGTTAGCATTGAACAGGCCATGACAACTGCAGCGCGGCTCATGCAAGAAACCGGCGTTGGTGCCGTAAAGGTAGAGGGTGGCGAGTATATTGCGCCAACAATAGACAGGCTAGTGGAAGCTGGAATTCCTGTTATGGCACACATTGGCTTAACGCCGCAAAGTGTCAACCAATTTGGCGGTTTCAGAGTACAGGGCAAAGACAAGGATACTGCCGAGCAGATTATGTGTGACGCACAGGCAGTCCAAGATGCGGGTGCGTTTGCAGTCGTGTTGGAGTTAGTGCCAGCACAGTTGGCAGATGAGATTACGAAACGGTTGAAAATACCCACCATTGGAATTGGGGCAGGGCCTCACTGTAGCGGACAGGTTCAGGTGTTCCACGACTTGTTGGGTTTGTATCCATCTTTCGGGCCGCGCCATGCCAAAAAATATGCTGATGCGGGACAAATTATTCAAGATGCTTTGACAAAGTATGTAGAGGAAGTGAAAGGGAAACAATTCCCGACGGATGAAAACAGCACATCCATGAGTGAGGAAATCATGGAAGAAATACGCCAACATCGGGGCTGCTAAATGAAGGTTATTGACTCCATTGAAGAACTTCGAGCAGTACGAGCAGCTATTCCCGGAAAGGTGGGGCTTGTCCCCACAATGGGAGCACTGCACGATGGACATTTGGCGTTGGTAAGGGAAGCATGTGCTGATACCGATACTGTCGTTGCGACTATATTTGTAAATCCAACTCAATTTGCTCCGGGTGAGGATCTCAATAAATACCCGCGTGACCTTGCAGGTGATTTAGAAAAGTTAGAACTGGCGGGTGTGGACATCGTCTTTACGCCAACACCTGAAATGATCTATCCACCGGGGTATCAGACATGGATAGACGTAGAAGGGATTAGTCGCGGGCTGGAAGGGGAACGCAGGCCGGGGCATTTCAGGGGCGTGGCCACTGTGGTTGCGAAGTTATTTCATCTGGTGCAGCCCCACCTAGCCTACTTTGGTCAAAAAGATGCACAACAGGTGGCCGTTATCAAGCAAATGGTGCGTGATTTGAATTTTCCGCTGGTTATCATTGTCTGCCCAACGGTTCGTGAAGCAGATGGCTTGGCCATGAGTTCACGAAATGTTTATTTGTCGCCGGATAATCGGAGTATGTCAAGCGGGTTGTATCGTTCGTTGATGAAGTCTGCTGAGGCGTACGCAACCGGCGAGCGAGATGGGCAGCAGTTGAGAATATTGGTTGAGGCTGAGCTTCGGAACATTCCGGGAGCTGTGATTGAATACGTATCTGTGGCCAATGCTGTGACCTTTCAAGAGATAGTTAGGGCAGATGATGTTCCACTGTTGATATCTCTAGTTGTCAATATGGGTGGAACACGCCTTCTGGATAATATCCTATTGCCAATGGAGTTAAATACCAGAGAAGGTTTAACTCGGACGCTAGGCGGTACCTAGTTGTTCCTATTGATTTCCAAATGACGATTGAAGGGCCACCGGGATTAGTTCCGCCGGTGGCGTGCAGATGCTGATGTCAGCTAGGCTGTCTGATTGGGAATGTGAGGCAGCAGTTTGGCTTCAATTCGTTCTCGCGGGGCGTAGCCAACGATGCGTTCGACAGGAGCTCCAGCCACGTACAGTATCAATGTGGGAAGCCCCATGACACTGTATTGTTGGATAATCTCAGTGTTAAGGTCACTGTCGAGCAGGCCAACACGCAATTTACCTTCGTATTTGCTGGCAATTTCATTGATGATGGGCGTGAGCATTTTGCAGGGCGGGCACCAATCGGCTGTAAATTCAATGAGGACGGGTAATTTAGACTGAAGAACCAGACTTCCGAAATTTAGCTCAGTGGCCTCAAATGTGAGATGGTTCATGTAACGATTCCTTTCGTGAACGAATGATCTTGCAAATTCAGTGCGTCTATAGGTAATGTAGCAACTCAAGTCCACTTGAGGTCAAGAGGTGAAAAATGGCGACATTGAGTATCAACCAAGTGACAACGCAGACGGGGGTGCGCCCATCTGCACTGCGATACTACGAGGAAATTGGTTTGTTGCGCCCGATGGGACGTGTTAGTGGACGCAGGCAGTATGACGAAAGTATCCTGCAACGCTTGGCACTTATTCAAACCGGACAGCGGGCGGGATTTACGTTATCTGAACTGGGTGTGTTGCTCAACAATGTACTAGACGCGACATCAACTGCAGGGGATTGGCACGCTCTGGTCGAGCGAAAACTCAAAGAAATGGATGCGATGCTCGTGAATATTGGGAGCATGAAGCGATTGCTAGAGGACATTAGGGATTGTGACGACGAGAGTTTGGCGGAGTGTATCGTATTGACCGGACAGCGACATATGACCGGACAGTCGTAATTCGGGGACTTCTCAGGAAATTCTCAGCATTTTAGCGCGACAAATCTTATGTAATTTGCGTTAATGTTATGACGGTGAAATTGTAAAGGTGAGGTAGGTGGAGTTATGGGCATCGGACTTGGGGGACTATTTGGTTCGAATTACTTCTTGCTGGTATTTCTGCCAGCAATTGTGTTGTCGCTAGGGGCTCAACTTCTGGTGTCTTCTGCGTTCAGCAAGTGGACTAAAATTCGCAATAGCTCTGGTTTGACGGGCATTCAGGCCGCTCAGAAGATTATCCAGAAGGCCGGATTATTCGGTGTACAACTGGAAGGCACTCCGGGGCAGCGTACAGATCATTTTGACCCTACGTCAAATGTAGTGCGAATGTCACAGGATGTAGCGACTACGCCTTCTGTTGCAGCGATGGCAGTGGTGGCTCATGAATTGGGACATGCCCAGCAATATGCAGAGAATTCAATCTTCATTCAGATGCGGAGTTTTCTGGTTCCCGCAATGCGCTTTAGCCCAATGGTTTCATACGCTTTGATTATGATAGGGCTGTTTACAAATGCTCTGGGTTTGATCCAACTTGGGATCTTGTTTTATGCAGTGGTGGTATTGTTTATGATCTTGACTTTGCCAGTTGAAATTGACGCTAGCCGCCGTGGGTTAATTTTGTTGCGCAACGCAGGGCTAATGGGCTCGGAAGAGGATATTGGGGGATCACGCTCTGTATTGACAGCTGCCGCATTGACGTACGTGGCTGCTGCTGTAACAGCGCTGCTCAACTTGCTATATTATCTGAGTCTCGCAAATCGCCGTCGCTAATTGAACTCCGTGAAAATCAATTGAATTTGTGACGCTCGGCTGTTCAGTCGAGCGTCGTTCATTTTTTCCCGTGACTACAGATAAGGCTGCAAAATTGGTTTCAGTTTGTACTGGCCACCGTGGCAAAGTTCTAGCAAATTCGATTTTGGGGATAGAGGCTGAAGGTACATGAGAAACTGAAGCGCGACCAAGTTAAAGGTGAGGATACGATCCTTGAACACACAACTTTCACCATATTCAGGTTATTAGTAACCCGCTCGTTGTGACTTTTGCAATCAACGATGGCCGAATTGGTAAAAGTTTTCTGGGATAGAACAACTACAATATGTGCGCCAAAAACTATACTGGCTTACGGGGAATCTTAACTGATTAGATTAAAGTTGGTCGGCTTTATCGCGCAGACGACGGATGCGCCCATAGCGGGGATTAGCGCGCTCGACAAAATCACTAATGCGACGGCTGAAACGGCGCAATTGAGCACGCCATCTAACAATCAAATAACTGAATTGGCGTCGCTGCTGGTTAATAGAAATGGTCGTGCGGCTTTCACTGGCGTCCTTGCCTGTCCATTGGACGATCATCGCAGCCCATGCTAACCCGCCGCCAAAACCGATGAAAGCGATTCGCTCACTAGGGCGGATACGTTTTTGCTCTATAGCTTCGCAGAGAGCGATTGGGATGGATGCTGCTGAAGTGTTGCCGTAGCGTTCGAGGTTTACGACGAACATGTCCGGTTCGATTTTCAGGGCACGTGCAGCCGCCTGAATGATACGAACATTTGCTTGATGCGGGACAATTAGTGATAGGTCTTCGATGCCTAAACCGGCTTTGGCCAAAGCTTGCTCAATACTTTCGGCTATTACCCGTGTGGCAAACTTGAAGACTTCGCCTCCGTTCATGTGCATTTTGTGCAGTTTGTGCCCACTGGATACAAAATCGGAATTGTCTAGGTCGTCGCTGCCTACAGTGGGAATTCCGAGAAGATCGCTGCCAGAACCGTCCGAGCGGAGCACAGATGAGAGGACACCGCCTTCGATAGTGCTGGATTTGAGAACTATGGCTCCCGCTCCGTCACCAAAAATGACACAGGTTCCGCGATCTTGCCAATCCAAAACGCGGGACATGGTTTCTGCGCCAATGATGATGGCAACGCGGATACTTCCAGAGCGGATGGCCTGCGCGGCCATATCTACACCGTAAACGAAGCCTGAACAGGCTGCACTGAGATCATATGCACCAGCACGGGTTGCTCCAAGCCAGTTCTGAATGAGAGAGGCTGTGCTCGGAAATATATTCTCTGGCGTAGAGGTTGCAACTATGATGAGGTCAATATCGGTTGGCAGGATGTCGGCAACATCAAGCGCGCGCCGTGCTGCTTTAAGGCCAAGACTGGCTGTTGATTCACGTTCGCCAGCAATACGGCGTTCGCGGATACCGGTCCTCGTACGAATCCAGTCGTCACTGGTATCAACAATGGCCTCAAGGTCTTTATTGGTCAACACGGCGTCGGGAACAGCCATCCCCCAGCCAACAATGTGCGCGTAGCGACCGGTTGGCGAGGGGAGATTGTCCTGTTTAAGCATGTCCATTTTGTCCGTATTTGCCAAAAATCACTACAGCATTGTGACCACCAAAGCCAAAAGAATTACTCATGACAGTGTTAATTGTATGAGCTTTGCCGACATGTGGCGTGTAGTTGAGGTCACACTCCGGGTCTTGGTTGTCGAGATTGACAGTAGGTGGCACGAAGTTTTCGCGAAGTGCCATTATTGAGAAGACTGCTTCAACTGAGCCTGCGGCACCCATAAGATGGCCGGTCACAGACTTGGTGGAGCTAATGGGGATTTCGTAGGCAAGTTCCCCAAATGCGCGCTTGATCGCAACTGTTTCACTCTTGTCGTTGAGTGGTGTACTGGTACCGTGTGCATTTATATAGTCAATCTGTTCGGGTTTAAGATTGGCATCTCGGAGGGCAAATTCAATTGCTTTAGCCGCGCCTTCACCGGTTTCAAGTGGGGCCGTGACATGATAGGCATCAGAAGTGTGCCCGTAGCCCATAACTTCAGCGTAAATAGTAGCGCCACGATCAACCGCATGCTGTAATTCTTCAAGCACAAGCATGGCTGCACCTTCGGCCACGACAAATCCATCGCGTTCTATATCAAAGGGGCGTGATGCTTTTTCAGGCGCGTCATTGCGGCGAGAGATGGCTGTCATATTATTAAACCCAGCCAGAGCAACTTCTACTAGTCCTGCTTCTGTGCTGCCCGCCAACATGGCCTTGGCCGAGCCACGACGAATAATTTCCGTGGCTTCCCCGATGCTGTTGTTACCTGTAGCACAGGCTGTAGAGATGGCAAAATTAGGGCCGCGAAGGCCGTAAAGCATTGACACCTTGGACGAAGCGCTATCCGGTAACATCATAGGAACCATGAGAGGGCTGACAGCCCGCGAACCTTTTTCCAAAAAGGCTCGAATACTTTCGAACAAAGAGCCAACCCCGCCGATGCCACTACCCATTGAGACACCAACGTCATAGCAGTTGTCTTCGTTGATTTGTAAGCCGGAATTTTCCATAGCCTGTTTGGCTGCGAAAAGACCTAACTGCGTAACACGGTCGGTTCGGCGGGCCTCGCGGCGTCCCAGAAATTCGTTAGGATCAAAGTTTTTGACCTCGCCACCGAAGTGAATATCTAAAGTAGAGGTGTCAAAGCGTTCAATCGTTTGGATGCCTGTTTTTCCTGCCGCAGCATTTGACCATGCTTCACTAACCGAGTTGCCTGTCGGGCAAATAATCCCCATTCCAGTTACGACTACCCTACGTCGTTCCACAATAATCCTCCAAAGGTTGCAACGGCATTGCAACCGGCCTATCGTAATTTAGTAATATTTAGCACATTATATCTGTTCAAGATAACCCCTCACAGGGGAAATGGTTGCGGGATTTTTTCCACAAGGTGCTAATGCTATAATTCGTCCATTGTGGAGGCTCTATGATTGTAGTAACTGGGGCAACTGGTTTTGTGGGACGCGGATTGGTTCCCAGACTAATGAAGGCAGGTTATCCGGTTCGATGTCTACTTCCTGCATACAAAAATCAAAATCTCCCGTGGGATCGACCTCCGGAAATCATATCAGGGGGTCTTTTAGATGAGGAGGTGTTATTCAAGACTGTTACCGGCGCTCACACCATCATACATTTGGAAAGCGCCCAATGGTGGGGGACAGGAAAAGACCTAGAACGTATTGAGATCGTCGGCACTAGAAACTTAATTAGCGCTGCACGTTCGGCGCGCGTGGGACGAATCATCGCTGTTAGTCAATTAGGTGCTTCGATGTCGTCCGCATATACTTTATTGCGAGTAAAAGGCATTGTAGAAGAGATAATTCGGACGAGTGGCTTAGCTTATACCATTATTCGTTCAGGTGTGCTGTTCGGTGAAGAGGATGTTTTCGTTAATCATATTGCGATGATGTTACGGGCGACACCACTGTTTTATTTGATGCCGGGACAAGGTGAGGCCGTTCTGCATCCTCTTTATATTGCTGATCTAGTTGAGGCATTGGTGCTGAGTTTGGAACTGGTGGACACGCTGGATAAAGTGATGGACATTGGAGGGCCAGAGTATATTACGCTTCAAGATCTTATCTATACTGTCATGCGCGTGTCTGGTGTGAATCGGACTGTAGTACCCATCCCACCATACTTATTGAGGTGGATCACTTCTGTATATGGTCGTGTGTTTAGGCGATCTCTTATGACCCCCCAATGGCTAGATATTTTGGCAACGAATCGGACGGCGCCATTGGGGAATATATACAACTATTTCGGGATAAACCCCCGCCGTTTTGAAGATACGTTACTCACCTATATGCCTAAAAAGCGGTACTGGTGGCCGATGATTCGATTTACATTGCGACGTCGTCCACACAGTGCCTGAGAACTAATAATGAGCGATGGAAAGAGAGACAGATGATCGGAATTACGAGTATTCGGCCACTGATGACTCTTGACGAAATGCGTGGAGCCGTAGAATTGCAACGAACCTACTGGGGAAATGATTTAGAGTCAGTGGTGCCTGCTCACATGCTGTTCTCGTTGGCAACGGGGGGCGGTCATGTGTTGGCGGCGTTTGATAGAGAGCAAATGGTAGGTGTGTTGATTGGCTTTTTAGGAACAAATATTGAAGAACCAGATCGTCCTGCAATGGCAAATCTACAGATTATTTCCAAACGAATGATCGTGTTGCCCGAATATCGAGGTCATGGGGTGGGATACAAGCTGAAGAAACGACAGCGAGAGCTAGCAATGCGCCAAGGTGTTCGACTTATCGTATGGACGTTTGATCCGTTGATGGCGGCTAACGCTCACTTGAACATTCGGAAATTAGGCGCGATTTCTACGCGATATTTGGCTGATTACTATGGAACAGACGAGCGTAGTGGGTTAAGTCGCTTAGGATCATCTGACCGATTACTGGTTGAATGGTGGGTGACTAACCGCCGAGTTGAAGAACGGCTGAATGGAACACGAAACGATATAGCGTTGCAACACTATTTAGAGGCCAACACACCTGTCTATAATGCGACAGGTGTAAATGCGCAAGGAATTCCGATACCTGCTGAGGAAATTGTGCAGCCGTCGAGTTCACTAGTATTAGTTGAAATTCCCACTAATTATGAAGTATTGATGCGCGAAAATGTTGAACTGGCTAGAATTTGGCGTGCGCATATTCGGGAAGCGTTGACGATGTTGATAAAAGTCGGTTATGTAGTCACTGACTTTGTTCGTGAAGAATATGAAGGTCGCGATCGCGCATTCTATTTGCTGAGTTTGGGCGATAAAGCGTTTGAGCGCGTCGATTTTAGCCCAAATTAGCTGCATGATCTTGGCCAAGACCCATTTAAGGGATTAAGGAAACGACATTTTGAAATCAATAACGATCAAATCAGTAAACATTTACCCCATTGCAATGACGATGGTTGAACGACTGCGGACGAGTTTTGGGGAGGAACCCTTCAAGACGGCCGTATTGGTCGAATTGCAAACGGATGATGGGGTTGTTGGTTGGGGCGAAGCGTCACCGGAAATCAAACCGGGATACAGCTATGAAACTGTCGGAACGGCGCTCCATGTTCTAAAGGAATTTTTGATCCCGTCAGTATTGGGCAAAACCATTCAAAGCGCAACCGAAGTGCCCGCCCTTTTAAGTGAAGTGCGTGGGCATCCACTCGCAAAGCATGGGTTGGAGGCAGCATGCTGGGATGTGCTGGCAAAAACGAACAACATGTCTTTGGCTGAGGCATTTGCGGCACATTTACCGGAGGGCCATCAATCACGCGGATATGCGTCCGTTGGTGTAAGCATTGGGATTCAGCCGACAGTTGAAGCTACGCTCCATATCATTGCAAAGCGTTTAGGACAGGGCTATGGTCGAATTAAACTTAAGATACGACCAGGTTGGGACGTGGAACTGGCGGATGGTGTACGGAAAGCGTATCCAGATATTGTTATGATGCTTGATGCCAACAGTGCGTATACGCTAGCCGATGCAGAACACCTAAAAGAACTGGATGCGTATAATTTGCTAATGATTGAGCAACCGCTTGGTTATAACGATATTTACGAACACAGCAAGCTGCAACCGCAGCTTAAAACTCCGATTTGTCTCGACGAGAGTATTCATTCTGCGAACGATTTGCGGTTGGCACTTGATTTAGGTGCGTGCCGCATCTTGAACTTAAAACCGGCGCGTGTGGGCGGTTATACCGAGAGCTTAGAAATTTACAAGATTTGTGTCGAGCGGAATTTACCTTTGTGGATTGGTGGATTGATGGAAACCGGAATTGGAAGGGCAGCTAATTTGTCCTTTGCGTCATTGCCGGGTGTCACGTTGCCGTGCGATATTTCTGCGACAGACCGGTATTATGATCCTGACTTAACTGAACCGCCTTTTGTGTTGGGGGCTAACAGCACAATTGCGTCACCAACGGCGCCCGGAATTGGTATTTCAGTGCAGCGGGAACGGGTAGAAGCGGCTCACGCGCGCTGGGTACGAGAAAAAGTTTATTCGCAATAGATCACGAGAAAGTGTGTGAATTATGCCTTTTGGAAATACGACGGTGTCGTTCATTGGTAGCGGTGTGATGGCCGAGGCTATGATAAAAGGGTTACTGGGCAAGGGGTTGATTCCAGCATCACAAATTATTGCGTCAGACACACGCGAAGACCGCATAAAAGAGCTTGCAGAAAAATATGGTCTTAAAGGCACTACCGATAACGACGAGGCGGCAGAAAATGCCGAAATTCTCGTGCTTTCTATCAAACCCCAAGTACTTGCTGAAATAATGCCAGAAGTGAGACGGGGTGCGCGGGCAACCAAATTGGTTTTGAGCATCATCGCCGGAGCTAAGATTAAGACGATTGCTGATGGAGTGGCGAACCCTAGTGTGGTACGGGCAATGCCAAACACACCTGCCCAAATTGGTCAAGGCATTACAGTGTGGACGGCGACCCCGGAAGTTCTGGCTCCGCAGCGGGAACAAGCCGAAGCCTTATTGGGCGCTCTGGGTGATCAAATCTTTGTGGATGACGAACGTTACTTGGACATGGCTACGGCGTTAAGCGGAACCGGACCGGCATATGTGTTTATGTTCATGGAAGCGTTAATTGATGCGGGCGTACATATGGGGTTTTCCCGGCGGGACGCAGAACGGTTAGTTTTACAGACTATGCGCGGTTCAATTGAATATGCAGAACAATCCGGTCTACATCCAGCACAACTGCGTAACCAAGTCACTAGTCCGGGTGGAACGTCAGCTGAGGCTATTTATCATCTTGAAAAAGGCGGGCTGAGGACGGTGATTTCACGCGCGGTGTGGGCTGCTTTTCAGCGTTCCGTCGCCTTAGGTGGTGGCACAAATGCTCGTAATCCAGAATCGATAGACGGGGAAAAATAGAATACTTGGAAGTATTGAACAATAATGTCGCAATTTGTTTGTGAAAAAGTGGACAGACGCCACTTCATCAGTTACAATTGACAAGATATTGTTCCCAATTTGTAAGTAATTTCCTACTTGGTTCATAACAGCGTCAATGCTGATAGCAGAATTCTAAATAATTCGACATAGGTTGAAGGAGGTCTTAATGGCAACTGTCTCCAATGATATTTATGAGTCATTGCTTAAACAGATTGAAGGCTACAGCCCATCTGTTGAATCGGTTGAAGTAGGTCATGTCCAAGAAGTGGGTGATGGCATCGCCCGTGTTTCGGGACTTGATAACGTCCGTTTCAGTGAACTGGTACGTTTCAGCAATGGGACGCCGGGTATTGCGTTCAACCTTGAATCTGACAATGTCGGTGTCATCATCATGGGTGAATATGACACGATTCAAGAAGGTGACGAAGTACGTCCGTTGGGTCGTATTGCTTCCGTTCCAGTGGGAATGGGGATGGTCGGGCGCGTAGTTGACGCACTGGGAAGTCCCGTTGACGGCAAGGGAGCGATTAGCGCCACCGACTATTACAACATTGAGCGAATTGCCCCCGGTGTTATTGAACGCAAGAACGTACACCGCCCTGTTCAAACTGGTTTGATTTCGATTGATGCAATGACACCAATTGGACGTGGTCAGCGCCAATTGATTATTGGTGACCGCCAGACAGGTAAGACCGCCATCGCGATTGACACGATCATCAATCAAAAAGGCAAAGATATGTACTGCATCTACGTCGCTATCGGCAAGCGTCGTGGCGAAGTAGCCCGTATCGTAGCTTTGCTCGAAGAATATGGTGCGATGGAATACACAACTATTGTTGTGGCGTCCGCCTCTGACCCGGCAGCTATGAACTATATTGCACCATATGCAGGTTGTGCTATTGGTGAATGGTTCATGGAGAACGGGAAAGATGCTCTTGTCGTTTATGATGATCTTTCCAAACACGCTTGGGCATACCGTCAGGTTTCCCTGTTAATGCGTCGTCCACCGGGACGCGAAGCATATCCGGGTGACGTTTTCTATCTGCACAGTCGGTTGCTGGAACGCGCGGCTCAATTGAGTGAAGCTCGTGGTGGCGGTAGCTTAACGGCGCTTCCTGTCATTGAAACGCTGCTGGGTGACGTGTCAGCATACGTGCCGACCAACGTGATTTCGATTACTGATGGTCAGATCTATTTGGAACCAGAATTGTTCTATGCGGGCACGCGTCCGGCGATCAACGTCGGTATTTCGGTAAGCCGTGTAGGTGGCGACGCGCAGACCAAAGCGATGAAAAAGGTTGCGGGTGGTTTGCGCCTTGATCTTGCACAGTTCCGTTCATTGGCAGCGTTCGCACAATTTGGATCTGATCTTGATAAAGCGACCCAGCAGCAGCTTGATCGTGGTTTACGGTTGACCGAATTGCTTAAGCAACCGCAGTATCAACCGCTCCAACTGGCCGAACAGGTTGCTTTAATCTATGCAGGTACCAAAGGGTATTTGGATAATGTATCGGTAGATCGTGTGAAGGAGTGGCAGTCTGGCTTCATTCGTGCTTATGCGACGCAGTTTGCAGAACTCTCGAATGGTGTTGCAGACAAGAAGACACTCGATGATGCTCAGGAATCCCAATTGAAGGATGCTTTGGTTAGTTTCAATTCGAGCTGGAGCTAGGAGGGAGTACTCTTGCCTCTGATCCCTGTAGTGAGAATAAGTTGCACGGGGGTCTAACAAGGAGATAAATATGGCTACAGCACGCGAAATTAAGAAACGTATCCGAAGCGTAAAAAACATTTCCCAGATCACTCGTGCGCTTGAAGCGGTATCTGCTTCACGTGTTCGTAAGGCGCAGGCACGCGTATTGGCGAGCCGTGCGTTTGCCGAGAAGGCGTGGGAAATATTGTTAAACGTGCAGAGCACTGGAACCAAAGGTGTTCCACTGCATCCGTTATTGACAGGCCGTGAAAATGTCAAGCAGGTGATGATCGTCTTGATTACGTCAGATCGCGGTCTGGCTGGTGCATTCAATTCGAACATTATTCGAGTGGCGATGCGATTTGGTCAGCGGTTGGGTAAGCCCGTTCGGTACGTAACTGTTGGCAAGAAAGGACGTGACTCCCTGATTCGCTCAGGAGCGAATGTGATTGCCGAGTTCAGTGGGATGAAGGCCGATCCAACGATTGCTGACATTTCGCCAATTGCACATCTTGCGATTGACGAATTTTTGTCTGGGACAGTAGATTCTGTTTTCGTCGCTTATACCGATTTTGTGAATACGTTGACGCAGCGCCCTGTCGTTTTGAGCTGGTTACCACTTTTGCCCTATGCGACAGAAGATCAAGTTATGTCGGAAATGCTAAAGGATGTGCCGGCTGTGAGCGCAGGGAAGTCCGACTACGAGTACGAACCGACGCCCCAAGCAATATTGGATGAAATAGTGCCGCGATTTACCGAGCTTCAACTGTACCAAGCCCTTTTGGAGAGCCAAGCCAGTGAACATTCGGCGCGTATGGTTGCGATGCGTAACGCATCTGACAATGCAACACAGTTGATGGGGGATTTGACACTGATTTATAACAAAGCACGACAAGCTGCAATTACTGCTGAAATTTTGGATATTGTTGGTGGTGCAGAAGCACTACAAGACTCGATTGATTCTGTCACAAATGAAATTCTGGCTGGACATGCAGCCACCCAAAATGGACATGGGAAAGCTGTCTAATTTGGCAGGGTAATAAAACCTGAACCGCACTTAATGGGATTTTATGAGGAGTGATTGCGAACATGACTGAAGTACAAGGACGTGTTTCCCAGGTGCTGGGCGCGGTGGTGGATGTAGATTTTCCTGCCGGCCAGCTACCCGATATTTTCGAGGCCATTCGAGTTCCACGTGAAGGAAGCGATGAGCTTATTCTAGAAGTACAGAACCTATTGGGCGACAATGCGGTTCGTACGGTCGCGATGGATACTACTGACGGTTTGCAACGTGGCGTTCCTGCCTTTGCAACGGGCGCACCTATCAGCGTTCCTGTTGGTCCCGCATCGCTTGGTCGGGTTTTCAATGTGCTGGGCAAACCAGTAGATGGTGGTGATCCTGTACCCGCGAGCACGCCACGCCGTGCTATTCATGCCGATGCACCTTCATTTGAAGAACAGTCAACCAAGATCGAAGTGTTCGAAACGGGAATGAAGGTTATCGATCTCGTTGCACCGATGTCAAAGGGTGGCAAGGTCGGAATCTTCGGCGGCGCTGGTGTTGGGAAGACCGTGACAATTCAGGAGCTCATTAACTCAATTGCAACCCAGCATTCGGGATTATCGGTTTTTGCAGGTGTGGGTGAACGTACACGTGAAGGTACGGCGCTGTATCATGAGATGGATGAAGCTGGCGTTTTAGATAAGCTGGCAATGGTGTTCGGTCAGATGAACGAACCACCGGGCGTACGCCTGCGTGTTGCTTTGTCCGGTTTGACGATGGCAGAACATTTCCGCGATGAAGGACGTGACGTACTGCTGTTCGTCGATAATATTTTCCGTTATTCGCTAGCTGGTTCGGAAGTTTCGGCGCTGTTGGGACGTATGCCTTCGGCGGTAGGGTATCAGCCGACACTGGCTGACGAAATGGGACAACTGCAGGAGCGGATTACATCGACCAATAAAGGTTCAATCACCTCGATGCAAGCCGTTTACGTACCGGCCGATGACTATTCTGATCCTGCCCCTGTAGCTGTGTTCACTCACCTAGATGGAACGATTGCTCTGGAACGTTCGATTGCGGCAAGGGGTATCTTCCCGGCTGTTGATCCGCTGGCGAGCACCAGTAAGATTCTCGATCCCCTGATTGTCGGTGAAGAACACTACCAAACTGCTCGTGATGTACAAAAGGTGCTGCAGCGCTACAAAGACCTGCAAGATATTATCGCCATTCTCGGCATTGATGAATTGTCTGATGATGATAAATTGCTAGTAGCGCGGGCACGTAAGATTGAGCTTTTCCTTAGCCAACCCTTCTTTGTTGCTACTCAATTCACAGGTCGTGAAGGCCGGTATGTAAAGGTGAAGGATACTATTCGCGGTTTCCGCATGATTTTGAATGGTGAACTTGACCATGTTTCTGAGCAACTATTCTATATGACCGGGCCGATTGAAGACGTTTTAGAGCGTTACGAGCAGGCACAAAACTAATGTCTATCTATTGATAGAATAGAGGAGACTAACATGCCATTACATGTTGAAATCGTGACGCAAGAGCGAAAAGTGTTTGAAGAGCGAGAAGCAGACATGGTGGTCATTCCCGGCTCTGAAGGCGAGATGGGTGTTTTACCGCATCACGCTGCAGTGCTGACAACCATGGGTTTTGGTGAACTCATCGTGCGTAAGGGTAACCGTGAAGAACGATTTGTAATCTATGGGGGCGTTGTAGACGTTCGCCCGGATAAAGTGGTTGCACTGGCTTATATGGCTGAATCTTCCTTTGCCCTTGATGAGGAAAAGATTGAAGCAGCGCGCAAAAGTGCTCAAACGATGATGTCCGAAGGTGTTCCTGAGGCAGAAAATCGTGTTGCCGCGCTAGAGCTTCGTCGGGCTGAATTGGCGCTGAAAGTGAAAAACAAGCTGCGGAGTCGTTCAAGCACTGTACTGCGAATTGTGGATGAGGTTGACACCGAGAAGTTCTCATAATTGAACAGATCAAGTTGATGAAAGAATAGGGCAAGAATTTCTTGCCCTATTTGTTTTACCACCATGTTTGGCTTGCAGAAACGGCTGAAAAACTATGTGTTGCCATGCGAAATTGTGACTAACTGAATAAGAAAGTCTTGATATCTTATTGTCGTACAAGAGACGTCTTCTCTCCTCAAGGATGAGTAGGTTATGGTATAGTATTGCGCGGCACAAGGCATTAATGAAATGGTTTGAACCAACATGGGATTATTTCGCAAACAATTAGGTGTTGATCTAGGCACAATCAATGTGCTGATCTATGAGAATGGGCAAATTGTTCTACAAGAGCCAACACTGGTTGCGTTAACAGCTGAAGAAGAACGCATTGTTGAAATCGGTCAGCCCGCGCGTGAAATGCTTGGCAAGGTTGACGACGAAGATATTCAAGTCGTGCGCCCTCTGAGGGACGGGGTTATTGCGGATTATGAAGTAACAGAGGTAATGCTCCAGCATTTTTTCGATAAGATCGCGGGCCGTGTAAGATTATTCAAACCTACGGTAATGATCTCAGTACCGTACGGCGTTACGAGCGTTGAACGACGTGCGGTTCATGAAGCGGCACTTTCGGCTGGTGCGAGCCAAGCATTTTTAATTTCGGAACCTTTAGCAGCCGCAATCGGGGCAGGTTTACCGGTTGGTACCCCTGCAGGCGATATGGTGATCAATATTGGTGGAGGCATTACCGAAGCTGCTGTGATCACGATGAATAATATTGTGCGGGCGGAAAGCGGACGGGTAGGTGGCTTACGGCAGGATGAAGCTATAATGAGCTATGTTCGGCGCAAATATAATTTGAGCATCGGACAACCTACCGCTGAGTCAGTGAAAATACAGGTCGGCGCGGCGATTGATATTGGCGAAGCCATGTCAATGGAAATTCAGGGTAGGGATAATGTGAGCGGATTGCCACGCATGGTGACGATAACGACCGGAGAAGTTGTGGAGTCCCTATCGGAGCCCTTGACCGCTATAGCAAATGTCGCTAAATCGGTGCTGAGCAACACACCACCAGAATTGGCATCAGATATTATTGATCGTGGTATCGTCCTGACGGGAGGTGGTGCTCTGCTGAGGGGAATGGACCAATACTTAACACGCGAAACAGGTGTTCCGGTCTATCGCGCTGAAAACCCATTGATAGTTGTTGCTGTTGGCGCAGGGCGGGCACTAGAGGATCCGGGAATTCTAAGGCGAATTGGTCAAGTCTAGGTAATGTAATAGGTCATGCGCTGCAACTGGACTACAGGATCAATATACTGAACCCGGACGTCTGTTGGTACATTGAGTGTCATCGGTGCATAGTTGAGGATAGCACGGACACCTGCCACAATCAACTTATCTGCTACATCTTGGGCTTTGTCGGCTGGGACTGCGATCATGGCGATTTTGATGCCGCGTTCCTGAATAAGTGCTTGCATTGTATCAATTGAGTGAACGGTAAAACTCCCAATATTTGTACCGATTTTCTGAGGTGCATTGTCGAAAATACAAGCGATGTGGAAACCACGATCACTGAAACCTCTATAATGAGCCAAAGCACTCCCGAGATCACCAGCCCCAACAAGCGCTACTTCCCATTCTTGATCTACCCGAAGCACCTGTCGCAACTGGTTGACCAGATAGTGGATCTGGTACCCAGTTCCCTGTTTTCCGAAGCCCCCAAAGTGTGAAAGATCTTTACGTATCTGAGCGGAACTGATCCCTAGCCGCTGACCCAATTCGTGTGATGAAGTAACGTCATGACCTTCTTGAGCAAGCCGTGTGAGCGCACGTAAATAAACAGGCAGACGTCCAATAACAATGTCTGGAATTTTGGCCGGCATAAGGACTCAGACTTCCTTGCAATTTGAATTGTTGAATGATTGTGAAAGAAAACGCATTTTAATATTACCACCCCATGGTTCTTAACGCTAGATTAGCCTTCGACCCGAATAGGTGATTTAAGCCAATTTCACTCTTCAGCTATGTTATTATTTTATTTATTGCGCCAAAAAGTACAAATATATGCAAAGTTTGCTGGATCAGTAATGAGGATTAGAAATCGTGTCGGTACGGCGTTCACTAATTTTACTGCTGCTATTATTCGTGGTCATGCCTGCATGTGCTTTTGGCGTCAGTGCAACGCGTTTGGACCAAACGCGCGAACCACAAAGAAGTCTTAGATTTTACACGGTCCGTCGGGGTACTGTGGTTGTTCACGTTACCGGGCTAGGCAACATCGAGCCGCAGGTTGCTGCCAATTTGAGCTTTGTTCGCCCTGGCCGGATTGCTGAAGTGTTGGTTCAACCGGGAGACTTAGTGGCCGAAGGCGATGCGCTTGCTCGATTAGCCAGTGAGGATGAGCAATTGGCTTATGAGCGCGCAGTGCTGAACCTGCAAATATCTGAACTCCGAAAACAAGACTTGACGAAGCCGGTAGATGTAAGTGATGTTCGCATTGCGCAGGCCAATGTGAATAGTGCATGGGGCGCATATCTTGATCCAAATGCGGCTTCGCCTCAAGATTTGCAGGCAGGGGAGCTTCGCTACCAGCAAGCCCTCACAGCAGTAGACGATGCGATCTATGCCCGGACCCACGCCGCAGGTGGTCAACCTGACCAAGCATACAAATTACTTGAGGCTCAAGAAGGGGTGGCAACCTTTAACGCAGAGATAGCACGACTGCAGCTTGAAACACTGAAAAATGGAAACCTAGGAGCCTTAAATGCGGCTTACGGTCGTGTCGTGCAGGCGCAACGGGAGCTTGAACGTGTACAGGCTGGACCGACGGAAACGCAAATTAATCAAGCGGATATTGCTATTCAGCAGGCACAGGCGCAGGTTGACGCAGCTAATATGTCCCTTAACCAAATGACAATTACTGCACCCTTCAGTGGCGTGATTTCGTTAGTCAATATCGAGGTTGGCTCAATTGCCGTTCCTTCGCTTCCCGCCTTTGAATTAACAGATGATTCCCAGTTACACATGAATGCCCAAATTGATGAAATTGACATTCAACAGGTTCGGGAGGGAATGAAAGCTGATGTGAGATTGGACGCCTTGCCGGGGACTGTGTTTCAAGGCGTAATAGAAAGAATTCCACTGGTCGGAATAAATGATAATGGCATCATCAGTTACGATATTAATGTGAGACTCACAAATTACAATTCAGCAGTGAGGATAGGGATGACCGCTGAGGCATCTATTATTACGACTGAAAAAGACGGTGTGTTGACTGTGCCGAATGAGTATATTCGGTTAGATCGGCAGCGTGACAAAGCTTATGTCAACGTCGTAGATAATGAAGGCAGCCTTAAAGAAATTGAAGTAACGCTAGGGTTGCAGGGTGATGATACGAGTGAGGTAACAAATGGCGTACACGAGGGAGACGTGTTGGCAGTGGACTTAGGGGGCGATCGTATAAGCATCCTGGGAGGGTAAAGAATGCGCCGCGTTTTATGGCTTAGCATAAGGATTGTTGCCCTGTCTACTCTGGTTCTAGTGGGCTACTTCTTATTGCAGTTAAGGTCAACCAATTCTGAACCAACAGTTTCTTCGGTGGTTGAAGACTCTTTGGTCGTCTCCGAAGGTGATTTGACTGTCACAGTGAGTGGTACGGGCTCATTAACACCAATTCGACAGGTTCAATTAGCATTCGAACTCAGTGCCCCGGTGAAGGACCTCTTTGTTCAAGAAGGCCAGCCAGTAAAGGCAGGAGAAATACTGGCTACCCTTGATAGTGCTGATTTACAGAATGCGGTAATGAATGCAGAAATATCTTTGGCATCACAGCGGGCCACGTATGATGGACTGAGTGCTCCTCCACGTGATGTAGATATTGCAGTAGCCGAGGCCGCGCTAAAAGCGGCGCAAGCCCAAGCTGGAGCCTCATCTTTGGGCGCAGATCCCAATCAAGTTGAAATTGCCCGATTGCAAGCCGAGTTAGCTCGGAACCAATTATGGCAAACTCAGCTTCAACGGGACATGCAAGCAGCGACAACTGCTCAACTTGCAAGTCAGTTGGGTCCCCTAGCTGGCCAAGCGACTGTTCCAAACCCAGCGAATACAATTACACCTCAGATTCAGCAGGCGGAAAATGGGGTACAACTAGCAGATGTTGCGGTGGAAGGCGAAATTAACCAACCTGCTGATGTGGCTTCATTATCAAGTGCAAATGCCCAGATTGTAGCGGCACAAGCTCAACTTGACCGTTTAGTAAATGGCCCGAGTGAATTTGAGCTTCAAATTTCAGAGACGCAGCTTCAAATTGCTCAACTGAACTTGGAACAAGCTCAAGAAGCATTGAAACGCTCCTATCTGGTTGCGCCATTTGATGCAATTGTTGCCGTGAATAATTTGGTGATTGGAGAACTTCCGCCCCAGGGAACGGCTCTGCAATTAATTGATACGAGTAGTTATTTTGTGGATGTTGCTGTTGATGAAACTGATATCGTAAATGTCGAAGTCGGTCAGCCAGTTCAGTTGCGACTCGATGCCTTGCCTGATAATCAAATAACAGGACAGGTAACACGCGCCGCAACGACACCTGTACGTGCGGGGCAGTTGGTAACATACACAGTACGCGTAACACTTGACCCCACTAACGCTTCGTTGCGAGCATTAATGACCACTACTGCTACGATTGTGGTGAATGAATTGCACCACGTTGTTAAGATACCCAATCGTTTCATTCGAATTGACCGGAGTACACAGCAAGCGTACGTCACAATTGACGCAGGAAACCAGCAATTCATGGATGTTCCAGTGACTCTGGGGGCACGGAATGAAATTGAAAGTCAGATAGTTAGCGGGCTCGCGGCGGGCACACGAATCGTGTTGATTCCGCGTGAAGCATTTAACCCAATCGGTTAGGTAATGGTTGGTCGAGGCAGCAATGTTTGGATTTATGCAGCGAAAGGGTAAAGAACCCCAGTTACGCCAAAATGGTCAAGAGCGCAAAATCGTCATCGATATTCAAGATATAGCTAAGATGTACCACATGGGCGAGATTGAAGTCCATGCTTTGCGCGGGGTTTCATTGCAGATTTATGCAGGAGAATTCCTTTCAATTATGGGACCGAGCGGAAGTGGCAAGAGTACGCTCATGAATATTTTAGGTTGTCTCGATCAACCTTCATCCGGGCGGTACTTTCTGGATGGGGAAGATGTAAGCAAACTTAGCGAGCGGTCTTTGGCACAGGTACGAAATAGGAAGATAGGCTTTGTATTCCAAAGTTTTAATCTATTGAAACGTACAACGGCTTTGCGTCAGGTCGAACTTCCCCTTGTTTATGCAGGTGTTTCCGGACGAACCAAGCGGGCGAGGGCAGCATTAGAATCTGTTGGTTTGGGTGGCAGGATTGATCATCTACCAAGTGAGCTTTCTGGTGGTCAACAGCAGCGGGTAGCCATTGCGCGCGCATTAGTAACTGAGCCCGCGATGATTTTGGCTGATGAACCTACTGGAAACTTGGATTCAAGAAGTGGAATTGAAGTCATGCAAATATTTCAACGTTTGAACCGCGAAAAGAGTATCACAACGATATTTGTGACGCACGACCCTTGGATCGCTCGTCATACTGACCGGGTGATCATGCTCCGTGATGGTCAAATCATTGCAGATCGGGAAATTGCCAACCCCTTGGTGGCTGGCGAACAGGAGCGCCCGTCGGAGGCCGCAGAGATGGAAGGCCTGTTCAGGGATGCCTATTACGGCGGGAAGGCTGAGGAGTATAACTAACTGTCCGCTAACTATCCGCCACAGATATTTCGCTCAAAGAGATTCTGTATTCTGCCATGAATATTCTTGAAACATTTCGCATAGCCATTGACGCACTGCTAACAAATCGTCTTCGGGCAGTATTGACCACACTTGGCATTGTTATTGGTGTAGGTGCTGTAATTGGTCTAGTTAGTCTGGGGCGAGGGGTAGAAGGATATATTACTGGCCAGTTTCAATCGCTGGGCTCTAATATACTTTTTGTTTTTTCAGCACCTCCCGCTTCCGGTACAGGATCGTCTGTTCAACCCCTTACTACATTGGAAGGGGAGGAGTTGGCAAAATCTACGATAGCGCCAAACATTAGGCAAGTGGCAATGGAATATCAGGTGTTTGGCACCGTTTTGGCCCAGTCAAAACGTACAAATATACCGGTAAGCGGTGTCACGCCGAATTTTGAAAGCGTGCGAAATTGGCAGCCGAGAACCGGAGGCGTATTTATCAGTCAGTCCGATGTCGACAATGCAGCCCGTGTGGCGGTTCTCGGTACGACAATTGTAGAGCGTTTGTATGGCGACAAGAATGATGACCCGGTTGGGAAGATAATACGTATTAATGATCGTGTATTCACAGTGATTGGTGTTATGACGGAAAAGAGTAGCAGCTTCTTTGGTGACGAAAATGATGTAGTATTCATCCCAATCAGCACAGCACAGTCGCGTTTGAGTGAAGCTCGAACAAAAGATGGCGGTTACCGTGTTGATGTTTTCCATGTGCAGGCGGTTTCAGAAAAGGCAATGGATGATGCGACTCGCGAGATCGAAACCTACCTGAGCAATGTGCACGATATTCAGTTTCAAGGCGATCAGGATTTCCAGATTATTAACCAGAAGGATCTGTTGACTTCGCTGGGCCGTATAACTGGTATATTGACAGCATTTCTAGGCATGATTGCAGGTATTTCCCTGCTTGTCGGGGGGATCGGTATCATGAATATTATGTTGGTGTCTGTCACGGAGCGAACACGTGAAATTGGATTACGGAAGGCAGTTGGGGCACAAGGCCGTGATATTCTGACTCAATTCCTCATTGAGAGCCTCGTGCTCTCAATTATTGGCGGGATGATTGGGGTTGGTTTGGGCTGGTTGGCGCTGGTGGCAGCGGGAACATTGATCCCGCAATTGCAGCTTAGCATCAGCTTGGATGCAATTGTGCTCGCAACGGTAGTCAGTAGTTTTGTGGGAATAGTTTTTGGGCTGTACCCCGCTAGCCGTGCTGCCCGTATGAAGCCAATTGATGCTCTACGTTTTGAATGATGCGCGTGACAAAAGAATTGTCGAACATAGACACATGAACCATGCTTGAAAATATAAGAATGGCACTGATCGGGTTGGGAAATAACAAACTTCGCTCAGTTTTGACGATGTTGGGCATAACGATTGGTGTTGCATCTGTAATTGTACTCGTGTCTCTTGGTCAAGCGGTTGACGGTTATGTTCGGCAGCAATTTCTGGGCGTTGGAACTAACTTGCTAATCGTATTTGCGCGCCAAAATGAGCAAGGGGTGACACGCCGATTGACTCTCGATGATGCTCAAGCAGTTGCTGATCCATTTCGTGTGCCAGATGCATTGCTCGTGATGCCCCAGCGGGTGGTCAATCGCACGGCAACATTTGAGGGGAAACAGATTACTGTACGGGTTGTAGGTGTAACGGCTGACTACTTGGAAATTCGAAGTCGAAGTGTGGTCTCTGGCTGCTTCTTCGAACGTGAGGACGTGGAGGGGCAGGCACGTTTGGCTGTGTTGGGTCAAGAAACGGTAAAGCGTCTTTTTCCGCCTGAGGTGGATCCAATCGGGCAATCTGTGCGAATTGAAAATATTACGTTTAGAGTTCAAGGGGTGATGAATGTTGTTGGAGGTGCTGGGTTTGGACCGAATGATGATGATGTAATTGTTGCACCAATCACGACAGTACAAAATCGGCTAGCGGGTGAACGTGAGCTAAGTGGTAAACGCCCAGTAAGCAACATTGTAGTGCAAGCACGGGATAGTTTGAGTGTTGATGCAGTTGTAGAGCAAATTCGCGAAACGCTACGCGAGGAACACCGGATTAGCTTCCGAAATGAAGATGATTTTCAAATATTTACGCAAGATGACTTGTTAGCGAGTTTAGGGAATATCACGAGTTTGCTGACAGTCTTTCTAGCGTTGATTGCCGGAATCTCATTAGTTGTGGGTGGTATTGGCATCATGAACATCATGCTGGTAACTGTAACGGAACGCACGCGCGAGATCGGACTACGCAAAGCAGTAGGGGCACAAAAAGTTGACATTCTGTTTCAGTTTTTAGTTGAAGCAGTGGTTTTGGCGCTTATTGGTGGTGGTATGGGCGTGTTGATTGCTGCTGGGGGGACATTCCTAAGTAACTGTGTTAGTGCCTGAACTGGATGCGACAGTTCAAGTCTCTAGTGTTTTATTGGCTACACTTATTTCGTTGTCAGTAGGGGTATTTTTCGGAATATATCCCGCGAACCGTGCTGCATCACTTAGTCCGATTGAGGCGCTTCGTTACGAATAATTGCATTAGTTATGGGATTTTCGGAAGAAATCTCATTAATTGATTAAAAAGGCTTTTCACGGGCTCAGCCGAGGGACTTTGATAGAAAGGTCATTACAGATGTGGACGGTTGCTCTCAAGATTTTAAAATGCTAGGATAGATATTAAATTTACACCGAGTCTGCTAAACCGGAATTTGAGGCTGTTAGCATGTCCGAGTTAATCGAAAATGGTTCTCATAAACTTGACACAACGCTTGGGGCCGTTCAAGAGAATATGCTTGATGGGTTAGGGCAACTGGCCTCTTATTTTGGATTTAGCAAAGTAATGGGTCAGCTTTATGGCGCGTTGATGCTCAGTGCAGAACCACTCAGTCTCGATGATCTTGTTGAATTGCTAGATATTTCTAAAGCCAGTGTCAGTATGAATTTGCGAACACTGGAACATCTGGGAATGGTGCGCGAGGTTTGGGTTAAGGGTAGAGGAGATCGACGCAAATTTTACGAAGCTGAAAATGATTTTTGGCAAATTATCTCCAATGTTATTGCTGGTAGAGAGATGCGCGATGTTGATAGGGCGCTGCATGTAATGGAAAGTAATGCAGAGCGGCTTTCAAAAGCGTTGTCCAGTATGTCACCTGAAGACCAGGAGCTTGCCAAATTATATTTGGAGCGAATTGATCAGATGCAAAGTCTGTTTAAGTTTGCTCAACTGGTCATTACGAGTATTCTAGGCAAGGCAAGTGAGATGGATATCGGGCAGGTTTCTCGAATTGATCTGGAATGATTAACCCTTGTGGGGGATTTTTCGCTCGCATATAATTTGGTTACGCGGGGGAGTGGCGGAATTGGCATACGCGCATGACTTAGGATCATGTGGTTTACACCTTGCGGGTTCGAGTCCCGCCTTCCCCACCAATTATTGCCCATCATCCAGCGAGTTAATGGTTGAGAATAGGATCAACAATTGTTCAGTGTATGCTTGCTGCACTGAAAATATTTAAACATGATTTGTTTTAGTACGGCGAATTAAATCTAATAAAAGATTTACAGACTTCTGTTTTTCCCAGTGTTATAATCTACTCTACTTAACCTCTGCAAGGATCGAGTCTTGAACATTCAAACTGAACGTCTTGAAAACCATATCGCGCGATTTACTGTCGAGCTAGAGGCTGCAAAATTGGAGCAGGCCAAGCAACAGGCAGCACGCAAACTAAGCCAACGATACAACATCCCCGGCTTTCGTAAAGGTAAAGCGCCTTACAAAATTGTCCAGCAGTTTTTTGGCGATGCTTCGATATTGGAAGACGCAATTGAAATTTTGGGGAACGATCTCTACAAACAGGCGCTGGACGAAAGCGGGATTGAACCGTACGGTCCGGGACAACTCGATGATTTCAAAGTTGATCCCCCGTCGCTAACTTTTGTTGTTCCCATGCAACCCAGTGTTGATTTGGGGGAATATCGCTCGGTTCGAGTTGATTATCATGTGCCTATTATAGAAGACGACCAAGTGGACAAAGCCATGCGCCAATTGCGCGAAGACAACGCTTTGTACGAGGAGAGTCGCGAACCGGTCGCTTTGGGTAATCGCGTAACACTAGAGCTGTATGCCAAGTTACTTGAGGATGCTGCATCTACAAAGGAAGACGAGGCCGCTGACAGCACGTCAGATAGTGAGGCCCATGATCATGAGGACGGTCATGACCATGACCATGGTCACGATCATGGATTGGGTGGAAATGAATTTATCCATGAACATGACGCGATTATGTTACTTGGCGAAGAAAACGACGAGCCAGCGCCCGGATTTCGACAGGCGATTCTTGGGGCAGCATTGGATGAAGAACGGGAATTCGAGCTTGAATATCCTGATGATGAAGAAGAATACAAGGAATATGCGGGTAAGAAGGCCGCATTTAAGGTAAAAGTAAAGAAAATTGAAAACGTTACCTTACCCGCCTTGAATGACGATTTGGCGGCACGGATTACTGAGAAGGAAGAAACGCCACTTACACTCCTTCAATTGAGAATGCGAACACGCGAGAATCTGCAGGAGTCTGCGGAACGACAGGCGAAAAGCGACTACGCGGGTGAAGTGCTGGATATGTTGGTTGAGCGAGCAACGATTGCTTTCCCTGAAGCAATGGTTGATGATCAAACAGAAACATACTTGGAACGATTAGACCAAGATTTTCGCCGACAGGTTTGACCTTAGAAGACTATATGCGTATCGCAAATAAACAGCGCGATGAGTTGAAGGCTGATTATCACGACATTGCTGTGAAGAACCTCAAGCGTGGGCTGGTACTACGTGAGATTCGGACACAAGAAAAAGTCGAAATTAGTGACGAGGCGATTGAGGCAGAGATTACGAAGATGCTTGGGCGCTTTGGGGATCAAGTAGAGAGTTTGCGTAGTGTGCTGGACACGCCTCAGATGCGTGAAAGTATTCAGAATGATTTACTTGAGCAAGGCACAATTGACAGAATTGTTGCTATTGCCAAGGGGGAAGCCCCTGAATTGGTTGCAGATGCGGCAGAAATACCAACTAAAGAAGATTGAGCCTAGTTGACGAAATCCAAGGAGACTGGAACACATGAACGACGTTTTGAATGTCATCCCGATGGTTATTGAGCAGGGTGCCCGCGGCGAAAGAGCATATGACATTTTTTCCTTGCTACTGCGTAATCGTATTGTATTGCTTGGTACCCCCATTAACGATCAGGTAGCCAATCTGATAGTTGCTCAATTGTTGTACCTGCAACAAGAAGATCCAGATCGCCAGATTAACATGTATATTAATTCGCCCGGTGGAGTAGTGTACGCAGGATTGGCAATCTACGACGCGATGCAACAAATTTCGTCACCGGTTAGTACAGTTGCTTTGGGCTTAACGGCTAGTTTTGGTACGGTGTTGTTGACCGCTGGGGAACACGGTTTGCGGTATGCACTGCCAAATGCAACTATTCACATGCACCAGCCACTTGGAGGCGCACAGGGGCAGGCTTCGGACATTGTTATTCAAGCTAACGAGATCATGCGCTTGAAAGACACATTGAACAATATATTTGTGAAGCACACCGGTCAGGAACGTGAAGTTTTGGAGCGTGATACTGACCGCGATATCTACTTTACGCCTGAGCAGGGTGTGAAATATGGTTTGATCGACTCGGTGCTCGGCAGCACTACAGCTAGCGGATCTGGCAAGGAGAATGGCAAAGCGTGAACTATTTTCCCGGCAGCCATCACTGCTCATTTTGCGGGCGAAGTGATCTTGAAGTGGAGCACCTCATCGCAGGTCCGAATAATGTCTACATTTGTAACCGCTGTGTAGAACGGTTGCAAATCAAGCTCTTGGAAGCCCATGGCAGTTCTGGTCCGACTTACGGTCTGCCTCCCGAAGAGAAATTTGAAATTGAACATCTTATTTCTCCTCGTGAGATGATGGATCATCTCAATGAGTATGTGGTGGGTCAAGATCAGGCCAAGAGAGCACTAAGTGTAGCGGTTTATAATCACTACAAACGAATTCAATCTGGTGGATCAACTGAGGGTGTTGAACTTCAAAAGAGTAACATTCTCGTTGTGGGACCGACCGGCAGTGGCAAAACTCTGATGGCTCAGACTATGGCTCGGATCCTTGATGTCCCATTTTGCATCGCTGATGCCACTGCGCTCACCGAGGCCGGATATGTCGGCGAAGATGTGGAAAATATCCTGCTGCGACTCATTCAGGCGGCCGATGGTGATATAGCGCGAGCTGAAAAGGGAATCATCTATGTGGACGAAATTGACAAAATTGCGCGCAAGTCAAATGACAATCCGTCAATCACCCGTGATGTATCCGGGGAAGGGGTACAGCAGGCACTGCTAAAAATACTTGAGGGTACGTTGGCAAATGTCCCGCCCCAGGGCGGACGTAAACATCCACATCAAGAATTTTTACAAATTGACACGACTGACATATTGTTCATCTGTGGTGGCACTTTTGACCGTATTGAGGAACGCATCAGCAAACGGATTGGTAAGACTGGTGTTTTAGGGTTTCATCCAGATGCGACTCGGACTGATTTTGATAACGCACAGCTGCTACATGAAATCAGCCCTGAGGATTTGATGGCGCATGGGCTGATCCCTGAGTTTGTGGGAAGATTGCCGGTTTTGGTCAATGTTGATCCGTTAACGCGAGAGGCGCTTGAGCGGATCATGGTTGAGCCTAAGAATGCGCTAACCAAACAGTATGAGTATTTGCTGTCACTCGACAATGTCGAGTTGAAATTTGAAGATTCGGCGCTTGGTGCAGCAGCGGATATGGCTCTTGAACGGGGAACTGGCGCACGTGGCTTACGGTCAATCATTGAAAGCCGCCTATTGAATGTCATGTTTGAGATACCGGGCCGTACCGATATTCGACGTGTGGTAATAGATGCTGATGTTATTCGGGGCAAGATTAACCCGAAAATTTATACTAATGACGATGTCCAACTTGAGTGGTCAGATGATGGCAGATTGAAGCCAGCCGCTTAAGCATGCGAACTTGGGTCAGATTAGCGTTGGTGATATACAAAGGGGCGTTAGCCCCTTTTTTAATCGACAAGCGATGGCAAGATAACTTCGGCGCGACCTGCAATTTGCTGTTTGAAGTAACGAGCGTCAGTTTGAGTGGCTTTATTCCAGTTTGAGGGGATAACCCAACGTGGGCGCATCTGCCTTACCACTTCAACGGCTTCTTTGACGGTAAGTGTACCGTTTCCGTCAATCGGTAAAATTGCTATGTCAGGATGAATACGCGCCATTTCGGGGATGATTTGAGTGTCACCCGCATAATAGATGTCAAAGTAATTAAGTGAAATTACAAAACCTAGTCCTCCATCTTCCAGTGGATGCTGCCAACCTGAGGGCGAGTAAGCTGGCACTGCTTTAATGCCTGCTCTATCGATAACGACACTTTGCCAGGGTCGAAGCACTTCGCATCCGTCAAGTTCTCTGGCGACAGTTTCATTGCTGAAAACACGTGTCTTTTGTCCTCGCATCTTATTTACGTCTGCTAATGAAAAGTGCTCACCGTGGTGGTGACTGATTAATATTACGTCGGCATGAAATGTAGCTCGGATTACCCGCAGAGGGTTAATGTAGATGAATGGCGGTCCTTGAATAAAGAAGCTGCCATAACCAAGCCATTGAATTTGATCAATCATTTGGTTATTTAAGAGTAGTTATCTATCTACCCGCAAAAGTTGATTGAAAGGATAAAAGTCTGCTTGTGTTGTTTTGGGAGTGTACTATATAATTCAAGGGAATGTGAGTATAGTATTGTTTTATTCATACATTGTTAACGATCTATCATTGTTATATCCCTCAATTTTGAGTTGGAGGTTTGGATGACCGATCAAGCTAACCGGAATGCGCCACCTTCCCGCCCACAACAAATAAAGAAATTAACAGGACCTGTTGGTGGTGGCACTGGACCAATCGGCTCGGCCACGCCTCAGCAGTTCAAAGACGGTTGGACACCGCCGCCACTTACAACCCTAGAAGATACCGGCTTAAACATGCTTAATGTTGCCGATCTCGTCTTGAAAGTCCTTTATCTGGGCGGTGTTCTTGCAGGTCACGAGATTGCGGAGATTGTGCGTTTACCGTACACAGGTGTATTAGAGACCATTATTGATTTTCTCAAACGCGAAAAATACATCGAAGTCCGCGGTGCTGGCGGATTTGGTGAATCTTCGTATCAATATATTATTTCGGCCAAAGGAGCTGAGAAAGCCAAAGAAGCGGCCGATCGCTCACAATATGCAGGTGCTGCTCCTGTCACACTTGAACAATATGTTGCTTCACTAAGAGCGCAGAATCGCGAACGACTAGTTGTTCATGAGCAGGAACTCAAGCAGGTTTTACAACATTTAGTGATATCAGAGGAAATGCTTGGTAGGGTGGGACCAGCTATTAATTCTGGTCGCTCAATCTTTCTGTATGGGCCGCCCGGAAATGGTAAGACAACGATTGCTGAAGTAGTAGGTCGTCTAATCTTAGGCGATGACATGTGGATTCCCTATGCGATAGATGTAGATGGTCAGGTGATTCGTGTATTCGATGATGTTAATCATGTCATTTCAGAAAAAGCTGCGGTTAAGCAGGCCACTGGTTTGATTTCAGATCCGCGCTGGGTTCGTATTAAGCGTCCCATGATTATGGTAGGTGGTGAGTTGACGTTGGCAGGGTTAGATCTTGTGTATGACGATACGAATAAGTTCTATGAAGCCCCCTTCCAGGTCAAGGCCAATGGTGGCATGTTTCTCATTGATGACTTTGGCCGCCAACAGGTACGTCCTCGTGACTTGCTGAACCGTTGGATTGTCCCATTAGAAAAAGGCGTGGATTTCCTTACCTTACACACAGGGCGAAAAATAGAAATACCGTTTTTTGTGCTGATTGTATTTTCAACAAACCTTGATCCACGAGAGTTGGTGGACGAAGCGTTCTTACGCCGTATCCGTCACAAGATTGAGGTTACTGATCCGAGCTACGAGGATTTCCGCGAAATATTTAAGCGGATGTGCGATGCGAAAAAAATCAAGTATGATGAACAAGCATTAGCATATCTATTGAAAGAGTGGTATATCAACCATGATCGTCCACTGCGCAGTGTTCATCCACGCGATATACTCAACCAACTAATTGATATTGCATCCTATATGAACCAACCACCTGCACTTACGCGGGAATTGCTTGACCGCGCTGCGGCATCTTACTTTGTGAAGTTATAAGATTGCGGGTGAGATTTCTGAAACGGATGAGAGTTGATCAGATCTCATGACTAAGACACACAGTGGTACCGCTGTCCCACGGCACTTTTTGTTTGTGTTGCCAAGCGGCGCAGTTGTTGCACAGATAACAGACACCCGTGGACAAGATTTATACACCGGAGAACTTGTTGAGCTAGCTGGAGCCACTGGTTCAGTTACTGATGCGGATTTGGAGCGCCTTCGGGGTGCGGGTAGGGTCGAGGCCTATAACAATAGTTTTGTATGGGTAGCTGGCTTGCGAGAACGACATACGGTCGAATTAGGTTCAGAAGAGAGTAGTTCTGCGAGCTTACAGCAGCGGAAATATTATCTGGACACAGGTTTTCCTGCCTTTGAACAGAATAACTTTGCGGAACTATTGCGGAATAATAATCTAGACAATCACTTGCAGGCTGATATACGCAATGAGCGTGTCATTATTCGTAAAGTTGGATCAATATATTTCAACCACATTGATGAAGCCACCGAGGCTCATGACTATCTTGAGCGCACTTTTCCAGATGTATTTGGCGGTACGATAATTGCGTTCACGACTGTTGACCCCCGTGAAAGTCAACTGGCACACGAGGTGCCCAGACCTACCGGTACGTCGGAATTGGCAGCTATTATCGCCAGCCAGACCGATTCCACAGTAACGATGGGTAAAGAAATTCTTGTATTGGTAACGAATGATGAGGATCGTATTCTCATCGGTAAATTGTGCGTTGAAATGAACGCTAATGTGCAAGTTGCGTTTTCTGGCGCGGAAGCTTTGCAACTGCTTGAGGATAGTGGTATTGACCTATTGATAATGGATTTACAGTTGCCTGATATGCATGGTTGGGAGATGCTGGGTAAGATGCGGGAAGTCGATGTTTTGCGTCACCTGCCCGTAATAGTCATTGCTGATTCTTCCGGTCTCACCGAGCAGTCACTTTCAAACGCGGTTGCGCAAGTTGATGCATTTTTGATTAAGCCACTGAGCAAAGCGCGTATTCGCCAAAATATATGGATGGCGCTTAAGAATCGCTCGTAATACTCGACAATTTTGCTCGAGTCACCAATCACTCAAAATACTGTATGGGTGTTCTTCATCCTCTTGGGTAGCGATCCCTCTCAATTTCGCATTCTGCAAGGACAAATACTTCATTCATGATTTTTATTACCGGTGGAACTGGGTTTTTGGGACGGCATTTGGTTCCCGCATTATGCAAAGAACACATTCCAGTGCGCGTTTTGACACGAAAACCTTCTGCGAATATGTGGTTAAATCAATATCACAATGTTGAGGTGATAGCAGGAGATTTATTGGACCCGAACATCATAGAAGGTGCGATTAAAGGATGTGAATACGTTATTCATGCTGGAGGCATATTCCGGTTTTGGGGTGACGAACACGCATTTATGACAACAAACCGTAATGGTACTCAAAATGTTATACGGGCTGCATTGAATGCAGGTGTAAAACAGTTAATTCATATTTCAACGGTGGCGGTTATAGGCGACCCGATCCTGATGGTATTGTTGATGAAACTCATCCAGCTCACCCCAGCGATGCTTATCAACGGAGTAAGTGGCAGGCTGAGCAAATTGTAATGCAACATTTTAATGACCGATCTTTGCCTGCGATAATCCTTCGTCCTGGTGCCTACTATGGGCCATTAGGGCATTATGCATTCAATAGGTTGTTTTTCAGAGACCTATGCAGGGCATTATTATGCAGGTAGAAGGGGGCGGCATATCATCTTCCTGCCTTTATCAGTGATGTCGTGCAAGGGGTGTTAAAAGGATTGGAACGTGGGCAGGTAGGAGAAATCTATAATATATGTGGTGATTGGATTACGCATCGTGAGGCATTTGATATTGTTTGCGAGGAGGCCAACATACGGTGGCCGCGACTGCCTATACCCGGATGGTTTGGAATTAACACGGCACGAATCCTTGAGGCACTGGCAATGTTTACTCATAGTGAACCGTTTTGGCCGTTGAACCTGCGCTCATACGTGTATAATAACTGGCGTGTTTCGAGTGAGAAAGCAAGACGTGAGCTCGATTTTACCCCGACCGATTTTCGCGAAGGAGCTCGCGAGACCATTGCGTGGTATAGGGCGGGGCAGCCGACAGAGTTGCCTGAATTGCGGTGTGAGTGAATTGTGTACGAAATTAGAAGTTTGGTGCAGAAATGTTAGATGAAGTTAAGATCTATGTGCGTAGCGGCGACGGTGGTGACGGAATTGTTGCATTCCTTCGTG
Source organism: Anaerolineae bacterium (assembly GCA_041390885.1). Classification (GTDB taxonomy): domain Bacteria; phylum Chloroflexota; class Anaerolineae; order Aggregatilineales; family Phototrophicaceae; genus CFX2. Next base: position 74,734 of record JAWKPB010000002.1, on the reverse strand, counting down.
AGAAGTTTATGCCACATGGTGGACCAGCGGGTGGAGACGGAGGACGTGGGGGTAATGTTATTCTCAAAGTAAACCCAAAGTTGAATACACTCTCCCCGTTTCAACGGGGCGTTCATTTCAAGGCTGAAAGCGGGAAACCCGGTCGCGCGAAGAACATGAGTGGGGCAAGCGCCAAAGATGTTGAGGTTGAAGTGCCACCGGGTACGGTTGTGAAAAATGAAACACTGGTGAAATAATTGCAGATTTAGTTCGAATGGGTGACCAATTGTCGTAGCACGCGGCGGACGAGGCGGGCGAGGCAACCAACACTTTGCTAGTCCCGCCAATCAGGCACCACGCGTGGCTGAAGGGGAACCGGCGAAGAAAAATGGCTGTTGCTCGAACTGAAACTGATCGCTGATGTCGGTTTGGTAGGTGTTCCAAACGCTGGGAAATCAACCCTGCTTTCGGTCATCAGTAACGCACGTCCTAAGATTGCCGATTACCCCTTTACCACATGAACCCAATTTGGGTGTGGCAACATATGATGATCAGGATTTGGTGGTTGCCGACATCCGGGGTTAATTGAAGGAGCACATGCGGGTATCGGTTTAGGGCATGCTTTTTGCGCCATATTCAGCGCACGGGTGATTATTCATTTGTTAAATGGTGCTAGTGAAGATCCAATTGCAGATTACAGTCAAATTAACTCGGAACTGGCGCTTTATGATGAGAATCTGGCCGACAAATCACAAATTATAGTCTTCAATAAGATGGACTTGCCGGAAGCACAAGAAAAATGGGCGAAAATAGGTCGGTGGTTTGGGGCGCGGGGTATAAAGCCACTCGCAATTTCGGCCTTGACCCGAGAAAATGTCAAAGGCCTTATTCAGCATATGTTTGAAATGGTCCAGTCACTGCCGGAGTCCCCATTGGTTCCAGATTCTCAAATGCCTACCTATGACCTGCCTATTGAAGAAGAGATCTTCAATATCGTACGTGAAGGTACAGGAATTTATAGAGTAGTCGGAAAAAGAATCGAACGGGCTGCTGCTATGACGCACTGGGATTATGATGACGCGATCATGCGCTTTCAAGACATTCTTGAAACTCTTGGCGTTTCAACTGCCTTGGAACAAGCTGGTGTGCAAGTTGGTGACACAGTTCATATTGGTGACTTTGAACTAGAATGGTCGGATTAGCTTGCCTATGGAACGTATCGGCATTCTTGGCGGCACTTTTGACCCACCTCATTTAGGGCATCTCATACTTGCAGAATGTGCAGTCGAGGCACTTGACCTTTCACGCATTTTGTTTGTGCCGGCTGGAATTCCACCGCATAAACTTGATAAGACTAAGGCTTCGATTGTTAATAGGCTGGAGATGTTATTGCTGGCATTGGAAGGAAATCGTCATTTTGAACTTTCGCGAGTTGATGTTGATCGCCCCGGTCCACATTATTCTGTGGATATGGTTCAGCTTATTCAGGCACAATATCCGAATGCAGAGTTGTTTTTTGTCGTGGGGGCTGATTCCTTACGTGATTTGCCAAATTGGCACAAGCCTCAAGCCCTGATTGAACTTTGTCGCTTGGCAGTTGTGCCCCGTCCTGATATGCAGATAAGTCCTGATCTGCATGATAAGCTTATTCCCGGCCTAATGAATCGTGTTGTGATAATCGACGCACCGCTTATCGACATTTCTTCAAGCAGCATTGTAGAACGCTCCACAAAACATCAGAGCATTCGCTACTTTGTACCAGATGCCGTGCGGACATATATCGAAACTCATCAACTATATGGAGCATCGTGAAATGCGACGCTTTGACTTGTTTTTTGCCGTTCTAGTTTGTTTCGTACTCATTTTTGTAGTCGTGATTTTCGTACCAGCATCAGCTAGCGCCCTGCAACAACCTGCTCCGACTCTTGTACCTCCCACCTTAGTTCCAGCCGTAAATTCAACAGTTAATGACGCCTTGCTAAACGAATCTGCGGTTGCGCGGATCAAACGGGATGGCAAGGTAAGGGTAGGCTTATTATATAATTCGCCGCCATTCGGCACATTGAATGTGCGTGGGGAGGTGTCTGGCTTTGATGCAGATTTGGCAACGGCTATTGTAGAGACGTGGGGACTAACTTTTGAACCAGTACAAGTGACACGCCAAACTGCGTTTGATCTACTGAATAGCGGAACGGTGGATATGTTGGTCGCGTCTCAAATTCATCGCCGTGATTTGGATTCACAGTTTGAATTCAGCGAAACATATTTTCATGGTACTGAGTCCGTGCTGCTAAGGCAGGATGACGGCGCAGCTGCGCTTACTGATATGGCGAACAGGCGTCTTGGGTATGTGCTGGGAACACCTGCTGCCGAAGCCATCTCTCTTTGGCAGCAGAGGAGCGGCATTGGTGTTACTTTACAATCGTTTCTTACGTTGGATCTAGCCTATTCTGCACTACTGAATAGTGAAATTGATGGAGTAGTGGATAACAGTGTACATTTGCAGAGAATAATTCCTGAACCCGGCATGGGGAAAATTCTGGATGAGGCAATCGGACCAGAGCCTTATGCAATTGTAATAAGGCGGCAGGATATAAGTTTCCGCAATCTACTTAACAAAACGTTGCAATACCTAGATAGCAGGGGCAAAATTGCTGATTTACAAAAGACATATACACCCGGTATTTCATACAACATTGGAAATATACCCGGATGGGACGGACTTGGAGATGACCCTCCAAAACCAGATCAGTTTGGTGATGATGTCCCATTTCCACCTCAATATGCAGTGCCTCGCATCCAGCAGGCAGGTTTATTGAGGGTTGCGGGTGTGAGCGAGCTTTCCAGTGATGCGCCTGAAAGTCAACGAAGGCTCGATATGCTTAATCGCATGATTGTAGAAACTATGGCCGCTAAATGGGGCGTGCGTGTAGAGTACGTTCAGGATACCAGTGCTAGTCCTGCTGATTTGGTGGCAAATGGCCAGGCTGATATGGCAGTCGATGTACCTCTTGACTGGTCCATCGTGGATAAAGTGGATTTAACCGCGCCGTATTTGCTGCATGGTGATCGGGTGATGGCAAAAAAAGATGATGCCTACGAGACTTTCATTGATTTGCGGGGTCGTATTGTTGCAGTCTTTGGCAGTGAGGATGGGGCGACAGACCGCGTAAATGCGCTGGCTGCAAGCGCGAATGCTGGTGTGCGTGTATTTGTTATTAATCAAGAAACCGATGCCGCAAACGTCATACTTTCGGACAATAATGCCAATGTAGTCTTTGGGGATAGCCTGAAACTTGTGCCTCACGTTCAGGCGAACGGTGACCAGCTTCGCTTGACACGGCGCGAACCAAATCCAGATCCTTGGTATAGTCGGAAGTATATTGGAATTGCAGTGCCGCGAAATGACATTGATTTTCGTTTGTTAGTTGAATATACCCTGCAAGAAATTTCTCGTAGCGGTCAATTGCAGGCATTGCTTGCGCCGGTCCTATTACCCGAAGATATACCGCCGATGGATGTATGGCCCGGCGTATCAGATTATTTGGGCTTCAAGCTGGGTTAAATAACCGCACTGAACCACTATGCTGCGTTTTTCTTGAAGTTCACTAGTGTGATACCACCGATAATTATGGCACTGCCCAGCAGCTGCCACGCTCCCGGAATTTCCTTGAGGAGCAAAAAAGCTAGTACGGCACTAATTACTGTACCAATCTGACTGCTTACGCTCACTAAGGTAGCCGGAAGACGGCGTAAGACATAGTTGTAGATGCTATGTCCGACTAGTTGTGCTGAAAGTGTAAGCATGATGATTGCTAAATAGCCGTTTGCGGTGTGCCCCACGAACGAACCATGAGTAATCGCTACAACGACTAAACTGAATATTCCCCCAAATCCGAACAGCAACCAGACGTATACAAGGAAGGGGATTTTGCTGCGCGATTGTCTCCCGCTTATGGCATAGGCTGCACCGGCCAGCGCTGCCATCAAAGCCAAAAGATTACCCAAAGATGGATTGTCACCTAGGGACTGATTGTTGCCTGTAAGCGCAATAATTAGGCCGCCAATAAGCGTGACACCTAGTGCAATCCACACAAAACGGCCCAATTGCACACCAAGTAGATAGACTTCCATAAGGGCTACCCATATTGTCAGGGTACTCCCAATTACATTGCTAATCAGTACCGATGTGTGTTCCAACGCCGCGAAGCCAGCCAACAAATGCATGGAAAGCAAGAAACCAGCTACAATCATCATCACGAGATCGCTTTTGTTCAGCTGGCGCAGTGAAGAACGGTAATTCCGTATTACAAAAGGAGTAACAATGAGTGCTCCGAGAATCAGGCGAAAGGTAATGATCACTGGCGTTGATATGCCTTCATGCTGGGCAATGCGACCAAAGATGGCGGCCCAACCACCGGCAAATGTCCCAATGAACAGCAATAGTTGCAAACGGTAGCGTGATGGAACCATCGCGCTTAAGGACGGTGGTAAAGCGTTAATCCGAAGCGGTTGTGACATAGTTTTGTTCTGTGGATGTTTGACCTAGACTAGCAAGTACGACACCTGCCAGAATGACGAAGCTTCCAGTGAGCTGAACGGCAGTTGGGATCTCTGTGAATAACATGAACGCCAAATTGAACTCAAAACCGGTTCTAGTTGGGCGGCAATGCCGACATACGGCGCGGAAAATACTTCAATGCGAAATTTAGGGACGAATGTCCGATCAATTGTGGAACGAGTGCCATTGCTACTAGCCAAAGATAACCTTGGGCACTGTAGCCGCTGATGGGTGTGCGGGTGAAGATGATCACGACAATAAGAAATATCGCGGCACAGCCATAAACTAACCAAATATAGGGCATAAGGGACAAACTGTTTCTCAACTTACGCCCAATCACGAAATACACGGCTACCGCAATTGCTCCAACCAATGCGAGTGCGCTGCCAAGCAATGGTTGCTTGCCAAGTGAAACAACTTGCTCACTAGGTATTGCCACAATTACGCTACCAACAATTCCCACTATCAAGCTCAGAATGACGAGTCGAGATAGATGTGCTCGGAGGAAAATGACTTCTAAGAGCGCCGCCCAAAGAGGATTTGTAGTGACCAAGACAACACTGACCAACACAATAGTGTACTCAAAGGACTTTATCCATGTGGCGAAATGGATAGCCAAGAAAAAACCCGAAAGAGAAGCAAGACCGAGTTGATTGCGGGTCAATTGTCTAAAATCACTTCGATGGCGACGTATGATGACCGGTGTGATGACTACAGTGGCGACGGACATCCGCCCGGTCGCAATAAGTATCGAGGGAACACCTTCGGCTTGTGCTAGTTTTATGAAAATCGAGGCAAACGAGATAGCCACAATGCCCATTGCAATGACAAGATAGGCACGCAAAGGAGCTTTTACAGGCACTGTGGAGGCGTGGTTCATGACGATAAATTCCGTGTCAGATTAATGGCACACAGCGCCTAATTCAAACAGCTATTAGAAATTTGCTATGTTTGTTATTGATATTGATAGCATACTTCAATTAGGTAGATATCAGCTAGTGCCAGTGTTCTGTACCAATGGTCAGTTTGGTACTCCGCATATGCGGCGGTAGAATAATAAGTGACAGACTATACAACAAGGAGATGAATCATGGCCTTTGAACTCCCTCAACTTCCATATGCGGCAAATGCATTGGAACCGCACATTGACGCCCGGACGATGGAGATTCATCATGGGAAACATCACAATGCTTATGTAACCAATCTGAACAAAGCGTTGGAATCTTATCCCGATTTGCAGAGCAAAAGTTTGGATGAACTTTTGAAGTCCCTCGAAAGCCTACCAGAAGCGATCCGCACTGCGGTTCGCAATAACGGTGGCGGACATGCTAACCACACATTGTTTTGGCAGATTATGGGACCGGGCAAAGGTGGCGAACCCAGTGGTGATCTAGCCGCTGCCATTAACGCGGCATTTGGCAGTTTTGCAGCGTTCAAGGAGAAGTTTGCCGCAGCTGGTGCAGGGCGATTTGGTTCAGGTTGGGCTTGGCTGATAGCTGAGAAGGGTGGCGCAGTGAGTATTACCTCTACGCCAAACCAAGATACGCCGGTGATGGAAGGCAAGACTCCTATTCTTGGCCTAGATGTCTGGGAACATGCTTATTATCTCAATTATCAGAATCGCCGCCCAGATTATATTGCGGCCTGGTGGAATGTTGTTAATTGGGATGAAGTGGCGAAACGGTATGCCGCTGCCCGTTAAGAACAGAGCTGTGCTAAAAATTGCGATAAGCAATTAGGGCCATAAGCGCGAAATCTAATCGCCTTGAATCGTGAAAAGCGTTACAATATGTAACGCTTTTTGTATATTACATTCCCTATGTGGAAATGTTTTGTTTTGCGAGGAGATTGTGATGGGCGAGTTTCGAGTAGAAAAAGATTCGTTGGGTACTGTTAATGTTCCAGCAGACGCTTATTATGGTGCACAAACGCAGCGTGCAGTAAATAATTTTCCAGTTAGTGGTTTGAAGCCCTACCCAGCCTTTGTGTGGGCTATGGCGTTAATCAAGCGCGCGGCTGCTGAGGTTCATCTTGATTTGGGACTTATGGATGAAAAGATGGCAAAAGCTATCATGCAGGCCGCTGACGAGGTGTTGGCAGGACAACATAGTGCACAATTTGTCGTTGATCCCTTCCAAGCGGGTGCGGGCACCAGTCACAACATGAATAGCAATGAAGTGATTGCTAATCGAGCTAATGAGATTTTAGGCTTCAAGCTGGATGATCCCAAAAAGCCAGTTAGTCCCAATGACCACGTGAATATGGCACAAAGCACAAATGATACCATCCCGACTGCGATCCGGTTGGGTGCTTTGTGGCGTGTTGATGAGTTAGTCAATTCACTAAAAGCCTGTGCTGATGCTTTTCGTATGAAAGCAAAGGAATGGGATGATGTAGTAAAAAGCGGGCGTACACATTTACAAGACGCAGTGCCTATTCGTTTGGGTCAGGAAGTAGGGGCATGGGCTAAGGCTATCGAGCGCGATATTGAGAAAATTCAGCAGTCGGCTGAGGGTTTGCGTCGGTTGGGTATCGGCGGTACGGCCAATGGTACCGGATTGAATGCCCATCCGGAATACCACAGTCGTATGGTCAAGAAGTTGAGTAAGTTAAGCGGCCTCAAATTATATGAGTCGGATGATTTGTTCGAGTCAATGCAATCAATGCAAGATGCGGTCTTTTTCTCCGGTGCCATTCGTGCCACTGCTCAAGATTTGATCCGTATTGCAAATGATATTCGATTGTTGGCGAGTGGACCAACAACCGGATTGGCAGAAATCACTTGTCCCCCGGTCCAACCGGGATCATCTATCATGCCGGGCAAAGTGAATCCTGTTATGGCAGAAATGCTCAATATGGCGATGTTCCATATTATGGGCAATGACTTAACCGTCATGATGGCTGGACAAGCAGGGCAACTTGAATTGAACGTGATGATGCCGATTATCGCACACAATCTTTTCGAAGCTGAACACGTGATGATAGGTGCTGTAAATGCTTTCACTACCTATTGTGTAGTGGGATTGATTGCCAATCGCGAACGTGCCGAGGGATGGTTGGCGCGTAATCCTATCCTCGTTACTGCATTGAATCCGATTATTGGTTACTTGAAAGGTGCTGAAGTCGCCAAAAAATCCTTGGCTGAAGGACGTAGTATTCGAGAGATTGTGGTAGAACTTGGATACATGTCCGATGAAGATGCCGCCCAAGCCTTAGATGCTCGTGCCATGACTGAAGGGGGTATTCGTCAGGGCGTCAGTGGTGGTGGATAAAACAAAAGTGATATGATTGCAAGGTTAAGGTTGGTTGAGGATGCGATTGTGATAGACTATAATCGCATCCTGTTATTTCCTTCATCATTGTAAAGCGAAGACCTTATCTGTGGCGAACCGCAAAATCGGAAAATATGAGGTTATTGAGCGTTTGGGACGCGGTGGTATGGCTGAAGTTTACCGTGCGTACCAGAGTTCTCTTGATCGCTATGTAGCAATCAAGGTTCTGCATGCATTCCTAGCCGATGACCCCGAATTCAAATCACGATTTGAGCGTGAGGCACAAAATATTGCCAAACTTAAGCACCCCAATATCGTTCAAGTATATGATTTCGATTACGATACTGAGGGCGAGAGTTACTACATGGTTATGGAGCTGGTGGATGGCACCACGCTCAAGGATCGGGTAGGGAGCATCGTAGCACGGGGTGAACTCCTTCCCATCAGTGAGGTTATTCGCATCATCCGTGAAGCGGCGGGCGCACTGGCATATGCCCACAGTCGCAACATGATTCATCGGGATGTCAAACCGGCGAACCTGATGCTTGATCACGACAATCGTGTTGTCCTAACAGATTTTGGTATCGCTAAAATCGTAACGGGCGCACAATTTACGGCAAGCGGTGGCATGGTTGGTACGCCGGCATTCATGGCGCCCGAGCAGGGACTGGGCGAAGCAGGGGACGAACGTTCCGATTTATATTCTCTGGGCATAATTATGTTCCAGTTGCTTGTGGGAAAGCTGCCCTACGATGCGGATACCCCACTAGCAATAATTCTTAAGCACCTGAATAGTCCAACACCTTCAATTCGGGATTTCAAGCCAGATCTGCCAGCGACACTAGATCGAATTGTCTCTAAGGCCATAGCCAAAGAACCTGTGGAACGGTATCAATCTGCTTCTGAGCTAATTGAAGATTTGGAACGATTTGCAAATAACCATCACCCGGATTCTGATCAACCTCAATCATTTTTCGTATCCCCTGACGAAAACAGTAGTCATTCAGCAAGCGATACAACTGTTGAAAAGGCGCGGTTAGGTATGTCCGCCTCGCGTTCGAACAGTGGATTGATTCGAGTGGGGGCGATATTGAGTGGGATTGTGGCACTATTGGTAATTGGGGTTGCAACCCGAATTATCCCCTTTCCCGGAATAAATGGCAGTGTTGATGCGACACTAACTGCTTCTGCAGTACTTGATGCTGCGACCAGTGTAGATACTGCAATTGCAACCTCTGAAGTTGTTGTTGCGCCAACTGATACTATTGCACCCACGTTCACATCTACAGAGTCTCCTTCACATACGCCTACCGAATCACCTACACCTAGTGCTACACCTGCGACCCCTATCGCTGTTTCGGCTCAGTTGATTGGTAATGTCACTGCACGTGTTGGGCCGGGGCAATCGTTTGCACAAATAATGGTTGTTCAAGCAGCTGAGGAAGTGGTAATCCTCGGCCGGAGCGAAGACAATCTTTGGTTCAAGGTGCGGAAGTCGAACAATCAGGAGGGTTGGGTACAAAGTGGCTTGATGAATGCTTACGGCAATATTGCCAGTGTTCCAGTAGTGCCCGCGCCGACTCTCACACCGACCAATACATTGACTTTTACGCCAACTTCGACCATGACACCGTCACCAACATGGTCCCCTACGCCTTCAATAACTGCAACATCTACAAAGTCACCGACTCCCGACCCGCGCCAGACGAGCGTGGCATTGACTCAGGCAGCTTCAAGTCAACAAGCTACAGAAGCATCATGTAATTGGGATTATGCATCCGAAATAGCTGCTGACTATCCGACGTATGATGCAAATTGTTTTTACCTGATTCCTGCTAACACAGAATTTACGCTCAAAATCACATTGGTGAATTTGGGAACGTGTGACTGGGTGAGGAATACCGCGCTGATCTATGAATCGGGAGAAAATTATGATGCTGATCGTGTAATTTTCTTCGTAGATAGAGATCGTATAGTGAATATCGGTGACGAGGCAGTCGTTGAATTTGATGGCAAATCACCTGATAAGGGTGGGACCAAAACAGGCCGGTGGATTTTGCGAACGCCTGGTCAGATTCCTATAGGTCTCCCATTGGAGATTAGTATTCAAGTCTACGAGCAAGGTACACCAGTAGCATTTACCCGAGGGGGATATGGATAAAATGGATCGTGAAACTGCATGGTCAGTTGTGACCGAGTTTACACAAAGTGAATCTCTGCGGCGCCATATGTTATCTGTTGAAACAGCTATGCGCGCCTATGCTCCCCGCTTTGGTGGTGATGTTGATGTGTGGGGTATTACAGGATTACTGCATGACTTTGACTATGAGCGATATCCTGACGTAGCGGTTGAGGGACATCCTGTCGTTGGATCAAAAATATTAAAGGAGCGCGGGGTTCCCGATGAGATTATCAAGGCGATAATGTCACATGCCGAAGAGATTACAGGAGTAAAACCTGAAACACCAATGGAAAAAACCTTGGTTGCAGTTGATGAGCTGACAGGTTTCTTAATTGCAGTGACATTGGTAAGACCATCGAAAAGCATACTGGATGTTGAATTAAAGTCCGTTAAGAAAAAGTGGAAAGATAAATTGTTTGCCGCACCGGTGAATCGAATGGAAATTGAACATGCAGCTGATGCTTTGGGCGTTGGGTTGGATGACCACATTACGGTTGTTCTAGAAGCGATGAAGGCAAATGCTAATGGTCTGGGGTTGGCAGGGGAAAGTTCCTAAATTACGGACCATCCTTTGTTTCCCGGTAGATTAAGAGGGTGAATGGAGAATCATTCACCCTTTTTGTTAATTCATTGTTACAGTTGAACGTGTACAGGCGTTCCAATTTCTACAAAATTGCTGTAAAACCACTCGGCCTCGGAAGTGGGCATGTTAACACAACCGTGGCTCATCGGATGGCCGAAGTTGTTATGCCAGTATGTGCCATGTAAAGCATAGCCTTGGTAGAAGTACATTACATATGGCACGCCAGGTAGATCATAACCGGGGCCAACCATACGTTGCGATTCTAACATGTGGTAAACATTGTAATCTCCCAGTACAGTCGGTGTGCCCGGCAGCCCGGTTGAAACACGAAGTGATCGTAGAAGCACACCATCCTGGTACGCGTATGTCATTTGATCGCTCAAATCAACGACAACTTGTTTGCCGGAGAATATTGTTGGTGGGGGAGGGACGAACTGGGGTTGTACTACCACGTTTGCTCCGCCACCGGTATCTGAAGACGATACACCGGGAATGGTCAGCGTTTGACCCGCAAATATATGGTCAGGATCAATCAGGTTATTTGCACTGGCTATATCCACCCAGCTGATGCCGAAATGGAGCGCAATTTTGGAGAGATCCTCACCCGCTCCTACTGTGTATGTGGTAGAAGGAGGGGGACTGACTGTTTCGGAAGACTGTGGTGGCGTGTCAACAATTGGTTCCTGTAACTGTGACCTCGTAGTGAATCTGCTGTTGGTTCATCTTGTGAAGCCCCCCAGACTAGAAGCTCTTGGCCACGTAAGATACGGTTTGGATTAGGCACATCGTTTATGGCTAGAATCTGTTCAACAGTCATTCCATATTGGTTTGCAATGCTGGCTAATGTCTCGCCAGAAGTTACCAAATGTTTAATAGGTGTGCCTGCCACAGTTGGATTCTCGACTACTTCTGGAGTTGGGTCATAATTCGGGATAATTAATTGCTGACCAGCATTGATTCTACTGAGATTGGTCAAGCTATTTGCTTCAGCAATTGCATCCATGCTGACGCCGTAACGCAACGCAATTCTATACAGGTTTTCACCGCGCTGTACGGTATGAACTGTGTTATTTGACTCTTGCGCGGCAACCGGAAAAGTAAACAAAGCAGCAAAAACAGACAGCACGAGCAGAAAAACGGAGCGGCGTAATAGCATGGGAATTTTCTCCTATTTAAGGTACTTTTGTTAAACATACACTACTTCCGAATTGCGGTCAATTTAGGCGTCGAAATCATATAACCAGAAAAGCAAATTGCCCTATATATGTGAGTTGTGGCGTTTACAATTTGACATTGCGTGCCCCATAGTGGAAACCGGCAAAAGTATAATCGGCCATTAAACGGAGAAAAAAACCTCTTGACCCGGAATTCAAAAATCAATATAATTACTCGTTACGAATGGTCACTAAAACACATACCAAATCCATAAACAGCGAGGGGAAATTTCCTACCGCTGTTTCGTTGTTTGTTAGTAATGGCTTAATTCCTCCGTTCGGTAACTTGTATTCACATCATACGTACCTTTCGATTTAGCGCAGAGGAGCACATCACTTGGAAGCAAAAGATTTCAGCGCACTGAGGATTAGTCTGGCTTCCCAGAACAGATCGCGCTCATGGTCTTATGGAGAGGTCACAAAACCGGAAACCATTAACTACCGACGCTTGCGTCCAGAAAAAGATGGTCTATTCTGTGAAGCGATTTTTGGCCCCACCAAAGATTGGCAATGCTATTGTGGCAAATACAAGAATGTGCGTTATCGCGGCATTGTATGTGACAAATGCGGTGTAGAAGTCACGCGGGCTTCAGTTCGCCGTGAACGTATGGGTCACATAGAGTTGGCTGCGCCAGTTGCCCATGTTTGGTATACCCGTCGTGTGCCAAGCTACTTGGGACTACTCCTTGACATTAGCCGTCGCAATTTGGATCGTGTACTGTACTTCGCTCAGTACGTCATTACACGAGTAGATGAAGAGGCTCGCCAGAAAGCATTAGCGCGCGTCGAGAAAGAATTGGCACAGAAGGAAGTGCTACTCGGCGGTGATATTGAAGAACAAATGGAAAGTGTTCGCAGTCAGCGCGACACTGTGTTGGGGGAATTTGAGGAGCGCATCAAAGGGATTAATGACCACTTTGATAATGAACTAAGCCGCTTGAGCGATAAGGTCATGCAGGAAGCACAAGCAGTTCAAGGTCGCATTGAGTCATTGGTGGGGCAGAAGGCGACTTCTGGAATTGATTTTGAAAGTGCTAACATCGTGATCGCCTCTAAGGGTGAGCAAATCACAAATGATCACCTTGCCCGCATCCAGACCGCAACTAACGCCTATCTCAGCGATTTACAAAACGAAATCGAAGAAATGCGTCAGGTAGAGCTTGATCGGCTGGATCGCGAAGCCGACTCATTGTCAAGCGACGCCGCCCAAACGTTGGATGAACAACGTAGCGAACTTGATAATCGGATGAGTCAGGTGCGGCAGGCAGCTGAAAAAGCACGGCAAGAACTTCAAGATTTGCATGTGCTTCAATTTTTGCCGGAGACGCGCTACCGTGAGTTGAAGAGCCGTTACGGGCAGGTTTTCCATGCTGATATGGGTGCGGAAGCATTCTACGAAATCCTGCAAGGCATGAATATGGATAAATTGGCGGTTGAGTTATGGCACGAAGTTCGCCAGACTCGCTCCAAGCAGCGTAAGAAGAAAGCAACAAAACGTCTGCGTGTAGTCGAAAGCTTGCGAAAGAGCAATAATCGGCCCGAGTGGATGATCTTGACAGTTCTGCCAGTGATTCCACCGGATTTGCGGCCCATGGTTCAGTTGGATGGTGGGCGTTTTGCAACTAGCGACTTGAATGATCTGTACCGCCGCGTCATCAACCGCAACAATCGCCTCAAGCACCTCCTTGAATTGGGCGCGCCAGATGTTATTGTGCGTAACGAAAAGCGTATGCTTCAAGAAGCGGTAGACAGCCTTGTCGACAACAGTCAGCGTGGAAAGGCCCTTAGCCGACGTGGTCGCCGTGAGCTGAAATCGCTTAGTGATATGTTGAAGGGTAAAAAGGGACGTTTCCGCCGGAACTTGCTGGGTAAGCGTGTTGACTATTCTGGTCGGTCGGTCATTGTTATTGGGCCGAAGCTCAAGCTGCATCAGTGCGGTTTGCCCAAGACTATGGCACTTGAATTGTACCGCCCGTTTGTGATTAGTCGTTTGGTTCGTTACAACTATGCCAGCAACGTTAAGGGCGCAAAGCGCATTATTGAGCGTGAAAAACCGGAAGTCTGGGAAGTACTGGAAGAAGTCATTAAAGAGCGTCCAGTACTGCTCAATCGTGCACCCACTCTTCACCGCTTAGGTATACAAGCATTTGAACCACAGCTTGTGGAAGGTAAAGCCATTCAAATTCATCCATTGGTATGTTCGGCCTTTAATGCCGACTTCGATGGCGATCAGATGGCTGTTCATGTGCCGCTCAGTGATAAAGCTGTGCAAGAAGCGCGTGATTTAATGCTCAGCACGCGCAACCTACTTAAGCCCGCTGATGGTCAGCCTATCGTCGGCCCTTCGAAAGACATGGTGTTAGGTAATTACTACTTAACCATGGATCCTACTGTGGAGATCGTGGCTCTTAAGAAGAAGGCCGACAAGTTCCGCACGATGGATAAACTGGATGGAACCAAGAAAGTTGGTATTGCTTTCCGTTCTAACGGCTTTTACTACGTCCAGAACCATAACATACCGGGTGTCGTTCTTTTCGAGGACGTCAAGGAAATAGATGAAAATGGGCGAACCAAAATAGTCGAAAAGGCTATTGATCGTACCTTGCGGGCTGTGCTTGATGGCGAAGTAGACTGCACATTGGCTAACGCTTACGAAATGCGGAAACTCTTGAACAAGAAGCGTGAGCTAGGTGACAAGCTCGAAATTACCAACTTGGGCGAGCGTCGCAAAGTTGTCGATATGGACGAAGTCGAGTATCTCTACAACCTCGGTATCGTCGGATTACACACACCGATTCTTCTCGGTAACTACTTTGATGACCGGTCACCACAGATTGAACCTGAACCGACCACGGTGGGACGGGCCATCTTTAATCGCATTTTGCCGGATGAAATGCGATATGTGCAGGAAACGATGGGCAAGAAGCAACTACAAGATCTTGTCGCTAAATGCTACCAGCGCATCGGTGGTGAACGCACGACTGATATTGTAGATGCGATCAAGAATCTAGGTTTCCATTATGCGACAATTTCTGGTACTACGATTGCGGTGGCGGATCTCACCATTCCTGACGAACGCAAAGATGTGTTAGCTCAGGCTGAGTCAGTAGTGGATACGGCCGAGCGTGACTTCCGTCGTGGCTTGCTCACTGAGGAAGAACGCTATCAAATCACGATTGATGAATGGAATCGTGCCAAAGATCGTTTGCAGGACATGATTCGTCAGGCACTTGATCCGTATGGTCCCATTGCGATTATGGCGATTTCTGGCTCTACGAAGGGCGGTTTCGGTCCAATTACCCAGCTCGCGGGAATGCGCGGCCTTATGGCTGATCCTTCAGGTCGCATCATTGACCTTCCAATTCGCAGTCACTTCCGCGAAGGTCTGAATGCGTTGGAATACTTTATTTCAACACACGGTGCACGTAAAGGTCTAGCAGACACAGCTCTGCGTACTGCTGATGCTGGTTACCTTACCCGGCGTTTGGTGGATGTGGCGCAAGACGTAATTGTAAATCGTATGGACTGCGGTACTGAGTCCGGGATGTGGATCCGACGCGCTGACGACATCGCGGGGCAGAGTGTCTACGAACGCATTATCGGGCGATGTGCGGCGAGTGACACATATGATCCGGAATCCGGGAAACTCATTGTGTCGCGAAACGAAATGATTGACGAGGATATTGCAGACGCGATTCAGAACAGCAAATTGGAAACTGTTCATGTCCGTAGTCCAATGACATGTGCCCTGATACACGGTATCTGTGCCTTGTGTTATGGACGCGATCTGGGTCGTGGTGAAATGGTTGAAATCGGTTCTGCAGTGGGCATCGTAGCTGCACAGTCTATCGGTGAACCCGGTACACAGTTGACATTACGTACGTTCCATACAGGCGGTACTGCACAAGCTAGTGGCGATATCACGAGCGGTTTGCCCCGTGTGGAAGAACTCTTTGAAGCTCGTAAGAAGCCGAAAGGCGAAGCTGTAGTAACGGACATTGCTGGTACTTTACGCTTGTCCAAGCGTGATGGTGTACGTATAGCGACTGTGATAGATAGTGAGGCCTTTAGCGAACAGCATGAAATTCCTGTAGGCTGGGACATCTTAGTTGAAGATGAAAGTGAAGTTGCTGAGGGCGAAGTAGTCGCACAGGAAGCCGGCGGTGAAGGTGGCAAGATAATTGCTAAGATGCATGGTGTGGTTCATCTCGAAGGACATATGTTGTACATTCGGTATGAACGGCGGCAGGAAGTGGAATACGAGATTCCTTCCAATGCACGGCTGATTCCGGAAGCATTTGATGGTGCTGAGGTTTATGCCGGTCAACAACTAACCGAAGGTTCAAAGAATCCGCATCGGATTTTGCGAATTTTGGGGTCAGAGTCGACACAACTATACTTGCTTACCGAAGTGCAGGATGTATATCGCAATCAGGGTGTCAATATTGCCGACAAGCACTTTGAGATCATTATTCGTAAGATGCTCTCCAAGGTACAGATCACCCGTAGTGGCGACAGTCCACTGCTGCCGGGCGAACTTATCGACAAACTCAAACTTCTCAATATCAACGAGCAGTTGATTGCAGAAGGCAAAGAACCTGCCGCGGGAACACCGGTGCTATTGGGTATTACCAAAGCGGCCCTGAGTACCGACAGCTTCCTTTCTGCATCGAGCTTCCAGCACACCATCAAGGTGTTGGCAGGCGCGGCTATCGAGGGCAAGGTTGATAACCTCTATGGCTTGAAAGAGAATGTCATTATCGGCAAGCTCATTCCTGCTGGTACAGGATTCCATACATATCAGGATCGTGAATTGGTCGCACCTAATATCACACTTGAAGCACAGGGCGCATTTGACTCTGGTCCCGCTGATGATAGCTTCGATGACAGTGATAATATGGAAGAAATGGGACTGAACGCTTAATTTCCAAATCAGACAGGGAATCAAAAGCGTGAGCAATCTTGCTCACGCTTTTGATTCCCTATTAGCCGGTTATTGCCTACCGCAGTGATCATCCAAGTTGATATCCGGTCGGATGGCGTCATAAAGCATCCAAAATGAAGGCCGTTCAGTGAGATTTGGATCATCAAGATTGACTTGGCAGGAAGCACCGGGGAACATGATGCTATATGCTGCCATTTCGTCCCGGCTCGTAATAGTTGGCTTACTGGCGACATTCAAGTTCCACAAAATCACGGGGCCCATGAAGTCGAAAGACTGTGCAAGTTGGAATGCTCGCACCGTATAATTCCCTTGAGCCCAGCGGTCATTAAAAGCCATCCACGGCTGTGGCGGGTCACCGGGAAAGCCATCCCATGTTGCGTAGCCGAATTCTGTTGCGAAGAATTTGGCGGACGCATGATTGTTGTTGACAACGATCTGTCTAAAATCCTGAATGTTATTCAAAAAGAAGAAGTGCGGATCATCATCCCATCCTCGCCCCTGACCTTGTGTTTGGCAACATGTGGCATCCGGTGGATTGGCCCACCCGTATGGATGAATGCCGATATATACATCGGGATATTGTCCAAGTCCCGCATTGTACATTTCTTGCAAGAATGTTCGATCATTGCGCGATCCGTCTGAATCTCCAGTCGGAGCTAAACCAGCGGAAATAATCCAAATGGGAACACTTCGAGGCGTTTTAGGATCGGTCTTCATCCGTTCAGAATATGCGCTGATAGCGTTATACGATGGAGCAAATAACTTCATATACGACGCACCGTTTAGTGGTTGGCCCTGCCATTCACGCGATAAATTTGGTTCGTTCCAGATTTCGATGGCATCTAAGGAAGTTCCAAATTCATTTAGCATGAGGTTGATAAATGTTGCTAATGCTGCTGGGTCGTCTGGAGGGCCATCTTCTGTTTGGTTGGAACGTGCCCACGCTGGTGCTTTTGCTACGCTAATCAAGATGTCCAGATTACTATTGAATGCTTCTTCAATATAGATTTCAAGGCGTCGGAAGTCTTCACTTATTTCATCTGGCCCATTTGGCTGCAACTGTTTCCATGATATTTGTAGCTTGAGCCACTTGACGCCCAACTTTTGTATATTGTTTAGTGCTTTGTGCCAATCATCCTGATTAAGGTTGGGATCAAGCTGGATACCCATACGCGCAGCGTCCAAATTGGGCAATGCAGTTGGTGCCGGTCCTGGTGCCGTGGGTGGCACCGCTGGAATATTAGTTGGTTGGGTGGTTGGAACTGATGGAGCGCCTTCAGTTGGTGGGGGCAGGGTAGCTGTTGGACGCGAAGTTGACGTCGGCGGTAGAACATAGTCATTTCCGATTACCGCTCCCAACGGTGTGTTCGTCGGTAGCGGAGTTACCTGTAAATCAGGTGTGACGGTC
This sequence comes from Anaerolineae bacterium, assembly GCA_041390885.1. GTDB lineage: Bacteria > Chloroflexota > Anaerolineae > Aggregatilineales > Phototrophicaceae > CFX2. The sequence continues at coordinate 56,590 of JAWKPB010000002.1, read as the reverse complement.
AAGGTCTCTGTTGCAGTTTCTGTCAAGGTGGGTGTTGCTGGTATGCTGGTTGGCACTACCGTAGGAATGAGTGCAGCAGCAGCCTCGCCCGGGGTCGGCGTTACGTACACCAACACGGGGGCCTGCGGTGCACAGGCAGAGAGCAGATAAAAAAACGTAAGGGTGATTAGAATATACATGGTGTTTTGTCTTGTCATAGGCTGCATCCTACCATAACCTGCCTCCAAATTTCTCTGAGCATTCACTGAAAGTCGGGGAAGCGGAGGTTCAGATAATGTGGTATACTAGAACACAAGTTCATTATTTGACATGTTCTCATTGAACTCCTAGAATGAATCCGCACACCACTATCATAAACGACTCAGGAATCAGCTATGACTAACGGAAACGTTCGCCGGGTTAATATCGGTCAAGAAATGCGGGATGCATACCTCGATTACGCAATGAGTGTAATTGTAGCTCGCGCTTTGCCAGATGCCCGCGATGGTTTAAAACCAGTTCACCGCCGCATTCTATATGCCATGCACGACATGGGGATACGTGCTGACAGCGCATACAAAAAAAGCGCACGTATTGTTGGTGAAGTATTAGGTAAATACCATCCTCATGGTGATGTTGCTGTATATGATGCCATGGTGCGTTTGGCGCAAGATTTTTCCATGCGATATGAATTAGTGGATGGGCAGGGGAACTTTGGCAGCATTGATGGCGACGGTGCTGCTGCAATGCGTTATACCGAAGCGCGGATGGCAGAAATTGGCGAAGAACTACTGGTTGATATTGACAAGCAGACGGTGGATTTCAACGAGAATTTTGATGGTAGTCTGGTGGAACCAGCTGTCTTACCGTCAAGCTTTCCAAATTTGCTAGTCAACGGGTCATCTGGTATCGCCGTTGGTATGTCAACTAATATTCCTCCGCACAACTTGTCAGAAGTTTGCGATGCTCTGATCTATGTATTGCAGAAATGGGACAAAATTGAGGATATTTCAGTAGATGATTTGATGCAATTTGTAAAAGGGCCTGACTTCCCAACCGGTGGCATTGTGTACCGTCACATTGACGGACTGGACAACAATGAAGATACATTAGTTACAGCCTATGCCACGGGACGAGGGAAGATTACCATTCGGGCTAAGTGCCATGTCGAAGATATGGGTCGCGGAAAGTCACGGATTATTATCAGCGAATTGCCTTATCAAACTAATAAGTCGGGATTAATTGAACGTGTTGCTAACCTAGTACGCGATGGAAAGCTAGAAGGCATTGCTGACATGCGCGACGAGTCAGATCGGCAGGGCTTGCGGTTGGTAATTGAACTTCAGCGTGGGGCTGAGCCTACTCCTGTATTGGCAAGTTTGTTCAAACTCACGCCACTGCAAGAGACCTTTAGTATCATTATGCTGGCTTTGGTGGACAACGAACCCCGGACACTGAGTCTTAAACAGTGCTTGAAAGTTTATCTCGATCATCGTTTGGTGGTCATTCGCCGCCGCAGTGAATATGATCTCTCACGTGCCCGTGAACGCGCCCACATCCTCGAAGGTTTGCTCAAAGCACTAGATGCAATGGAAGAAGTCATCGCCACAATTCGGAAGTCACAAAATGTGGAGACGGCTCGCGCTAATTTAATAAAGCTTCTCAAAATTGATGAAGTTCAGGCTCAAGCTATCCTCGATATGCAGTTACGGCGCTTGGCTGCCTTGGAGCGCAAAAAGATTGAAGATGAGCATAAAGAAAAGATTAAGCTAATAAAATATCTGGAAGGGTTGCTGGCAAGTTCCAAAAAACAGCGAGAGGTAATCGCTGAGGAATTGGGACTTATCAAGCAAGCATATGCAGATCGCCGTCGTACCGTCATAGTAGATAGTACCGCCACGACTATAGAAACGAGTGATATGTTAATGCCATCTGAGAATACTTGGGTGACATTGACTGTGGATGGGAAACTGGGTCGGAGTTTTGAGGATGCCCCGCCTAAAATAACTGCTGATCTCAAAAATCCGCCGCGCTTTATTTTGTCGTGTAATTCTGCCCACATTTTATATTTGTTCACCTCTGATGGGAATTGTGCAACTATTCCCGTGCATCAATTGCCACAAATTCACGAGCCTGTGGAAGGTTCTTCATTTAGTGATTTTGTTCCATTATCCAGTGACGTCGAAATTACTGCCGCATTGAGTTTGCCGGGTAGCCTTGAAGAGGGCTTCCTGATGTTTTCGACCCAAAAAGGGGAAGTAAAGCGCCTGCGGTTAGAAGATGTGCCCGGTATGAGTGCTAATGCATTTACCGTGATGGATGTGGAAAAGGATGATAGGCTGGGATGGGTTTTGTTGACAAATGGGGCTAACGAAATTCTTTTGCATAGTGCCAATGGACAATCCATTCGTTTTGAAGAAACGGATGTCCGACCTACAGGCTTACCGGCCGGAGGCATGCGCGGGATTAAACTTGGGGAAGGAGATCGGGTAGTAGGCGCAAATGTCGTAGTTCCCGATCAATACGTTTGGACAGTAACCGACGATGGGGTCGCCAAAATTTCGCCCGTTGCTGATTATCCTTCACAAGGGCGTGCGGGTGGAGGTGTGATTGCAATGCGGTTGCCAAAGACCAGTAAGGAATTGGCGGCAGCTACTATAGGACGCCAGGACGATAATATTGTGGCGCTCACCAGCAAAAATAAACCGTTCTACATGCGACTTGGTCGGGCACCTCAAGTTGTGCGCGGGCGTCCCGGTGGAGACATTATAGTGTCGCTTCGGGACAATGAACGAATTACTGCGGTGATTAATTATCAGCCGCGAATATCTATGCCTGACATAGAATAAAGTTGGCTATCGCCGTACAGGTTGCAATGTAGATATTTCTTGGTTCCGTATATTCTCTGCCATATCCTGTAACCATTGAGCAGGGGAAATTCCAAGAGTATTCATGATTTCGGCAGCCAGAACATCGTAGGTTTTCAGGGCGTCATCATATCGTCCAAAATCTCGGTAAAGTCCCATGATGGTACCTGCCAGATCTTCACGTTGCCTGTTAGTCGCTAGCGCGCGGATATACAGACCTAATGCCCGTTCTGTGTCTCCCGACTGCTCGACCAACTTAGCCAATCCAATTAGGGCATCTCCGTAAGATTGCATCAAATGTTGTCTGCGTTCCTGTATCCATGGGTATGAATTGGCATCAATTTGACCGAGGAATGATCCCCGATATAACCAGATTGCCCGCTCTAACAAATCACGAGATTCTTTTAGAGGAGCAACCGCGCTCTGTTGTAACATATCATGAAATAGGGCTACATCATAGCTCAACTCGATGTCAGGCGATACACGATAAAATCCTGACGAGTACTGCGTGAGGTCAACCCCTAAAACCTCGCTAATCTTACGTTTCGTTACGTGGAAAACATTAGTTGCTTCCCTCGTGCTCAAGGTTGGCCAGAAAGTGTCAAAAATCTGAGCGCGGGTTGTCATACCCCGATCAATCAAATAAAAGAACAACTGCCGGGGTAAATCACCATCCCAGTTGTCAATAACTTTGCCGTTGAGCAAGACCCGACCATAGCCAAGTGTATGTACTTCTAGCAACGATTTTCCATGCGAGATGGCATTGTAGTTGGGCAAAAGTAAGTTAGGGTCTTGAGGGATAATGTGCGTAATTCGACCTAACGACCCATTATTAATAACAAAATAAGGCAATTGGCGGGTGAACAATAAGACTCGTCCATGGGTCTTGGAAAGAATATTAGTTAAAAATGCTTCAAGTTCTTTTTCAATGACTTTATCACTTTCATCCACAATAAGCAGTTTGCACTGGTCTAGGGCTGCCTCAAGCGTTAAACCATCAAGCAAATTGATAAGTGAAGACTGAAGTTGTATTTGTGTTGCAGAATCTATTTCCACTCTCAAATATATACAAGGGCTGGTATTCCAAAATTGTTGTAGCACCCTACGTTGCGCCAGATAACCAGGATGCACAACAATTATGCGCGATGTAGGGTCAAGTTCGGCGATCTGTCGCTGAAGCAAATTATGGGTTAAATCGAACATGACTTATCATCCCCACCGGTAAAGGAACATTGATTAATGCAGAGTTAGTGGTTAGTATTTATAAGGTAATAAGGCGCCATTATAACCGCACGGATACCCCACCGCAAATTACAAATCTGTAGGCGGCAAAGGCGGCTATGCCATCTTTTTGCGACGTGCTTCAATCACATTTTGAATATGTTCCATCTTGTTCAAGATGCGTGTTAGCTGCTGGAAATTGGAAATTTCCATAATTAAATGCACTACTGCCATATTGTGGCGGGTTGACACTGTAACTTTAGTCATATTCACTTTTTCATCTGCCACGACGGTGCTGATATCGCGCAAAAGTCCGTCTCGATCATAGGCAACGATTTCTATTGGAACGACATATTTTTCATCAGATTCGGCTTGCCCCCACGTTACATCTATCAGGCGCTCTGGCTCGGAATGTGATTTCATATTGCCGCAGTCAGCCCGGTGAACTGTTACACCCCGGCCACGTGTAATATAACCAACTATTTGATCTCCATGGAGTGGATTACAACATTGAGCGAGGGTTACAAGCATTCCTCCAAGACCACTAATACTTATCCCTCCTGTCCCAACTTGTAATTGGGTCGGCAGGGGCTTGGGCGATTCCAACATTTGATCCAGCATCTGTTTTTGCTGTTCGCGTCGTTCCATTTCCAATATTTTGGTGGCAATTTGAGGGCTATTGATGTCTCCTGCGCCAACCGCCGCCAAGAAATCATCTAGTTTGTCAAATCCAAATATTTCCGCGGCTGAATCAAACGACATATGATCCAATCCCAGTCGCTTGAGTTCATGTTCAAGCACCTCACGCCCACTTGTGATATGTTTTGCACGATCTTGCTTACGGAACCATGCCTTAATCTTATCTCTAGCACGTGCAGTGCGAACATAACCCAAATCAGTGTTGAGCCAGTCTAGGCTTGGCCCTCCACGTTTTGAGGTAAGGATTTCAATCTGCTCTCCAGTTTGTAGCCGATAGTTAAGTCCTACTAGCCGTCCCTGAACTTTTGCACCTCGGCAGCGATGCCCAATTTCGGTGTGGATATAGTAAGCAAAATCTATAGGCGTTGCTCCTAGTGGCAAGTCCACAATGTCGCCCTTTGGGGTGAAAACATAAACACGATCCTGAAACAACTCGGTTTTCATAGTATCGACAAAGTCAGCGGCATCCTGTGCTGCTGGACCGAACTCCATCAATCGGCGCAAGTAGCTCAGTCGATTTTCAAAAACCTCGTCCCGGTTGCGTTTATTTCCTTCTTTGTAGCGCCAGTGGGCTGCAATGCCGTATTCTGCATCTTCATGCATTTCTTTGGTACGGATTTGCACTTCAATAGTTTTTCCTTGTCCGTCTCTCACTGCGGTATGTAAACTACGATAGAAATTATCTTTTGGCGCTGCAATATAGTCATCGAACTCACCCGGAATGGGCCGCCATAGATTGTGAACAATGCCCAGGACTTGGTAGCATTGAATTACATCATCTACTATTACTCTTACAGCGCGGACATCATAGATTTGATCAATCGCAACGCTCTTGCGATCCATTTTCTTATAGATGCTATACATATGCTTTGAGCGTCCGGTAATATTGATATTGGCTAACCCGTGTTCTGATAACGTTTCACGTAATGTGCGGATAATTGCACCCACGTATGCTTCACGATCAGCCCGACGCTCATCCAGTGTTGTTGCAATTGCTTTATACTGATCAGGCATCAAGTAACGAAAGCTCAAATCTTCTAGTTCCCATTTGATTTGCCAGATGCCAAGACGGTTTGCCAGTGGGGCGAAAATATCTAATGTTTCCTGGGCCTTCTGTTGTTGTTTTTCCGGCGACATGAAATGTAATGTTCGCATGTTATGCAAACGATCCGCTAATTTCACCAGCACAACCCGCACGTCATCGCCCATAGCCAACATCATTTTTCGGAAATACTCTAATTCCTTGTCGGCTAATTTCCCTGTCTTATTGGCGTCAACTTTGATGGGTAAATTTTTCAATTTACTGACACCGTCTACTATTTGTGCCACATTGTTTCCGAATTCGTTGCGGATCTCGTCAATTGACACCGTAGTATCTTCTGCAAGATCGTGCATCAATGCCGCTGCAATCGCCTCTGCATCTAGTTTCATTTCGGCCAAAATCGTGGCCACCGCCACGCAGTGGGTAAAGTATGGTTCTCCTGACTTCCGCATTTGCCCTGCATGACAATTTTCAGCCTTGTGGTAAGCACGTTCGATCATTAAACGGTCATTTACTGAAAGGTCTGGGAGCAGATCAAGTAGTGACTGAAGATTGAGGACGCCAATCGGTTGGGTTACTACACCGTACATGCATACTCCGTGGCAAATTAAGCCACCGTTACACGTTTTTGTATGTGCCTAATTATAGGCAGTTTTTCAAAAAGTTAAACATTTCATAATAGATGGTAGCATTATCAGTTAACCGAAGCGTCTCGTTTACGGTGTAAAATGGGAGTTCGATTAATGTTACACCAAAGCCCCCTTTATTAGAGCCGCTTCGACGGACAACAGCTCGATAGATTGCTATAATAGAGGTGTTGTAACGAGAACATTGCAGAGGCGAAATTGTCCGATCTACTGAGTGTTGATGATGCTATAGCTCAAATACTAGAGCGGTTTAGTCCTCTTCCCGCAGAGGAGGTGACACTTGCGACTTCGCTTGGGCGAATTTTGGCGAATGATATCGTAGCTGCCGAAAATATACCCCCGTTTGCAAATTCCAGTATGGATGGATTTGCCCTCAGGGCAGAAGATATTGTGCTTGCCAGTGAAAACAATCCTATCCAACTATCTTTAGTGATGGATATTCCAGCAGGCAAGTCTCCGAAAAAGTCCATTAAGGCCGGTCAGGCCGCTCGCATAATGACTGGTGCGGCAATACCAGATGGCGCGAATGCGGTTGTTCCTGTTGAAAGTACTGATAGTGCATGGAGCGTGGGGGATAGAATTTCATTGCCTGGAACTATACGGGTGTTCCGTAGTCTCAAGCAGGGTGATTATGTCCGTCCAGTTGGTGAAGATATTCGCAATGGTCAGAAGATACTTACAGCTGGAGCTGTCATTCGCCCGGCTGAAATAGGCGTAATGGCTTCCTTGGGTTGTGCTCACGTTCCGGTGACTAAGCAACCTCGAGTGGCAATCTTGTCAACTGGTAATGAATTGGTATCAGTTTCAGCGTCGCTGTCCCCGGGCAAAATACGCGATAGCAATAGTCATGCACTTGCTGCGCTTGTTACTACTGCTGGAGCTATTCCTATTCACGTTCCTAGAGCACGTGACAGGTTAGATGACGTTCGGAAATGCTTCCGCAAAGCCATTGCACTTGCCCCCGATATGATAATAAGTTCTGCCGGAGTGTCGGTAGGCGCTTTTGATGTGGTACGGACAGTAATTGATGAATTAGGCAGTGTGGATTTTTGGCGCATTAATCTTCGTCCGGGAAAGCCGCTGGCATTTGGTCAGGTTGGGGGCATTCCATTTTTTGGACTGCCCGGTAATCCTGTATCTGCTATGGTAACGTTTGAAGTATTTGTACGCCCCAGTTTGCTCAAGATGGCACATCGTCCGGACAATTCTCAAGTAGTCACTGCCCGTTTGGCAGAAGATTTGACTTCCGATGGTCGGCGAAGTTATTTGCGTGCAAAACTATTGCGAGAAAATGGAGAGTGGATTGCACATATGACAGGCACACAAAGTTCGGGTGCTCTAATGTCAATGGTGCTAGCTGATGGTTTGATGATCGTTCCAGAAGATGTCCATTATTTGGCAGCGGGCAGTCCGGTTCAAGTGAGACTGTTACGCGAATTGCCTTATTAGTATTGTTTGAGGTCAAACATGTCTACACAATCGGCAGCTCAATCAAAAATCGAATCAGTACCCCTCAAAGGTCGTAATTGGCTGTATATACTATCTCTAGTACTAGTCGTAATTGGACTGGGTATTAGCGGGTATCTCAGCTACACGCGATTAACAGAGACCGCAGTGCAGTGTATTGACAGTGGAGCGTTTAATTGTGAGTTAGTTCAAAGCAGTACATATTCGAAGATTATGGGAATTCCAATCGCATATCTGGGGTTTTTGACCTATGTGGTCCTTGCTGCATTGCTGATACTCCAAAACAGAATACCGTTCCTGCGAAATTACGGTGTGATGCTCCAATTTGGGATCATTTTATTCGCATTTCTGTTTTCAGTGTGGTTGGTATATTTACAGGTTTTTCAACTTGAGGCTTTATGTCCATGGTGCTTGGGGCATGAAGTTACAATGACTCTGTTATTTTTTATCACAATCCCGCGTTTGTTACGTAGCCTTAGGTAGAGCGAATCCAAAAGGGGCTCGAATGCCCCTTTTATAAGACTCATAACTATGCTGTCAGATTTACTGCGAATGGCTGCGGAGTGTTCGGGCAATAATATCCTCGCGCTCACGCAACAATTTTTCGCGGCGTTCGCGTTCCTTGTTTTCGCGGCGTTGGCGCGTTTCGCTTTTGCCATCTATTGCGCCGCGTAAGGCTAACTCCATTGCCGTCGGGACATTTTCTTCTTCCACGGCCTCTACAGTATCCTCGACCGGTTCGACAACTGTCTTCATGGTCAGGTCGATCTGTCGTTTCTTGGAATTGACGCGGAGTATACGTGCCTGAACAATGTCTCCGACTTTTGCAATATCAGATGGGGAATTGACATAATCGTCAGACAGTTCGGAAACGTGGATCATCGCGGGGCGTTCAGCACCTATATCCACAAACAGCCCAAAATTTTCAATCCTCACCACCTTGCCACTAACGGGATTCCCTTCCTTGAGATCATCCCACGTGAAATCAGGTGGTTTAACGAGCGAAAGTGCTACACGTCCTTGTGCCGCGTCAACCTTAAGCACGTAAACAGTTATTTCGTCGCCTTCTTTCACCACATCCCCGACGTTCCGGACATTCGGGCGACCAAGTTGTGAAACATGCAATAAGGCGTCCTGCCCCATGCCAATATCCACAAAGGCGCCGAACAGTTCCAAACGTTTTACAATTCCCTTCAATTCCATTTTGGGAAGTAAATCATTAATGGAATTGGGTGCATTTGTAGTCAATTCCTCACTCATAACCCCTCCTTCAAACTCCAGTCAAGTTGCAAATTGCTTTTGTCAATTTATTTAAATAGGTCACTAAGGCGACACTGTTGTTTCAGCAGTAGCAGCTTCCGGTTGGGCATCACCTGAACTCGCAGCCTCGCCCGTGGGTGTTAGTGTTACACTTTGTGTTATTGCAAAGTCTGCATCCGCTTTGTCCGGAGCATAAGCCGAAAATGGTTGGTAACCCTTCCAGCCATATAAGCTACTTAGCTTAATGCCCAAATCAATTTGTTCCGGTGTCGTGTAATAAGCCCCAATGATCTCGCTGGTTTCGCTCAGCGTTCCTTTTTCGGCCCCCGCAACGAACACGAAGACAATCATATTCTGCTCTGGGTAAAACAAATTAATGATTGCTTGATCGTCAGTGCCCGCTGTACCCAATACATAGGTCGGTTCACCGCGCGCATCTATAAGCTGTTTTAAGGTGGTAGTAGGTGCTAATTGTAGAAAGATCGAACTCACTGTTTCGCCATCTTCAGATACGACTTGACAACATGGCTCGCCTTGCGTTGGTTGCCAGCTCGCACCTACAGCCGGGGCTGAATTAGGAATCTCCTGGACTTGTGGATCATCCAGGTCAGCCTGATCTTGAAGCGTAACAATCGCATCTTTCCAAGAGGTAACTCCGGGCGTGATGCCACGCCAACACGGAGCATCGCACTTCTCATCAATAGTTATCAAACTTGTATCTTTAAGGAACTTATCATTACGTAAATTTGGCGCGGGAGCACAAGCAGAAGCAAATACGACCAGAAGTAGTACCCCTGGTAGCAATAGGCGCAACTTCATTTTAGGCATACGTTCAACTTTCAGGCTGCTATTCAACACAAAAAAGGGCAGTCCAATGACTGCCCCGTATTGTACTAACTTTTTTGGTTAATTCAACCGCAAAGTCAAACGATAATCGCCAGATGTGACGCCATATCGTCCCCCAAAATGGGTTGCGATGACAATATAGCGACCGTCAACCGGTAATGGGAAGTTGTTGATAATGGAGTTACGCGTATCACTGGAGGCGTCGTCGTTTTGGGTAATTTGATCGCCACCTGGTCCGATAAGGAATAGCACGGTATCTAGCGTCCCGTTCAATTGTTCCATACCAATGGTTGCCACTTGCCCTGCGGTGGCATCAAAAACATAAACATCAAATTTGTGATTGAGCCGGATACTGCCGCTTACAGTTTGGTCCGTCACCAAACTTGGTGCACTTGTCGCTTGGGTAATGGCTTCTGCAAGTATTGATGCAACGTCGGGACGTTGCTTAGTACCAAAAATGCCGCCTTCTCCTGCTGTGATTTGTCCGTCCAATCCGATGTTAAAGCTAACTACATATCGTTCATCTAGCGCAAGGACTTCATTCTTCGAGACCACAAGTGAGCCATTTGCTACCACGTTCAAACTGAATGTCACTGGTCGAGAATCGTTGCAAGCATTTTGATATAACACTTCGATTTCGTACGGTCCCGCAGTTGGTAATCTGCCCGCGGGCCAGTAAATGTACGATAGGGGACTGCCGGATTCCGTAACTTGGCAATTGTTATTACCGTTCGAGGCGAGTGTTCCGCCGCTTGGGATTTGCGGTTTGTCATCGTAGACCGACGCACCTTGGGGGTCACGTACGAGCAGTTGAATGTCTGCGCCTGTGCTCCACTGCAAACTTACTTCAACCGAACCACTCGGCAAATTAGTGAACACTGGTACTTGAGCAGACTGTTCGGTAGAAGTTGATGTTGACTGAATTCCACTTAAGACCAGTGTGTATTCGCCCTCTGTCCCACCAAGTGCCTGACCGTAGCGGGCTGCAATTACCGTATACTCGCCGCTTAAAATAAGCGAAAAGTTTGTTATGGCAGAGTTCGTCACACCTTGCTCACGGTCATCGTTGCTAGCCACTAGATTTCCGTTCGGATCTAGCAACATAAGCAGCGTATCCAAACTTCCGGACGAGGCATTCAATTGGAGGGATACAACCTGTCCTGTTTGGCCACTAAAACTGTAAGTGGCATATGGATTGGAACTAGTTATTGACCCGGATGCCGGTGTGTCAGCACTGAGAGCAATTGGGTTGCCTAACTCGAGGCCAACGGCACTCGGCGGATCAATCTTCACACCGCTTTTTCCTACGGTGACATCGCCATTTGGCGCTACGCGGATACTAGCTATAAATACCTGATCGGGTTGGACTGTGCCTTCAATGGGTGAAATTGATTTGCCGTCAACTGTGGCACTTAATTTGAGGTTTGCTGGATTTGAGTTGGGGCAGTCTTGCTGTTGTTGGTAATAAACAATGAGCTCGTAGCTCCCTGTTGGTATAACTCCCGCCGGCCAAGAAGCTTGTTCAGTTGGTGCGTCCGAACTTAGATTGTTACATGCCCCATTCACATTGCCCTCAAACTGCCCGCCACTCGATACTGATGGCGTTTCCCAATAAAGGCTGCCACCGATGGGATCTCGGACTTCCAGATCAAGGTTAGAGGTAGTGTCCCATGTCAACGCGATTTGCATGCCTGTTACGGTAAGCAATTCGCTTGGCGGAGTAAATTGGGCATTGGCGCTGCCCGCAACTTCGGTGTCAAACGATAACGAATATGTGATTTCTTGATCGGATATCCCACTTGTAGGCAGGACTGTCACATAATAGGTTCCATTGCTTGGCAACACGACTGATGATATCGTGGCTGTGACACCTTCACTGTCGTTAGTAGATTGCCCAAGTGAATTTCCAGTGCTGTCCGTGAGCAATAACGATAATTGAGTTACCGTTTCGTGCGTTGCGGATATTGTTACCGACTGGTTGGCGGAGCCGCTGAATGTATAGACTTGAGCGATAGAACTTGCGTTGAGCGTTCCCTCGACCGCTATTCCCGGTGTTAGTATTCGTCCGCTGTTATCTTGGGCAAAAATAATTTGTCCGCTCAGAAGCATGATGAACACAAATGCTATCAATATTGTTGATTTCTTCCACCTAGAGGACATAAGGTGTCTCTCCTTAGCTGTTTTCTGATAGTTAATCGATTTAGTCTAGTTCGTTAGCACCTAAACTACAATGCGCTTGATATACGGTTAGCCGACGCTATGGCGTATTCGTGTCTGAAGCTGTGGCAGTTGGTCTAGCCTCCAGTGCCAATTCTGCAAAACTGGTCATTCCTTCTGCAACGTCGATGCGTCGTGAAACACGCTGACCATCAATATTGGTCACAACTTCATATCTTCCGTCCGGAATGTCAGCAAATACGAAATTTTCCTGCCATAATGGGTCTGAGTTTACGTCTGAACCATTGTCGAGAATGATATATGTTGTAGTTGATTGTACAACTAATCCTGTCCGATAATCTACCACAGTCACAGTTTGATCTTGTAGCAGGTTGCCACGTGGACCAACCACACGTCCGGCAACTACACCGTGTCCCACATACGATACCATCCACAAAAGAGGATTATAAGTATCTCGATACTTATTTTCCCCTAATCGAACTTCAAAATGAACATGGGGGCCGCTAACACGACCTGTGTTGCCTACCAGACCAATTGGATCGCCTGTGGCAACACGTTGTCCGGCCGTAGCCAGCACCGCAGAAAGATGAGCATATAATGTGAATAATTGCTGGCCGTTATAACCAAAATCATGCTGAATAACGACCACATTCCCGTAACTCGGCGAATCCTGAAATCCGGGTCCCGCCCAAATAACCGATCCCGTTCCAGTTGCACGCACAGTTTGTCCAATTGGATTTGGCATGTCAATGCCGTGATGTACACGCCACGGGTTTTCTTGCTGTGGTCCATCTGATCCGAATGAATATGAAAAGAGCGCATAATTTGTCGCGTTCGAATCTACAGGTCTCGCAAACACGAAATGATCGCGCCCAAATGGGTCTCGGGAAATTGGAGGAATCAATGGCGGTGGTCGCCAATCAGCCGGTGGCCGTGTTACTACTTGAGCGGTTACATCGGGCACTGATGCGGCCACAAGGGAGGGCAGGGGAGTGGCCGTTGCACCTACGATATTCGTTGCGGATGAGTTGCTACCTAACTGTTCTGGGCCAATTGGTGTTTGATTGCTGTCCGCGACGCTTCCAAGCGTCGGCGGCGCAAATGTTGCGATGGCCGGCGCGACTGTGGGTAAAGGTGTTGAATTACTACCAAATCCAGCTTGTAGAATGGCTTGCCATGATTGTGGGTTCTCTGTCGGCAATGCAACCGTAGGGATAATGATTGAAACACTGCCCTCTTGCGGGCGTGCATTTAGCCAGATGACAACGAGAAAAATTCCGACTGCCATCAGCACCAATAAGATTGTTGGAAATCCTTCCCGTCGCATGCTGCTTATGGTTGCCCTGTATTAGGTGACGGTGTAGCGGTCGCTGCAAAACCACCCAACTGTGAGTCGGTGTACAATTCTCGCATCGCGTCATACCAACTCAGTCCATCAATCTTCTCAAATAACCAGTAGTTTATGCTATTCACATTTGCGCGCCAGTCGCTTCGCGCAGTTGCGCGTAGCCAACCGTAATCTTCGGCTAATGACGTGAAGTCAACATAATATCCTGATGGCACTTGACTCTTCAGACGACCTCCCTCGTCATAGGCTTGTACGTCACCGCTATTCCTGCTGAGCATATCCCACGGCATCTGACGTAGTGGCTCGCCTAATTCACCGGGGACAGCGTCCTCACTGACTCTTACGTAGAGCCGCCAAAATGTATTGATACCAATATCTTCCCGAACAACTTCAATTTGTGACGGGAAGCCCGCAATGAGATTTCGTGTGATACCAAAAGCGCGTCCCGTTCTATACCAATTACGACTTTCTTCTCCAGCATCAGGTAAGCGATTTAAATCCCAAAAAGCGTCATCCAGCTTGCCAAGAAAATCCCAGCCGACTTTCTCCAGCATGCGTCGGCGCAGGGCATTGAAAGAGTCGTTGACTTTGTCGCTTAGATATGGCTTGGAACGTGACACTTCGATATTTACCAGTGTTCCCAGTCCGTACAGCCCGTTTTGGTCTGGGCTACTCACTTGTTCTACATACAGATTCTGGGGCACACCAGAAGGCAATCCACCTGAATTTACCAGCGAAGTTGGAAGCGGGCGACCCGTCCAAACAGGATTCGACGCTGTCCCGGATGTGCCAATTACGAGTGTTGCTACACTGTTCTCCGAAAAAGGTGCTGCCACAAATTGTGTACCCTCTTGCGAATCAACTGCGTAAATCAAACTAGCGCCGTCTGGCGACCATGCAGGATCACGTCCACGCGCTAATACTTGGGCTTCAGCACGAGAGTCAATGCCTGACTTTACAAATACCTTTTCTATACCCTCGTCTAGTGCACTGTATGCGAGGTACTTCCCGTCAGGACTCCATGTCGGGTTATTTTCTTGCCGTTCTGGAGTGTTGGTGAGGTTAACCGAGGCCTCATCCGTCGGGTTATCAAGCGAGAATATGTAGATGTCTTGATTTCCATCTCGCCACGAAACAAATGCAATGTGGCGACCATCAGGTGACCACGACGGCGAAAAATCAGGTGCGGGATTGCTTGTTACTCTTTGTGCAGGTTGAGACCCATCTACAGGAACTACATAAATATCAAGATTGTCACCCTGGTAACTCTCATAGACGATAAACAGGCCATCAGGACTCCATTGAGGATTTCCCTGAAATGACTGGTCATATGTCATCCGGGTGGGCGGGGTGGATAGATCAAGATCATCTATATAGATTTCCCAGTTGCCGTCCTGTCGTGATGCGTATGCTAATCGTTGCCCATCAGGTGACCATGCAGGATCGCGCTCATCGGTGGGGCTATTTGTCAGCCGAATTGCAGCACGACCACCAATACCCACCGTGAAAATATCATCCTGACCATTATCTCGGGCTACGTATACGATGCTACCGCGTGCCTCCAGTGATCGAGGAAGTTCAGTGGCTGTTGGCACTAATGTGCTCCCGAGGCTGGGAAGGCTGGTAGGGTTTGTGGTCGCATCTGCGTTGAGAAGCGAGATTGACTCACCAATTGGTAAGTTCAATCCTTGACGGGCTGGGTTGGTCGCCCATAATACGACCACAATTAGTGCTGCTAAAACTGAAAGGAAAAGTATACTCAAAACTCGATTTTGAGCACGTAGGGGATCTTCCGCGATATTGGCTTTTAGTTCAGCGCGCGCGGCACGTCGTGCCATTACCCCACTGGCGCCCGATTCTACACTTCCTACGGCTTGACGGGTTGTTACGCCAGCCAACTGGAAGACGAACCGAAAGATCGACCGGACCCCGCCCAAAATGGTACGCAGAATTCGCCACATCAAACCGATTACTGCACCCACAATGGCGCTTAGTAGTCCCCAAATGCCGCCCGCTTGTTGAGGGCCTACACCGGTAATCCGTCGGAAGCCCTCAAGGGTGTGTTGCGAAAATACGGCGGCACTTTTCAGTATGACTACGCCGAGTTTATCTGTCAGACGGTAAGCGCGTACCAGCATCCGATTTTCTCATAGTCTCGTATCTTTATGGTCAGCTGATTCATTTTACTGGTAAACCGATAGGAGGGCAATTGTGGTATCGCTTTACTGTCATAAGGAAAAAGTGTAAGCAAAAGCGTCTACCCGGTTAAGCGTCTGCATTTGAACCTCATGCGGGGCGTCCCAATGGGCGGAATAACTGTCCATTTTGCGAGTGCATGTATAGCATGGGATATGACCAGTTTAAAGAACTGTGTATGTCAACTATCTTTTGTCGAGCTAGTGTCATTGCACTTTCAATTAACTGCATACCACATAGCTCGCGATAAAGCTGCGCGATAAAAGTGTAACGGTCACTATGTAAATGCATCGGAACTAACACCAACGGTATTGTACAGTGTTCCTGGAAATGAGTGCCAATTCGGCTCAGTCCACGCCTCGACAATGCCTCAAGACTCAAAAGAGCTAATCGTACAGGAGAGGTATCACCCAGTTCATTGGCAAGTGATTCAATGTCATTGAATATGGAACTTGTTTGAGAATCTGAATTCTCTCCGACATCTCTTCCCGTCTCGACTAGATTGGTAGTGGCACAAAAATGAATAATATCATAGTCGTGAGTCCGCAGGTGACGTCGTAAATTCGGCCATGATGGCGGGGATAATCGCTCAAACACAAGCATATTGGATTCTAACAGGTTTTCAAGTTTATTATGAAGCGTATTCCATTCCATATTGGGAGAAATTTGGACATGATTTGGTAGAAATGGCTCAACGTACAGAACCTTCATTGGGGCGTGAAGAGGCTTCGGGGCAATGTTTATTCTATGCAGACTTGAACGAACGATTGGTGTTCGACGTGAAAGACTGAGAAAACTTCCATTTTCGTCACACAATAGCTCCCACGGAAGCCCATTGATAATGTCATCTGTCCCCATCACGATATTGATCATCAGGCGAGTATCATACTGTGTAAGTAGTTGGGCGAAAATATCTTGAACTTCGCCTTGGCCACCGGTTACGAACTCATGTAATTTTTGTCCGATTAGACGTAAGTGATGTTGTGTTTCTGTTTTTGTGGCCCGTTGATCAACGAGTGCCTTAATTTCACTTGCCTCTTGATTTGAGATTGTCGAGTGAGATATTTGGGCAATCTCTGTATTCTTGATCTTTACTGTTATCATGTAACGGTCGTCCGAAGTAGGATCTATTCGTACATCGAGAGGGATTGGCTGTTCACGCGGCGTGCTTGGCCTGGAGGGTGTCATACCTTTTCCATGTTGGTTTGAGCCACTTTCCAGCGTAAATAGGCATCCATGAAATCATTAAGTCTTCCATCTAAAACTGCGGTGGTATTGCCTGTTTCGTGTCCCGTTCGCAGGTCTTTAACCATTTTATACGGGTGCAAAACGTAGGAGCGAATTTGGCTGCCAAATCCTGCATCCATGTTATCGCCTTTTAAGGCACTCAGTTGCGCTTCCTGTTTTTGTCGTTCAATTTCGAATAAGCGAGCTTTCAGAATTTGGATTGCCCGTTCGCGATTTTGCTTTTGGCTGCGTTCATTTTGGCACTGAACTACTATTCCAGTGGGTAGGTGAGTAATGCGAACGGCGGTATCATTCTTTTGGACGTTTTGCCCGCCTGCGCCACCTGCACGATAGGTGTCAATTTTGAGGTCTTTTTCGTTGACATCTATATCAATGTCGCCTTGAATATCCGGCCATAGCTCCACTTTCGCGAATGAAGTATGACGTCGGTTCGCTGCGTCGAATGGACTGAGGCGGACAAGACGATGGACGCCTAATTCGCTCTGCAAATACCCATAGGCATTTTCGCCTCGTACACTTAATAGAACACTTTTTATTCCAGCTTCTTCACCACGACTCTCGTCTAGAGTTTCAACTTTGTATCCATTTTGCTCTACCCAGCGTAAATACATGCGAAGTAGCATTTCTGCCCAATCTTGAGCCTCTGTGCCACCTTCACCGGAATGAATAGCTAGAATTGCATTTTCACGGTCATATGGGCCTGAAAGTAGAGTTTCAGTTTCCATGCGGTCAAGTATTTCTGACAGCGCCTCGACTTCGCTCGAAAGTTCACTTTCTAGGCTGGTATCAGCTAGTGCCGCTAGTTCGAGCGCATCGTTAATTCGGTGGGCAACATTATGCCAACGATCAATTTCGTTACGTAACCGGGCAAGTTCCTGCATAACTTTTTGCGCTGCTTCAGGGTTGTTCCAAAAATCGGGGCTTCCGGATCGAGTCTCTAGCTCTTCCGCCTGCCGTATTTTGTCTGCAATATTCAGGCGCTCAATCAGCCCATCAATGCGTGCTTTCATACTTTGTAACAGGCTGATTAATTGTTCCATTTATACTTTATCAATTCCTCCCTGAAGCGACAATGACTTGTTAATTTAATTTTCATCAAACAGGCTGTTTACAAAGTTGTCTGGGTCGAAAAAGACTAAATTGGTCACACCTTCGCCTAAACCAATATAGTGTACAGGTAATTTAAGGTCATTGAAAATGGAGAATACCATTCCACCTTTAGGTGTCCCATCCAGCTTCGTGACTATGACTCCCGTAACATTGACCTTCTCTTGGAATTTTTGTGCTTGTTGGAGGGCATTTTGACCAGTAGTCCCGTCAAGTACCAACCAAACTTCGTGAGGAGCGTCTGGTACAACTTGACCAGAGACTGATCGAATTTTTTCTAATTCTTTCATCAAATTGGCATTGTTGTGTAACCGCCCTGCGGTATCAACAATCAGAATATCATATCCACGGGCTTTAGCGGCACTGGTAGCATCATACACAACCGAAGCAGGATCCGAACCCGGTTTGTTCGCAATAACAGGCACGCCAATGCGTTCTCCCCATGTTTGTAGTTGTTCTATAGCAGCTGCACGAAAAGTGTCACCCGCTGCTAGCATGACTTTGCGCCCATTATTATTGAGGCGGTTTGCGATCTTCGCAATCGACGTCGTTTTACCAGATCCATTTACACCGACAATTAGTATAATGGACAATGGGCGTCCACTAATATTGGGGACAGGGGGCTCCGCAAGCAGAGATCGCAAAACCTCTTTCAACGCCTTATTGAGCTGGTCCGTGCGCGTAATTCCTTCTCTTTTTACTTTTGCGCGCAATTCGCTTATTACATGTTGAGTTGTAGGCACGCCTAGGTCAGCTTGGATGAGCAATGCTTCAATGTCATCCCATGTATCATCTTCAATATCGGTATTGCCGAGCATTTGGGAAATGCGCCCAAAGAATGACTGGCGCGTTTTTGAAAGACCACTACGAAAGATACTCAAAGGATAAAATTCTCCTCAATCCGCATATGTTATAGAGGTTGTTTGCCCTATTCATTATTGAATGGAGTATACAATAGGCTGCGTTATAATTGAAGTCTGAAGGAAATCTATGAACGCTAAAAAACGGTTAACTCATATAGATAATTCTGGTACAGCCCGGATGGTTGATGTAGGGGCTAAACCTGAAAGCGAACGGTTGGCTGTTGCAACTGGTTCAGTTTTTATGAAACCTCAAACATTGAGTCTCATTCGTGACGGCGCACTGAAGAAAGGTGACGTGCTTACGGTGGCCCGTTTGGCTGGTATCATGGCCGCTAAGAAAACTGCTGACCTGATACCTTTGTGCCATCCAATAGCGTTAACTCATCTCAATGTTGAGCTAACAATCGATGAACATGTCAATGCGATTCATATCACAGCGTCTGCCCGCACCACAGGTAAAACCGGTGTCGAAATGGAAGCGCTGACCGCTGTTAGTGTTGCTGCGCTTACAGTTTATGACATGGCAAAAGCTGTCGATAGGGAAATGCGCTTGAGTGATATACGGTTGCTAGAAAAGCGCGGCGGTGCACATGGCGACTATAGTGCGGAGTAAGCGATGAACATCAAAATTTTATTGTTTGCAACACTCAAGGATATTGTTGGCAAGAATAGGTTAGTTCTGACCATCCCGCTTGAAGTCGTCAATATTGTGGATGTGCGTCAGGCTTTAAGCTCAGAATATCCGGCTGCCAAACCAAACATTGACGCAGCGATTGCGGCGATTAATGAAGAGTATGCCTTTCCGACGGATCAAGTGCGTGACGGCGATGAAGTCGCATTTTTCCCACCGGTTAGCGGTGGGAACGGCGATCTACCAGAAGTGTTTCGTTTGGCTTCAGAATCGATTAGTACTGACGAATTAGTTCGTGCAATTACCATACCTGCAACGGGCGCGGTATGTGTATTTAGCGGTATGGTGCGTGGCGAGACAGTAAAAGATGAAACCATACATCAGACTCAACACCTTGAGTATGAAGCTTATGAACCTATGGCGTTAGCAAAGATGCGTCAAGTTGCGGGTGAAATTCGAGAGCGATGGCCTCTGGTGCAGGGTATAGCGATTGTGCAACGGATCGGACAGTTGTCCGTCGGACAGAATACGATTCTAATCGCTTGTTCTTCGGGGCATCGTGACCAGGGTTGTTTTGAGGCCGCCCGTTATGGTATTGATCGGCTGAAAGAGATTGTACCGGTATGGAAGAAAGAAATCCGTCCTGATGGCTTTGCTTGGATTGAGGGACATTATATGCCGACTGCGGATGATAAAGGTGCTGGATGAAGTGAATAGTGCTGTGCAAATTGTCTTAATTTCTTATTTCCTTGTTCAACGTTCAGGAGCAGATGATGACGCGACGTGTTGTTGTAACTGGGCTGGGTGCCATAACGCCATTAGGTCACTCTGTCGAGGAATCGTGGTACGGCATCAAATCAGGCAAGAGTGGAGTTGGGCCAATTACACTATTTGATCCAACTGAATATCTGGTGAAAATTGCAGCTGAAGTCAAAAACTATGACGCCTCGTTATACATGCCTGCCAAAGAAGTTCGCCGACGTGACCGTTACCAGCATTTTGTGCTTACTGCGGCCAAGGAGGCTGTCTCTCAATCAGGTATTCAAGTGACTGACGAAAATCGGGCTAGGATTGGGGCAATTGTAGGTTCGTCAGTTGGGGGCGTAGGTAGCTACTATGAGCAGGCTCAGCTGCTCTTTGAAACCAAAGACCCTCGGCGCATTACCCCATTTGGAATTCCCATGTTGATGGTGAACGGTGGCAGTGATCTGGTTAGCATTGAATATGGCATAGCCGGGCCATCCGCTACGCCGATTTCAGCTTGTGCCACTGGTGCGGACTGCATTGGCATGGCATTTGATCTTATCCGCTGGGGACGATTGGATGCAGCCTTTGCCGGATGTGGTGATGCGCCGATTATTCCAATAGGCATTGCAGCTTTTGACCGGGTTGGTGCTTGCTCGCGCGAAAATGATAACCCATCAAATGCCATTCGTCCGTTCGATAAAACCCGTCCCGGCTTGGTTTTTGGCGAAGGGGCAGGGGTCTTGGTGCTTGAGGAGATGGAATGGGCAAAATCGCGTGGAGCAAACATTTTAGCTGAATTGGTCGGTTTTGGTGTAACGTCCGACGCTTTCCATATTACGGCTCCTCAACCGGACGGAACGGGCGCGAGCGCAGCGATCGAGCTTGCACTCACAGATGCCAAGCTGAATCCGGCAGATGTTCATTACATAAATGCTCATGGCACGGGTACACCCCTCAATGATGTTATGGAAACCAAAGCCGTGAAGCGCGTTTTTGGTGACCATGCCTATAAAGTGCCTATGAGTTCGACCAAAAGCATGATTGGACATGGCATGGGAGCGACTGCTGCTATCGAAGCTGTTTTTGCTGTATTGTCCTTACGCGACCAAATCGCACCCCCGACCATAAATTTGCATGAGGCTGACCCGGATTGCGATCTTGACTATGTGCCCAACACAGCCCGCCAGATGCCAATATCTTGTGTGATGAGCAATTCCTTTGGTTTTGGTGGGCACAATGTCTCGCTCATTTTCAAATCTTTGAATTGATTATCTCAGCCGATTTTGTGGAAGTTAGAAATTTTCATGCCTCGTTCACAGAAACCTGTTTCATTGAAAACCTTGTTCGACAATGACTTGTTGTTCAAACAAGCACTTACACACCGCTCCTATGTCAACGAGCATGGTGTAGACGATGTTAGTGATAACGAACGTTTGGAATTTTTAGGTGATGCGGTACTGGATTTCATTGTCGGCGACATGTTGTTTCGCCGTTACCCTGACTTGCCTGAAGGTGACTTAACCCGAATGCGAGCGGCGCTGGTTCGAACTGAATCGCTTGCTAACTTGGCGCAAACTTTGCAGCTCGGGCAGCAGTTGCGTATGGGAAAGGGCGAGGAGGGAACTGGCGGGCGCGACCGCCAAACAAATTTATGTGCGGCTTTTGAAGCTTTGGTCGGGGCTTTATATCTTGATCAGGGTTTAGATAAGGTAGTTGAATTTACTGAGCCTTATTTGAATGCCCAGTTGGAACAGATTTTAAGTGAAGCACTTGATAGGGATGCTCGTAGTCAACTTCAGGAGTGGAGTCAAGCCGAGCTCAATCTAACTCCCATGTACCGCACAGTGTCCGCTTCCGGCCCTGATCACCAAAAAGAATTCAATGTGGAAGTGACTATCGGCGAGCAAATCGCGGGACAGGGGATGGGGCGTAGTAAGCAGATGGGAGCACAGGCAGCAGCACGTGCGGCGCTCGAGCGCATTAAACGCGGCGAATTCCCTTAATTAGAGCGAGACTCTGTGATGGTACGTTAAGAAGGTCATTGCTCATGGCGATGCTGTATCAACAAACACATCTACTGCTACCATGCGATGATCTGAAGCTGTACTATCTACTGTCCCAACCCCATTTGGTACCAGTGAGCGCCGCCACAACCACAGGTAATCAAACCGTACTTGAGGATAGCCTGTTCGGCTAAACGTCGCCGTGAGTTCTATGGGCAGTCCAGTACCTGCAAAAGGATCAATGAAACCCGCTTTTCGCATCTGGTCGCCTAATGGTGAATCAGGTACATTATTAAATGTGCCTCCCACCACTAACCGTCCCAGTTGATCTTCCGCAAAACGCCCTGCCAGTAACCCGAAAATTTCGTTGAGTTGGCGCTGTTGCTCCTGCTCCTGATCGTCAGCGCTTCGCCCATCCGCGGTGTTTGCCAGCAAGTATTCCAACCGTGTGTTATAGAGGGTAATCAGTGTACCATCCTTGGGTTGTATTTGTACGCGTTGGACACCTGTTTGGTTGCCGACACTGCTTAACAAAATACCTTCATCCGTGACGATAGGTATTTTTGAAAGCAATGCTAACCCTTGTAGCCCTTCATTAGTCGGGAAGAACCTTACACCCATCCCCAAACGCCTCGCCAACCACAATGATTGATCAACCCCAAAACTAGTAAGCCGTCCACTGTCAACCTGTTGGAGAAGGACAACATCTGCCCCGCTCAAGATTGTCCGGGCAATTGCCTCCATATCGAAATGGTAGAACTCATTAAAGCCTGAATGAATATTGAAAGTCGCGATACGAACCAACGGACTTTCGTCTGTAATTTGCTTGCCCTGAATGACGGGAGGGCGGACAGCAACCGCTACCCCTATGCACGTGGCTACTACAACGATTATGCTGAAAAATGACTGCAAACGACTGCCACCCACCCAGGGGATTCGCCGTCTAGTCTGGATCATCGGTAAAACTGCAAGGAAAATTGTGAGCAAAAGTATGCCAAGTCCCATCCCTCGGAACGCGCGCAAGAATGGGGGAATATACGGATTGAGGAATGCTAGGTCGGCAGGCATTGCCTGCACGTAGCCGTACTCATAGGTGAAATTGTCTGCCACCGCTAACAGTGCAAAAACGAACACAGCGACAATCAACCACAGAGCACTAAATTGACGTTCTTTTTCGGCGCGTGGACGGACGAGCCACCACCACAATAAACTGACCATAAATTGGGCAAGTACCAGTGCGGCGGCGGCAATCACTCCTTGAAAGCGTGTCCCGAACACAATGAGCAGCGCCAACAATAACATCCACAGCCAACCACGAACACTACGGTCAAACAACGCCACAAAATTGCCAGCTTGTTGTCTCACAGCGGGAATTAGCGGCAGTAACGTAGCCAACGTGATGAAAGGTGCGAGACTGGTGTAATCATAGGAGGAGCGGCCAGCCACTGCGTTTGGTAAAGCTAATAATGACATCTCTAGAAACAGAAGTGCGCCTAGGGCGAAGCCTGCCCAGAATGGCATCAAACCAAAATTTTGGTTGATTTCGTCCGAATCATTTCGACGTTGTCCACCTTGTAGGAGTGTTGTTACCGTCACCAAAATTGCTAAGGCAACTGACAATCCAAGTTGGATATTTGAATAACTTGGTGACCATGACGGATCAAGAGTATTGCCCGCCGCTCGAAATACTTGATCTGCACCAATACCAAGTACAAAGAGATATGGGAGGATACTCGCGCGAAAACGTACGAGCATACAGAAGTAAAGCAGGGTTCCGCCAAAGACCATAGAAGCTGCGATAACAGGTGAAATAGGGGTATCGGTGGTCATCAACCACCGTCCCGCTGCGACCAGTAACCCTGCGATCATAGTCAGCCAGCGAAAGCGTCCTAAAATCAATGTTATCAGCGGCAAAGCCAACATGTACACCAGAAAGCTGATTTCATTGGTGAACGTTGTCGAATCCACCACACCCGGCATATTAGCGGGGATAGAGGCTGGATCAAGACTTAATACGACTGATGCTCCTCCGGCCCTACTGTAGACCATGCCTACAAGGAAACGGGTTGAACTAATAAAAAACAACCCGACTAGGGCGGCTTCTAGAACAAAAAAGTGCGTTAAGCGTAAGCGCAGGCGATTACGCATAGTAACTCCCAATGTGAAAGGTTCTTGTGTACATGTACTTCAGTGTACATCAGCGATATAATCCCGCCAATTTTCTGGTAGGAGGTAAGGCATCATGGAACAGGTAGATACCATACTGAGTGGCGGCATACTCGTCACCATGAATGAGCAATTCGACATTATACACGATGGCGCTATTGCTGTGCGGGCTGAAAAGATCGTTGCTGTAGGATCAAGTGAGGATATAAAGTCTCGTTATACCGCGGATAGCATTGTAGATTGTGCGGGGCAATATATTCTTCCGGGTCTGGTCAACGCTCACACACACGTTCCCATGACGTTGCTGCGCGGCTTGGCAGACGACTTGCGTCTTGATGTCTGGCTCATGGGTTACTGTATGCCCACCGAACGTGAATTTGTGACGCCCGAATTTTGTAGGTTAGGTACCGGTTTGGCCTGTGCCGAAATGATACGCAGTGGCATCACCAGTTTTGCAGATATGTACTATTACGAAAAAGATGTGGCGGCCGCTACATCAGAAGCCGGTCTAAGGGGAGTCTTAGGTCAAACTATACTCAAGTTCCCTGCACCCGATGCTGAAACATACGAACACAGCCTCGATTACACAGCCGAGTTTATTGAAGAATGGAAAGGGCATCCGCTCATTACACCGGCGATTGCTCCGCATGCACCGTATTCAACCACCAAGGAAATACTCGCAGAATGCGCCCAATTAGCCCTGGCTCATGATGTGCCAATCCTAATTCATATTGCCGAAACAAAATTGGAACAGGACGACAGTTTAACGAACCACGGCAAGTCTGTAGTCCCGTGGGTTGAACAGGCGGGTTTGCTGAATGCCAAAGTATTGGCGGCGCATTGCGTGCATTTGGCACGTAGCGAAATGTCTACTTTGAGGGATTATCATACGACCGTTGCACATTGCCCCACAAGCAATCTGAAATTGGCTGCTGGAATTGCTCCGGTGACTCGTATGTTGGACGAAAAGCTAATTGTGGGTATCGGCACAGATGGCCCGGCCAGCAATAATGACCTTGATATGTTTGAAGAAGTACGCTTGGCGGCAATTTTGGCAAAGACTGCCGCCAATGACCCAACCGCGCTTCCGGCCCGGCAAGCACTTTTCATGGCGACTAGACAGGGGGCTGCAGCGTTGTTTTTGGGCGATGTTACCGGTAGTTTAGAAGTGGGTAAATTAGCGGATGTTATCACAGTTGATGCCGATCCTGTCCATAATATGCCGCAGTTTAACCGCGATCCCAATGCTATCTATTCGCGGATTGTCTACGCCAGTAAGAGCAGCGATGTGCGACATGTGATATGCAACGGGCAGTGGCTCATGCGAGATCGAAACCTGTTAACTATTAATGAACCTGAATTATTGCAACAAGCGGCAGATTATGCTGCCAAAGTCGATGTGTTTTTGGCTGCTCGCGAAAAAGACATACTGCGTAAGTTGTTGGCAATTGGTGGGCTTGAACAAAGCGAAAGTTTCGAAGTACAGGTCAAGGCGGTATTGCGCGCTGAAGTTAACGTTGAAAAACTACTGCAACATAAAGATGTAAGCGTTGTGCGTACCATTCACTATCGCCAGTACGACACGTACTTCCTCTTTCCAGAAGAGGACGGGCGAGTGAGGTATCGCGAAGATGACATGATGGACGAAAAGGGTGAAGTGAAGTCGGTACGCAGTCGGCTCACTTTCACAACTGCCACAAAAGAGCGCGATTTTCATTCCGCGGTTGTTTTGTCACGTTCACGCTTCATTTCAACGGCGGATCGTCCATTACGCTTTTACCGTGAGTATTTCCAACCAAAGGAAGAACGTGAGTTACATAAGGATCGCCGCCGCTGGCATATTCATTATCAAGGTGTACTTTTCTACATAAATTTGGACAAAGTAGTGAAACCGGAACTGCCTCAGACCTTTATCGAAATAAAGAGCCGAACATGGTCACAGTCGGATGCAGAGAATAAGGCAGATCGCATTAAAGAAATGCTTGATATTATTGAAGTCGCTGAAGCGGACATTGTCCGAATGGATTACTTGGAGTTTCACGAAACGCAACAGTAGAGACTATCTGCCTGAAATGGCCGTTGGCTATTGCCAGCGGCCATATGTTCATGAGTCCCTCTTAACTGTCGCTCGAAAGAGCAATTGTGTTGCTATCAAATTCCCCACTGACGCTAGAAAATCCTTCACTATCTTGGGAATAGCTGAGTTGCCCTGCGCGCTGACCGTCAATTCTCACGTCTAGCGAGAAATTCCCATCCGCATCGAGCAAACCCGTGCCAGTCATGGCAAAACCCGCCGAGAAAGCACAGGCACTCAGGTGGAATTGTGTGCCTTGAGCAGAAGGGGCAAATGCCAGTGTGCCGCCTTGCGAACAAGCAGTCAGGGTTAAAGTATCGTAATCCCAATAGTAGTATTCTGGCAGATAGTAAATCTCATCATAGGCTGAATCGAGTGCGAGCAGTGGACTGTCAAAAGCTTGAGAATCACTGGGCGCGAGTGATACATAGTCCGAAGCAACCACGCCATTGCACATTGTTTCGCGTTTGTCTGGCGGTGTCCCTTCTACCAAAAATGCAGTGACGAGCTCATCAGGACATGCATCACCGCGCCCGAAGATAACATGTGCGCCGCCTTGTGTAGTGACCAGATAACCGTCTGCTAAACGGCTAAACACTCGTTTGCCATTATCAACCGGAGTAGCTGGGTCAGCCGTCGCGCCCAGCACTAACGTGGGAATACCTTCCGCAACCAATGACTTGGGGCGCTCCGTTGGCGGTTTTCCCGGCCAAAATACACATGGTAAATCCCCATA
This sequence comes from Anaerolineae bacterium, assembly GCA_041390885.1. Taxonomy (GTDB): domain Bacteria; phylum Chloroflexota; class Anaerolineae; order Aggregatilineales; family Phototrophicaceae; genus CFX2. The sequence goes on along the minus strand of JAWKPB010000002.1, from coordinate 29,265 downwards.
AAACACTGAACTTAGGTAGGGCACAGTGGCCTCTACGTTATCTCCGGCCCGCATGAAGGCTTCAGCCTTTGCTTCCGGTGTGCCAGAGAAAAAGTCGTAGTCATTGCATTCAATGGCATAATACATCGCATCGGAATAGGTAACGTCGCCTGCTGGAATGGGCTGTGTGGTTTCAGGATCTAAGCCGAGATTGTAATAAGCCAGACGCGCTAGTGGAACCAAATCTCCGTTTGCTGCAGCTGCAAGCGCCCGTTGGAAGATCATTCGCCCATCCTCGGAATAAAGCTGCCCTGCAGCGACCGTTTCAAGATCCGCCAGAGTGAACTGTCGGCTGTCGTGACGGTTTCCCGGCAGTGGGAAATCAAATGCTTGCGGCGAACTACTGAGTTCCGCAGCCAAATCGTCGTAAAAAGCTTGTGCATCACCCGCAGTTTGCGCCGCACATATCGCATCTTGGTTACAGGCTTGCAGTGTTTGCGCCAGCACATCATTGAAGGCTTGAGTTTGCTCGACATAGTAATCGAGTGCAGAAGTGTTGAGGTCAACCGTTCCATCCGTGATGAGCGCGGCTACATGGTCAGGATGGGCAGCGGTATAGGTCTGAACATACTGTGTGCCGTAGCTTTCTCCATATAACCACAATTTATCATCGCCAATCGCCTTTCGGAATAAGTCTAAGTCTTCGATAGATTGAACCGTGCTGTAGTAGGGCAGCGCAGAGATGTCGAATCCCGCTTCCTCAACGCAGACATTCGCAAATGTCCGAGCATTTGAAATCAGCGCCTGTTCTTGCTCAGGTGTTTCAGCGCCTGTATCGGAGCTATAGTAAACCGTTGCCGCGTTTTGACACTGAAAGTTTCCCGACAAGCCTTCGCCGCGTTGATCAAAAAACACAATATCGAAATGTTCAGTTATGGCGGGGTCAAACGCCGCTGTATACGAATCAGCATATGAAAGTCCGAAGTAACCGGGGCCACCGACAGCAGTAACGAACATGCCTTTTCTTTCACCCGTTGCTGGCAGTACCCCAAATACGACATCTATTCTGCGGGTATCGTCAGCTGAGAAATGATTAAGTGGAACTGTCAAGGTTACATGTGAAATCACTGTTAGACACGCATAGCCACCCAAACCAGCCAGAATGGCAGTCATATCTCTTTGTGCATTGACTAAAACGGGAATACCAAGCAAGACAAGTGTTGCCAAAAAATACACTCGGAAAGCACGCATAGAAATTCCTTAGGTGATGTCATTGGATAGCTGTAATTCAGTATAGCTAAAATCTCCAAAAATGAATTTCTTGACAGAATTTATAATACTGGTTAGCATGTATCTCAATTACATAAATAAAAACGTTGATCTAGAAAAGTACACATTCATACGGTGTTCAGAGAGTCGCCACTTGGTGTAAAGGCGATACACACGAAAATGTGGAATGGACTAGGGAGTTGCGAGGTTGAAATTAAGTATGCCTTGCCGGAAGCGCACCGTTATCATAGCGCAGGATATCGCGCTCACATATTGAGTTGCCGTATCTGAATGAGTGAGGTCTTCTCCTTGTGAGACGACTTAACCGAGGTGGCACCACGGGAATCCCTTCTCGTCCTTGGATGTAGATGGGATTTTTTATTGGTTAAGTCGGGCAGGGGAAGATCACGATGCTATTATTCGCCACACAAACCCACGAATCCGTACATCCTAACCGTGATACCGTTCGCCGCTTATTTGACCAGGGCGATCTTGTCCCGGTGTATCGCACCCTATTGGCGGACCTTGAGACACCTGTTTCGGTATATCTCAAACTGGCTCAGGCCGGACAATACTCATTTTTGCTCGAAAGTGTAGAGGGTGGCGAACAAGTTGGTCGCTATTCCTTCTTAGGTGTCAACCCTAAGGGCATTGTTAGCGTCCAGAATGGCGAAGTGCGTCGGACGTTGCATGGTGTTGTTACAACCCGGCCATTGTCCGAAGGCGAAGATCCGCTTGATGCTGTCAAACTTGAATTTGAACGGGTAAAACCTGTTGCTTTGCCGGGATTGCCTCGCTTTGTGGGCGGTGCAGTAGGTTTCTTGAGCTATGATGTTGTGCGCTATTTTGAGCGGCTTCCCGCAACAGCCTCCGATGATCTCCATGTACCGGATGTAGCTTTCATGCTGCCAGACACATTGGTGATTTTTGACCATGCGCGGCATCAACTCATGATATTGGCGAATGCCAATAACACTGGCGACCCGGATGCAGCCTACGATGACGCAATTCGCCGTATTGACGGGATACTTTTAGCCCTTCAACAACCTATTCGGCATACGGCTCAGAATGTTTACCCCCTCAGTCAAAGTCTCGAATCGAACATGACCCGTGAGCAATATGAACAAGCTGTACTGGATGCCAAGGAATATATCGCCGCCGGAGACGCTTTTCAGATTGTGCTGTCGCAGCGCTTCTCCCGCAAAACGTCGGCCTCACCATTGACAATCTACCGGGCGCTGCGGGCATTAAATCCCTCACCTTACATGTTTTTCCTGAATTTTGGTGATGAGTTTACGCTCATTGGCGCGTCGCCGGAGGTCATGGTTCGTCTTGAGGATGGTACAGCGATGGTTCGTCCTATCGCAGGCACACGCCCCAGAGGATCAAATGAAGTTGAAGATGCCCAACTAGCAGAAGAATTGATGGCTGACCCGAAAGAGCGAGCCGAACATGTTATGCTCGTTGATCTTGGTCGCAATGACTTGGGCAGAGTTTGTGACTACGGGACAGTCAAAGTACCCAAAATGATGTATGTAGAACGCTATTCGCATGTGATGCACATCGTAAGTCAGGTTGAGGGCAGACTTCGTCAAGGTATGGATGCTTTCGACTTACTGCGGGCAACTTTCCCCGCCGGTACACTCAGCGGTGCGCCCAAAGTGCGTGCGATGGAAATCATTGAAGAACTTGAAGGTACACGGCGTGGCACCTATGCGGGTGCCGTGGGCTACTTCAGCTTTGATGGTTCGATGGATACCTGCATCACTATTCGCTCTGTGTTTATGCGTGGTAATACCGTTTCATTGCAATCCGGCGCTGGAATTGTTGCCGATAGTGACCCCGCCAAAGAATTTCAAGAATCGATCAACAAAGCAAAAGCAGTTGCTGCTGCAATACAATATGCCGAAAATGGCTTGCTCTAGGAGGAATTTTGACCGTCAAACGTGTGATTTTCATTCGTCCGGGAGAAACTGACTGGAATCGTGATTTGCGTTTTCAGGGCTGGGTTGCAGTGCCGCTGAATGAACACGGTAAACGACAGGTTCAGCGACTTGCAAATTTCATTCGAAATATTGGTTCTAGTGCCTTGTACACCAGTGATCTGAAACGTGCGCTAGAAACTGCTGATATTTTGGCTGATAAATTAGGGTTTACCCCTTTTCCCGATGCGCGCTTACGTGAACGTGATATCGGGAGTTGGCAAGGGCTGACCCAAAAGGAAATAGAAGCATGGTATCCGGCAGAGTATCAGCAGTTCCGTGCCGAGCCAGATACATATCGTGTACCGCAAGGAGAGTCCCGTAAAGAAGTGCGAGAGCGCATGTTAAAGTTGTTTGACGACATCCTCATGCAAGATAAAGGGGAGACCATCGCGGTTATTTCTCATTCGACCGCTATCAACGCACTACTGTCAAATATTATTCCGAACATCGTCTTTGGATCTGTTGATGTCAGTAACACGTCAGTCACCACTATTAAGCGTGATGATCAGGGCGTATGGCAGCTTGTCGCCGCTGACGATGTAACCCATCTTGAAGGCATGCCGTCTCAAAAGGTGCAAGAGCTGGAGGAATCCACATGATTTTAGTAATTGATAACTACGACAGTTTTACCTATAACTTGGTACAGGTTATGGGAGAGATGGGGGCCGATCTTCACGTCGAACGCAACGATCAAATTACAATAAGTGAAGTGCGCGCTATGCAGCCCAGCCACATCGTCATTTCGCCCGGTCCCGGCGACCCGGACGACAGTGGAGTTTCGCTTGAAATACTCCGTGAACTAGGACCAACAACCCCTATTCTTGGCGTTTGTTTGGGGCATCAATGTATTGGACAGGTATATGGCGGTGTCGTTTCCCGTGCTCCACACTTGATGCATGGGAAGACCAGCATGGTATATCACGAAGGTGATGGAATATTTGAGGGATTGCCCAATCCGTTTGAAGCGACCCGTTACCACAGCCTCATTGTTCTTGAAGAAACAGTACCGCACTGTCTATCGATCACCGCTCGCACTGAAGATGGTCTTATTATGGGCATGAAACATAAGCAGTTTCCAGTGTACGGTGTGCAGTTCCATCCCGAGAGCATATTGACTACCCACGGGCCAAGTTTGTTAAAGAATTTTTTGGATGTTCGTGTCTTTGAAGGAGTGTAACTTAGAATGACGGTAGCAGAACCACAGCCTACGACAAGCACCACCCAACCCACAAGCAAAAAAGTGGTACTGTCAGGTATTCAACCGACTGGAATCCTCCATATCGGCAACTACGTTGGTGCCTTAAGCATGTGGGTGCAGAATCAACACCTCTATAAGAATTACTACATGATCGCCAATTTGCATGCGTTGACGATCCCCGAAGCAGTGAAAGCTTCAGAATTAAGGGAAAATGCTCGTCGTGTCGTGGCACTTTACATTGCCGCGGGCCTTGATCCCAACGAATCAGTTCTTTTCCTGCAGTCTGACGTGCCCTCTCACGCGTATTTAGGTTGGATACTGACGTGTTGTACACCAATGGGCTGGTTGGAACGAATGACACAATTTAAGAGCAAAGCCAGCCTTCAAGAAACGATCGGCACGGGTTTGTTTGCTTATCCCGCCTTGCAGGCCGCGGACATCCTCATATACAAGGCAGATTTTGTGCCAGTTGGCGACGATCAAAATCAGCATGTCGAGATCACACGTGATATCGCCCAGCGCTTCAATCACTTGTTTGGCGCAGACTATTTTCCGCTGCCTGCCACTATGAACCGCCCAAGTGGTGCGCGCATTATGGGACTGGACGATCCCACTGCCAAGATGAGCAAAAGCTTGGCAGAAACACGTAAAGGTCATGCCATCAATTTGCTCGACACACACGGCACCATCAAGAAGGCTATCATGTCAGCTGTGACCGATCCCGGAAGCGAGGTACGTTTCGATCATGCTTCTCCGGGAGTCCTCAATCTGTTGACCTTATATGAAGTGCTGTCAGGTGAATCCCGACCCTCCATTGAGGAAAAGTTTGGAGGGAAAGGTTACGGATTCTTGAAGCGAGAATTGGTTGATGTAGTCGTCAAAACACTTGAACCCATACAAACACGTTATCGTGAAATCACAGAAAGTCCCGGATATCTGGACAATCTTATTGCCACCGGCGCTGAACGTGCGAGTGCGGTGGCAGACCAGACACTCCGCGAAGTGCGGGAGTTGGTTGGTGTATGACAGGGGAGAATATGGATATTCAACGCGCATTAGATGTACTCAGCCGCTTCGGACATCTTCAGGAAGAAGAAGCGGAAGCTGTGATGCAGCAGATCATGACGGGTGGCGCAACTGAGGCTCAAATTGGGGCCTATTTGATGGCGCTTCGTATGAAAGGCGAGACACAGGACGAAATCACTGGAAGCGCCCGTGCCATGCGTGCTAACGCCTACCATGTCCCCAGTTCCGGCAATGGCGACCTTCTTGATACATGTGGAACGGGCGGTGACCGTTCCGGTACATTCAATATCAGCACAACCGTTGCCTTCGTCGCTGCCGGTGCGGATATCAAGGTTGCCAAACATGGCAATCGCGCCGCCAGCAGCAAGTGTGGCAGTGCCGATGTCTTGCAGGAGTTAGGAGTTAATCTTGACCTGACCCCGGAACAAGTAGGTCAGTGCATAGATGAAGTTGGCATTGGGTTTCTATTTGCTGCCAAACTTCATCCTGCCATGAAACACGCCATTGGCCCGCGCAAACAGATGGCAATCCGCACGATTTTCAATATTTTGGGACCACTGACCAACCCCGCTGGGGCGCAGCGTCAGCTCATGGGCGTGTTCACCGCTGATCTAACCGACTTCTTAGCACATGTTCTGGGTAAGTTGGGTTCAAAATCAGCTATGATTGTCAGTGGTTACGGCGGTCTGGACGAATTGACCACCACTGGCCCTAACCGCGTCAGTCATTTCAAATCGGGCGGTGTCCACAGCTATGACATTGACCCCCATGATTACGGATTTAAGGGTGCCAATATCAGTGACTTATTAGGTGACGATGCGCCGACGAATGCTTCCATTTTGCGTGGCATCCTCAGTTGTGAGGTCAAAGATGCTAAGCGTGACGTTGTTTTATTGAATGCGGGTGCCGCTTTCGTCGCTGCTGAAAGAGTTGTGGATATGGCTGAAGGTATCCAACTGGCAACACAGATCATTGATAGCGGCGCGGCTCTCACCAAGCTCGACGAATTAATTTCGTATTCGCAGAAATTTGCAGTGATACAGTAGGGACTTGGGATATGGTTGTTCAGCATAGGTGCTTTTATGTTTGTAAAAACCGACACAATATTGGACAAAATTCTCCTTCGAAAGCAGGTTGATCTTGAGGCCGTTCACCAAAATCCGACTTTAAGAACACAGGTCGAACGAGATGCTCACACAGCCTTGCCCCCGCGTGACTTCAAAGCAGCGCTGTATCGCGACACAGTAGCATTAATCAGTGAGGTGAAGAAAGCGTCTCCGAGCAAAGGGTTGCTCGTCAAAGATTTCAACCCGGTACGCCTCGCCCGAACCTATGAAGAAAATGGCGCTTCTGCTATTTCCGTCTTGACTGATGGGCCATTTTTCCAGGGCAGTCTTGATGATTTGCGTGCGGTGCGTGCCGCTGTACGGCTGCCCGTATTGAGGAAAGACTTCATCATTGCCCCCCATCAAATCTATGAAGCCCGTGTCGCGGGGGCTGATGCGGTCTTATTGATCGTCATGGCGCTGGAAGATTCACAACTACGTGATTTGCACACGCTGATTACGGAACTGCATATGTCCGCGCTGGTCGAAGTCCACAATGAGGACGAATTGGAACGTGCCTTACGCATCGGCGCAACCCTCATCGGGGTGAATAACCGCGACTTGCGTTCATTCCATGAAGATTTAAGCACCACCGAGCGTGTAGCCGCGCTTGTTCCCGAAAACGTCACCTTAGTCGCTGAAAGCGCCATTCGCAGTGTCGCAGATGTTCAGCGCATGGGCGCTTGTGGTGCACGCGCCGTATTGGTGGGTGAGGGGTTGGTCAAAGCCGGGGATATCGCCCGCGAAGTCCGGTTGTATAGCAACCAGAGTCGCAATGTGAAAACTGTGCCGCTAACTCAATAAGAGGGTATCAACGTGGTCAAAGTAAAAATTTGTGGCATTACAAATTTTGAGGATGCGCTATTCGCTGCCGAAAACGGCGCGGATATGCTGGGGTTCAATTTCTTTAAGAAAAGCCCGCGTTACGTATCGCCTGAGTCTGCCGCCCAGATTTGTGATGCCTTACGCGCCCAAATTGGCGCACAGTGTCCCATCCTTATTGGTGTGTTTGTCAATGAGGTGGTGGGTGTCATTTCGGCCATAACCCGCAAAGCCGGCTTGCAGTGCGCTCAACTGCATGGTGACGAGTCTGATGACATGCTCAAAGAACTCTATGGCATCGGTTTCAAGGCTATCCGGCCCATGAATATGGCACAGGCGCTAGACGATGTGAACTACTTCAAGCCCCATTCTCCAACGGATGAACGCTGGCCGTCCTTGCTGCTGGATGCTTACCATCCCAACTTGTACGGCGGCACAGGTGAACAAGCCAGCATCGAAGTTGCACTGGCCGTTAAGGCCGAAGTTCCCCGCCTGATGTTGGCAGGTGGGCTGACGCCCGAAAATGTTGCTGGTCGTGTTCAGGCCATCCAACCGTGGGGCGTAGATGTAGCCAGCGGTGTCGAAAACGAAGGGCAGCCCGGCAAGAAAGATGCCAGTAAAGTCGCGGCCTTTATTACCGCCGCCAAAAGTCCCTAATAGAGAACCGAATCAGAATTGGCACAATATCAAGTTAATGAGCAACACAAAATGAACACTTACTCTGTAGGGACGAGGCATGCCTCGTCCGCCCTGAAAATCATGTCAACTTTGGGTCAGTTCTTCATAAGTGTTGATCTGAAAATTAAACATTTTGTGATGGGAGGAGTTCATTCGTAATCCAAAGACTGGGATGAATAAACCTTTCAGGGTTCTAATCTGATGTTAGTGAGGGGGTTCTAAGCGCGCCGTGCCACACGCAAGCTAATTTCCATATGCGCTCTAATCGCCCTTCAATTGACCGGCGTCCGTACAATCTGTCCGCAAGTGTAGAAAGCTGAATATCACTATGGTTGAAACGACTACATATATTAAGACAGGCGTAACCAATGTCCCCGATGAACGTGGTTATTATGGCGAATTTGGCGGGCGCTTTGTGCCGGAAACCATTATCCCTGCGCTAGATGAATTGACGGCTGCCTACAATGAAGCAATGGCCGACCCGCAGTTTCAACAGCAGTTGCTGCACCTCCACCGTACCTATACCGGGCGTCCCACACCTGTGACCTATGCCCGCCGCTTGTCACAGATCTTGGGCGGCGCTCAGATTTACCTCAAGCGCGAAGATTTGGCGCACACCGGTGCACATAAAATCAACAATGCCCTCGGTCAAGCCTTGCTCGCGCAGCGTATGGGCAAAAAGCGAATCATCGCTGAAACGGGAGCCGGGCAGCACGGTGTTGCCAGCGCCACCGCTTCTGCGTTGCTTGGTCTAGAATGTCATGTCTACATGGGCAGTGTGGACATGGCACGCCAGCAGCCTAACGTTTTTCGCATGAAATTGCTTGGCACCGAAGTAATTCCAGTGGAGAGTGGTAGCAAAACCCTCAAGGATGCCATTAACGAGGCCATGCGCGATTGGGTTACCAATGTTCGCACCAGTTTTTACTTGTTGGGTTCGGCTTTAGGCCCGCATCCTTATCCCATGATGGTTCGCGATTTCCAGAGTGTCATTGGCACAGAAGCCCGCCAGCAGATGCTTGACCAAATCGGACGCCTGCCGGATGTCGCCATTGCCTGCGTAGGTGGTGGCAGCAATGCCATTGGCCTTTTCCATGCCTTCCGTGAAGATGATGTGGATTTGATCGGTGTGGAGGCTGGCGGGCATGGGATTGACAGCGGTGAACATGCCGCCCGTTTTGCTGATCCCCGCTTTGGTAGACCCGGCGTGTTACAGGGCACACGCTCTTTTGTGCTTCAAGATGCAGACGGCCAGATCATCAATACTCACAGTGTTTCTGCCGGACTGGATTACGCTTCGGTTGGGCCAGAACATGCTCATCTCCGCCAGATCGAGCGTGCTTTCTACACCCTTGCAACCGATGAAGAAGCACTTGCTGGGCTGCACAAATTGGCGCAGACCGAAGGCATCATTGCCGCACTGGAAAGTTCACACGCCGTCGCTGAAGCCATTAAGCGTGCACCGACCATGTCGAAAGATTCAGTTATCCTCGTCAACCTGTCAGGGCGGGGTGACAAGGACTTGAATACCATTATGAAAGAGTTGAACATTGACTGAGTTGCCTCCTGTTCGCCGCTGCGTAAGTGCTTTGCTGCTTACGTCGGAGAACAAATTGGTTATTCAGTTGCGGGATGATAAGCCCGGTTTGCCATTTCCCGCCCATTGGGCAACCCTCGGCGGCGCTATCGAACATGGCGAATCACCGGATGAGGCCATGCGCCGCGAATTACTTGAGGAAATCGCACCTGCGCCACCAGTCACCTTTTGGCGCTTTGTCGAACACCATTTCGCGCTGAATGGCAAACAACACACAGTTGAAAACTATGTATATGTCGGTCAATTGCCTTGTGCCATAGAGGACATCCAGTTATTTGAAGGTCAGCAGTTAGCCGCCTTTAACAGTGCTGAGATCAAGCAGATTCCCATTGCTTACGGGCTTGAAACGGTGCTTGCCGCATTTTTCGACGAATATCAAACCATGAGTAGGTAAATATGACTAGCCCAACCATCAAGACTGGAATTGACGCTGTTGCCGCCATGTTTGAAAAAGCAAATTCAGAGGTCGACCAGCCTTTACCTTTTTTCACGATTGGCTACCCCACCTATGAGCAGTCCATCGAAACAATAGTGGCCTTAGCCGGAGAACGGGTAGATGGCTTCGAGATCGGCATACCCTTCAGTGACCCATTAGCCGACGGCCCAACTATACAAATCGCCACCCAGACCGCGCTCAACAATGGTATCACCGTCCAGAAATGCTTGGATGCTGTGCAGACTCTGCGTGAACGGGGTGTCCAACAGCCCATGTTCATGATGGGTTATGTGAATCCTATGTTGGCTTACGGTGTCGAACGCTTTGTCAGCGCCGCGAAAGCTGCGGGCGCAGATGGTCTGATTATCCCCGATCTCCCGCCGGAAGAAGCCGATATGTTCGCTTCGGCTTGCCAGCGCGAAGGGCTGGCGCTGGTGTTTTTCCTCGCACCCACCAGCAATGCCGAACGTATTGAATTAGTTGCAAAGCACGCTACAGGTTTCATTTATCTTGTATCCGTCACCGGCATCACTGGCGCGCGCACACAGTTGCCCCCCGACTTGACCGACTACATCGCCCGCGTCCGTGCCAAAACGGACAAACCATTAGTGCTGGGCTTTGGAATCTCCACACCTGAACACGCCCGCCAGCTAAAAGGATTAGTCAATGGCTTCATCGTTGCCAGCGCTCTTATCAAGCTGCGCGATGTTGAAAAGGTCCGTGAGCTTGGCGCAGCCTTGCGATCAGCACTGGACGATTGAACGATATTGATACGATTTATTGTTTTCACCAATCGGTTGAGTAGGGTAGGATTAGCGCCCTTAGCGCGTATATCCTCCCGCACCAACATGGCAAATACATCAAATTGATCTATAAGTTCAAAGTTGGTCACAATGTTTTGCAGGGGCGCACTGCTGACCGCCCCATACCGGAAATCTTTCTATTTTGACCCGTTAAAATCGCCCTGAACTCATCTTCAGTTTCAATGCGTTCGCATTCCCGCGCGGCTTCTATGGAATTGTTTCCGCTGTCAATGAGTTAGAATTTACAAACCGCCCCAAACCGCTTTCCAACCATCTGCTAACCTTCTTAACAATCCCGCTCTCTCAAAATGGTTAACGTCAGCCGGCGCAAAGAGTGACCAAATGTTCGGCCAAATGGTCACCCAAAATAAGAACATGTGTGCAATAATTTGGTGTTGATAATCATCATACGGTGCGGGATGTAGCGCCTGTCATTCTAAAAACACATTCTCACCGTACGGATTTGCTACTTCCCGTCCGCGTTCACGGCTTGCATTCATCACTTGCTTTTCAACCACCATCATGATGTATCTACCCAACCTTTCTTGGAGATCGGATTAAACCTGTGTCACATATCACCTATACCCCCTCCGAAAAAACCGCTGCGTTGCTTCAACTGGAGCGTCTCGGCGGTAACGTCGTCCTCGCGTCCCGGCAGTTGGGCATCCCGGAGCGCACCCTTTATACATGGCGCCGCCGATTTTACGCTGAAAATAAGCGGCAGCACCCCCCTCTGCCGCTGCCGCCAACTGACCTGCCCGACCTTGAAGATGACTTGCAAGTCTTAACCTACCTGCGCCGCCAGATCATGTCCGAAGTGCTTCGCCTCTCCACATCCTTCGTAGACGAGGCTGCTTTTACCACACCCCAACAACGGGTCACCATTCTTACCCAGCTTGTTGATCGCCTCCTAAAATTAAATTCCCACCTCCACACCCATCCCCGTACCTACGAAGATGAGGAAATCGAAATGGAACACCCTATTAAAAAATCGAGCGAAGAAGAATGGGAGGCCCAATATGGCACGCAGGAAGACGACATCAGGCACAATGCTGAAAGTTTGCAACGCCACAACGACCTGTTATCTGACAGGTAGTGTTCACATGCTAGGCGCTGCCATGACAGTCAAATACTAAACATCTTCGTGCCGTAGGGACGAGGTATGCCGGTAGCACTACCCTAAACGGTGGATATCAATTTTGGCTGAAAATAGCAGATAACTTGATCCCATTTGGTCTTTTAAGCCCCCTCCTCATCGCTATTGGGAGGGGGTTTGGGGGTGGGGACTATGATAAAGTCCCCCTCCACCGTTTTCTTCCGTCCTACCGGCACGCCTCGTCCGCGTTCGTTCGTTCTCCCGCATACCATGCTTATTATTCTAAGCTGGTCGGGTGATGAAGACGTAGTAGGGGCACAGCACTGCAAACTTACCTCCAAATACCCTGCACACCGTTTTTGCCAACTTGTTGACAAATAACGCGCTGCCGTGTTATGCTTCCGCGCGTTCACAAATCTAAACCGAGTTACGATGATTTCAAACGTTTACGCTCCTGCCTATTATTATTACTTTAGCTGCCACATAGAACAGGCTGAGCGTTGCATGCCGGGTGAAAACAGGTCTATCTGACTTGTGAGATTGAGGAAACTCAAAGGCGCAGAGCATACGCTCCGCGCCTTTTTTGTTGCGAATCGCTAAAGCGAAAGGGTCAGTTTTATGACAGTTATGGTACGTGGAGTGCGTGGGGCTACGACGGTAAATCAAAACACGGCGGAGGAAATATTGAATGCAACCCAGAAACTATTAGAGGCACTTATTGAGACAAATGATATTCATGAAGATGATGTTGCCAGCGTTATTTTTACGACCACGCCGGACCTGAATGCCGTATTTCCTGCTAAGGCCGCCCGTGATATGGGCTGGCATAGAACAGCCTTAATGGGGGCTCTAGAAGTCGAAGTAGTGAATGGCATCCCGATGTGTATCCGCGTACTCATTCACTGGAACACCGCACGCACATTGGATGAAATTAAACACGTCTACATGGGCGGTGCAATGGCACTTCGCCCTGACTTATATCCTGACAATCGCCTTGTCATAAATGGAGGAGATGATAAATGATTGTGGTGATGAAACCCGAGTCGACCTCAGCTAACATTTCCGGTGTCATCGCTCGTATCGAAGCCGATGGCTATAAAGCTCATCTGTCACAGGGCGAACAGCATACCATTGTTGGGGTGGTAGGGGAAAGTCCCACGCCGTTGCGTGAAGAAAATTACGGATCAATGGATGTGGAAAAGTAGTGCGTATCACGGCTCCCTACAAGCTCGCTAGCCGTCACTTTCACCCGCTGGATACAACGGTTCCCCTCAACGGTTCACATATGGGTGATAACCAGGTGCTTATCATCGCAGGCCCTTGCTCTGTAGAGAGTCGCGAACAGATCATTGAAATCGCCTGTGAAATGCGCGAAGCGGGCGCCACCGCTTTACGAGGTGGAGCATTCAAACCCCGCACATCACCTTACAGTTTTCAAGGGCATGGTGAGAAAGCGTTACAATGGATGGCCGAAGCGCGCGAACGCACGGGATTACCGGTGGTGACTGAAGTAATGGACACCGCGCAGGTCGAAATGGTCTGTCAGTATGCCGACGTACTGCAAATTGGCGCGCGCAACATGCAAAATTTCAGTTTGCTTAATAAAGTCGGTGAAAGCCAGCATACCATTTTACTGAAGCGCGGTATGAGTAGTACGGTTGAAGACTTATTGATGTCCGCAGAGTACGTCTTATCGCATGGTAACAATCGCGTGATGCTGTGTGAACGTGGTATACGCACTTTCGAAAAAGCCACCCGTAACACCTTTGACGTAAATGCTATTCCTGTACTAAAGGCACTAACGCATCTACCCATCATTGCCGATCCTAGTCATGGAACTGGCTATTCGGAATATGTTGAACCTATTGCCCGCGCAGCGGTAGCAGCCGGTGCGGATGGCCTGATTGTGGAGGTTCATCCCGAACCTGAAAAAGCGTATTCTGATGGTCGGCAGAGTCTGCGCTATGATCGTTTCCGGTCAATGGTACAGCAGGTAAAACGAATTGCGGAAGCAGTAGGACGGACGGCGTAGTTATTATGGGAGCAGGTGGCTTTAAGACCCGCCATTTGGCGGTCGTCGGTTTGGGGATGATGGGTGGTTCGCTTGCTTTGGCGCTCCGTTCCCACGCCGAGAAAATTACGGGCATTGAACCAAACATTGAATCTCGGCTGTATGCCCTCGAAAAAGGTTTGGTGGATGAAGCGACTGATGATTTGAAATCGGGGGTTTCTGAGGCTGATACGGTTATTCTAGCAGCACCGGTGCGGATGATCCAAACAATGGTAGAACAGCGCATTGGATCGTATCTGCGCTCGAACACATTGCTGATTGATATTGGTGGCACGAAACATGATATATGCGAAGCGATGGGGCGTCTACCTGTTGGTATTCATGCCATTGGTGGACATCCGATGACGGGCCGCGACGCTAACGGTGTGCAAGCGAGCGAAGCGACCTTGTTCAAAGGGCGACCCTTTGTCCTGTGCCCAACCCGTCGCACGACTCCTGCCACACGACTCCGGGCGCTTGAACTGCTCGAAGCTCTGGATGCCGTCCCGTTTGAGATGGAAGCCAATAGGCATGACCATCTAGTAGCCGCAATCAGTCATTTGCCGTACTTGCTTAGTTCAGCTTTGGTAGCGACGGTTGCCAAAGAAGGCGAAATCGATCCAACTGTATGGGAATTGGTTGCAGGTGGCTTTCGCGACATGTCACGTTTGGCAGGGCAGGATGTACAGATGATGGGTGATGTGGTTGGCACCAATACACAGGCTGTTGCCACGCTATTAGCTTTATTTCGAATGCAGTTGGCAATGTTGGAAGCCATGCTCATTTCGCACGATGATCAAAAGTTAGGGGATTTTCTACGTCCAGCCCGCGAAGCGCGAGTGAAATGGTATCAAAAATACGAGAACGGGAACAAAAATGGTAGCAAGTGATTGTTTCAAAGTTAGGCCCGGCAAACCCCTGAGCGGACAGACTACGGTGCCGGGTGACAAGTCGATTTCTCACCGCGCTGTAATGTTCGGTGCGATGGCACAGGGTACAACCCGTGTGCGCGGGTGGTTAGCTGCTGGTGATACCGAAGCTTCGTTGGCAACTGTACAAGCGTTGGGGATTCAAGTTGAACGTCACAGCAAAAATGAATTGACTATTCATGGTGCGAAATTTAGCCAGCCCTCCGGCCCCCTAAATCTGGTTAACGCTGGAACGGGCATACGTCTTATTGCGGGCATTATGTGTGGACAGCCCTTTGAAAGTGTCCTTGATGGTAGTGAGCAGCTTCGTCGTCGCCCGATGAAGCGTATTCTCACCCCCCTTCAGATGATGGGAGCGGACATTCGCGCCACCAACGATAGGGCTCCATTAACAATTAAACCTGCTCCTTTGCATGGCATCAAATACGATATGCCGATGGCGAGCGCTCAGGTCAAGAGCGCGGTTCTTCTTGCTGGTCTGTTTGCGAAAGGTGCTACTGCTGTGGTTCAGCCCGGTCCAGCACGTGACCACACGGAACGCATGTTGAGTGCAATGGGTGTTGATGTTAGCAGTGACGGTACGACAATTGTACTTACCCCAAATGGCGGCCTGAAGCCGATTGACCTGACAGTTCCCGGTGACATTTCCTCTGCTGCCTTCCTGATCGTCGCTGGTCTTCTCGTGCCTGATAGTGACATAACCCTTACTGGAATAAATCTCAATCCCACTCGAACGGGTATCGTGGACGTTTTGAAATCAATGGGGGCGGACATCACGGTAACCGAAACTGGCCTTGAAGCTGGAGAGCCTGTTGGGGAAATTCGTGTCCGTCACAGCGCTCTGCACGGTACAGAGGTTGGGGGAAATGTTGTGGTCGAGATGATTGACGAGTTTCCGGTATTGATGGTCGCCGCCGTGAACGCAGAAGGGCGGACGGTAGTACGCGATGCTCAGGAGCTGCGCGTCAAAGAAACCGACCGCATTTCGGTTATGGCTGCAGAGCTTGCGAAGATGGGAGCAGCTATTGAAGAAACACCTGATGGGTTTGTGATAAACGGCCGCCAGCAACTAAGAGGCAACGTGGTAGATGGGCACGACGATCACCGCGTTTCCATGAGTTTAAGCGTCGCCGGACTGGTAGCAGATGGAACAACAACAGTACTGGATGCTCGCTGTGCAAGCGATTCGTTCCCCGGGTTTGCCGAGACTTTGGCAGGCTTAGGTGGAGATGTTCACGTCGAAGCAGTACCTTAACGTATGGCCGCTGACCTTCAGAGCACCTTACCGTGTCCGGCCTGCGATGGCACAGGAATGCGGCACCGGGTCTATGTCTTTAGAACCCGCAATCGGGCCGTAGCATCCGAGGTAGAGATCCAACGTGCGGAAGCTTGCACAATATGCAAAGGCATTGGCACAGTAAGTACGTTGGAACTTGAACAGTGGCAGCGTCTTCAGGTGCTTCAGATTTGTCCGGTCTGCAATGGGAGTGGTGGAAAGCGATGGTGGTCATGGCATGAAACTGGACAAGGGACACAGAAATCGTTTGAATACGTGCCCTGTGTTGTGTGCGGTGGTAACGAGCGCGTCACGGTGGCACAGTTGCAAACACATGAGCATGAACGGCGCAAGTTGCAGGTATGGGGTGTTGGGTGTGCGGTCCTCGTGCTGGTTTTTGGACTATGTGGGGTAATGCAAATTGCTACGGTTGTTATGGGCAATACGCCATGGTTTCAATGCTGTACTCTTCCTCACTTCTTGGTGTCTAGTGCCTTCATTATAGGGCATCGCTTGGTAAAGGTTTGATCTAATTCATGAACAAAGTTGGTGTTATTGGTTGGCCGGTTACCCACAGTATCAGCCCAGTTATGCACAATGCTGCTTTTAGCGCACTCGGTCTAAATGACTGGAGTTATGAGCTTGCACCAGTTCCACCGGATATCGTCCGGCAAAGTCTCCGTATTCTACGGGATGAGGGTGGCTTTATTGGTGTTAATGTCACGGTTCCGCTTAAAGAAGCTGTCATGCCCTTCGTGCTTCCCGACGAGCGCGCACGGGCTGTTGGCGCGGTGAACACCATCGATTTCCGTAGTAATGTTGGTACAAATACCGATGTTGCCGGATTTATTGACGACCTAACGTCTCTCCACGTGCCACTTAGGGATAAGACAGTCGTTGTACTGGGTGCAGGCGGTGCGGCCCGTGCGGCTGTATATGGGTTGGCACGGGAAGGGTCGCGGGTGCTGGTTGTAAATCGGACTCTCGAAAAAGCCAATGTTATGCTGGCGGATCTGGCAATTTCCGCCGGTATTTTTGATGTAAATACCTGCACGTTGGATGAGGCTGTCGAACAATCCCCTTCGCTAATTGTGAACACTACGCCTGTTGGCATGTGGCCGAACGTGGATGAAAGTCCTTGGATAAATGGTGTAGCGTTCCCCGAAAATATTGTACTTTACGATATGATTTATCGCCCTCAGCGTACACGTTTGATGGAGATGGCAGAAGCGCATGGTGGACAGGCTGTTAGTGGATTGGGTATGCTAGTCCGGCAAGGCGCAGCCGCCTTTAAAATTTGGACGGGGCTGGAACCGCCCATTGATGTGATGTTCAAAGCCGCACAAGAAGCACTACAAGAACGAAAACAGTAAAAGAGGGCCAATGATCCGCTTTCTGACCGCAGGAGAATCACATGGGCCGATGTTGACGGCCATAATTGAAGGCTTTCCGGCAGGGTTTCCCCTCACATCGGAAGACATTAATCAGGAGCTAGCACGTCGTCAGCAGGGCTATGGCTCTGGCGGACGCATGAGCATCGAACGTGACGAAGTTCGCATCACGGCTGGTGTCATGAATGGCGTGACGACCGGTGGCCCAATTGCCTTGCTCGTCGAAAATAGAGACTTCAAAAACTGGAAAGAGAAGGACATCACGCCTATGTCCACTCCCCGTCCCGGCCACGCTGATCTGACGGGGGCGATAAAGTATGGGTACGGCGACTTACGTGTAGCTTTGGAACGCGCCAGTGCTCGTGAAACCACCATGCGCGTTGCTGTCGGCGCAATCTGTAAAAAACTACTGGCGCAATTTGATATCCAAATCGGCGGTTATATCGTGCAAATTGGGGATATTAAGGCCAGCATAGATCCGGACATGTCATACATTGAGAGGTTTCAATTAGCTGAAGCGAATGATGTTCGGTGTCCAGTGGCATCCGCTGTTGAGCCGATGCACGAGGCCATTCGCCAGATCAAAATTGACAAGGACACCTTAGGAGGAGTATTTGAAGTTGTCGCGCTCAACGTCCCGCCCGGACTGGGGTCACACGTTCACTGGGATCGCCGCTTGGATGCGCGTATTGTTGCGGCTATGGTAAGTATTCACGCCATGAAAGGCGCAGAAATTGGAGAAGCCTTTGATAACGCTAGCAGGCGCGGTTCGCAGGTGCATGATGCGATCTACCGCACGCGTGAAGATGGTACACTTGGGCGCAAAACCAATCGTGCTGGTGGTACGGAAGGTGGCATTTCGACGGGTGAACCCATTGTGGCTCGAGTGGCGATGAAACCAATCGCTACCATCTTGCTAGGAATGGACTCTGTAAATCTAGCCACTGGCGAACCGGAAGTTACCACTTATGAACGGAGCGATTTCTGCGCTTTGCCGCGTGCCGTACCTATCGGAGAAGCAATGATGTCAATTGTCATCTCCGACGCGCTAATCGAAAAACTTGGGGGCGATAGTCTGGATGAAATGATGCCGCGTTATAAGTCTTTGCGTCAGGCACGCTTGAACGATTTGCCAATGAACAATGTGGAGTGGCGTTTTGGTTATGACTAACAATCGCAATCTTGTAATCACTGGCTTTATGGGTACTGGTAAGTCCACAGTCGGGCGCATTGTGGCTGAGAAATTATCTCGTCCCTTCATCGATACCGATGAGGAAATCGTCCGCCGTCTGGGAATGAGCATCCCCGAATTGTTCCAGCGCCAGGGGGAGCAGGGTTTCCGGCATGTTGAAAAACGCATGTGTCGCTTTCTTGCTGCTCAAGGCGGCTATGTAATTTCTACGGGTGGCGGAATGCTTGTTGATGAAAGTAATCGTGATGTGATGATAGCATCAGGAATGGTCATTTGTTTGACAGCCTCTCCTGAGGCAATTATTTCACGGTTGTCAACGGACACTATTGAACGCCCGTTGCTAAAAGGGGATTGGCGTGGACTTTTAGAGAAACGGCGTGCCGCTTACGACGCAATTCCCATTCAAATTGATACCACCGAAAAGTCGCCCGAACAGGTTGCAGAGGAAATTGTGCAATTATGGCAGACCGCATCCGTGTGACCGCACCCGGCGGTGACTACGACATTTATATTGCTCCCGGTTTGCTCGCGAATGTTAATGACTTTTGTGCTGTAGCCCGCACTATTGTAGTCACCAATAGTAGCATTGCACCAATATATGGCGAAAAGCTTGTTGCTTCTTTGCTCAATGCTGCATTGGTACTTATGCTCGATGGAGAACAATACAAGAACTTAGAAACAATCTCTAACCTCTATTCCCAATTTGTTGATTTTGGCCTTGATCGCAATGGCACAGTAATTGCTTTGGGTGGTGGCGTTGTCGGTGATACCGCAGGTTTTGCCGCTGCTACCTATATGCGCGGCGTGCGCTTGTTGCAAATTCCCACCAGCCTATTAGCAATGGTCGACTCAAGCGTGGGTGGAAAAGTTGGTGTTGATCTCCCTCAGGGCAAGAATCTAGTTGGTGCTTTCAAACAGCCGGATGTTGTGTTAATTGACCCCGATGTTCTCACTAGCTTGCCGGATCGCGAATGGCGCTGCGGTATGGCTGAAGTCATCAAACACGGTTTGTTAGCAGATGAAAGTCTGCTTGATCAGACACTGTGGTCAAAAGATACAGCAACGGAACTTGTGCGCCGAGCTGTGCAGGTCAAGGTAGATATTGTCGAAAAAGATCCATATGAACAAAATATCCGTGCTCACTTGAACTTGGGGCACACCTTTGCCCACGCCATAGAACGCGTGTCAAAATATTCTTGGTTGCATGGTGAAGCGGTCGGGGTGGGATTGGTCGCCGCTGCGCGCTTATCATATGCCCTTCATCTGACTGATGCCGCCCTGACCGAAGAAATCGAAGATATAGTCTTTACAGCAGGCCTGCCAACGCGTTTGGGGAATCTTGACCCCAATGCGCTTCTTGATGCAATGGCTACTGACAAAAAATGGTTAAGCGGACGCTCGCGTTTTGTATTGTTAAGTGGACTGTGCAAGCCCACCATCGTTGAAGACGTGCCAAAAGAGACTGTGATTAGTGTACTAAAAGATTTGGCAGGATAAATCCATGATTATTTTTGGTACACGCCACAAAACCAAAACTATTGGGAGCGGAGAATTCTACTGTCCGCATTGTCAGACTCAGCGCGCCTATGAGCGCAAACATGCCAAACGCTATTTCGCATTGTATTTCATTCCGATTGTTCCAATGGGTGATGTTGGCGAGTTCATCGAATGTCAGACTTGTCTCCATGCTTACAATATTGATGTTCTAAAATACGCACCGCCTACTACGCCTGTGAATGCAGTTGAACTGCTCAATTCTGTTAAGTCCCGATTGCAGGCAGGAGACCCCGTAGAGTATGTCATCCGCGATCTGACGGCTGCGGGCATTGACCGCAATATGGCGACGGCAGTAGTTTCAGCTTCTATTGGTGAAGACCGTAAATTCTGTAAAACATGCAATCTCTCGTATGTCGCTAGTTTGGAATCTTGCCGGGAATGTGGTCAGTTACTTGTGTGAGGAGAGCACAACATGGCTAAGCAAATTCTATTGTTGCATGGGCCGAATCTGAATTTATTGGGCACTCGCGAACCCGACGTATATGGCAGCATTACGCTTGAGCATATCAACAATTTGGCTACTGACCATGCTCATCGGCACAAAGCCGAACTACGCGCCGAACAATCCAACCATGAAGGGGCACTTATAGATATATTGCATGTTGCTCGTAATTGGGCGGATGGCGTGGTCTTTAATCCGGGCGCTTACACCCACACGTCCGTTGCGTTACGGGACGCTATAAGCGCTATAGGGTTGCCAGTGGTCGAGGTACATTTATCAAATGTTCATGCGCGTGAAGAATTTCGCCACAGATCGTTACTAGCTCCTGTGTGCCTAGGGCAAATCAGTGGCTTTGGCTGGCGCAGCTATTTGCTAGGTATTGAGGCACTTTTGGGACATCTCGGTGCCGTCAGTCAATCGGAATGATTGTTCTGTCTGACTAGTTTTTTCTAGCATTGATTTGGTACTCCCCACAATAGGATTAGTCTACACAACCTCGTTATACTATATTTTCGATGGCATAATCGCGTTAATGTTTATCTGAATACATGCTTCAGGTTTCCCGTTAGTTCGGATTACTGTTTTCATGAGCGTTCTTACTGGCAAAGGTATTGACGATGTCAACAAAAGAAACTGTCCTCGCTGTTATTGAAGAACAGCGTGTTCAATTTATTGATTTGTGGTTTACAGACATAACAGGGATGGTGAAAAGTGTCACTGTGCCTAATAGCGCGCTCAAAAAAGTGATCGAACACGGATCGCACTTTGATGGCTCATCCATTGAAGGGTTTGCCCGTGTTGCCGAAAGTGACATGACTCTCTTTCCCGACCTAAATACCTTTACTGTACTACCGTGGGATAGTGACCGCAGTACTGCGCGCTTAATTTGCAACGTTCACACGCTCAATGGTGAACCGTTCATTGGTGATCCTAGAAACGCCTTAATTAAAGCTTTGAAAAGTGCTGAGGAACTTGGTTTCGGCTATAAAACTGGTATGGAGCTGGAGTTTTTCCTATTTCGCATGAATTCAAGCAGTGCACTTGCACCGCTTGTTCCGTTCGATACAACCGGCTATTTTGACCTTGCTACCCACTCGTCCAAAGCCGTCATACGAGAAATGATTGATGCTCTGACGTCTATGGGTATTCAGATAGATTCGACACACCATGAAAATGGGGTAGGGCAGCATGAAATTGACTTTCAGTACGATCATGCTCTGGCCTCTGCCGATAAGGTGCTAACAGCCCGTGTTGCCCTCAAGACGGTCGCGAATTCCAAGAACTTGCATTGCACATTCATGCCCCGTCCTGACGTAAATTTACCCGGTTCGGGAGTTCACACGCACCAAAGTCTCCATAGCCTAAAAGACGGCTCAAATGTGTTCATTGGCAAAGATGATGAATATGGCTTGTCTCAGACTGCGCGCTATTTTTTGGCCGGTCAGCTCGCGCATGCCCGCGCGATGTGCGCCATTCTGGCGCCACTGGTGAATTCATACAAGCGTTTGGGTACGAGTTTTGAAGCACCAGTATATGTCACATGGGCACACATCAACCGTGGTGCGTTGATACGTGTACCGCATATTAGTACGGGAAAAGAATCACACACTCGTCTTGAACTTCGTTGCCCCGATCCCAGCATCAATCCTTATCTCGCTAGCGCTGTCATGTTAGCTGCCGGACTAGATGGCATACGTCAACAGATGCCGTTGCCGGTACCTTTTGAGGAAACACTCGTGCGGCAGGATCGAACCCGTCTCCGGCAGCTTGAAGTATTGCCATCTTCGTTAGGCGAGGCACTTGATGTGTTGGCTCAAGATGACGTTGTGCTTTCCGCCTTGGGCCCATTTATCAGTGACCGTTACCTTGCTGCAAAGCGGCAAGAATTTGATGAATACAATCGTCAGGTCACGCCCTGGGAGCTTGAACGCTACTTTACCCGTTATTAACGTGCAATTGGGCTGGTCAGGCTATTCCATCACTAATGAGTCGGTGGATATTATAGAGTGCTGTTTCTGCGTCTTTGCTTTCCACTACCAATGAGAGGCTGCAACGTGACGGCGATTGTGAGATTGCGATGATGTTGATGTCCTTCATGCAGCGGAAGATTGCCGCCGTTACTTCCGCCCATTCATTGAGTTGACTACAGATTGCGGTAACAAAGACGGCTGTTTTTACTGCCCAAGCAGCAGTAAGCGGGTTATCGTGCAGTCCCTCTTCAAGTGTCGATCGGATACTGTGGATAGCATCCACGCCAGCTGTCGTAGGAATGAGGAAACAGGTCAGGGCGTGGCTTGACGATTGTGACGAAACAATCACATCAATTGGGCCCGGCAGCGCACTGAATAGCGATTTGTCGTACACGGCGGTGACTGGCGTCAAATTTCCATCACGTTCGGCTTCAACAACGAGTCCGGTGATAGATGTTACGGCTTTCAATTCATGTTTTTGTCGCGCTTCATAATGATGGATGAGCGTACCTGTCTTTTGTGGCTTATTGATGTTTTTGACGTAAAGTGGGATTTTTTGGGCACTGACTGGCCCAATCATTCGAGCGTGCAAGACTCGGGCTCCAAAATAAGCCAGTTCTGCCGCTTCTTCGTAGGACAGTTGAGGAATTACTTTTGCACTTTCTACTTCACGTGGGTCAGCAGTCATCATCCCGTCGACATCCGTCCAAATCCATATTTCTGTAGCATTTACACATACGCCCAGAACTGACGCTGTATAATCACTGCCGCCGCGTCCTAATGTTGTGGGCTGTCCGCTGCTCGTTGCCCCAATGAATCCAGTGATGACTGGCACGATGTCACGTTCCAAAAGTGGGAGTAGATTTTTTCCAATTTGCTGGCGAGTGAGTACCATGTTGGGCGTAGCGTTACCAAATACCTCGTCAGTAACAATCAGTGAAGTAGTATCAATTGCAACACTCTTTAATGCATTTTGGCGTAAGAGAGCTGCGATAATTCGTGCGGCCATTTTTTCGCCCACGCCTATAGTCGCATCAATACTGGCGCGTGAAATTGCATTGTCGCTACTTTGCGCCATGCTTTGGTAAATATCCAGCATGTCAAAAAGCAATCGGTCAATGTCAGCTTGCAGCGCGGCCCGTTCGGTTCCTCCAAAAGGCAGTTCCTCAATTAATGCCAAATGACGGGTACGCAAATTGGCCACAATACGTCTGTAACCACGCTGTTGCCCCAGTTGTGCCAGATGGGCAGCCTCAATTAAAGCATCGGTGACACCTTCAAGTGCGGATACGACCAACACTACATGGTCCCATTGCTCGTGCTCATGCAGCACGATGCTTAGAACCTGAGCCAGTGTTGTTGTGGTGCCGATGGCTGATCCGCCAAATTTCATAACTAGTGTGTTCATGGTTGATTTCCATAAACTATAAACCGACGGATGAGCTTGGAATTTCACCATCCGTGACAGACAAAAGTCTGAGTAAGATTAGAATTATTACGAACTTTTGAGACTAGCATTTTGAACGTCTTCTGTCAACACTTTTGGCATATTAGGCAAGTTTGCCTTATCATTAGTTGCAGTAGCGGTTTTAGTACGATTGTATAACTGTGTGCTTAAGGTAGCGATCAATCATGACAGACATTCCACTCGAACACCAACACTCAGTTGCTGGTGTCCGGTTTCACCGTGTAGGTAAATTGTATCATTTCGATTATAGTGCTTATCCTGAACTTCAATTAGGTGACTATGTCATAGTCGAAACAGCCCGTGGGCGCCAAATGGGGCAGGTGGTAAGTTTTGCCGCTGCAGATGAAACGCGCCGTGATAATAAGCCGATAATGCGCCTTGCAACCCCGCGTGACTTAATTCTTAAACAGCACTGGGAATTCCAGCAGGACGATGCACTCAATTTGTGCAAAGAAAAGGCTGCGCAGTTAGGTGGTTTTCGTGAGGCAAAATTTATCGCTGCCCATTATAGTTATGATGGCAGCATGTTGACTTTCCTATTTACTGCCGAAGATAAAATCAACTCAGGGAAATTGGCGACCGAACTCAATCATGAATTTGGTGAAACACAAGTTGAACTGCGCCAGATTGGCCCGCGCGACGTCGCCAAACTGCTGGGTGGGTTTGGCGCATGTGGCGAGACACGGTGTTGCAGCACTTTCCTAACCGATTTCAGCCCCATCTCGATCAAAATGGCGAAAATGCAAGGTATTTCACTAAACCCCTCGGAAATCACAGGAATGTGTGGTCGCTTGCGTTGCTGCTTGGTCTACGAGTACGAACAATATGTTGAAGCACGCAAACAGTTGCCTAAGCGTAATAAACGCATTGGCACGCCCCACGGTGAGGGCAAAGTCCTAGATGTATTTCCGTTGCAAGATTCCGTTAGTGTCATTGTGGAAGAGACACGTTACTTTCTTAAACGTGAAGAACTTATCCCATTAGATGAATGGGAAGCTTTACAGAAAAAGTCGGGTGAGCCTTGTAATCGTCATGGCGATGGCCCGTGTGAGTGCGGTGCTAAGCCCGGCAAGCAACCTGATGCCTGACGCTGTTTCTTGTCTGGTTGACACGAATATGACCAGGATTTTTCATCTTCCTGGACGCTCGTGGACTCGTACTTTGCACTTAACGGTAGAAACCAAACTGGAGCAAATCAATTTTGAGTAATGCTAGCGAAGATACGACGCAGTCAAAATCGCCAAAACGGGTTTTGGCTGTATTTGCCCACCCTGATGATCCTGAATTTTTCTGCGGTGGAACAATGGCTCGCTGGGCACATGAAGGTGCTTACATTACCTTTGTTCTTGCTACCAGTGGCGACAAAGGTAGCAGTGATCCTGAAATGACCCATGCTCGACTTATTGAAATCCGTGAACGAGAAGAACAGAATGCCGCTACTGTCTTAGGTGTGAAGGAAGTTGTTTTTCTACGTCATCCAGATGGCGAATTGCAGCCCGATCTCGAACTTCGCCGCGACATTACCCGTCTTATTCGCATGAAGCAACCTGATATTGTTGTCACTTGTGATCCTACGGTATTTTGGTTCGGCACTACCGGCATTAACCATCCTGACCACCGGGCAATTGGCGCAGCCACGCTCGACGCTGTTTTCCCAACTGCCCGTGACCGTCTAAACTATATCGAGCTTGAACGCGACGAAGGCCTGCAGCCTCATAAGACGGCTCAACTGTATATATGCGGTACGCAGTCTGCTACTACCAAGGTAGATGTAACTGCATTTCTTGAAACCAAAGTCAATGCCTTGTATGAGCACAAGAGTCAAATTGCGGACATGCAAGCAATGGCCGAAAGGCAGCGCGCCAACCGTGACCCTGAATCACCGGATGATACACCCCGTTATATGGAATCTTTTCGCGTAATTACATTCAATCGGTAGGTTAATATGGCAAACTTGGATTTCAAAACACAAGCGGAAGCCCTACGTGACGAGTTGATTGCCCGCCGTCGTGACTTTCATATGCACCCTGAACTCGGCTTTGAGGAATTTCGAACTGCTGGAATTGTTGCTGACGAACTTCGCAGTCTCGGTTTGGAAGTCCAAACAGGTGTTGGTAAAACAGGTGTTGTAGCAGTGCTCGAAGGTGAAAAAGACGGTCCTACGGTGCTGGTCCGCGCCGATATGGATGCGCTGCCGATCCATGAAGAAAATGAGGTTGGCTACGCCTCTCAATCCCCTGGCAAAATGCACGCCTGCGGTCATGACGGGCACACTACTATTGCCCTTGGAGTAGCGAAATTACTTGCTCGGCAGCGTGAAAGTCTTGCTGGGCGGGTGAAATTTGTATTTCAGCCAGCGGAGGAATTAGTCGGCGGAGCAAAAGCGATGGTTGCTGACGGAGTGTTAAAAGACCCGCGACCTGATGTCTCGCTCGGACTTCATTTATGGAACTCTTTGCCGATTGGGCAGCTCGGTGTAAGTGATGGCCCAGTCATGGCGGGTGCTGGCACATTTAGCATCAGAATTGTCGGGAAAGGTGGGCATGGTGCGGCGCCACATACCACCGCTGATCCTATTGTGTGCGCTGGTCACATCATTACCGCCCTTCAAACTGTTGTTAGCCGCAACGTAAATCCACTTGACAATGCCGTTGTATCAGTGACCAAAATGGATGCGGGAAGTGCCTTCAATATCATTCCGCAAGATGTGACGTTAGGCGGCACAGTCAGAGCATTCAAAACGGATGTTTATCAATATGTGTATCACCGTATGCAAGAGATTTCCGAAGGCATTGCCAGTGCGTTGGGCTGTGTTTCGGAGTTTGAAGCTGTAGACGGTGTATTGCCAGTCCGTAATGATCCAACGGTCTCTGCTCGCGTTCGCCGTCGCTTTGAGCAGGTTATTGATCCCAGTGGTTTTCTAATGAATGAACGCACAATGGGTGCAGAAGATGTGGGGGTATTTATGGATGACATCCCCGGGATGTATTTCTTCCTGGGCGCGGCTGTCCCCAACCAGACAGAATACTACGGACATCATCATCCCCGGTTTGACTTTGATGAAAATGCGTTGCCGTTAGGTGTAACCTTGCTGGCCAGTGCAGTCGCAGAATATGTTTTGCCGGAATAAGAATACTGTATGACAAAATTGAACTTTAAGACATTGGGGCAGGAGTTGCGCACTGAACTTCTGGCGCGGCGCCGCGATTTTCATATGCACCCCGAATTGGGATTCGAAGAATTCCGGACGTCTGGCATTGTAGCCGAAGAATTAACAAAGTTAGGTATCGAAGTACAAACAGGCATTGCGAAAACTGGGGTTGTTGGCGTGCTGGAAGGAGACACAGATGGTCCAACTGTGCTCGTTCGTGCTGATATGGATGCCCTGCCTATACTCGAACAGAATGATATGGACTATGCTTCCCAATCCCCCGGCAAAATGCACGCCTGTGGACATGATGCTCATGTTGCCATTGGGCTGGGTGTTGCCAATCTTTGCAGCCCGCAACCGTCATTTGCTGGCTGGTCGGGTAAAATTGTTCCAGCCTGGCGAAGAGGGAATGGTGGTGCTCTTGCGATGATTAATGATGGTGTATTAGGAAAATCCGGCGCCGGATATAGTTCTGGGCCTCCACGTGTGGACGGAATTGCCAATAGGCACTGTAGGGGTTGCCAATGGGCCTGTAATGTCGGGTTCGTCGATATTTAGATTACTTATTAATGGCAAGGGTGGCCACGCGGCAATGCCTTACAAGACGATTGATCCCGTTGCGTGCGCGGGTGAATTAATCATGGCACTGCATACCATTGTTGGTCGCAAAATGGACGCAATGGCTGGTGCAGTAGTTCTCTCGGTAACGAGCGTTCAAACCAGTAGTGATGCTTATAATGTCATACCGCAACAAGTTGAAATACGTGGTACATTTCGCACATTCAACGCCTACACAAGCGAGGTTATGGAACAGCATATCCGTTCGGTTACCGAGTCGGTTTGTGCGTCGGTGGGCTGCGTTGCCGAAGTATCGGTGAAACATTTGACGATACCCGTTGTAAATGATGCCGCTGTGGCGAAACGCGTTCGCAAGGCATTTAAGCGTGTGCTTCCTGCCACTTGTTTGGACGAAAACGTTCGAACGATGGCATCTGAGGATGTGTCCTATATGATGGATGAAATTCCCGGAATGTTTTTTTTCGTTGGCGCTGCTAACTCTGAACAGGGCATCACCTTTGGTCACCATCATCCCCGTTTCAATATCGACGAAAATGTTCTCCCGTTGGCGGTTTCACTTATGTTCGCGGCTGTGGCCGAATATGTAATGCCCGGTGCTTAACGCTGATGGCGCGTAATAATGTGCTGAGTTGGCGCGATGGTCGTGGTTGGCTTGTACTTGCCGGTGGCGCAGCGATCGGTAGCTCCATTCGTGCACAGGCAATAGGTCGCACTGCTGCCGACGGTGGGGTAGCATATGTTGCGCTAGGCGCTTCCAATAGTATTGAAGCTGTACTAGAGGACTTTGAAGATCTAGGTGCTCCTTCAGGCTACGTCGTGGATGTTTTATCCGAAGATGATGATACTATTCGCTCAAAGTTAGCTGAAGCTGGCATGGTTGTAATAAGTACTGACTCTGATGCGGAAACGATGCACTCCGGTTTGCTAGGGGCGGCTGCTCAAGGAATGGAACTGGCGTTCGCCAGTGGTGCACTGATCTTGGTTGAAGGTGTCGGCAGTGCAGTGCTTGGAGAAATGTTTGTATCATCACGTGGCGAATACTTTAACGGCTTGGGTTGGCTAGATCATGCACTTGTGTTGCCTGGTGTCGTCTCAATTGCAGAGACTCAAGTAGCGCGAGCTGCGCTTGTAGACCATCCTTCGTTAATGTTAATCGGTATTGGTGACGGTTCTGCCCTTGCCCTTGGCCCTGATGGAGAATTTGAATTATGGGGCGACAAGCAAGTCACAGTGGCAATTGGTCATTCTTATACGTCATCCGTTGC
>JAWKPB010000001.1:0-316939 GCA_041390885.1 Anaerolineae bacterium | reverse complement strand
CAGTGGGCCGTGGTCAGGCTTTCTCAACGGGGCAACCAACGTGGATCTCTCACGCGGCGGCAGGCAGACCATTCAACCCCGTGTCTTCAGCTTCCACGAACTGGAAAGCGATCCGATCTTGCAGGCGTTGGCTTATACGCAGGTCTTGAGTGCCATTCGCCGCGACAGCCTCATCGACGAGCAACCACGCATCATCGCGGTGGATGAGGTCTACCGCCTGATGCGCCATCCATCGCTGCTGGATTTCCTGATAGAAGCGGCCAAAACCTTCCGTACCCGGCGCAAAAAGCTCATCTGCGTTGATCAGCAGATGTCGATTTTCTTGCAGGGGAAAGCCCGGTTGGTGTTCGAGAACTGCCCCATCCGCGTGGTCTTTTCCCAACGGCAGGGGATGAATGTCTTCCACGAGGACGCTGCCTTCCAGCATCTCAACCAGCAGCACCGCGACATCATCGCTGCGCTGCCCCGTTTCCACTACGTCCTCGACATTCAGGATGAAGGTCTCTGGTATCTCTACAACCGCCCTGCGGCGGGAGAAATCGCCCGCTTCCAAACGACTTAAGGTGTGAGGAATGGAGGATCCATGTCTAAAAAAACCACTGAAAGTCCTTTTCAAGCGCTCGAACAAGAAGCCTACCACGCCTTCCGCGAATGGCCCATCTGGTTGGTGCTCCGCGAACGAGAGCTGGATGCACATCTCGACGGCGGCAAGCCGACGGAACCAGCGGCAGGCGCTGCGGGGATTGGTACAGCACTTACAAAGCCGCGCGGCCATTCGCCGCTGGATAAACGAGGAAAATAAGCCATGAAATTGGTGATTGTTGAATCCCCGGCAAAGTCCAAAAAGATCGCTGGATTTCTGGGGGCAGGCTGGCGTGTCGAAGCCTGTCTGGGACATGTCCGTGACCTGCCTGAAGCCGAACTCGGCGTGGATGTGGCCGCCGATTTCCGCCCGACCTATGAAGTGCTGCCGGGTAAAGGCAATCTGGTCAAGAAACTGCTGAAAGCCATCCGGGAGGCTGAAGCTGTGTATGTTGCCACCGACCCGGATCGCGAAGGCGAAGCGATTGCCTGGCATCTGCTCAAGCTGGCAAACGTGCCTAAGGATAAGCCGGTCTATCGTGCGGTGTTTCACGCCATTACCCAGAATGCAGTTCGCGAAGCCGTCGCCCATCCCCGTGCGCTGGACATCCAACTCGTCGAAGCCCAGCAGGCGCGGCGGATCGTGGATCGTCTGGTCGGCTATCTGGCTTCGCCGCTGGCGGCAAAGGCGCTGGATGGCAAGTTTTCCGCGGGGCGGGTGCAGAGCGTCTGCCTGCGGTTGGTAGTCGAACGCGAACGCGAGATTGAGACCTTCAAACCAGAGACCTACTGGACACAGGCACTCCAATTGATAGCTGATGGGGCGGAATTCACCGCCAAGCTCCATCGTATCAAAGATAGCGACAGCCCCTTCAAGAGTCGTGAACCGCTGGACAAACTGGTAACGCTTATCAATGGCGCTCAAGTCTGGGTAAGTAAAGCCGGACGCACCGTAAAAGCCCGCCATCCGCTGCCGCCCTTCACGACTTCATCGCTTCAGCAAGCCGCCTCAAAAGGGCTTGGGCTGTCGCCTGAAAAAACGATGGCGCTGGCGCAAACGCTCTATGAACAGGGTTGGATCACCTATATGCGGACAGATGGGGTGTCGGTCGCGCCGGAAGCACAGGCCACAGCGCGGGAATACATCACCCACGAACACGGTGCGGACTACGTGCCACCTGAACTACCTAACTATATCGTGAAAACAGCCAACGCGCAGGAAGCCCATGAAGCCATCCGCCCGACAGATATCAATCGACTACCCCAAGATATGGATGGTGATGGTGCAGCGCTGTATACCCTCATCTGGAAGCGCTTCATTGCGTCGCAGATGTCGCCTGCCCTCTACACCATTACGGGAGCGGTCATCTACGCAGGAAAGATTCAGGGTCAGCCCTTCCCCATCGAGTTTCGGGCACAAGGACGGTCACTTTTGTTCAACGGTTTCCTCAAGGTCTACAAAGAACCGATGGATGAGAGCGAAACAGAAGACGAGGAAAATGGAACACTCCCACCGCTGAAAGATAACCAGCTCCTGAAGCTGGTCACGCCGCAGGTGGAGGAACACCAGACCCGTGCTCCCTCCCGCTACACCGAAGCGGCGTTGGTGCAGGCGCTCGAACAGCGCGGCATCGGTCGCCCCTCAACCTATGCCAGTATGGTCAAAACCGTCAAAGACAAGGGCTATGTCAAGAATAGCCAAAAGCGGCTCGTACCCACCGAGAACGGCATCGCCCTGTGCGATTTCTTGATGACGCACTTCGCCGATGTATTAGCTTATACCTACACCGCCCGCCTCGAAGATCAGCTTGATCAGATTGCATCGGGGCATATCACCCGGTTGGAGGTGCTGAAAACCTTCTGGGAGGCGTTCAATCCGCAGGTAGTAAATGCAGTCGAATATGCTTTAGCTCAGGCCCATTCGCGGCACATATCGAAGCCGCTGACCCTGCGACCCACGGAGGAGTAAGCGCATGAGCGATATTGACCCGATGCCGGAACCGCCTCCGCTTGACTACGACGACTGGATGCCGCCTCCGCCGGATGAGGCGTACTTTATGCCGGACGACCCATTCCCGGATGAGCTGTTTAGCAGCGCACCGCACGATTACGACTACGTTCCGGTGGATGATCCCTGGCTGCCAGACGATGACCGCTTTGTGCCACCGGATACCCAGCACTTCCCGGATGTTCCACCCCTTTCACAGGATGGCTTACAGGGTTTCGAACTGCCTGAACCTGCGGATGAAGGCTGGGGCTGGCACGACGCCCGTCTGATTGGGGTGGAGCGCGATAGCGACGATGGTACACGCTATGAGATTGGCGCAATCGACGTGTACGCCAACCTCAACACGGGAGATTTGGGCGGCAGTTACCTGCCAGTAGCCTCGTTTGAAGATGTGGATGTGGCCGCCGCCTTTTACCATAACCTTCAGGAACAGATTCATGATGAGGGGCTACCTACGTACCAAGTGCCGGAGTTCGCGGAAGCCCGCGCTGCCGAGATGAACCCAGAGCCGGAGAACTGGCGCGGGGCGAGTCCTGAAGAATACACCGCCTATGAACATCTGCGCGACCTCGATGATGGAGGCATCGCCGGACGCGATGAGCCACCGGAGGCGACACTTGACCCTCTATTGCGGACGG
Organism: Anaerolineae bacterium; assembly: GCA_041390885.1. Classification (GTDB taxonomy): domain Bacteria; phylum Chloroflexota; class Anaerolineae; order Aggregatilineales; family Phototrophicaceae; genus CFX2. Next base: position 313,711 of record JAWKPB010000001.1, on the reverse strand, counting down.
CGGCTGAACTTGGTGGGATTGTAGTTGAACCCAATACAGCAATCCCACCTATTGAAGATCGATCTGCCTTTCAGGCATTGAGCGCGATTGGGATTGAAGCCGAGAACTTCGACCCAACCAAAGATCCACCGCCCTTCTACGATACCGAAACAGGGACAGCCTATTGGATCGGTGTGTTCCAGCCCGATAAAGAAGACCGCGACAACTGCGTGACCTCGATCCTATCGCTAGGGCGTAATACTGAAACCGGCGAGATGGAAGCCCAACTTGCGCCCTGCGTCCCCGGCGAATGGGATAAAGCCTATACCGCCGCCGAATATCTGATTCAGGTCGCACAGAAAGGCGGGATTGACCGCTGTTTCGATGCCGCCGAAGGCATGGCACTGGCAACTGACCAGCGTGAGTTGTGGGAGAGCGAACGCGGTGTGGCACTTGAACCCGATGCGGCGAAAGAGATTGCTGATTACACCCGCGATGCCTGGGAGGTGGAACTATGAGTGACATCCTCGCTGATGAGGTCAAAACCCGCAGTTTTTCGATCCGATTAACGCCTGATGATCAGGCCGCCCTGACCGAACTCTGCGGCCTGTACGGGCTAGATCGTCCCGACAGTATCCGCCGCGCCGTGCGACAGGCACTGGCATGGAAAAAGCATCTCGGCCAGTCCGGTTATTTCATCCCAGCAGGTGAATCCCAACCGCCGGAATTCCGAATCCGGCTGGAGCGAAAGGGTACACATGAGTAAAAGCGAACTGCTGCCCAATACGGATCCGCAGGCTGATTTGCCTTCACTCAATCCACAGCCTGAATACTATTTTGGTTATGGTGTCGGCCCGCACAACCAACCCTCACTGGAGAAGGAGAGATACTCACTGATTTTTGGGCGGCTTTCTCCGCCTTGGCTTCATCCGTTTTCGCATAGGTGAAATGCGCCGGATACTGCTTCTCCCCTGCATAGTGCGGCGCGAAGCTGCCCCCACCAAAGTGATAGGCATACCGCTTCTGGATGTCCTGCCAGGTGAGGATGGGAAACGCCCGCATGATCGTCACCTGTGGCACGTTGCCTTCCACCATTTGCTTAAGCTGCTGTAAATCGTGTTTTGACCAGAAGAGGCGCTTGCCAGCGCGGGTGAATGTCTCTCGGGTTTCGGTGCCATCCCGCCACTGAACGATCACTTCCCGGTTCAGCATATCGAGTCGTCGCACCAGGATGCGATGGGCAAATGCCTCAAACAACTCGCGGCGTTTGTCTCCGGCAACCTGCTCCCAGTGGGTGATAACCATCTGAAGCACCGGACGCGCTTCCAGCAGACCACGCTGGTAATGCTCGCTCGTCGCAAGATTTTCCAGTTCTGCGGTGAGCCGCTCAATTTCGCGCTCATTGGCTTCGTAGCTGGCTTCCAGATTCTTGACGATGCCGGGATTGGATATCGCCTTCAGGTTGTCCAGAATAGTCTGTTTGGTGCGTTCGGCACTGCGGATTTCCTGCTCGATCCGCCGCTTCTCACTGTGACCGCTGTGTTCAGTGGTCTCCAATGCCTGCTGCCAGATCGCTTCGTCAATCGTGGTCGCTTCTAACCGTTCCAGCAGCATTTTGTCCACCGCTTCATCCACCACAGCCGCTTTGACCGTCATTTGCACTTCGATTCGCTCGTCATGCAGGATATAGCCATAATTGCGGTTGGTGTGATTGTAGACCGAATTGTAGCGGCGCAGTTCATAACCTTCGAGCTGGTCAGAGAAGACCAGTCCGCCATAAGTCGGTGGATCGCATTCGCGTTCTTCGACAGCGTGGCGGGTCCAGGGACGATAGGGGATGTAGTGTGCGTTCGGTTCACCGTAGAAATCAGTAGACGACAGTGAGTTGAATGCCACCATGAAGACATCTTCCGGCACGATAGGCTCGTGATTATGCCAGCAAACAAAGGCTTTCTTGTGAATCCAGTGACCGATGTAGACCACATTCGTCAGCAGGTTATGCAAACCCGACTTGGAGGGCATGATGCGTCCGGTGATGTTGGAGCGATAGCGGAACCAGTTCTCGATACGGAAGCCTTCTGGAACTTGTTTGGCGAGATCATCCGGGATAAACGGTCCGTGCTGCTCGATGTGTTCCCACGTCGCCTGAAAGTTACGTCCTTCTCACGGAACAACTCAAAGTACGCCAGCACCAGATCAGCGCCCGGCGCGAAGGGGATATACTTGCGCCAGTCAGGATTGCGTTCCCCATTCGGGAGTGTGCGGCGCATATCCACCATATACCCCAGCGCGATGGTGCGACCTGCCCACAGTCCCTGCTCAATCAGGTAATCCCGGCTTTTGTGCAGTCGTCCCTTGATGTGATATTCCAGAAAATCCGCCGCTCGCTGCGCTTCCTCGCGGAACATCTTCAGATAGTAGGCGCCCATTGTCGGGTGATTGAAGTCATACACTACGCTGGGAGTCATCACCCGCACGTTCTTACGCTTGCAGGCATCCAGAAAGATGTTGGTCTGGATCATCGTCACATCGCGGAAGAAACGATCTACATCCTGTGCAGCGACCAGACCGATGCGGTCATGTTCGATATGGTCATAAAGCAGCGACATACCCGGACGGTCTTCAATCTTCTTCGTGCCGCTGATCCCTGCGTCCATATCAATCATGTAGATGCTGTCGCGCATCCAGCCGAGCTTCAGCAGGTGTTCGATCATGTCCACCGTTTGCAGGGTGGTCGAGATATTGCCAATCTGCGCCTCAGACGATTGACGGTAGTAAACAGCAGCCGGACGATCTACGGGTAGGGGAGCAACGCGATACGGGTCAACCGGCGCTTTAGGTAGGCGTTGGTAGCGTGGCATCTGGCTTGTTCCTCCTTTCTTTGTTCAACGAAAAACGCCTTACCTCTGCGAGTTAGATACGGCAGAAGCAAGGCGCGTGTTGTACAATGCGTCTTAGCCCTGCGTGGTGGTAACGTCACTCGCCGGGTCAGGCAGGTCGGAGTGTTGGAGCACTTCGGCCTGTCGCAAAACAATCTCGGTTGACCTACTGCCAGTGTACTGTGTTTCGCGCAGTTGTGCAACGATATGCAGCAGGGTTTTTGAGAGTTTGACCAGGTTAATGCCGTCATCTTCAGGTTTTTCCATCGTCTCAGGCAATCGGTTCATGGCGGCTCCATTCATCCTGGCTGAAGTGCTGCACCGCCTGATTGAGAAAATGCCGCGCCATCGTTGAGGCAGAGGTATTCAGCCGCTTCGCCAGCGCGTGCAAAGCCGCTTTCTCCGCCGCTGACATGCGAATGCAGAAATAGGTGTCGCGCGGCGGTTCGGTGGGTGGTAAGGTGAGTGGATATTGGGTTACGGTTGGCATACTCGATTTGCTGTCCTTGTGTGATACGTGTACAATATCAGGATAGCAAAGTGAATAGCCTCAACCTGTGTAATTCTACAGTTTTGCCCCGTCAGTTTTGACAATCTCTATGTAATTTTACATTCATGAGTCAAAGCGTGGAAAATTAGAACAGTGGCACTTGTCGGGGAACAGATGGCAGCAATTCATGCTGCCAATCAAATATTTCTCCTACGGGGAGATTACCCAATTCTTTCGGCTCAATTTTATATAGTCCGCCACCATAGACGCGACCTTCATCGACCAGCTTTTCAACAGGGATGCTTTGCAGCGAATGCCAGATAGTGTGTTTCAGTTCGGGTCTGTTGGCAAGCGCCTGAGCAAGTATTTGATTGGGATAGATATTCAGATAAACATTCGGTGCAACTGCCTGTGAATGATTGAGGATAAATCGAAACGGATTAGCTGTGTGACCATTGGAGGGTCTACCCATGTAGGTACACAGGAATGGCGATGGTCTGCGTTTATCCTGTGCATACCAGACGGTGCGATGCCGACATAAATACCCGTCCTTGATGCCCTGTGCTGCTCCAATTTGGAGATAATGCCACAGCGTCGGATGGTTTTTGGCAACTACATCTTCTGGTAAATCGCAGTTCAGCAACCACAACGGACGCTTGACCAGCGCATTGCCATTCGGGTCTGCCAGCACCTCATCGCTTTCGAGGTAACGAGGACTGGGAAGGACAGGGGTTAAAAACGCAGCGGGCAACTCATGCTGATGTATCTGTTCAGCATCAACGATAAAGAAATCATTCGCGCCAGTAGCGATGCCGCGTTTGATCTCAAACAGATCGCGGAAACGGAGTTCAGTGCTGCTGGCAGTACGCACCGGGCGATTTGGAAAGCGTGTCCACTTTTGCTCTTGACGCAGCGTGTCGAGCGAAACATGCTGGTGCAGGCGCGGCGTGTCGATGCTCCCGCCGAGTGAAAAACGAACTTCATGATCGGGCAGGGGTTTCTGCTTGTGAAACCAGACAATTACCGAGGACACAAGGGCATCGTCGAACTGCACTTCTTCCGGGTCAAACCGATGAATATCCAGCAGCGTGACCTGAGATGTGAGATACTGACGAACCGCACTGCCGTAATTCACATCCATGAACTCACTGGGAATGAGCCACCCGGCAATACCATCCTCCTGAAGCCAGGCATGAGCCATCCCCAGAAAATACACGTAGAGTCCAGATAGCCCGCTCAATTTGGTGCGAATTATTTGTGCTGTTTGTGCTTGCAGACGTTTTTTGTCCTCCACAGGTAGATGATGGTGACGCACATAGGGGGGATTGCAAATGACCAGATTGTACTTGTCTTTATCCTGCTCTGGCGGAAGTGCCTGTGTGAAATCGCCGATCACAATTTCGGCGCGGCGATCACGCCATAACAAACGTGCTGCCTCCCCGTAATGCGAATCAATCTCATAGCCTCTTGCCGCCGCAATTTGGTCATTTGGAAACACCCGCAGTAGGGCAGAGTAAAATACTCCTGTGCCTATGGCCGGATCGAGGAAACGAATGGGTTTATCGCCGGGCAAGAACCGTTTTGCCTGCTCAAGAATGGAGGTGGCGAGCAGAGACGGCGTGGCAAACTGCCCAAGCTGATTGCGTTCAAATTTCGACTTCGCTGAATCAAGTTCAGTCTGCTGCTCCAAACGCTGTGCTTCGAGGAGATGCAGAGCATCCATTGTCATAATCCAAACTCCGCTAGGTCATCCATCCGATGTTCCCACACCCAGTCAATACCTTCAGCAGCTTCGTAGCCAAGATAACCACTGTCGAAGTAACCACCTAACAATAGGATGAAGCGTACCTGATCCCCGAACGCATTCCGAAGCTGGCGCATCTTGGTCGCTTCTTCTTTGCGTCGTTTGTTGGTATTGGTGAAATCACCGGCGGACTTGGCTTCGACCAGCAGTGGCAGATCACCAGCGACTGCTGATCGTGGCATGATGACCGTATCAATTGGAATATTGACGACAACACTTCCCTCCTGCATTGCCGCGACATTGACACGATGGGCGAACGTGCCGGGCAGCATTTGCCGCAAAATTCGCACTTCGGATTCGGCATAATCGCGTGTTTCGAGCCAGAGGGTGATCCGCTGAAGCTGGCGTTTCTCCTGAGCGTTCCGAATCAAGGGATCGGTGAGCATCCCACACAGCCGATCCGCAACCACCGTCGATGCGCGTTTGACAGCTTCAAAAGTCGGATCGGTATCCTCGTCAAACCAGATGAAAATGTCGCGGTCAATCAGGTGTCTAATAACTGACGTAATCCGCTCAAGCTGTTCACGCACGACTGTTTCAGAAAGGTTGGGCGAGATGCGCTTGTGGCGCTCCATGTTCTCAATCAGACTCTTGGAAACCTGTGCCAGTCCTACCAGACGATCTCGTGCAATCGGAGGTGAGGCGGACATACGCAGCATCTCCAGCGCATCCGGGTGTTGAAACAGGAGATCACCTGTCAGATGCCGCAGATTATCAGTACGCAGCAAAATATCCTCGACGTAGACTGTTGCACGCGCACGAGTCTCTCGATAGGTGATGGGTGCATATTCCAGAAACCAGCGATTGTAATCATCGACTGAGAGCTGAGTATCTGCTTTCCATCGCTGCGGCTTGTCTAAATTGACTGCCATTCAACCTTCCACACTGTATAGACATCATTTTGAGAGAAGTTTATCACACAAACGAGCGATTGGCTCTGATAATGGCTCGCAAAAAATATAGGGCTGGCGGTTGCTCACCAGCCACAGAAATAAAAACGGCTGCCCGTTTCACGCTGGACAGCCGTAGACTTTGCTCAGTTCCTTGTGGGCGTTTCGCCGCAGCATGTGGATCGTGTACTTCGATAACCCCAGCCGCTCAACCAGTGTCTTACAGCTTTCGTATGCCCCCATGCTCTGCACCGTCGCCGCCATGCGGAGATTGCCTTCCGCCTCGTAACGGGCGACCAGACGCAGCAGCGGTGCTTCCACTCCGGCAAGATGCCGATCCCGCCATGTTTCTTGACGCGGTTTGAACAGTTCCAGTTTCTCACACAGTTCCTCGCGCATTGGCTTGACTACGCTTGTTAGCCACCAGCATTTCTTCGTCCCGCTGCGTCCGGCGATGGCTGCCGCGTCGTCTGGACCAACTTCGGTGGTGATATAGTACAACGCTGCGAGGTGCGGCAAGCTGTTCATGTACTTCTCCGCCATTTCGGTGATGACCTTCTCAATGTCAACGCGGAGTTCAATGGCTTCGGCGTAGGTCGCGTGACCAATGATGTGAGAATGATCGTAACCGTCGATGATGAAATCGTCAGGATCGCCACTGCGGGCAGCGATGTCTTCCAGATACATCTCCCGACGGTAGAACTTGCGGTAAAGCTGCGGATTGGTGCGGTTCAGCAGCAGCTTGAGTGCCCCACCTTTGTCCACTGCTGCCAGCATGGAGGTGTCAGCGCTGATGTCCATCCACAACCGCATGAAGGCGTGAGCAATCAAATCAGGGATGTCCAACTCGTGGTTGCGATAGTAGCGCAGCAGACGATTGAAGCTGGGGATCAGGTCATCGTAAATCTGCTCAAAGGTGCGCTGACCTGCCCAGCCTGTCGGATAGGTTGCAACACGCGGAAACGGACGAATCTGATCTTTAATGCTGTTGCGAAGAGTTGAATTGTGCATGAGGTTACTCCCTCTGCTCCTGCTGGATGCGCCAGCGCGTTGAGCCACAACGCTCAACCACGCGGGACGATGCAGAAGGGGGAACCGTCAAGCAATCCGCCTGCGGATAGGCGGGTGGTTCGGTGGTACTGCCTGAAAGGTAGTGCCAGCGTACCTGCCCGGCGATGCTTGAGGGTGGGTTCCCTCGCATCGTACAATCGTCGCGGCGGCGTTGTGCGAGAGGGAAAGTGGTTCATTTTGTGACTAAAAATTTCAAACCAGAGGGTTGGTAATTCAGACAGAAGTTGAAGTAAGATTTATCAAGTCACCAAATACAGAACTCTCAAGAGGAAATATCGTGAAATTATATTATGTTTTTATCTACCGACCCGGACCAAACTGGTTGCACGGCAAACCCGTCAACGAACAACCCCTTACGGGGCATTTTGCATATATGAGCCGCTTGCAGAAAGAAGGGATACTGATCCTGGGTGGCGGTTTTCTGGATAACACTGGCGCGATGGGGATATTTCTCTCGGAGGACATCGAACATGCACAGGACATTGTTTCCGCTGATCCTGTGGTGCGCGACAAAATTGTCACAGCGACAGTCCATCCATATCTGGTAACAGTACCAGGATGTATTGGCGTGGAAGAGCGGTGATTGCCAAAATGCTCCTGTCACCCAGTTGCCGATTATATAGGGAGACAATTTATCCTGTATGTCGATAAACCCGAAACTTCATGCCGTGCGGATAGCTCTCGACAAATTTAACGGCAGGATTCGACCACACAGGCAGCACAGATGAAGGCACACTCTCGGCAATCGGCGCATAATCGTCGGGAAATGATGCCTCTGTCAGTTGTGCCATCAGAAAGCCAATTTCGATGAAACACTCTGCCACCAGTTTGTGTGGAATCAACAGTTGAATGTAGTCCTCATGTTCAACAGAAACGCTGACTTTCAGTTCTTTCAGCCGTTTTATTGCCAGATCACGCCGGGTTTCAGCAGTTGGATTGTTGAGGTCGGCAAACAGAGGGACTTCAACACCCGCTTCATGTAATGCCCCCAGTGCCAGCGCGACCATATGACGCACCGCACTGTGTTTTTCACGTTTGAACAACTTCAACAGCTCATTGAGCGCCTGTGCATCAGGATTGAACCGCAGCATCCGCGCCGCATTGAACCGCACCTGCCAGTCGTCATGGTTCAGCAGCCTGAGCAAGGTTTCAGTGTCTACTTCGTTCGGCTGAAAACGCGATATCGTGCGCCAACTTGGATCAAGTTCATCGTTCATAGTATGGCTATCCTTTCAAAAGTCGCTTGATAATCTTTTCAACCACCGCATTAATAGTGTCATGATAGGTGTGGACTTCATATCCGCGTGCCAGACATTCGAATGTCGAGTCGTGGAACCAGAAAAGGTAATGTTTGATGTGCTGTTGCCAATGTTTTTCATCGCTGTAACCATCTTCAGGATTTGCCTTCTTCCACATGTCAATCATTTCGCGCAACCATGGGGAGTTTTCTACAATCTGCGCTCTGTAGATTTCTTGCCCTCTGCCATACAGATAATGTCCAAACTGTTCATCCTCAGACGGTGAACCTAGCCGATGAGCTACAGGTCTCAGAAACTCAACCACAGCATAAGTCAGGCTCACAGGCTCAGTTGGGGTCATCGGCGAATCAGCGACAAGGAAGGTCAGGAAGACCCAATACTCATTCGCAAAAACATGAGGCATGGGAGCACCAACATCCCACTTGACAGGGAAATCGAGTGTAGTTACATAGGCTTCCCCTTTAGCAGCAGCGAGTTTACGCTCCTGATCAAGTTCATCTTCCATTCGTCAACCTGTTCACCATTCATTCCAGCTCAAGTTTTCGGGACGCTGTCCAGTCCGGAAATATATTCGCATGGCTTCTCGTGCATCGGCAATCGGCACGCAGAATCTTCGCGGTATCTCCGAATAATGACCCCGATAAGAATACACGATCAATTGATCATCATCCCACGGACCTGTACAACCTCGCACAGGTGGACGTGCATTCGCATCATAGAAAGTGATATGACTCTCTTGGCGACCAACCACCATCGTCATACCGGTTTCATCGTTCACTCGCACTGTAACCGTGAAGGCACGCGATGTTCGTCCCTCAGTTTCCAATTGACCTATGAGGCGATTTAGTTCTTCGAGAGTCGGTACTTCAGAATTTTCATCCTTATTCCATTCGAGATAAGGGATCATTATTTCACCTCTGTTTTAAATTCCGCTCTGTAATCTGATTGGCATTATTCCTGTATTTTGACACCACGCATATTATCTACTGCCAGAAATACCTGCGGGCTGACCGGAGTTGCTCTTGCGTAATGATTGTGATTTTCAGCGACGTGCCTCGAATATCCGCATTCTTCAAGTTTGCCCCGGTCAAATTGGCTCCGTCTAACCCGGCTTTCTTGAAGTCAGTGCCTTGGAGATTTGCGTTAACCAGACTGGCGTTTACGAGATTTGCTTCTCCAAGATAAGCTCCTTGCAGGTTCGCACGATCAAGGCAGGCTGCTTCCAGACATGCACCCTGTAAATCCAGACCGCACAGGTCAGCATCACTTAAATCGCAACCCTTAAGGTTTAGTCCCATCCCTTCAAAATCCGTCAAAATCACACGGGTCTCTTCAATCAGTTGTACGACATCCTGCCGGGTTAATTTTGACATTTCGCTTTACCACTCCCATTCAAAGGGTTCAAATGTATTGTCCTGCATGGGTTCAATCAGTATCCCGGAACGACACAGCCATTCCAGTGCCTCAAGCAGGGTCGTCCCCACCTGGAAAATAGTGTCTTTATTGCGGGGAAGCACGTAGAGTCGATCAGGTTCATCCGGGCAAAAGATGAGTTCGTCGCCTTCCATCGTATCAGCAATAATGATGGCTTGCAGGGCTTTTTCTTTCGGCAGGACATCCCGACTTTCATCCCAGAACCAGTATTCCGCCCACCGTTTCTGAAAATCCCGATATTCTTTGAGGATGCGGCGCGGGGAATAGACGCGAATATAACTTTCACAAAAGAAACCCTGCCCCAATGTCGTGATAAACTCACGGTAGCCGACTGGAAACGTGATATTGAGTGTTACCTCAACATCCGATACCATATCATGTGCAATCGGGTTGAGTTTGCCGCCAGAAATCTTCACAGCTTCCAATTTCATACCGAAATCATCCTGCCTCTATAAGTACATTTGACAAGCTAATTTTGTTTCTTGATATTGTTTCCTCATAAGCCGAGCTGATAAATCACTACATCATCGCCTTTCATGCCCACCAGTGTTTGTCCGCGCAGTGGATTGATACAGTCCGCGCTGGCATGGAAATCAGGCGGCATTGGACAGCGTGCCAGTACCGCTTCATTCGGGATGTCTACAATACACAGCTCATCTCTTGATTCACCGCCAATCTCGACGATTAACTGTTCGCCTAAAAACGTAAGTACACCGACTTCTTCATTTTCATTGTCTATGTCGAGCAGATTTTCCAACCCTCGCCCTAGAAGTTGCATATCTACCAACCTCCACACCCATACGAAGGGACCGTCGATGCCAGCCATAAGCTGCCCACTGGCTGAAAACGAGATGTAATGCATGGACCTGAAACTTGCAGAAGGTGAAATGAACAGTTTTTGTTGGGTGATTTGCCTGTCAGATTGCCTGAAGAAGAATACCCCTATCAGATGATCGCCGCCTGCATGATGCAGTGCCAGCGTATCGGATGGAATGTGGAGAATCGAATGCGGTTCTGACCAGTAGTCAAAATCATCCAGGCGTGCTTTAGGCATTGGGACAGATGTGATTTCTCCCAGTGTCACCGCATCCAGCAGCGCCAGTTTCCCACTCCCATCGTCATTACAGAGCGTCACCCACAAATGCTGACTGTCTGCCGTGAAGCAGACATCATCACCGTAATGCTTTACTCCGGGATAGGTATATGCTTTTGTTACCTGTTTGCCGTTGAGGTGAGCAACTCGGACTACACCGTCTCCCATGCTCGCCAGTGCTGTGCCGTCAAGAGAAACCGTTGCCCAGTGCGAATCGGGAAGATGGATTCTGCCGCTCTCCTGCCCGTTAAGCGCATCAAACATACGCCATTCGCTGCCATATCGCAGCGCTACCCAGTGTCCATCCGCTGAGAGTTCGATCCAACCGGGTTTACCGTTGATTTGCGCGACTTCCTTAAGAGTCAACATCTCCAATCCCTTTACGACGACATACTATCACTTTCTTTCAGGCTCAACCGATAAATGACCACATCATCCCCCTGTGTGCCCACCAGCGTTTGCCCGCGCAGCGAATAATCCATGAGGGTAAAATCCGGTGGCAGCGGATGATGTGATAACACCCGGTCATTTTCAATATCAACGACACGCAGATCGCAACCTGATTTGTCTTCAAGGAGGACAATCAATTGTTCCCCGATAAACGTCAATTCTGCGACTCGTTTTCGTTCCCCATAAAGCGCATCCTGCTCTTCGTCATCAAGAACATGCCAAAGTACATCACTATCCATATTCTTCATTTGCCAGATCCATACTTCCCTGCCGCCTACGATACCTGCAAAAAGCTGCCCACTCGCTGAAAACGCAGTGTTCTGCATAAATGACAGGTCACTATCTGGTGCAATATATATAGGATGTTGTTGGATTTGTTTCTCGTGATGATTGAAAAAGAATACCCCTGACAAATGCCAGAAATCGCTGTACACATGCTGAAGTGCCAACGTATCGGTAGCAATATGGAGACTCATCTCCGGTTCTACCCACGTCGTCTCATTATCTCCTTCCGATACGGGCATAGGTACAGAGTCAATCTCTTCCAGTGTTGCTGCATCCAACAGTGCCAGTTTGCCTGCCCCCTGTTCATCCCAGAGCGTTGCCCACAACCGCTGGCTGTCTGCCGTGAAACAGACCATACTGCCGGGATATTTCCCGGTTGGATGCGGATATGTCTTCTCTGTCTGCGATCCATTGAGGCGAGTTACCTTCAACATGCCGTCCTTCAACAGGGCGAATGATCTGCCGTCAGGGGAAATAATCCCGGAGAAATGGGGTACTGTGCCGCTTTCTTGCCCGGTCAAAGCATCAAATAATCGCCATTCGTTGTGGTTTTCCAGTACCAGCCAGTGTCCATCGTCGGAAAGCCCTATATAGTCTGGTTTGCCGTTGATTTGTGCGACTAATGTCAGAGTTAGCATCGGGCTATTCCTCTCGCCGAGCCGTCAGATTTCCAGCTTGATGATTCTAAAATCGCTAGTCAGCACATCGTTCAAGACAATGCGGGCGGGCTGTGTTGAAGACACCAATACCATACCATCTGGGCTGAGTGCTAATTGTGTGTCAATTTCCACATAAAAATGTCGAATACGTTTCTGATCCGGATTCCAGATTTGAACGTGAATTGTCTCAAATACGTCATCGTCGGCATCGTGTTCGATTTCAGTATCCATACGGATTTTGTCAGGTACCCACTTGAAAGATTCAAAGAGAGTGGTCAGGTCTTCAAAATTAAAGAACTGTTCTTCGTCGGTTGTAGGATTCCAGAGAGCAGTGCGATATACACGTTGGTGTTTCTCCCAGTCATACCTGCTGAAATAACCGACAATCTGCTCCTCATGCCAGCGACATTCGAGCACACTTTGTTCAGGGATATTGTGTAGCCAGTTCGATTCCCATTTTGCTATCTGAGAACCTGTAGCTATGTCCCAGATATACCCGGTAGATGTGAAGTCCATGTAGAAGAGTTTACGACCATCGGCGTTCAGGATGGGGTCTATCACCTCATCATGGTCTGGGCTGAACAGAAGCTCCCCGGTTAACACATGATAGAGCCATATTTTTGTCGTGTTCAGAATATTGTCCAAGTTGTATGCCCCCTCCAGACCAGCACATGATTCGGGTCGGGGGATGCAAACAGCTTGAGCCATTTCCCTTCACCAAACAGAGGCACACGGAGGATTGGGCGATAGGGCTGTGTTCCCCAGATGTGCAGATCCCCATTGCTGGTTGTGAAAAACAGATGCCGACCATCTGTACTAAAGGTCATGGTTTCTGCATCTTCATCGAAACGTTTGGGAATGTTATCCGTATCTTGAGGACGAAATATCCAAGTACCATGCCCGTTTGTTGAGACGAAAAGTTCGCTCGAATCGGGTGACCAGCAAAGATTTAGAATATCTCGATGAGGCATGAGCGTTACCCCTCGGTTTTATCAGAAACAATGATTTTCGCTATGCACAGCATTGCTCGATACATCACATAACCTGCAACCTGACTTGATTAGTTGTTCTTCCCGCATTCTTTTACCCATCCACAGGCAGATGCCAGCCCGGAGTCTTCCAATTCGGGTTTCTTCGCTTGTTTGCCGTATATACACCTCTACATCCTCATGGTTCTTTGTCGTGAGATCGCATCCCCACCCACCAGAACAGCCCTTTGTGGTAATGTATTGATCCCGGATGGTCGGGGAGATCGAAAAACTCGCCGTAAGGGAACTGATCGAGTGGCTCGGACTTCAGAGGCAAGTCGGGCTGTTCCAGATCAAGCCAGTGCAGTTTGCCTTTTGCTGCCCACTGTAGTAAATCGAAGCCTTCGGGATGGTAGTGTTTTATCTCTTCGGTGCTTGCCGTTGAGCGCAGATCAGCGGCGGTGAAGTCGGGATCAGCGGCAGCCTGCGGTGTGATCTGACGGTCAACATAATCGCTAATCAGTTGTTTTGGGTTCTCTGAATAATAGGTTACTGCAAAGGCAGTGTAGCGGCGCACGAATCGCGCACTAGCAAGTCGCTCCCGGTCTTCGAGGGTAATCTGCTCAAAACTTTTGTATTCTGGTGGTGACCATTTGCGTTCAAGGTTCGGTCTGATATCGGGGATCGGGTCAACGAACATCTGGTGGCTGAGGCTGTAGACACTACCCTGTTGATCTTCGATGCGGTGAATGGGTAGACTGTGGATAACGGCTGAAGACGATGGACTGGCAGACAGATAAAACGGCATCACAAAGGGTCGATGTAGTTGTATCTCGAACGCTTCACGTTCCACCGGGACTAACCCTTCAAGGTTGACGAACTTCTGCACGCACACAAAATGCTGGCAGCCTATCTGTTCGGCTTTTGCGCGACCAAAGTGCTGTCCATTCTGATGACTTGAGGAGTTGTTCCATGAGGTAATGCTGTGGGTATCCACTTTGCCAGAATGTTCTGCACCACAAATCGGACAGCGCGAGATGAGGTAGCGTGGGCACACCGCATGATACCCATCTCCAGTAACATATTTGACCCACCATGCTTCCAGCAGAGGGGGATATTCCAATGGCGTGCATAAGAACTGCGCGTGATGCTCGTATTGCAGATACCTGCGGCTGGTCATGCGGTTCTCCTAAAAATACATTGGACTGCGGCTGCGGCTGTCATCGTGAAGATTACCGATCACCACGCAGCCATGTGTTCAACATCCCCATACCGCTGGAGATCACACCCAGTCCGGTAAGCGCCGCCAGCCCAAACATTACCAGCGCGAACACCGGTCCCGTTGGATTAGCGAAACTGATGGATGGGAGCAGCGGGTGATACCAGATTTGCAACGCCCCACCACTGTTCAAATGCATATAGAGTTGATCACGGACTGCTTCATCATCATAACCAAAACGGGTGCTGCCGCTGTAGCGGCTATCCTTGACATCATAGTAATATTCTACGTCCAGTGAATAACTCCAGCCTGTGCGTCGTCCCATCGCCTCGAAACGATCCAGGTGTGAGGCATAGGCGTTAATCGACGGCCACTGCATAGCAAAATTGAAGGTTGACCATTCCAGCAGCGCCACTGCCACCAACAGCGCTGTGATGCTGCCTGTCCAGATGAAGCTCTTGCGATGCCCACGCATCTCATGCTCATATACACGCGAACGTACTGGCTTATCAGCGCTTTTTGGGGATAACTTTTGCCGCCGCTCAAACATCAGCCCGACCATCAGCAGCATGATTCCCAGCCCAACTGCTCCGCCCAGAATCACCATTGACGGCTGGTTCATTGAGCCTTCCTGTTGGAGCAACTGCCTGTACCCGGCACTTGATGTTTATGGTGGTTCAAGGACGGTATTCCTGTGTAATTTCCTTGACCAACTGAGCGGCAAATCCCCGCATATAGTCCACCAGTGGGCGGGCTATTTGTCGGGCGATTTCGGTGTTGAGGTTTTCAAAACAACTGATCTGGAAGCTCACCTGATCCATGATCGTGGCTCCAATACCTGCGCCGCTGGCAAAACGCTGCGTATAATCCTCAGCGGATAGCCCCCATGTTTCGGCTGGCAGCATGGCTGCGTCATACTCAGGTAATGTGGCTTTGGATGTAAAAGCTCGCATAAGACCAACTGCACCGAAAATTTCCAGCATATCGGCATCACGGAGTATGGCTAACAAAAGTCCCGGATCACGTTTGACAGAGTCATGCCAGCGGATCGCATGAACAATTTCCGCGACCTCCTCGGCAGTAAACAACTGGTTCTCAGTCAGAAATTTCTCTGCCATCTGAGAACCCACCTCACCGTGATCACGGCGTTTCTCGACATATTTCAAGGCTACATCGTGAAGCAGAGCTACAGCCTGTACTCTATCGAGGTCATCATAACCTGTGTGCTGTGCAATATACAGAGCATGATGACGTACACGGTCAACATGTTTGAAATCGTGTCCAACCTCGCCGCCCTCCATGTGCTGACGCGCAAAGTCTTCAATGTGAGTAATGCGATCTAAGTATTGTTTGTCAGACATCAGGATTTTCCCAAACCATCATAATGACCCTTTACTGACTATTATTGACTGGTCTTAGGGCGGTATGCCGCCGAACACACCGCCCAATTACCTCAGACATTTCCCCGGCGTAAACGGATTGGCGATTGATCGGGCAGGCGCTCAATTTCACCTTTGGCTTCCAGATCAAGCTGCACCGCTTTGGTGTACCAGCGCACCGAACCCGGCTTTGGGAACAGTTCACCCGGCACCTTTTTCTCTTGTAGATACGCATGGACTCTGGCTTCCAACTGCGGGAAATCCATGCTCTCATTGCTGTTCCAGTCGGGCAGGGAAGCCAGCATCGCCTCCCGAATCCAGTTGTACTTCTCAGAATTCAAATTTTCCTGATATTCGGGGTGATTGACGTTCTGCGCCTGAATGCTTGGCATTTCACAGTCTCCTCGTCTGACAGATATTCATTTCTCATTATAGGGATTCCCGCGATGGAGGGCTTGCGAAATCCTGCGGATTCCGGGGACTATTCAAATCGAGCGCGGTATTCCGAAGGGGTGATGCCGGTGTAATGACGAAAGGCGTGGATAAAAGCGCTCAGGCTGCTGTAGCCGATGGTAAGGGCGATATCGGTGATGCTCATCTCGGACAATTCCAGCAGGTGACGCGCCCGGTTCAGGCGCAGGCGCAGCACATATTGATGCACAGTAATATCAAATGCCGTTTTGAACAGTCGGGCAAAGTGATATTCAGAGAGTCCCACGTATCTTGCTGCATCCGGTGTTTGAATCGCTTCCAGACAGTTTGCTTCGATAAACTGACGTGCCTGCAAAAGGCATGGAATAAGGTCGTTGACTGTCGCCACTTTGTGATGTGCCAGATTGACCAAAGTCTGATGGCGCAACCGCAGCAGTCGCAGGATTTGCCCAACCACCTCCATAAACAGCTCTTCAGTCTGTTCCGGGTCATGGAGCGTGTCTGCCATCAGCCGCAGCACCTGCGAGAGTGTATCACCCTGTGGCAGAGGAACAGCATGGAGCAGATGCGTCATGTCAAAGGGGATACTCAGAAAATCCGCCATCTCCGCAATGAACGCCGGACTGAGCATCAGCAGCAAAAGTCGGGCATCACCGTCAGTACGTGGTAAATGGTCGAGCCTGTAAGGTTGATCGGGGGCTGCGTTTGTGAGAAGCAGGTAATGGTCGCTGTCCACCACCGTATCAGCACAGGCAGCAATGGTTTCGCCCAATGGGCAGATAATAAACACATGCCCCAATCGTGGCAGACTCATACGGTGGGGAATACTGCCATACCAGATTGCATTCAGAGGCGACACCGGCGCATCGGCAGCATCTACAGGTGGCAAGGGTGAGGTGAAAATAAGCATCTCGTGTTCACGGTGAACGTTTATGAGTCAGGGTCGCCGTGTTACACGATGCCGTCCGAGTTACAGGCGATACAGAACAATCATACCGGAAATGTCACCCACCGCCAGTTGCCCGACGGTTGTTTCGTCCAGTTTGCTGATGCGCTTCATTATAAATAACCTACTCCTCTGGTGTTTGTAACTCATTCACCAGCGCCAACGTCTCGATGTCATAGATGCGGATACTGTGATCTTTCAGCAGAACGGCAATCCGCTCCCTGCGGGTGAAACACACCTGCCAGTACGATCTGCGTCTCCTGTATATCGCGCTGTGTCTGAGTAGTATATAACCGCCAGGTTACATAGCCTTTTCCAACCTGCCCAACAGCGATTACGTCCGAGTTTATGGGATTGACGGCAAGCCACTGTCCATACGCCAACCGTCGAATGGGCTTCCCTGTCGCCGGTAAAACAAGTTTTGAGGAACCGGGGGATACCACCATTGCCAGTAGTGGATGAGGTTCACAAAATGAAAAGAACGGTTCAACAAATCGACTAACATCGAATTTATACTTCTTCCGAAACTGCCCCTCCTCATCTCGCTCAAAACACTCCCCCCATGCAGCATCGTGTCCCCCAACATCCATCACAAAAGCAACCGCCAGCAGATATCCATCCGGGGATAACGCCCATTCATCACACGCACCATATTCTGACTGACTCATAGTGTGCGTTCGAGGTGACTCAAGCCCGAGTGCGTCGTGAAAGGTCAGGGTAAGCCGATTCGCCTCGATCAGGTAGCGTTGATTGGCAGCATAGTCTTCGGGGTTGAGCGTTGATACAGCAATTTGTGTTCCTGTATTACTCTGCCAGGCGCTGAATGATTTGCTCTCTTTATCATAGGTGAGAAAAGTCTGACCGTCGCGGGCAATCCCCACCAGCCTGCCGGGGCATTCGTGCACAAACCGATAATCGTTCCAGATCCGTACCGATTTGTAGCCACCATGAAACAGGAGGCTGCCATCGCCGCTAAAACGCAGTATATTGATTGTTTGTCCCATCATTGCCTCCCAGTTTTATGGCATATGCTTTGGGGTATCAAGTTGCAGTTTGCCTGCCAATCGCCCCGTTTTCACTTTTCGTATCTCGATGTCACCACTTTTCAACGCGACGGCGAGTCTTTCACCGTTCGGGTGAAATTCAATCTCAAGTGCCTGTGATGCCAGCTTGATCCGTCGTACAGGACTGTTTGGCTGTTCCATATCCCTCAGGCTAATGCTGCTGTCGAAGCGGGTCTCTGCCAGCAGCATCTCAACAGGGTGAGCGCAAACGACACTGAACCCGGAGGGCAGTTCATTTATTCGTGTTCGGTTGCCAGTGGTGAGATCATAGATATTCAGGGTTGACCCATATGGACTCATCAACCAATGATGTTCACGCGAGAAGAAAAGGTATGATGGGAAACCGTCTCTACCGCCGTCAAAATGATAGGCTTCTTGCCCGTCGTCCAGCCGCACACAGACACCACCGTTCCAATCGAAACCACCACCGCTCACATAGTAGATAATCGCAAGATGTTGGTCATCAGGAGCGATCAGCCAGTTTTCCAGAATCGCATCTTCATGGATCGTCGTCTGGAGATCAATCGTCCTTGAAGGTATACCCCCAAAGACATCATCCAACCGAACGATATGCCGGTAGCGGTCTGCCATCCCATGAAACCGCTGATGCAAGGGATAGGTATCGGGTGATATGCTGGCGAAATTCAATGGTTTACACGACACAGCATCCCACAGGACAAATTGCGGTTCAGGGATTGGGTCTGTCAGAAAGGATTGTCGGTCTTCGCCCGAACGGGCTGCAATGTCGCGTTTTACCCAACTCTGATCAATCTGTCTGGTGATAAAAGTGTTCCCATCGTCGGCAATCCCAAACAACTCACCGTCAGCCACCCCGCGCAGGCGGGCATTCTCGATATCCCACACGAATACCTGCTGCTGAACCGAATGAAGCAGCGTCGTCCCATCACGACTAAAAGCCAGATTCTTCAACAGCGCGGCGGGACTGGCAAAACGCGGCGCATCAGCGGTCTGTCGCATCCTTATCCTATCCTTGCCTCGCAATGACACCCAATAATTTGAAGGGTCATGTTCCCTTGAAGCATCACTCCAGGTGAAATCACAACGGCTCTTTTGTGCGCCGCCGACAAGATGTGCCGCAAGGCTGCGTACTCGTTTCCGTGCTTCATCTGTAAGCTCCGTTAGCGAAATTTCTTCCTCAGGCAGTGAGTGAATAAATATCTGCTTGCGTTTTACAGGGAGAACCAGACAACTCGTCCGCAGAACGACAACCTCACCATCGGCGCGTTTCCAGATCACATCACGGAAATAGTGGATTTTATATTCTGACGGATTGATGAGGGTTGCTTTTCCGTAGTGGGTTTCTGTTCCTTCATTGTAATATTCCCAACTTTTGCCATGTAATGGTTTATCACCGCCTTCGAGTGATGCTGCAATGCGTTCGGCATGTTTTCTGGATTCCGGCGTAAGTGCGGTTAAGAGAATTTCCTCCTGTATACCCATGCTGAGTCGATAAGGGGGATCGCTAGGCAGGAAGTCACAATGCCACCGGACAATCAGGACATCCCCATTGGCTCGTTTGACTACGGTATCATAGTAATCATAGTACTTGTCACTCTTATTGATGTAATCGAAGGGGTCAATATGCTCATCTTGTGTCATGATGTTTTGTCTTTCAGATTACGACCTTCCTCATGTGAGTACTGCAATTCTGGACACCCTTCTTCATACTGTTCGATCCTTCAGCCCGCTGGACTAAAACCCCAGATGACTTAACGCCGTACTCCGAAAGCCCATCAACGCACGGGGATATGGAATACCATCCCCAACAGCACTAATTTCTTCGCGCCAATCCGCAGCATCGACGAGTATGTCCAGGACTCGCACATCTGCGTCTGCACCTTTCAGAAATGCTAAAGCAACTGCTCCTGCCAGTTGTAACAGATGAGATTGCTTTGAATCGAGTGTGTGCTGAACGATTGTTTCGACCAGATCATAATCTGGGATAGACAATAACCCGGCGGTTAATGCTGCTGTGGTTCGGGTTTCAATCGAAGGATGAGCGGAAAGCAATCTAATGAGAACGGGTACTGCATCTCGATGTGTATCGGGAAACCAGGGGATACTAGATATAGCGTATCTTGCCACAGCAGGATCATTGTCCATGCCTAACGTCAGTAACTCATGAGCATAGTTTGACATTGCCGTATAAGCATCGCGTTCCCAGATAAAAGCCAGCTTATCTAAAATCGCAGCATTGTCGCCCGATTGTTCATCTTCGGTATCAAACATAGTTGCCGTTATGTGGTGGTATTCGGCTGAAACCATGCTTTGAACAGGATCAAATCGTCGGGACGGATAAGGCAGTGTGGAATCATCCAACCAGTTATCACCGAGGGCAATCCGAAACATACAGGTCATCACTGAACTGCGATCCGGGGTAGAAGTATCTTTCACCAGTTCACACAGGAACGGGACTGCAAAATGACTGGCTTCCCAGCGAGTACCCTGATGTGCAAGGTTGTTCATGAGGTTGTAGCACGCACGTCCGCGAACCTCGTTATCCGGCGAGGTTAATGCACGAATGAGCGACGGTATATCGGCTGCCGACCCGTAAGCATGGCAGTAGTGGGTCCAGTTGATGGAATCAAGCCCATCTAACATGGGAAACTCCTCTAAGTATTGATTGATCTGTGCTTAAAATTTATGATTTATACGAACTCATACCCCTACGATACAAGCACAGCTTTCCCATAAGGGTTTTCTGTTTCATCCCGGTAATAAGTATAACTTTTACCATAAATGAGCATATCCCCACCATCTAGCACTGCGGCGATGCGTTCTGCATGTGTTCGTGATTCTGGAGTCAGGGCAGATAACGGAATTTCTTCGCGCACCTTGATTGCCAACAGATCAGGTGGTTGACCGGGGAGGAAATCACCGTGATGCCGAATAATGCGTAGCTCACCACTGGCATTCTTTGCTACCAGATCGTAGAAATCAGCATATTTGCTGCTGGTATCAAGATATTCGTAAGGTTCAATGTGAGGCACTTTCCTTGTGTTCCCCTCTTGCAGATTGCGCTGATGGCTTTCTTCCTGCGCTCGCTGCAAGTCGGGCAAATGATCCTGAAAACGCAGCATAGTCCAATAGGTGGTTTGTTCCGTAAACTTCTCGCCTTCATAAATATAACCATGTCTCACCCCCTTGATTGCTCGATAGGGGAATTCGATTGAATTGAAGGCGTTGAGTTTTTGAGTGGCCGGATCAATCCAGAACAATCTACCTTTACGCCACCAGCGCTCTAAATCCCAGACTTCAGGCTGATCCTGGACCTGCTCCCAGTACAGACTGGGGTGTGTATCCGCCCATGCGACATACCGAAGCGGTTGTCCGCCTGTCCATTCCATCAGTCGGCGGTGAAGGACTGCGGCAGCATCCTGAGCATAGTAGGTGAGCAGATAGAGCGTGTAAGTGGGGACAAAGGTTTCCCCTTCAATGCGACAAATCGGCAGGCTGTGCAGCACCACCCGTGATTCAAGGTCATCCGGCAGCAGGCAGGGGGATATGAAGGGAACTTCGGGTTCTGTGCTTCGCAGGCGACCACCATATAGCTCACGCTTTCGGGGTTTCATGCGATTCAGGTTGAGAAAGCCATGGATAGCGGCAAAGTGTTCGCATGTGTGCTGCCCATTCGGGCTGTAGCACACTGCGTCGCCGTAAAAACTGAAACGCGACCGAGAATAGAGACTGTAAAGATCAATCTGCTGACGATAAGGTTCATCACAAAATGGGCAGATAGACAGGGTATGTTCAGGAATAATGCGCCAATAGTAGACTTGATCGAGGTCTGGTTCATCCATCTGACCTTTGACCTCTGCGTGGTAGTTAGCCGTATCGGTCAGCGCTTTGAACTGGTGATTGATCTGGATTTGAAAGTCTTTAACCATAATGATGTCCCATCCCGGCCTGTAGGTCGGCAAGTCGTTGTTCAAACATCAAAATCCCCCTAACATCATGATACTTCCGGGTGACGCTTATTCCACCAGTTGATGCCGATCCGCATGGCAAGGATCAACAGGATAACCAGTAAACCAGAAAACCGATCACCAAACTCAGTGGAGAAATTGAGAAACACGATGAGCATATTTCCCATATGAAACACCGTATACACGATGCCATAACGGATGATTCCTGAACGAGTGAACCGGGTAGCACGCGGGTCAAAAAGCGAGATGAATGTCCCAAGTGCAAGCCCATATCCACCACCGTCCAGTACGCCGAGCGCTGCCCGTCGTGTTGTGTTGATGACGATTTCGTCAGCAGCCATCGGGACAAGCCACCGCAGCATCTCTGCATCAACAACCACATAATAAAATGCTGTGATCATTGCCGTTAGATACATGGTGAACAAAATGGTGCGCCAGTTGATGTGCCACTGTTTACGTCTGTCGGTGAACAGATATGCAGATGCGGTAACTACAGCAATAATGAAACTGAACAATCCGCCTAAAATCAGATCGCGTTCGATAGCTGCGGCATTGCCTCCGGCGAGTCCCGTTCGAATTGCGAATCCAAAACAGCCGAGAATCGGCGCAAGGGGAACAAGCAGGATGACTGTACGCAATCGGTAGCCAAAATGTTCAGTTGTTGTTTTTGCCTGCAAACAGACAACCTCCGGGATTCAGTTTGCTCTTCATCTATTTTAACGGGAAACCGGTATCGAAGACTTGCTAAAAACTGCTAAAACCACAGATCATAAACCTGCGTCAAAATCTGCTAAGATGTATTTTGAGCAGGCTTTTATCGGATAATTGACCGTGTGAGATACCAATATACCGAAATACCTAGGAGCGCTGGCAGCATGACACCAATAAATACCCATACACCACTCACACCGGACGAAAAACCTCTGGTTGATGTCCTGCTGCCCCATATGACGAATCGCCAAACCCGTAGAACACTGGTCGAAAGGGCATTGTTTCGCTGTCCTCTATTGTTGCAACACATGACTTGGAACGGAAATCCCTATAACTTCACAGTTCGTCTGATTCGTCTACTTTTGAATTCGGGCGATTGTTTCGTTGGGCAACCGGCAATTGTTATGCTGTTGAAAGAGTTACACTTCTGGGCAGAACGCGACAGATACAGCCTGATTGATCACTTAATCATGTCATACGAGTTACCTTATCGACAGAAAGCAATGCACATCGTAGATTTGCGTCTTGGGGTCGGGCTGTATGCAGATGGATTGCCTGATATCGTATGGTCAAAGAAAATCCCCGCTGGTGCCTACATTATTGGGCATGATGATGCACTGGATAACCTGCCACGAAAAGTTCATCTTCCATCCCCCTATCATTTGTCAATTTATCCCATCACTAACCGTCAGTTTGATGCTTTTGCGAATGCCCCAGATGTAGAGGATGAGCGGTGGTGGAACGGAATGCCTGAAATTCAGTCAGCAGGTTACCATGAGTGGCGTATTCGTGAGTTGCTTCAGCCGGAATTCCCGGAAGCCAACCATCCGCGCGATAGCGTTTCATGGTATCAGGCGATTGCATTCTGTCGCTGGTTGACACATCACTATCAACAGACCAGCTTGTGCCAGATTGATGAGGTTATTGACCTACCACACGAATATGAGTGGGAAGTAGCCGCACGCGGTAGCGATGGACGCTTATATGCATATGTGGGGGATTTTGATCCTACCAAGGGAAACACCAGTGAAACAGAGATTAGCAAAACCAGTCCGGTTGGTCAATTTCTAGATGGTACTGCTTCCTGCGGTGCGTTGGACATGACTGGAAACGTGTGGGAGTGGTGCAGCAACTGTTATAGTGATCCGAACAAGGTAACAGTTGATAGCAGTGGGGATTGCCGTGTTCAGCGTGGAGGGTCATGGAGAAACGGTCACTTTTATGCCCGTGCTTACATGCGTGTGGAGGAACATCCAGCAATATCCAGTGATTTTTCAGGTTTTCGTGTGACATTACGGTCTCTGAATGCATAGTTTGGGAATGCAAAGGTTGGAACTTGCTGATACCTGCAATCAGCATCGAAAAGTTTTGGTAAGTCCCTGCGTTTGAACTGCCGTGTCCTCTTAAAAAGATTGCTGAACATGGTTCATAGAATTGCTTTGCTAAACCCACAGGCTAAGATACCCAGCTTGTGCCATTGTCCAGCTAAACACGAAAGCGGCTATGGCTACCGCAGTAATATGAACTCGAATCAGCGTTGACCACCAGCGTCGCTTCCACATCAGCACCAGCAGCGGCAGCAGGACAACACCGATTAGAACGATCATCGGCGGCAAAATCAACAACGCTGATGAGGTACGCGGAATTCCGATAACGAGCTGCGTCGGCGCTGACCGGAACATCGGCAGCAGTACCGATGCCAACCCAACGACAAACACCAGTGCGGCAATTGCCAACCCCGACAACCCAAAACGCAGAATATAAGCAGCAGTGGGCTGAGAATCGGATCGCTTCAATAAACTCCGAACAATCTGTAAGGGGAGCATGAGTAGTTCGACCAGAAATAATCCCAGAGCAATGACGAAGACTAATCCGAGTGTCGTTGAGATGGTCAATGTGGAATACAGTTGATAGTTGGCGGTGGTAATCACCCAGTCTGCTGGCACGAAGAAATCGATGGGTGGCGCAGTCTGCACACATGCCATATTGATGTCGCCGAACGGATCTCGGATGAAATCGGTGATGATCTGCTGCCCGCAGGGGGTCACAGAGACGGTATGCGCCCGATTCAGAAACTCCACCAGCAGGCTGTTTTCCAATGTTTGCGAAGCGATCCTTGCCCACTGTGGAGGTGTTGACGAGTCAAATTCACCCGTCATCAGAAGTACAGGTACGCTGCTGACAACTGCCTCGTCTGCTACAGCATCCGCGACACCTGCTTCCCACACCGGACATACAGCCAGATCGTAACGATACTGAAGCGGAAGCTGTTGATGATCGATGCCTTCAGGCGAATTGAAGGGATACTCTTCGTGACACTCTACCGACCAGTATTTGCCGTCGGTCACGGCATGGAGGTAGTAGGTCAGATTTTCCAGCAGGGGCGCAAGCAGCGCGTAATTATTGTCGGCAAGCTGCGTAATAAAGAGTGGTAGCAGACGAATGCTTTCTATATCGTACATGGCAATATAGAGAAAACCCAACAAATCATCGCCTGTGATGCTGAGCTGGTATCCGGGAATAGCAACCTCAACTGGATGACTATTCATCTGCTGCACCGCCTGTTCAAGATGCTGCTCCAGATTTGGATAGGCACTATCACATTCTTCGTCCATCTCACAGGCTGCAAACAACCGCTCTCGCGCCCGAGCATATAACTGAGGGATGTCGGTGTAGGTATCAATCACAGGTGGATAAACCGAATCGAGCATCAGACTGCGAATTCCATCCGGGGAATCGCGCAGCATAGTCAAAGCGAGGCGGGTGCCATACGAAATGCCGTACAAATTCCACTGTTCTATGCCCAGCACGCGGCGCAAATCTTCAAAGTCGGCGGCAGTGGCGGCGCTGTGATACTGCGATAAGTCAATATTTTGTGCCTGAAAACGGTCACGACAGTCACTGGCTGCCGCTGCCAGCAAGTCAAGTTCGTCTCCCGTTACCATCGTCAGGGTTTCAAGCACAGCCGCATCATATTCAGGGCAATCCAGCCACGGCTGCGATAGGCGATTCCCCCGCTGTTCC
The DNA here is from genome assembly GCA_041390885.1 of Anaerolineae bacterium. GTDB lineage: Bacteria > Chloroflexota > Anaerolineae > Aggregatilineales > Phototrophicaceae > CFX2. The sequence goes on along the minus strand of JAWKPB010000001.1, from coordinate 287,728 downwards.
ATCAAAATGAAATCGCGCGTGTCGAGAAACAACCCGCCTAACGAAGCGCCTCCCAGCGCGATGCTTCCTCCAGGACCACCTTCAAGGTAAACCACTGGATCAGGAAGCGGCGTATCACAGCGGTTCTTGAGAATCACCACTTGAAGTCGAAGTGTTGGGCTGGTTTCATCCAGTCGATTTTCATAGACAATCAGGTGTCCGCATTCGGCGTTCAATCCAAACGTGTCAATCAGGCATGTATCCGGCTCAAAGTAGGGTACGGTAGGCTGTGCGATTGAGGTTATGGGCAAGGTAAGCAAGATAAGAAGAAAGAACGACAATTGTATTATGCGTGGAATCATGAACCGCTCCTTGCGCGTTATAGAAGCTCGTTGTGAGATATGCAGATGCTGACCGATGTACAACTCAACTCATCACAACCGGCTGGATAGTGGGATCGCTGATAGCCATCTATACAATATCGGTCAACATTGCTGTTGCCAATGTTGACTCCAAAAGCCATTATTCTAATCTGAGGCAATTGTCTATGACTTGCTAAAAATTGCTGAAAGCAAACAAACGGTTAACCTGCCTGTGCCATTGTCCGGCTAACCCGGAGTGGTTACTGTTATCATAGGTGTATAAATCTAAATGAGGATTGACCATCATCGTATTTTCAACTTGGCTGGTTTAACGTCACAGCCAGGACGGTAATCGTCAGCCATACGCCGCTGAAAGCATCCGTGCAGCACACTTCATATATTTGGGAAACGTACTCGGATTGCGTCCGATGTCCAGCGCTGCCTGGAGGTAGTCCTTGCCATCAAGCTGCGCTCGGATTGCTCCGGCAATAGCGCCCCTAACTCGTCACACATTTGCATATAACGATGCCTTTTCGAAAGGCGACTTTTGCAACTTTGGCAGTTTCTTCTGGGACATCGGGAATATAACGCGGATGCAGAGTCATGGCGCAAATCTTCTTCGCTCAAGTTGAGACAGAAAATGAGATTCAGTTGCCCCATTTTCCCTCAAAATCTATTCTACATCGATTCGCCAACAAGTCTGTCACAGGTGTCACGGGCGCAAATTCATCGGTTTAGAAGCGATTTCGGATACCCCCTATGATTCTGTATTTTGCAGCCCAAAAGCGATGCTGTGACAGTTACGCTGGTTCATCTGTGACAGTGATTTTAGAGTTGCCGCATAAGTAAGTGAGAGTGCCTATCTCAAGTGAACCATTGTCACACCTGAAACAGGCACTTTTATCCTCTATCGCTACGATGATTCGCAAAGCTATGCTGTCACTGAACCACCGTCACAGTCGTCACAACCTAGAAAATCCGCTTTCAACTGCCACAAACGTGTGGGGATGCCCCGGATTCGGCGTTGTACCGTCAGGTTGTTGGTGCCGGGGATCAGCCAACCATCTTCTTTCAACTGCGCGCCAATCGCCGGGGTGTTGAATTTGAGCGGCTGCACCCGCAGGACGGCACGGTGTGCAACATCGGGCAGCAGATAGACATAATGCTCGTCGAGATAACCGACGATGGTCGTTCCGGGTCGCGGTTCTTCCGGTTCACGCATATCTTTTGCCAGCATGAGTTCACCGCTGGCGAGAAGCTGCCCCAGTGTGTCAATGAATACTTGTCCAGCGCGTTCCTGTTGCACGGCTTTCACCGTTTCAACAATACTATCCTGCCACGAAGGTAACGCATCGTCGCAGTCCAATTCTGCCATGAATCGCCGGAGCATCTGGTAGGTCGTCACCAGCACCGCCCAGTTCTGCACCATACGTCCGGTATTCGCCTGCCGTCCCAACTTGCTTGTGAGGCTATCGCGGTAGCCCCTTACATTCAACTCGAAACGACTTGCCAGTTCCTTCGCCAGTGTTCCTTCATTCGCTTGAGCCGCAATCCACTGAATGAATCGAGCAGTGAAACCGGGGAGCAGGTCGCGCACTGTTTCCAGTTTCGCCAGCGCTGCACCACCCGGATCACGCTTCTCCCAAGGAGGGATTTCCAGCACCAACATGCGGGACAGGATCGATGCTTCGCCCTCAATCGTCGTTTCGCCAGTGGATAACAGCAGTCCGCGACAGGGACGTTCATGCCGTAGTTTCGCCTCACGGGTCAGCCTGCCCCGTCCCATGCCGCGTGAATAGCTCTGCAAAAAGCGGGTGAAAGTGCGCTCATCGGCATAGATGGTCTTATAGTCGTCTACCCAATACAGGGTATCCGCCAGCGCATAGCCCAGCGTCTCAACCGTATTAATGGTATCGCCCCACTGACCGGGCGGGGTGTCACGGGTGAACTGCCCGTAGAAGCTGGTCAGGAGCGAGGCAATTTCCGACTTGCCACTGCCCGATGTCCCAACCAGATGCACCGCCGGACGGGTCGCGGCGGCGGGAAAGAATCGCTGCACAAGAGGCAGCATCGCAAAGGCGATCAGTGAGGGTGCAAGGTATCCGGGGAGCGTAGCAATCGCAGCCTTGAATGCTTCGAGGCTGCTCTGCCAATCAGCAACACATAAGCGGTAGTCGCGCAGGCGCGTTTCCAGTTCGACCTCTGGCGGCTCGCCTAACTGTCCATCGACACTCACACTTATCTCCGGTGAAACATACACCCATTTACCATTGATCTCCGTCCAGCCCATGAAACGGTAAGTCTTGCGGCGTGGGTATATACCAGACAATGCCAGAATCGCGGGGGCAAGGTGGCGGATCATCCCGGCGCGGACGGTGAAGTTTTCACCCGCGTGTCCGGCGATAAAACGCTGCAAGGCGTTCGGGTCGCCAAAGAGTTCACTCGGCACGTTGAGCGTCAGTGTTTCCTCGACACAGGTCAGTTCCAGCGTTGTCAGATGTTCGACCTGCCCATCATCATCCATACGGGAAGTACGCTCCAACACCCGCCCGACCCATCCTGCGACGGTCTGACGGCTCGTGCCGCGCTCAGTCTGCTTTTCAAAGACCATACCCCCATCAGCTATGAGATATTGTTCCGTCGCTGGCGCGGCGGCAAAGGCAGCGCGGACTAATTCGCGCTTCGCTTCTCGATAGAGTCGGTCTAAGTCAGCGATTTTCAGTCCATCACCACACAACACCTTGAGGCGCTGGCGTTCGGCTGCCCATTCAACGGCGTTGAGGTGAGCGCAGGCGGTCACAGCCGCACTAATCTGCTCCATTGTTGGGCGGTCACGTTCCATCTCCGGCTGTCCAAAGCGGCTGACGAGCTGCTCCACCTGCTGACGCGCCTGCTCTCGCGGTGCAGGGATAGGGTCACGCGCTGGACGACTGTAGGTGCTCTGGATGGTCGCCAGCGCCTCGCGCTCACTGCTGCCGCTGGCAAGGTGGCGTGGAATAAGCTCCCGCTCCGCATCGGATTGGCTGTAACCCGCATCGCGTAACTGGCAGGCTGCCGCGAACAGTTCCGTGTTGCGATTGCCGTTCGCAGCGCCAGATGCCAGATAGGTTTCGGTGCGCGGTGGCAACGGGTGGTGTCCATTTCCATTCAGTGTCACCACTTTCAAACCGTCATAGCTCGTTTGCTGCGGCTGGCTCTCCAGCCAAGCGAACGACTCCAGCGCATAACGCCGTTCTGGATGGCATTCGATCACATTGACCATAACACCACCGCGTTCCGGTTTGGTGTTCACCGAATCAGGGAGGCGCATAATCCCCGCGACGGTTTTGACGTATTCCGGGTCGCCGCCTAAAGCGGAGAATAAGCCGCGCAGTATCCCCGCGATTTTTTGCCTGTCCGTTTCACTCTGAAGCTGGAACGGTTCATCCAGCAGCCAGTAGCCGTGCCAGCCGCCCCCACTGTCGAGGATGAACGACGGCGCGGGGTCGAAATCTCTGAGTGTCGTTAAGTTCTGGTCGCGCTGGTGAGGACCACTGTCACAGTCAATATCGACCCATAATGCCGGAACGAGCGCGGCGGCTTCCGCTTTGCCCTGTTTGCCTTTACGCAAACATGGTGCGAAGTACACGCCGAAACCCTCATGATTCAATATCTCTGCCTGCTTGAGTGCGGCTGCCAGTTCGTTTTTATTGCCCATCCGTCCCCACAGCGAACGCGCCTCGCCAGTGATAGGGTGAATGCAGCGCAGTTCGAAGTAAAGATTGGCGGGACTACCTGTATAGAGTGCATTCAGGAATTCGCGTCGTCCGTCTCCAGGCGCGTCGAATGTGTCCGTCTTGTCCACAACGTCGTTCTGTGTCATACTCGTTATATTCCTTTTAGGTTGGTACACAGGGGTTTGGAGCGCATACGTTTCCCGACGGTTGGCGCTCTTCGCCCCTGTGTGCTTTCTCGGCTAAAGTTCAAAATCGGGTGATACATCCCTTGCGGACTGTTCATATCCACCCACTTCCTCGATCAGCGCCTCCCGTTGGTCAGCACCCATCCCGTTAAGCAATCCTGCCAGTTCTTTGAGTTTGTCCATCTCGCCGTTCATCTCCTGTGCCAGCACCCGTGCGAAAAAAGTAGCTTGCTCGTGTGGCAGTCCAGCCGCCAGCGGACGGAATTCCAACCGGAGCGCATCCGGGTCGTCCTCTGTTGGCGCGGGATAATGACGATAAAACCCGACAGCGGTTTGCTGCTCATCCGTCCGCCGCGTCCCACACCACACATTCCAACTCTCGCCTTTGTCGTCGAGCATCACGCCATGCGGCTCTTCCTCGACGATCTGGCGCTCCTGCTCACGCACAGCGGCTAACTCGTCATAACGCTGCTCCCAATCGGGACCGATGTAGCGTTCCATCTGCGCGGTCATCGTGCGCTCGGTCACATCATGCAGCAGGTCGATATGGTTCACCTTGCGATTGCGGCTGAAGAACAGCGGTACACGCTGCCCATGCTCCTCGTCATACACCGTCCCCGGTAGGACAATGTGCGTATGCGGATCGTGCAGTCCGGGCGCTTGCAAGTCATCGGTTAATCTGTGGTGCATGACGTAGCTCATCTCAATACCCGTGTCGATCCCTCTTGCTTCAAAGAAATCATCCACCACCTGTTCGGTTAATTCGCGGACAAACTGCTCCCGGTCTTCCGGCGCGACCATTGCTATCAGGTCAGGATTAGGATTGCAAATGAGGCTGAAAGTCAGGACATGCTCGCTTTTCAAATCATCACAGCGCTGCGCGATTTCAGCCACCGAACCACCCATGCCATGATCCGCCCAGCGTTCCCGCCCGGTAACATGCCGTGCTGCTTCATCCCGGCTTTCGCGGTACGTCAGATAGCGCAAAAGGTTTTTAGACTGCTTCGCCCCGTCGGTGGATGGCTTTTTGTACTGCACATTAGCGATACACATCTGCTTTCTGTCCATCTAGCCCTCGCGTTTGCGCGTCACGCGCTCAATGAATCCTTGCAATATGGTCGTCAGCGCATCTACCTTCGTGTCCAGCGCATCTACCTTCGACTCGATGCCTTTGGCGATAGCGCGGCGCGACCCCGGTAAATCCTCCTGCGCTGCCAGATACAGGTTGACCGCATCCCGCAGCAGGTCATTTTTGCTGACGAAGTTCCCGACACGACTGCGGACATTCCGCAGTTCTTCCAGCCGCCGCATCTGGTCAGGGGTCAGGTTGACAGTCATGCGTTCGCTGTAGGGATTGGGTTTCTTCTTCACTTGGTTTCACCTTCTTCTATATAGGCATTCAACACTTGCTGGCGAAATTTCTCGGTGGGACGAAAACGCACATACACTCGTTTGACGGTGCGCTGTCCGACGGCACCGCCGCTGCGAAAGCTCTGCACCTCGACGGACAGCTTGCCCAGATCGGCAACCGTCACTGTCTGACCAGGCTGTGCCAGTGCCTCCAACCACAGTTCTGTCATGACTTCCAGCACCTCCGCCACGTCGCGCCGTTTCAGGCGCGGCAGGCGTTTGCTGATTTCCGTGATTGTCTGACGATGATTCATCTTTGCAGTTCTCCTGTCTTGCATTCGTTCCCATTTGGCTGTAAAGCGCATATGGGAACTAAAATCGACTGAACGGACGTGATGCAGATGGGGAACGCCTCCCAGTCATGGGTGCGTTCGGTGGACGCGGTTTGCCGCGTCCACGAGTGCGGCGGAACTCCTGCACCGCCGCACTCATGCAGGGGCGACAGCCGCTGCATCCAGCCCTCCGGCGCTTGAGGAGCCAGCGTATTTAGCTGGCTTGCTACTCTGGAGGCACAGGGACGAATACGACCACCTGTGTTGGCGAAAGGTATCTCACCAGATACGCCTCCAGAGTAGCAGTTTGGTCGTGACCGCCCTCTGCCGGTCACTATGGCAGCGTGCCTCGCCGTACTACACTCCGAGAACACGCTGCCAGCGTCGGAGAGAACCATTAGCTTGCCATCCCCAGAGGATCGTGCCAGACCGTTCCCCGACGTTGTGGCATGGCGGCTGTCGTAAAATCGTTGCGCCACGAGCGCCATAGCAAGCGCACAGCCAGCCCATGTCTTGTGTGACCTGTTTCCTTCAAGCCATAAGGAGAACTTCTCATGCACTACCTCGGTATTGACTGGGCGACGGACAAACACGATCTGTGTCTGCTCGCCGACGATGGTCGCATCCTCAGCCAGTTCGTTGTCACGCACGACCTGGCCGGGTTTGCAACCCTGCAAGATCACCTCAAAACCCTGTCCGACGTGCGGATTAACATCGAACGCTCGGATGGACTGCTGGTGGACTGGCTGGTGCAGCAGGGCTACAACCTGTTCATCACGCCACCTCACATCCTAGCCCATCGCCGTCCCACCCGTGTCAAGGACGACAAAGGCGATGCCTACCTGCTGGCGTATCTGCTGCGCCTCAACGACCGTGACTGCCGTCCCTACAGCATTCAGAGTCACACCGTCGTCCATCTGCGCCAGTTGGTGCGAGCGTATGACCATGCGCTGAAGGAACAGCGCCGCTTGTCTAACCAGCTCGTCTACAGTCTGCGCCAGTACTATCCCGCCGCGCTGAACCTGTTCACCAAAATCTATACCCTCATCGCGCTGTCCTTTCTGGAACGCTATCCGACCCCACAGGCTGCCCAGGCACTGAGCCGCGAGGAGTTGGAACAGTTCTTGCGCGGACAGCGGTATGCCTACCCTCAGCGTATCGACACCATTTACCGCCATTTGCAAATCCCTATGCCTCTGGCTTCGGTTCAGGAGGGACATGTCGAGTATGTCAAACTGCTTATCCCGCTGCTGCGAATGGTGTATCACCACAAAAATGCTCTCATCCGGCAAATCCAGACCCTGTTTCGTTCGCATCCCGAATCGGCGTGGTGGCTGCGTTTTCCCGGCACGACCGGTCCTTTGACCCCGGCGCGATTGCTGGCATGGATTGGCGATGACCGTACTCGTTTCCCGACGGCTGATTCGTTGCAGGCCATCGCCGGTACCGTTCCCGTCACCCGACGCAGCGGCAAGAGTAAGTCGGTCGAGTTTCGAACTGCCTGCTCGCATACCCTCCGCAGTGCTGTTGATGATTTGGCACGTCAGAGTCTGCGCCATTCCGGCTGGGCGCGGGCTTACTTCCAGCAGCAGATTGATCATGGACACTCGGTGCCACGAGCGTACCGGGCGCTGGGCAACCGCTGGCTGAAGATTATCTGGACCCTGTGGCAGAGCGGTGAGGTGTATAACGAACTTAAACATGTCGCCAACCGCTCCCGGAAGGGCGCTGCCGTACCCCTGGCTCAGGCGGTCTGACAGCACCTGAGCGTCTGACAATTTGTGCTTGCTGGTCTGTAGCGTGACAGACCGTAGGCTTTGCTCCCTGTGCTGCGGAACTTGCCTCAGCACGCTTTTGGGATTCCTGTTGCTCATTTGGGTTTCTTTCACCCCAATTTCTCCTCATTCCCTTGACAAATTAAAATCGTCTTGCGGCGGGGAGAAGGTTAATTTGGATACCTACTCCCCATCCCCGCCGCGCGAAGTCGCAGCGTCGAGGCGCTGCGACGTGCATGGCTGTGCCATGCGCTGCTTTGGGCTGTACTGTCATACACGGTTCGGTTAACTGTCCCATACACTGCTTCCTCACCACTGGGAACGTTTCATGCGTCGCGCCCGACGGTCACTGTCGTTGTCTGACAGAGCGGGTTCAGTCAGTTGTAGGACAATGCCATTCGCTGGTGCTCGTGCTCCAGGATGGATCGACATGCCATTCGCGGCTACATGCTGCACCAGTCGTTCCAAATAGCCCGGCATCTCATTCAGCGCATCGCGTATCCAGAGCGTGTCCTGACGAACTTCCAATAGTTCGGGGATGGTCAGCAGTTTGTTCCGGCGCGGCTGCTTGCCCAGATAGCCCCGGATCAGGTCGCGTACCGCATCGCTGCGTTCCCCTTCATCAATCCCTTCCCACCAGTCCAGGATGTCGCTGTCGGTGTCCTCGAACACTTTGAACGTAATCATCCGGTAGCGGCGTTTGCTTGTCTTGCGCTTTGCCATTTTTTGCTCTCCTTTGAGTGGGTCTTACCCGTATCACCCATTGGGCTGACCAGTAAGACCCGCCCCTATACCGAATTGGTTATTTCCGGGCAGCAAAATGGGCGTAGTGCAGGTATCCTCTGGCGTTCGCCATCTGCGCGTCCGGCACCAGCTTCGTTTGCGGGTAGGCTTCCACCACCTGCTCATACACCAGTTCCGCGCCACCGCCAGACAGATAAATCACATCGACGATGGTGCCGCGCTGCCACTTCTCTGACAGCAGATTCAGGGTCGCGCTGCGAAGTGGCGCGAGTGCTTCTTCGACTTCGGCGCTGTAATCCACCGGCTTGCCGCTGGCGGTGAAAATGCCCGTCCGCAGAACCTGCTCGACAATCCGGTGGGGCATCTTTTCACGGTAGTCACGCTCCAACATGGCGGCGATCCGTTCCTGCGCGGTGTAAACCCCACTCTCGACACTGCCGCTTTCGGCATCCACAAAGTCCCCATCATCGTCCAAAATGATGTCTACCGTGTACGTACCGACATCGACCACACCCGTTCGCATGTAGGTGTGATAGACATTGATTTCGCCCTGCTCAGTCAGCATCATTGCGTAAGCTGAACCATACGGCTGCGGCATTACCATCACCTCAGTCACATTGGCGATGACTTCGGTGGAATCAGTTCTGATGAGATGCTGCCCCAGCAGCGCCTGCTTGAGTCCACCGGCATCCCGCATATGATCCACCGGCAAACCGCTGCATAACCGCAAATGGATGACATCCCGCCCCGACACCCCCTGCGCCAGTTTGCCAATCGCGGCTTTCGCCAGTCGCAGACGGAAGGTATTGCCCATGGTCTTTTCGTTGGCGGTGCGACCACGCAAACGGAGTAATTCACCGGGCGGAAGCTGTGCCAGCGCCAGATCGCCGACAAACCAAGTTGAGCCATCTTCATCTGTCAGTTGATCGCCGGGATATTTGGCTGCCAGCGCCTCCTGCTGGAACTTGATTTCACGGGCATGACCCGCTACCGACGGAAAAGCAATCGCGGTTTGATCCGTCACGACTTTGGTGACACCGTAGCCGATGTCCAACCCCACCGTGAGGATGCCGCCCGATGTAAGCGCGTATTCTGAATTGTTCTTGTCTGTCTTCTGCTTGCTCATGTCTCTACTTCCTTAATAAATGGGAATCACAAACTGCCAGCGCCGTTAATCAGCACTGGTTTTTCCCGTTCCGGTGCGCTTAAAGACTCGCGCCACTTCACCGGGATCGAATGGGACTAAATTCGGTTGAGTATCGGTCTTCTGAAGCGGTGAAAACCTGGATGCACGGGGACGAACAACGCTTCGACACCTTCACCATTGCTGAATACGGCATGTGGGATGAAGCCCTGACGGATGAGCGCGAACTGGAGGATACGCTCAAGACACAGGGATTGGAAGCAGTTATGAATCAGGCCGAACGGATAGCAGTGGAGGGTGGCTATCTTGATTCAAACCGTGCCGATGGGCGTGTCTTCTTTCAGGACAATGCGCCCCACGACCCTTTTACGACCGAACGCGAACAAATCATGGAGCGTGAGATGCAGCGCAGCGAATCCCAACAGCATCCTGAGTACAGTATTGATGCGATTACCGCTAATGGCGAAGCACGACTCGATGTTTTGAAATCGTGGGGCGATGACCAACAGGAATATGAACGCCTTCTGATCCCGCAGCCCGATTGGGAGACGGCACAGGGGAACGCCGAAACGGCCCATGATCTGCTGGACAACGGCGATTTGCAGAGTGCCATGACATTGGTCGAACTGACGGCCATTGAGGCAGGAGTGATTAACCCACAGCGCGATGACCCACGCCTGTTCACCGAAGGGCCGCCTGACCCCTTTACTACAATTCGTGAACGCGAACTGGCACAAGTAGTAGACATCACTGAAATGGATACTGAACCGCTTGCGCCTGGGATTCTCGAATCAGAAGCGCCGAATTACCAGATGTTTTACCAGGATGTTGCTGCCGAAGCGGCTCACAACCGTGAGGCAAATGCTGGAGTAGAAGGTGCTGCATGGTTTGAAGCGACCTTCGAGAAATCTCCGATTGAGCTGCTGGAACCGGTTCACGATACGGTGAACTATGCCGTGGTTGTACAGGAAGCCGATCCTTGGACGCTGGAACTGGCCGTCGAGAAATACTGGAAAGAACCCAGTGGTCATCTGGGTATACAGTCCCTTACACTGGATACATGGGATTCGGAAGACGACCAAGCACGGGAAACAGCAGAACAGGCACGCGACGCTCTGCTGGAGGTTCACGACCAGCGCGGGTTGGACGCTATGATGCACAAAGCCGAATTGACGGCTGCGCAAAATGACTGGCTGGATGGGGATCGCGCTGACCCACGCCTGTTTACGAAGGGGCCGCCAGATCGCTTTGAGACGCTGGCGCAGCGGTTGGAAGGCGAGATTAATCCTTATTGGAACACCGATGGCGAGAAAATCGAAGACCCTGCACCGCAGCCGGGGGTGGAAAACCCCTACTGGCGGCTTGATCCTATCCCGGTGAATGACCCGGACGGTGAATCATTGGGGCACGCCCTGCACATGGTGGTCTATCCCGGCGTGGAGCGTGACCCAGATACAAGTGGAAATCCAGTGATGCCAGAGGATGAGCCGTTCAAGATGCTGGAGATGGCGCATTTCGAGTCCCCTGGTGCAGCCGATAAATTCGGCAAGGAATTCAATGGCTATCTCATACCGGGTCTGCTGGACGGACCGGAGTTAGCGCAGGAAGTGGCACGGCTGGAAGGGCTGCCTGGCGAATGGCAGACGCTCGAAGGCGACGACCTCAAAGCCTACCAGAATGCCGAACTGACGCTCACGCGCGATCCGGCGAGCTGGCATCCCCACAACCCACATGCCGAACATGAAGCGCGTATCGCGGCGGAGGGCTTGTACACCGATCCGCTTCAACCGGTTATCGAGCGTGATGAATCGGAGCCTGCATCCGGCACACCCGAACTCGATTTCTAACTGAAGGCGACTGCGATGATGGATTGTAAAAGAACCCAGATTATTGTGGGCGGTTTCGCCCTGATGACTCTGCTGCTGGCTGGAACGGCGGTCGGTCGTGTATTCGGCATGGGTTTCGATGAGGCGCTTTATTTGACCGGGCTGCTGTTAGTAGTTCTTGGCTGGCTGGGAAACCGTGTCATGCTGCGGCGCTCCAGTCCTCCCATCGGCGAACCGGAGACTTAAGCCATGTTCTACTGGCTCTTCACCGGGGGACGAGCGCTGCTCGGTGGCTGCCTCGCCCCGCTCCTTTGTTTGACACTCCTCGTCCCCATCGTTGTGAGCGCGATATTAGGCGCGGGTATCCAGCGTACCAATGAAGCGCAGGGCACATCAGGTTGGAAACGCGCTGCGAAATTATTTGCTCACCTAATTGTCCTATTGGGCGTGTCGGCAGTCTATCTCATGTTCGTGGGGAACATGGCGGTGCAGCCGCTGCGTGGACGGCAATCGCCCACTGGTTTTGTGCAGTTTCTCACTGGCGCGCCCTCCAATGTGGATGCCATGCGGTTGTTCCTGTTCGGCATGATACTGGTCATGCTGTGGTTTTTCGCGACGATTGGACTGCACAGCGGCATTAAGAATGGCGGCTGGCTGCGCGAACGGGTGGATCGTCTGAGGAATCCGCAGTTCAAACGCGGTGCGCTGGGTTCGTCGCACTTTTGCACCATGCGCGAATACAAGCGCTTCCGCCGCGAAGATATGGAAGGTCTTTCACTGCTGGGCGCGTTCTGGGGTGAGCAAAAACGCCGTCTTGATATGGGTATGGGGCGCTTCTCCCTCAGCGGCGAAGATGTGGCGCGCGGTATCCTGACACTGGGCGGTCCGGGTTCGGGTAAGACACAGGGAATTATCTTGCCTGCGATTGCTGACCGGATGCTGGCCGGACATTCGCTGGTGGTCGCTGATCCACAGGGTGAAATCACCGGGCATGTGCTGAAGTATGCTGCTGTGACGCGCCATCTGGTCGTCGTGCATGATCCGACCAGCCCTATCGGCCCGCGTTACAATCTGGCGGAAGGAATTGACAACGTTTCTGATGCCCGCGCCATTGCTGACGTGCTCGTGCCTTCCGCAGCAGGCGACAACCGCTTCTGGACAGACAGTGCCGCTGCGCTGCTGGCTGCTTGCCTGATTCGCTTTCCCAATCTGGGTGAAATCTACAATGCCATGAATAACCTCAAAGAGTTAGCAGGGAAACTCGCCTCCAAGAAAGATGATGCTGCCTTGCTGGCGAACAGCTTCATTGCGTCGGTGGGTTCGGATGGCAAAGTTGCCTCGAACGTCGTGGCAACATTGGCGACAGCGCTCACCGGATGGGCTGCCACCGACGTGCGTGCCAACACCAGCGCTTCGGATTTCGATGCTGATTTGGTGGTCAGTCAGCCAACCATCGTCGTCCTAACCTGTCCGGGGCGTATGCGGGCGGTGTATGCGTCTTATCTGGGGGCAACCTTGCGCAAACTGATGCTCGATCTTGATACCATCGGTGAGCGTAACAAAGGCCCACTGCCGGTTCCCATCGGTGTGATTCTGGATGAGTTCCCGACACTGGGCAAGCTGGACAGCCTGGTAGCTGATGTGAACCTCGTCCGTAAGCGCCGCATCTCGATCATGATTGGTGCGCAGACCAAAGGGCAGTTTCACATGATTTACGGCAATGAAGGTACGCAGGCATTGTTTACTGGTCTGGCAACGCAGGTCATCTATGGTGGCTGCGATGCCGACACTGCCGAGTTTTACAGCAAAGCCAGTGGCACAGCCACCACAGATGCCAACCAAGATGACCCTAACAGTCACTTGCGGCAGCGTCCGCTGCTGACGGTGGATGAAGTCGTGACCCCACAGATAGGCAACTGCACCATCTTCGCCCGTTATGTCGAAGCGGGTTTTGCTACCCAAATTGTGTTGAATGCTCGCCTGACCCGCTTCTACGAGCGCGACGACTGGAAGCGACGATTGAGTACAGCAAAGGATGTGCAGCCCCTCCTGTTGGAACGCGGTATCGCGCTCGATCTGAAACCTGTGGAAGCGATTAGTTCCCCGACACCAGTGATTGTTGGTGAAACGACGGCTGCGCCAAAGCCCACACTCGAACTGGCAGCTTCAGCACTCATGGCGAAAGTTGCTATCGAAGCACAGCAGCGGAGCGGCGGCAAAGTGCAGACCGTGAGTACAACTGAGCTGCGGAAACAGCGCCAAAAGCAGTTAACGGCTCCGAAAGCGATAGTATCATGACTCTGACGAAGAACCGGATGGTGCGGGAGATTGGGCGGCGTACCCGTCTGAAAAATCGTGATATACAGGCGATGCTCGAAACTCTAATGGATGTCTGGATAGAAAGCCTTGTTGCGGGGGAGCGAATCGAATTGGAGAATCTGTTCGTTCTCGAATCCCAGTGGATTGACCGGGGTGAATCCGATGGAATGCTAAGTGGCAAACCCGCTCCCCGTTATATCCACCGCCTGACATTGCGAACCAGCAAGCGGTTGAAACAAGCTCTCAACAACCCATAAAAACAGCCCGGCGTGTACCGGGCAATCTTCGTCTATGATGCCATTTCAGCTTCTTGGAAACCATGCATCCAGATCTTCAATATCGGGCTGTTCTGGTTCGAGTTCTACCTCTTCTTCACGCAAGTGCTGCCAGTCTGGGCCAACAATCCGATCCAGCGCTTCGCTGAAATGACGGCTGGCAATTTCACGGAAGAGCACATCATGTCCTTTTTCTTTGTTATTGTAGACCGCCTCACGATCTGAACCCGGCAGGGGCGCGGTTCCTGGTAAAACGACGTGCGTGTGAAGTTGCTGCATCAGCTCGCCATCGTCTTCCATTTTTGCCTCGCGGTCATGCAAGATAAAGCTGTACTCTGGTATCGTGAAACCGCGCTCCAGATAAAAATCTTCGACAATCCGCTCCGTCAGGTCACATACAAGGTCGCGGCGCTGTTCCTCCGGGACGAGTGTCATCAGGTCGGGAGCGGGCGAAATCACCCACGTCCACGCCAAGACATGCTTGCTCTGAAGGTCATCACTGTTCTTGAGGATGTCGCGCCAATGGATGCCCATACCCCGATCCTGCCAGCGCTCGTAATCGCGGTTCTCAGCAAGCCGGTTCTGCACCTTGTCCCGATACTGCAAATACTTGAGCGTGGAACTCAGCCCCTTGCGGCCCGTGCCATGTCCTTTGCGTTTCGTACCCTTGTAGGCGAAGTCCACGACGATGATGGCTTTGCTCAATGCTTGGAAGCCTTCATCTCACGCACTGCTTTGATTTGCTCCAAAAGCGTATTCCCATCCCGTTTGGCGGCAATGATGGCATCGGCTATGCGTTCCGGGCTGTCTTCCGGCTCAAGTGCTGCCAGCAGATAGATCAGGACATTCAGGTGGAATGCGAGAGCAGACTCCATTCTATCCAGTCGCTCTTGCAGCGACTTCTGAAAGTGCTTGCGGCTGCCGATGATGTCTTCCTGATTGTCCAGATACAGACGGATTGCTTCGCGGATAAGGTCAGCTTCGGTGGTATCGCGGGGTTGTTTGCTCACAAGCAGAGCGAGACGGTCACGCATCTCCTGAGTCATGGTGATGCTGCGCTGCACCGATTTCTTTGACATGCGTTATCTCCTGACATATTAACTTCCTGCTTATTATCGCAAATCGGGGTCTGGCAAAGGCTGTAAATTTGCAGTTTTGAGCCATCAAAATTGGCAAGGGAAGAAGATGATTTCAGATATTTCTCTGTTTTCACCTTCATTCTCGCGGCACTAGACCCTATCCAGTAGAATAGTTGGGGATTGTTTCGGCAATCTTGGTTTATTTTTCGATGGAAGGAGTAAAGTGTGGCACTCGACAAAACTCACATCACACAGGGAAAAATCGAGACATATCTGTTTGAAGCTGCGAACATCCTGCGTGGGCCAGTCGATGCCTCAGATTTCAAAACTTACATCTTTCCACTCTTGTTTTTCAAGCGGCTGTGCGATGTTTATGATGAGGAAATTCGCGTTGCTGTAGATGCACATGGTGAAGCATTCGATGAGGATCATCGATATCATATACCTGACGGCTGTCATTGGTCCGACATTCGACGTTTATCGACAAATATCGGGACTCAGCTACAACATGCACTAAAGGAAATCGAACGAGTCAATGAGGTACTCGCTGGTATTTTCGGGGATGCCGTATGGGGCAATAAAGATCGTCTCCCAGATCCTTTGTTGAAAGATTTAATTGAACATTTTTCTACGCTTATATTATCCCGCAGCAGAGTCGAGCCAGATTTGCTGGGACGTGCCTACGAATTCCTGATCAAGAAATTCGCTGATCTTACCAATAAGAAAGCCGGGGAATTTTATACACCGCGCTCAGTGGTGAAATTGATGGTCGATATTCTTGATCCTCAGTCGGATGAGACGGTCTATGATCCTGCGTGCGGGACAGGCGGGATGTTGATTGAAGCAATTCACCATGTACAAGAAGCGGACCAAGATGTACGCAATCTCTATGGCAAACTTTATGGTCAAGAGAAAAATCTAACAACTTCTGGTATTGCACGTATGAATCTTCTGATTCACGAGGTAGAAGATTTCCATGTTGTTCGTGGGGACACATTACGTCAGCCTGCATTCTTCATGGGTGATAGCATATCGCAGTTTGACTGCGTAATTGCTAATCCTCCATTCTCATTGAAACAATGGGGTGATGAAGTTTGGGAAAAAGACCCATACCAGCGCACATTTGCAGGAATGCCACCTAAAACAAATGGTGATTATGCCTGGGTGCAGCATATGATTCTGTCAATGGCCCCAATCAAAGGTCGTATGGCAGTAGTGCTCCCGCATGGTGTCCTTTTCCGTTCAACAGGTGCTGAGGCTCAGATTAGACGCACTATTCTCAAACGCGATCTCCTTGAAGCCGTTATCGGGTTGGGGCCGAATCTGTTCTATGGAGCTGGTCTGTCAGCATGTATTCTAGTCTTTCGA
Source organism: Anaerolineae bacterium (assembly GCA_041390885.1). Lineage (GTDB taxonomy): Bacteria > Chloroflexota > Anaerolineae > Aggregatilineales > Phototrophicaceae > CFX2. Next base: position 271,274 of record JAWKPB010000001.1, on the reverse strand, counting down.
TCACGCAAGATGACTAAACGACGAGGCGAAGTACTGATGATTGATGCAGCGCGTCTGTTTCGTAAGGGACGTAATCAGAACACGCTTGAACCTGAACACATTCAACAGATTTTAGCTTGGTATCAATCTGGCGAGGATGTTGAGGGTGCTGTCAAAAGTGTGAAGTTAAGAGCAGTCGAAGCGAACGATTGGAATCTCAGCATTCCGCTATATGTTGAACCCGTCATCCAAGAAGAAACTATTTCAGTCGAAGATGCTCTTGAGAACTTGAAGACTGCATTAAATGCAGCATACGCAGCAGAAGATCGGTTAGCTGCTCTGCTCAAACAATCAGGATTGACCGAATGAATAATTGCATATTTTGTGGTTCAGACAAGAAGCTAACGAAAGAGCATATCTTCCCAGCATGGCTTCAGCGGTATTTAGGGGTAGGGAAACAAGAACTTAATATTGTTTTCTATTCTGAGACCCCCCAAACCATGTCTACCACTGTATATGGTCGCCATCTCAACAGGAACGTGTGCCAGAAGTGTAATAATGAATGGATGTCACAACTTGAATCGGCAGTTGGTCCGCTTCTAAAGGATATGTTAGAGAATAGAATCTCAAGAATTCTGACAGATAAGGAGATCCATTCACTTGGGTTGTGGGTTTTTAAGACGGCTCTCGTCCTTCACAACGCAAATCCGTATCCTCATGTTATTCCGGAACATCATTATCAACTCGCAATTGAACGTAAAGCTCCCGCACATTGCTTCATCAGCATTGCACATCTGAAAAACCGACTCGCACAACCTTCTTGGATACAAGATCAAAATTGGATTGGCGCACAATTTCATTTCTCAGGAGATGAACTAAGAGAAAACCTTAAGCAAACTTATCGAATTGTGCTTGGCTTCGGTCATTTTGCTGCACGCATCATTTATTTCCCACTTAACCTTAATCTATTTCCACTTGAAGATGGTGTGCAGTTTATCCATCCCCGTTCGCGCAATGTTCCTATTGTATGGCCGCCTTCCCAATCGGTTGATGATTTATGGGATTTAAATAGTGGGGTTCAAATATCTCCCCCACTTAGCCAACTCAACAACGCACACGATGAGTTGACTGACTATGAATAATTCGATTGCATCACCTAAGATGACGCAGAGTGAGCTGGAAGCCTATTTATGGGACGCGGCTGTCCTGCTGCGAGGATTTATTGATGCGGGCGATTATAAACAGTTCATCTTCCCGCTGTTGTTCTTCAAACGCCTATCGGATATTTACGATGAAGAAAGTACCCGTGCTGAACGCGAACGTGGCGAGGTTTTCAGGGAGGATCATCGTCTTGAATTAGACATTCCCGAAGGCGCTCACTGGAATGATGTTCGTCAACAGGCGACGAATGTGGGTACTGCCATTCAAAGTGCCATGCGGACAATTGGCGCAAATAATCCGCAGCTTTACGGCATTTTCGGTGATGCACCGTGGACGAACAAACAGCGCCTGTCTGACAATACACTGCGCGACCTGATTGAACATTTCTCATCACAAACACTCTCATTGGAGCGTGTGTCTGACGATTTGCTTGGACAAGGCTACGAATATCTAATCAAGAAATTTGCTGATGACAGCGGTCATACAGCGGCAGAATTCTACACGAATCGTACAGTGGTCGAGTTGATGACGCAACTTCTCGACCCCCAACCGGGTGAGAGTGTATACGATCCCACCTGCGGCTCAGGCGGAATGCTTCTTGCAGCCGCGATGGAGTTGCGCCGACAGGGACGGGAATATCGCAACCTGCGCCTCTATGGGCAGGAAATCAATTTGATGACCTCTGCGATGGCGCGGATGAACTTATTCATGCATGGATTCGAGGACTTCGAGATTGTGCGTGCAGATACGTTGGCTTCGCCTGCTTTCATCCGAGACGATGAATTGCGCCAATTTGACATCATCCTCGCCAATCCACCCTACTCGATTAAGCAGTGGGATCGGGAGGCATGGACAACTGACCCTTTTGATCGTAACTTTCTAGGTGTACCTCCGCAGGGACGTGCTGATTATGCCTTTCTTCAGCACATCCTGAAAAGCCTGAAGCCTGCCAGTGGACGATGCGCTGTCCTGTTCCCTCATGGCGTGCTATTCCGCGACGAAGAAAGAGCAATGCGTAAACGCCTGCTCGAAGAGTATGATCTAGTGGAGTGTGTGATTGGGCTGGGGCCGAACCTGTTTTATAACTCACCGATGGAAGCCTGCATCCTGATTTGCCGCCGCAATAAGGACAGCCAGCGCCAGAATCATGTATTGTTCATCAACGCAATCAGTCGAGTAACTCGCCGCCAAGCACAAAGCTTTCTCGATGACGAGCATATTGCTGAGATTGTGCAAGCCTATCGTGATTTTGCTGATGTGGAAGACTTTGCAAAGGTTGTCCCAGTACAGGACATCCTCGCCAACAACGCGAGCCTTAGCATCTCGCTTTATGTGCGAACGCCGAATGGCAAAAATGCTGACGAAAGGCCTTTGATAACCGTTATTGAGGAATGGCAAGAAAGTTCTAAATCGTTGCGGACATCAATGAATGAACTCCTTTCGACACTTGAGCCGAAGAAGAAAGTCCGACGTAACAAGCATTTATCGCAGGAAGTTGTCATCGGTGAGATGCGAAAACTGGCTGAACAGGTTTCGGGTTTAGCTGGTTTGTACCAAACACCTCAACAGCAGTTAAGCGCAACACTGGCCGCGGTTACGGGTCCCCTCAGCGACTTACACGCTATTGCTTTCCCAACACAATCTCTGCTTGATGGGATGATAGCCGGAATCCCAAGAATTGATTTGGCTGGGTTAACTGGAATGGGCGTACTTACAATGCCCGAATTCCCTGCCTTAGTTGAAGCCATAAGCCCGAGAATCGACATAAGTGGCTTATTAGGCATCACCGCGATGGTTTCACCACAATCAGCGATTCAGGAAAGCATGGCGAAATTATCATCGGTGTTCACTTCTGATATGTTTGGTGCTGTTCAAGCATCCTTGGGATTGAACATTGGTCTTGAAAATACAATTCCAAATTTCTTGAGCAGTCTGACTATTAATCAGGGTTTTGAACTCAAGAGCATTATTGGCGAATCAGAGGAAGTTGATGCCGCAATCAGTGTGCTAACGGAGGCACTTCCGTTTGAGGAACTCCCTGAGGAAATTCGTAAGGACGCAGACAAACTACGCGAATTTGTATACCAGAACAGCATCGCGCTCACAGCCATACTGCTATGGGCAATCAACTGCCTTTGGATATTGCACAGTAAGGACTTCGAGTCGGCATCTAACTTAGTCACCACCCTTCTTGCTATATTGATGCTGTTGAAAGAAATGTCTGATAAGGATCAGAAGAAATAACTAGGCGATTTAATGAGGAGGTAAACTTTGAATTATCCCTTGACTGAGGGTGCGAAAGAAGGCGCTCGCCTGTTGATAAAACAATGGGATGAGGGCAACCAGGAACAATATATGGTCATCACCGCGAGAGAAGGAAAGTTCGACCTTGCGACTTTATCTCAACATCGCGTGTTGGAAAAGTTTGGGTATCCGTTAGCAGGTGTGCTACTGGAACTAGCGAAGTATGGCTTGATAGATGTGAAGGTTGTCTATGATAGTGAAGGACACACCAAAGCCATCGAGATTTTGATGCTGCAAGAGCTTAGGAACGCCGTCGAAAAAGACTTTGAAGTTTCTGATTACTTCCTGACGATGAATGCTGTTGGCAATATCATTGTCAACAGCACCACTGGCCCGGTTCAAGGTGTTGGTTACAACGCGGGTGTTATACATCAAAACGTTGAACAGCTTGCTGATTATATGACCGCTTCGCTTGGACAAGAATTTCTCGAAACGCAACTTCAATTAAAAGATGCCATTAACGGCCTGCGGACGGCAGCCGAGGCCGATCAGCAGTCCAAACTAGGCAAGGTAATTTCTGAGCTAGGGAACTGTCTTCAACACGGGACAAATGCGGCGGCTCTTGTTGTCGCCTTATATGCTGCCGCGCCATTTCTACAAAGGTTGCTAGGTGGATGAGTAGTAAAGCGATTTTGCCTGAAGGATGGACATTGCGCCGCTTTGATCAAATGGCTGAGAACATTAATGAGCATGTTCTACCCGCTGATGCTGAAGGACTGCCTTATGTTGGACTGGAGCATCTTGACTCGGAGTCACTCAAAATTCGCCGTTGGGGATCACCTGATGAGGTAGAAGCGCAAAAACTACGTTTCTATACTGGTGACATTGTCTTCGGCAAGAGACGCTATTATCAGAAGAAACTTGCTGTTGCAGACTTTGACGGAATCTGTTCCGCACATGCGATGGTCCTGCGCGCTAAGCCGGACGTGATAGTACCTGAATTCCTGCCGTTCTTTATGCAGAGCGAGATGTTTTTTGAGCGCGCGATGGCAATTTCGGTAGGCTCACTTTCGCCCACAATCAATTGGACAGCTCTAGCACGACAAGAATTCCTTCTGCCACCGCGGAATGAGCAGCACCGTATTGCCGAGGTTTTGTGGGCAATAGAAAATGCAATTGAGACATGGAATGTCGCTTTTGAGGCAACAAAACGTACTTTAGAAACATTTAGAGAAGAACAACTTAGTGCAACGCACTTTGAACGTCAGAAGTTGGGAAATCATCTCCGTAGTATCCTTGCTGGGAAAAGCGTTCTTGGTACGAATGTCCCTGCCGAAGACAATGAATACGGAGTTTTAAAAGTTAGTGCAGTTGGCGCAAGCGGCTTCGTACCAAGTGAAAACAAAAGACTAATTCATGATGCAGACTTTATCCAAGCTTACAGTGTTCATCGTGGAGATCTTTTAATCACACGTGCAAACACGACCGAGTTGGTCGGAAGGGTTTGCATAGTTCCATCGGATTACAATTATTTGATGCTGTCCGATAAGACCCTTCGGCTAGATCCTCAACCTACTCTTCTCGTCGATTTTTTACTTGAAATTCTACGTACCAAAAGTGCCAGAAAGCAAATTGAGACTGCCGCTACTGGCACTAGCGGTTCCATGAAAAATATCTCGCAGGTAGATATAAAAAATCTTCTTGTTCCGATACCGGACATCGCTGTACAAAAACAATTGATTCATGAAATATTGAGTCTGCATCAATCAGCGAATATGATTTCAGAACATATCGCAAAATTGACTCAAATGAAAACTTCCATTGTAGAAAATTGGCTTTATCCAAGCGAGGTTGCCCATGTTCAATGAAGCTAACAGCGTTGAAGAATTCGTTCTTGCTGATCTCCGCTCGTTAGGCTGGCAGATTGTGCAGGGACGTGACCTAAATCGCGCTATCGACGATGTGCTGCTAAACAGCGAACTTGTCGCCGCGCTCATACGGCTCAACCCGGCGATTGCTGCCCGTCCTGAGTTCGCTGACGACATGATTTACAAGCTGCGGGCCATCGTGCAGTCGGTACATTCTGACGGGCTGGTACGTGCCAATGAGCAGTTCACCAAACTACTGCAAGACGAACCCTCCATGCCGTTTGGGGTCGATCAGGAACATATTCCGGTCAAGCTGATTGATTTTGATCCGAATAGTGACAACAATCGCTATATTGTCGCCCAGCAGGTGACGTATAAAATTGGCAAAATCGAGAAACGTTTTGATCTCGTGTTGTATGTCAATGGTATTCCACTGGTTGTCGGTGAGGCGAAAACGCCAACTCGTGAGGCGATTAGCTGGGTCGATGGCGCATTGCAGATCCAACAGTACGAAGACCGTGTACCAGCCTTCTTCGTACCAAACCTGTTCTCATTCGCTACCGAAGGCAAAACCTATCGCTACGGTGCGGTCAGGATGCCGCTCGATTTATGGGGGACATGGCGCGATGAAGATTCTGAACCACTGCCAGCAGGATTAGATGCTTTACGTGCAGCCGTTGAAGGAATGCTGCATCCGGCTGTAATACTGGATATGCTGCGTTATTTCGCCTTATTCGCTACTCACAAACAGCGCAAAATCAAGATCATTCCACGCTACCAACAATATCAGGGAGCAAACAAGATCGTGGAGCGTGTTCGACAAGGAACAAAGCTCCGGCAAGCTATGAAGGGATTAATCTGGCATTTTCAAGGCTCAGGCAAATCCCTATTGATGGTGTTCGCTGCGCAAAAACTGCGCCTCGATTCTATGCTCAGAAATCCGACTGTATTAGTCGTGGTGGATCGCATAGATTTGGATACACAGATTAGCGGCACATTCAATGCTGCTGAAATTCCTAATACAGTCACAACCGAAGATCGTGACGAGTTGCGCCGATTTCTGGCGCAGGATACCCGCAAAATCATCATCACCACTATCTATAAATTCCGGGAAGCTGGCGGTGTTCTGAATGACCGTCGTAATATTATTGTCCTGGTAGACGAGGCACACCGTACACAAGAAGGCGATCTAGGGCGGCAAATGCGTGAGGCGCTGCCGAACGCGTTTCTGTTTGGTCTGACAGGCACGCCCATCAACAAAAAAGAACGCAACACTTTCTGGGCATTCAGCGAAGATGACGAACCCTATCTCAGCCGCTACTCCTTCGAAGACAGCATCCGCGACGAAGCGACTCTGCCACTGCATTTCGAGGCGCGTCTGATTGAATTGCGCGTGGACAAAGACGCTATTGACGAAGCCTATGCCCGAATTACAGGTCATCTCAGCGAACAAGACCAGGCCGAACTGGCGAAGATGGCCGCAAAAATGGCGGTGCTAATCAAGACGCGGGAGCGTGTGCAGCGCATTGTTGTCGATATTGTCGAACATTATCGAGAGCAAATCGAGCCAAACGGTTTTAAGGCAATGCTTGTGACATTTGACCGCGAAGCTTGTGTGTTATACAAAGCAGAGATGGACAAATTGCTGCCGCGTGAAGCCAGCGAAATCGTCATGACTGTGAACAGCGGCGAGGACGAGTACACTGCGTATAAACGAACTAAAACCGATGAAGAACACCTATTGGAAAGGTTTCGCGATCCGGCTGATTCGCTCAAATTCTTGATTGTGACCTCGAAACTACTTACAGGTTTCGACGCGCCCACTTTACAGGTAATGTATCTCGATAAACCCCTGAAAGAACACAACCTGCTTCAAGCAATTTGCCGCACCAACCGTGTTTATGCGCGCTCATCTGATCGTCCCGCAAAGACACATGGCCTGATTGTCGATTATATTGGTGTATTTGACGAAGTTGCGCGGTCAATGACTGTAGTCAACGAAGAAATTATGCGGGTTGTCACTAAACTTGAGGGTCTCAGGGAGAAGTTTGCACCTGCAATAGAAACCTGTCTTACATATTTCCCCAATGTGGATCGCACAGTAGCAGGATATGAAGGACTCATGGCGGCACAGGAGTGTCTCCCCAATAATGATGTTCGCGATCATTTTGCCGCAGATTTTCTTGTGCTTGCTCAACTCTGGGAAGCACTGTCACCTGATCCCGTTGTCTCATTCTATCGAGAAGATTACCGCTGGCTATCACAGGTGTATCAGTCGGTCAAGCCGCCCAGCGGACAAGGTAAGTTGCTCTGGCACGCACTAGGAGCAAAAACACTAGAACTTATTCATGAAAACGTTCATGTCGAAGCCGTGCGAGACGATCTCGATACATTGGTGATGGACGCACCGTTCCTCGAAGATTTATTGAGTGGCAAAAACCCAGAACAGGCAAAAGCCTTTGAGTTCAAACTGATTGCACGCTTGCGAAAACATAAAGATAGCCCTGTTTTTATAGCATTGGGTAAACGCCTAGAGACTCTTAAAGACAAGCTTGAACGTGGTTTAATCACCAGCATTGAGTTTCTCAAAGTGCTGTTCGAGATTGCTAGAGATACGGTTCGCGCTGAAAAGTCTGTCGAAGAAGCCATTGTGGAGCGTGAAGAGCAAGGAATGGCGGCCCTCACTGAACTCTTTAACGAAACTCGTACCGCCAACACCCCCGTGATGGTGGAGCGAGTCGTTCATGAGGTTGACGCAATTGTGCGTGTCGTACGCTTCCCCGGTTGGCAGCAAACAATTAAGGGCAAGCGCGAAGTCAAACAGTCGCTTCGTACTGCCCTGCAAAAATATCAACTACATAAAGAGCAAGACCTGTTTGACAAAGCATACGGGTACATTGAGGAGTACTACTGACTGGAGCATGTTTCTGTTTTTGAGGGGACGCACCCTGTCGGGTGTGTCCAGTCGGCATGGCTGGCCGTGCCGACACGCTGGGCGACACCCACAGGGTCGCTCAGCGGTGCTGCGCGTGAGCGCGGCACATCAAGCCCTCCGGCGCATGAGGAGCGAGCGTTTTAGCTCGCTCCCCCCTCAGCCGAAACTACGCCACAAATGGCTGTAGCTCCGCTGCACCACCAGCGTGTGTAACACACCGTTGTTGGCTGAGGGGGTCGATGCTGTCCTGCGGACAGCGGCGCTGCTGCGATGCAGCGCCTGATTATCAACTCCCTTTGACGAGTTACTGACTGCTATGTGGTGTATCTAAATGACCGTATAGAAATACTGATGTAGCTGCTTTCGATATGAAAGTATTCTCGAAACTATGACAACCGACACGCGCTTTCATCTCGCTTCGTTCCTACAATGAAATGATCCGAACCCATTTAAACAAAAACCTTGGAGGTATAAGATTGAGAAAGTCAACCCTGTTGGGGCTTGTTACGATCATGTTCACGTTGCTGACCATGCTTGTGATTGCACAGGCGACTGTGGCACAGCCCGCTAAACCGCAGTGTGATGTCGACGCAGTGATTAAACATCAAAATGAACATGCGCAAGAATTGGCGAATTTTGTAGAAGAAGCTAAAACGGATTTGAACGCTGCACTGGCAACTCTGTACCGAACTTCTATTGCATACCAAGCGTTAGCCGTTGAATGCGGTTTTACCAACACCGCGGCGGTGGAAGCTGCCCACGAGTGGGAACATTCTGGTTTATTCGATACTGATACCGATGTCCACACTGATACCGATGCCCATAGTGAGGAAGAAGAAGCAGCAGTTTTGGCAATCGCTCGTTCTATAGGTGATCCAGAACAAGGCATAATCCTGTTTAACACAGTTCGCCCTGAAGTCTCATTTGCCTGCGCCACCTGTCATCGTGTTGATAGCACAGAGACGTTAGTGGGGCCGGGTTTACTGGGCATCAGCGGTAATTCGCATAACCACAGTGCGCCGGATTCAAATGGCACATCAGATGCTATGGCCGGTATGAATATGGGGGAAGCTACAGCGGAAGCAACCTCAGAACCTGAACAAACCTTGGAACAGAAAGTTGAGTTCTTGCGCACATCGATTACAAATCCCAGCGCGTTCGTAATGACGGGATTCCCGGATAATCTAATGCCTAAGGTCTATGGCACGATTTTCACCCCGCAGCAAATCAACGATTTGATAGCTTATCTATTTACGCTGGACTAAACGCAAATAAATGATAGGAGCAGTGTTCTCACACCGCTCCTGTTTGTCTTACACTGATCTGTTCTAGAACGGAATATCACCACCTTCGCTTTCGGTATCGTCGCTCTCCACCCGATCCAGGAGCACCAAGCGGTTCGCATCGATGTCCAAACTTGCCTGCGGCGCGCCGCTTTGATCAGTCCATGCGCTCGGACGCAGCCATTCCGTTGTCACCTGCACCAGTGAACCTTTCTTGACGTACTGTGCCGCGATATCAGAGAGTTTGTTCCAGCAGTTCACACGCACCCATAGCGTGTGTTTCTTGCCGCTGCCGTTCTTGCGACTGACGGCCACACTGAAGCTGGCAACCTGTTGTTCACCAACAGTTTTCACCTGTGGATCGCTGCCGACAAACCCGGTTACCTGAATGTTGATGCTTGAACCCATGATACTTACTCCTTTGCGCTGTGCGCTTTCTTGTCCATCGACCCTATGTCGATTTCTGACCAACGCAGAGCAGGTGCAAACAGGCAGGATTCACCTGCAAGGCGCTACCCATTTCTGGTGAGGACGAATTGTGTGCAATTCGTCTGGCACAAGCCCGGAAGAAATGGGTGAAGCGTGCCGACATCAGTCGGTATGAAAACTGCCGCACCTGCTAGACTGGTCAGAGACAAATCGGCATGGTTTGGGTCAGATGGCAAACGACAGCAGCAAAAGGGAGAGCATGGGAACGACAGCGGCAGTGTGACGGGATGCATCAGCGAACAACCAGAGATGTAGATGGTGGCGCAGGTATCTGCCCGGTCGTCGACTAAATAAGACGGTGAGGCAGAATACAACCCGAATGTGTGAACTACCTGACGGGAGATGCACATGACAACAGATGGATCACTGGCAGCGGTATGGCTTGCGACAGCGTAATGGGCAGAACACGGTAACAGCAATGGATAAAATGAACATCGGGGATTAGACGGTCAATGTAAGACCACGGGTGTAGAAAGAGAGGCTTCGGTTCTTTAGCGACGGTCACCCCTCGTCGGAAAGTAAGTCGCCTTGAAGTTGAACATGGCAGGTGTGTCGCTTTCGCGTATCCCTTCGTATAACGCTCCGGTAAGCCGCCGCAACCCGGATTGCAGTTTCTCGCGGATGTAAGACAGGTTGCCATGTATCAGAAGTTGAACCGCCGCCTGTGCCAGATAATCGGCAGCCGCTAGCAGTTCGTAAGCCATGCGTCCATGCCAGCCATGTACGCCATTGGCGCACGACACCGCTGCACGCAGAGTGTCACTGGTTTCATAGGTTTTCAGTAGTGCCTTCGCTGTACCTTCAAAATCATCGCCGCGGGTATCTTTCGCCTGTTGGAAAAGCAGCAGATAGGTGTAAATCGCATCAATCGTCGCGATTGGAACGGCATTCTGTCCGCAGAAGCTCGCCAGTTTGAGCCACGCCAGTTCGTAATGAGGATGCTGGCAAAGCGACAAAGCTGTATCCGTGACCAGGTTCATCGCGTCGGCAACCCGCACACTGTCTCGATTTGATCGGAGATCAGTCACAAAGCGTTCCGCAATAGCGGTATATTGCTGGTTATCGAACAGGCGGTTGTAGCGGTTCAACGCCGTCTGCGTAATGGCCTCAATTGTGTTCATTGTACATGTTATCCTTGTGTATTTATCGGAACTCAAAAAGCCCTAGCCTTCATGAGGTGTGGTCTTATATCGTCCAGCGGGTGAGCATTCGCAGGGTTTTGGTATGCGTTGGTGCTGTATTGACCTGCTCCAGCAAAGCATGAAGGCTCAGTCGTACCTGTTCATAGAGGCGGTAGTGTGCATCATCATAGGGTAATACCCATGTCCCTGAAGGGATTATTGCAGCCCGGTCATTTCTGCCGCCTTGATACTGAACGGGGAGTTCAAATGGGACATCCCGTTCGGGTTTCCAGCCCGTGAACTGCACCAGCGGCAGAAATCGTTCCTCAGATGGCAGCGTCCAATCCGCTTGCAGGATACCTTCAGGATGTTCTGCCAAGTAAAGACGCTTCACCGACAGCCCGATATAGATTTCACTAAAAGGCAGGCGGATCGCTTTCACCAGCAGAATGGGCTTCCAGTCAAGTTGCGTGTAATCAGGGTTCATGCGACTCTCCTCTTGTGGTCATGCACGGCGGTGCACGTACTTTCCGGCAGCAAATCAGGTTTCAGGTCGCTCAACCAGAAGTCCTGGCGGAAGCTATAGCCTGTGACTGCTTCAATGCGGCACAGTTCACGGTATGTATCGGGATTATGTATCGCACCGTTAATCAAATCGCTCACGCTCGCCAACACACAGCAGGCACAAGACAGCCGGTGGTTGCCGTATTTATAGGCTTCATGGCAGACATTCCCATGCTGGCGGATGCAGTCCCACACGTCGCTTTCCGTCCAATCATGGATTGGCAGCCAGTTCAGCGTAAGACGGTTGAGCGTTGGGGCGGTGCAATCCTCCCGAACACTGATCGCAGTTTTCTTCGCACGAGCGCTGCTTTCCTCGGCTCGCAGCCCAATGGCACAGATGACCTTTCCCGTTGGATAGCTATTCCGTATCCAGCGAGAGATTGGGGCACGTTTGAGATCGGACGTGCAGTAGCGAACTTTGCTCGACGGCCAGCAAGGTCGCGACGGATCAGCGTAGTAGCGTTGCCAAATGCGGTCAATCAAATCACCATGTGTCCACCGAACAATATGCAGCGGCACATTCTTACGCCGCGCCAATTCATGAACATAATCCGTTGTACTCTGCCACTCGGCGCGTCCCAGATCAGCATGGATCATCACAGCCTCACCCGGCCAACCTTCTCTTTGACGGCGCTGAAGTAAATGATGGCACATGGCATCCGAGTCCTTGCCGCCTGAGACGCTCAGCACCAACGCCGCGCCATTGCGCAGCAGTTGAACAGGATCATGGTTAGAGGTTTTGTCTAAAGAAAAGAGAGGAAGCTGGTACGACATGCGTTTACCCTTCCTCAAACCAGATGCCGCTGAAGCGCTGCGTTTCGCTATTGTCTAAAAACCGCACCCAAGTAGTGTGAATACCGACACTATACGGCCACACGTTGTCACACAGCGGATAGGCGACCACAATACACTTACGGCATGGATCGACTGTAGACAGTCCAACAATCCGTCCGATGGTTCCAGGCTTAGGGAGTTTCGAATGATGAACGTTCTGGCGTTTGCAGTCCAACATAAGATCACTCGCTTTCCTCACCAGAATTAGTGGGTGTAATGGTGTTGCCATAACCGTTGATGATTTGGAGGGGTTTACCGAGTTCCCGCACAGCACGCTCCATGACCGTCTGCACGATATCCAAGGCAAAAAACTCACCAAATTCAATGAGGAACTCGCCGTTCACATCACATAAACGAAATGGCGGGATTGGATAGCGGTTCTCGCTTGCAGTGCGTATCTCAGACGGAATTTCAACCACCATCAGTGCATCAGGCGACGTGATGGCGAAAATGGGATCACCCGGCTGCACTGCCAATCCCACCAGTGCCGGGTGATGGTCGATCCAGGTCACAACATATTCACTGCCGACTGCCAAAACAGTCCCACCGATAGCTTTGGCTTCGCGCACAAGCCGCACACGTCCGTTGGGATAGATGTGCTGTGGCTGTCCATTGACCACAGCAACCAGCGGATCACCTTCATTTACAGGATAGAGCACTGCTACAAAATCGCTAAAGTTGTCGGACAGGTCTACCGAAATTTCTACAAAGCTGTCCAGGTCGAGCAGATATGCCTGCCGGATGGCCTCGTCCATCATCTCATCCGCTTCCAAGACTTCTGCTGCCGACAAATCGAGCGATGTCGTCAGTTCATCAGGGGATAAGCCTGTGAGATCGCGGACGTTGTAAAACAGAATGAGACACCAGTTATGGACACCCGCGCGGTCATAGGCTATGGCACGAACGCTGCTGCCTAACTGCTCGGCCAGCTTATTGACGGCACGGATATAGACAGCACGATAGACTTCCGCGCCATCCGGTACAGCGCCTCCATCGTTGAATCCGTATTTGCTTCGCATGTCATCCCAGTAACGCATGAGCTTGTTCCTTTCAGTTATGCTCGATAAAACAAAAACTCCGTCATAAACGGAGCAAGTGAAACAATCGATTGAGAAGACAGAGGAAATAAATCAGGCAGCAACAGGTTGTGGCAAATAAGCCAGCAGCTCATCCCGGCAGATCAGCACGCTGCGGACATTCATCCCATCGGCACTGACGTAAGACACGAACGAGGTGATGGGCTGACGGTGTAGTAAACGATACACATATTGCGCGGCGGTCACCGCCATCCAGTCATTGGTGAGCAGGTCTTGCTCACGCGCCGCCACTAGATCCGCACAGGAGCGCTCCGGTTCAGCCTGTGGTTTTGTCTCCGGTTCAGGTTCGAGCAGCGATGGAAACAACAATCCGGCATGAGGGAGATAGGCATACCTGCCATTCTGCCCGTCGATGCCGCGCATCAAGGTTTCATAATCGCCTGTATTGCCAATCACGACCTGACCGGCGTTAAAATGGTTGCCGGAATCAATCCAGACTGCGCCACGAATGTTCGCTAGTTCCCGCCGCGCGAGGTGGTTGTCGACCGCCCCGACAATCAGATTGCCCCAACGCTCAAAATGCGCTTCTGCCTTCACCGGTTGGTCAATGGCAACGATGTCCAAGCCAAGTGCCATGTTGAAGCGGCGCATCAGGACGTGGGCCTTCGGCTGTCCCACATCGGCCTCGACGTACAACTGCCGTCCGACGTTTTTCTGCTCTACTCTATCGGGATCGATCAGCACAATCTGCGGCGTGTGCAATCGTGCGACCTTCATGTCATACACCATCCGGGCAACCGAACGGGCAATTTGTGCGCCTGTTCCGCCCAAGCCAACGATGGAGATCGTTTGAAGGTGCATGTTCGGATCAAAGGTGTTCAGAGTAGTCATTCTTCATCTCCCAGAATCTGCGCCAGCGTCTTTTTGACGGGCAGCAGATCAGATTTCGGATAGGTGCGAGCTTTACGCCCTTCTAGCGCAATCAGCATCTGGCGAATGTCCGACGGATGTGATTTGCTCTTCCCATTCACGCCATGATCATTAAAGCGTGACCCCAGCAGCACCGCCCAATCACCTGCCAAGGATGTAGCTTGTAATCCACTTTCATCCACCTGCGGGACGGTTCCCCAGCAGATGCTCCCGCTGGAAAAAACATTCGGCAGCGGCGCATGAAAAAGCGGTTCATTCAAAGTGGTCGGACGCTTTTTTACGGCAAATACCCCGTACTGGGGGTTCTTGTTTTCGGAGGTCAGGCGAATCAGCATCAATCCGGGGAGTGGGACACGCAGCGCTGTTTCCGATCCATCGAGATACAACCCGGTTTTTTGTGGAGCGCGATACTCGGCGACGATTTTCTTCGTGCCTTCCTGCCGTACCAGCAGGGTCCTGTCAGACAGCAGTCCGGTATCAAAACGAACTTTCGCGGACAGCGCCATGGCAATCTGCGTAGGATCCACCGGATATTCGGATACCGCATCTCCCTCACGCTTATGCAGCATCGCGCCGAAGCTGTAAAAGCTCAGAATGAGCGATGGCTGCTCCATCATCGCCTGTGCCAAGAGGCGACCACTCCAGTCGGACATCACATTCACGGTCTTTTCCTTTCTGTTTTGCAATTACTTTGTAAACTCGTTTCAGATTGGTTGACAGTGCTGCCAGCACATCAGGACGGTTTCCAAGCAGCTCCAATCCCGCATTCACATCGGTCATCACCTCGTCGGCTTCTGCAACGAGATCAATCGCAAAGGCCACATCATCGGCTTCCCAAGTGAGCGGCTGCATTTCTGCCAGCGATTCGTCCGTGAAATCGACCAGGCTGTTGCCGGAGCAGGAGAAAAGCCATGCCAGTGCCCAGCCCACCTGCTGCAAGCCCTTGTCGGACTGTTTCACCAGACTGTCAGCAACGACCCGTCCGGCGGCGTAAGCGGCTTGAGGGATTTCCACGTTGTAGTATTCCTGTTCAGGATGAATACCGAACAACGCCACCAGCGGCAGCAGATCGGGATGAACGGCATACAATTCGGGATCGGACAGTTCGATGCCGCAGGCGTTCAGCGGGATGCCGTACCCCAGAAATTCCAGATTATCGAGTTGAATACCGCGTTTGCTGATTGCGCCGGAGATGAAGTCGTCCAGTTCGCTATAACTGCAATCGGAGCGAATGTGTTCCATTGCCTCTGCATAAATATCGGGGAAGGCGCTGCGGGTGACGGATAGGGCGATGCCGACCCCATCCCCTTCCTCGGATACATCGTCTTCACTCCATTCCCATAAAGGGTCGAGCCAGACAACCGCGTTGGCAAGCGCCAGCAGCGGATCATCCAATATGACTTCTGCCAATAATCCGAAAGCACCGATCAAGTCGTGCATCCCGGCGGGATTTTCGGCGCTCATAAGCCGTACTCCAGAATTGAAAAGTGAGTGAGGGGGATGGGAAGAAGCGACGTCAACTGCTGAGCGACTTGGCGGCAGCGCTGCGTATAAGCAACCATTTCGGACACCGCTTCAGCGAGGATTTCACGCGAGATGCCATCTGGTCTATGGGTTAGCTGCGGGAAGAACTGTCCTGTGGGACGACACTCCCTCAGAAGTGTCATCCCCTTCAATTCAACAGGTGGCAAACCTGCCAGACAGTCCCGCAGGCTTTCCACAGTTAAGCCTGCGTCAAACATGACAGTCTATCCTTTGCGTCCGGGCTGCGGCAGGAACTCGACCACTTTCTGGCCGTCGTTGGTAGTCACTTCGCGGATGGTCGCATTAGCGATTTCTGGATAGGTCGATTTGAGGAGGCTGCGAACAGCCTCATTGTCTAGCCCGCGCATCGAGTCGTCCTCGACAATGCGAACCGCGCCGGTCTTGAAAATACGAGATTGAGCATTATTCTGGTCAGACATGAGAGAGATTCCTTTCATTGATAGAGAAATGTCGATTTGAATAGACTGATTGAATGGCGTGTGAGGAGTTATTGACTAGCGTTGTCGTCCGGGTGATTCCCATTGGTACTGAATGTCTGACCATCAATGGATGGAGCTGTAGTCAGTTGCAGTAGCTCACTTCCCGCATCACCACTGCTAACATCCTCAACCATTTCTGGAGTGGTTTCCGGCGCATCCGCAGCGCCGACATGGACAAAATCTTCCAGCGCGAACAAGCTCATTTCACGCTCCGACAGGTGCTTCATCTTCTTTAGCGTGGCGTACACATCGTCGATGCGAATGGGCGACTGACCATCCCACAGTTTGCCGTCGATAAGCTTCCCGGCAATCAGCACCGCCTGACGGTATGCCGCTGCATCGGTTTCCCCGCCCATAATCATGAGATGGCTGATTTTGACCGCCAATGTCCCCTTCTTGAGCGGGATGTCGATGGTTGGTTCGGCTGCCACGATAGGCTCTGGTTCAACTTTTGACTTCGCCTTCGTTTCAGGTTTCGGCGAGGTTTTCGGTGGTTCGGGGATGACAGGCGGTTCGGATTCGACAGCCGCCAGCGCGATATATGCCTCCTTGATGGCCGTCGCCATGTCATCGACCACCACGTAAGTGAACTGACGGACGTGCGCCAGATCGCCACGCTGAATGAGCAGTGTGGCCGTAGCGTGCTCCAGCGGAATCCCCCCGTCAGAGGGTGTCGGCAGCGTCAGTGTGATAACCGTAGGTGGCGAAGCCTGTTTAGTACTTGGTTGCTTGTCAGACATACGTGAGTTTCCTTTCTACTTTAGCGATAATATGCCGCCATACGCGGCAGCGTCGATACCCAGAACAGAACACAGATCGATCAGCCGCAATGTGCCATGCCGCCCATGACAACGTCCGCAGCCGATGAGGGGATTAAAGAAGAAGTGTGCGCCCGGTGAATCACGGATATGACCACAGGGACACAAGGCGGCAATCCAGTCACTCCGCCTCCGTTCACGCGCCGCATACTCTCGGTATAAGGCAGCAGTGATAGCTTGAATCAATTCGGTGTTGAGGTTTCGATTGCTGGTCTGTGTAACGGCTTGTTCAGTTGTCTGCCATCCTCGTGAATGAGAACCCGGTTGAGCAAATATCTGGAAGTCGGACAGAGAATAGCGGCGGTCTGAAATGTCGATGAGATGACACCATGTGCCATTGCGTTCGGGTTTGGTGTTGACCGTCCCCGGCAGCCGCAGGGATTGAGCCGGTGACAGACGATCTCCGCCAAAGGTTTGGGCCAGTCCCTGTAAGACTAACCGGGCTGTGTGCAGATCGGCGATTGGCTCCTCCAGCAGCCAATAGGCATGAACCCCACCACCTGAATCCACGATCACTGAAGGCGGTAGACGAGCCTCGCGTAGTCGGATGAGGGTGGCATCTGCCAGACCGTCAATGTCAGTGTAAAACGCAGGCAGCGCAGCCACCTCACTGAGGCCGCCGCGTTTCCAGCGTGTCAATCCCAGCTTTCGCAGACCGACTGCGAAATATGCGCCCCAGCCCATCGCGTTTGTGTCTAACAACCGCCCCAGCGTGTTGAGCAGGTTTATACGGTCACAAAGAGCAATATGTCGAGATGGAGCAGGATACTTTTCAGTCGGATGAATCGCGGTGAAGGTCAGACAGGCGGATGAACGCAGCGAACCACAGCGTTCGTAGATGAGATCCAGAAAAGCAAGTGTGTCAGGGTGCATGATCACCCCCTTAGAAGAGTGCCAATTGCAGCATCGCGGTTTCCTCAAACCGTTCGTGAAGCTCAGGCTTGGGGTGCGTTTGGGATGAGGTTGGTTTCGTCGACTTCGTACGCACCACAACCGGACGCAGCTCAATAACGTTTGCAAGGTTCCTATCCGACGCTTGCTGAGTAAGGAGCATAAGTTGAGTAGCGACTTCCGCTTCAAAGCCGGGGAAGACCACACGATTGTCAGACAGCCAAACCTGCACTCGCGCCGGACTTGTTTGCAGCAAATCCAGCAGTTCCATCTGCAGCGTTGATAGTCTTTGGTCGTCGGGGACAATTTGCACAGTGTCCAGATAACCTATGATCGCCGAGAACTGAGAAGGCGGTTCTTGGCCACTATCAGCATGAGCAACAATGGGTTCACGCTCGACTTTCGTGATCACTCCGCCGAGTTGGATCGCTTCTTGAATAAGAGGGTCCGCTTCCAATTCAGATTGAAGTTCGATATGGAGAATCGACGCAGATGATTCAGCGGCCAGCGGTTCGGTCTCCGTATCAGCCCGTTCGCCGTTCCAGTAAGCAGCGTCGTCGCTGTCGATCTCGCCCTGCACTTCCGACTTCTTGAATAGCTCAGACGGATCGAGCAGCGCTTCGTCTCGGCCAATGGCTTCGAGCAGTGCTTCCTCAAAGCCGCCCTCACCTTCGGTCAGCGCATCCAACCCAGTCAGCCCGATATCGCCTGTCAGCAACTTGGCAGCCCGCTGCTTGCGGCTCATGAGCTGCACCGCTGTCTGCTCCATCGTCCCTTCGGCGAACAGGTAATACGTTTTGCAGAGCGGGTGAGTCTGGTTGAGGCGATAAGACCGTCCCGCTGCCTGCATCATCGTGCCCAAATTGAACACAATTTCGTAGAAGATGAGCGTCGGCGCAAACACCAGATCCAGCCCGGTCTTGACCAGTTCAGGATTGGAGATGACGACATTCGTGCCTTTCGCCACTTCAGCCTCAATCACCGCTTCACGCCGCTCGGCTTCAACGGTGTTCTTGAGGACGAAGGTTCGAGCCAGCGGCACATGCTGGCGGATGAGCGCTTCAATGCGCGGTTGGATGTCGCGGGTCGAGGTCTGACGGATGTAGATGACACACGGACGGTTTTGTTCCAGTTCGGAACGCACGAGATCGATGAGTGCCTGCTCTTTGGCAAAGATACGTTCTTCGCCGTAAGACGGGATGCTGGTGACGACATGCGGCAGTTTCTCGCCGCTGATGGGATGCTTGATGTTGTGGATGACTTCATGCGGACGGTGTGCCGCATTGACCCAGCCCATCGCCCACTGCAAGTACGCGCCGCGAAACGTCGTATCGCCTTCCCAGCGCCGGGCAATCAGGTAGTCCTTTAACTGCTGGCGGGTGCGGTCATACTGCTCGTAACAGTCGGCATCCATCTCCACCGGCAGCGCGATTTCCTCGTACTGTGGCAGCGCCTTACCCAGATCACCTAAGCTGAAGAAGATGGCATGATCCAGCACTTCCGCCACCAGCAGTGGCGAGATTCCCGGCGCTTCCTCATAAGGTTTTTCGTAAGTGGAAGTTCCGGTGAATGCGCCGGTCTCTTTGTCATACGAAGGGCGCTCTTCGATGACTTGTTCCCGCACACCCATGTCGGCGACCCAGCGCGATTCGGCGCGTCCACGCTGCTTGCTATCATCCGACACGGTCATTTGAAAGCTGCGTTCGCCAGGTGTCCTGCGGCTCAGGCGCGGCGCACCACCCCAGTTGTAACGCTGGCGGGTACGTGGGTTGAGCGCGTATTCGAGATTGAAGATCGATGACGATCTACCGTTGAAGGGAGTGCCGGTCATCGCCAGCACTTTCTGTGCCAATCCCGCAATGCGGTTGAAGGCTTCACCATTCCCGGTATCCCCGTGCGCGCACTCGTGGACTTCATCCCAGATCAGCAGGTAAACGCGATCCGCGTAGACCCGTTTGAGGTACTCATCAATGCGGTAGCGTGGATTTTTCGTCAGATACTTCTGACCGAGTTTGGGTTGGGAGCCTTTGTCGCGAGATTCTTGCCACAGCGGAGACTGACAGTTGGCGCACAGCCGTTTACCGCCTTTGAGCCAGCTTTCCGACGCAGGCGCTTCTGTGCCCTTCTTCTCGTGCATGACGGTGCAGCCGCAGGTCGGACACTTCGGTACTCGCTGTTTGACGAGACGCTGCTGGGGTTCGTAGCCTTCCGGTGTCGGCTGCCCATGCCGCCACAGCGCGACCCACTCATCTCGCCAGATCACGCCAGCTTCGCGTCCTGCACCCAATTTGGTCATATCCCGTTTGATCAGCCCGATTTTGGCGATGCCTGCTCCCAACCGCGCCGCCTTGTCCATGAAGCCTTTCACATCCTCATGTCGATCCAGGCGTTCCACATAAATATTGCGGCTGATGCTGTGCAGTTCGCGTTTCCACTTCTCAATCAGGTGCGGCGGGGCAACGATGAGGACCACCTGATCGTCTGCGATTTGACCGCGCAGCTTCTCGACTACCCCTGCCGCCATTGCAATGGCTGTAGACCCTCCCATTAAAGTCTTGCCCGTTCCCATGCTGCCAACCAGCAGGATGCTGTCCCGGCTCTGGAAACCGCGTGTCACGGCGGCTGTAACGTGTTTCTGGGCGGTATACATCGGGTACTTGCCCTTCAGTCGGATGCGGTCTAACCAGCGCCCCATGCCATTCAGGTCGAAGCTGTACATGGGCTTAAACTTCTGGTTGAGATAGCTGGTCAGCGCCCGTTTGTTGGCGGTGATGAACCCCAGCAGCGCTTCATCGCCCTCCATCTCGATCACTGTGCCATCCTGCGCCAGCAGCGTCAGGGTAGTCGTTGGCTTCAGTCGGATGGTGGTCTTTTTGACCTGTCGTTCCGGGTCGCCGGGGGCGGCTTCGATTTCCACGCGGGCAATCTGCTCGACATGCTGGGTCTTGCCGCGTATGGCGACGTGCCCGTAGTCGTCGGTCTGAATAACTGCGCCGTTGGCAACCCCCGCTGCCAGGACCAGCGCCATATGACCAGGACGCGGCGCGACGACAGGTTCAAGCTGCTGCGGTGGACGTGGGACTTCGAGCAGTGCCTGAAAGCCGTTGGTCTTCCATGCGCCCTGCTCCTGGATCAGCCGCAGCCCCTGTTCTTCGTCGATGATGTCTGGGGCAAACACGAAGCGGGTAATCTGAGGCGGCGCAGGCAGCTTGTAGAGCGGCTCGGGCTGGACCGTCAGTGGCAGCGGCTCGGCTTTGCCTGCCAGAATCGCCTGATAGAGTGCCGTCGGGTTGGACTGTGTGCCTTTGATGGCAGCTACCACGACCTGATCGTACTCCCCTTGATGTTTACCGGGCAGCGCCCACACATCGACGCGGCTGCTGTTCTTCGCCAGAAATGCAGCGGCATCTTCGGTGATATGCTGGGAGTAGATGCACCACAATGCCAGTCCACCGTCTTGCAGCCACTTCCAACTGTGACGCAAGTAGGCGAATTCGACCCGCTTGTTCGCTTTCGCAGTCTTGTCATGGTCATAGGGGGGATTCAGCCAGGCTGCACCGAAGGCGTTGTTGGAAGCCAGCAGCCGTTCCACATCGCAGCGCACGGCCTGGGTCGGACCGAAACGCTCGATACAGGCTTGCGCGCGTTCGCCGTCCAGTTCGTTCGCGTAGGGTGTAACGTTCCATGCCTTTGCTGCCACATCGAGAAACAGCCCGTCCCCGGCAAACGGGTCGAGCAGTCTTACCGCTGGTGTGGCAGCGGCAACCAGCGACAGGATGGCGGGGTGATGATGCGGTTCGATGGGTAAGTAACCCATGACCATCTTACTTTCGGCTCGTGCCATGAGGTTGTTCCTTTCTGGAATCGAAAACAGCCGCCTGTCATCGGTCTGACAGACGGCTGCAATGAATGGAATGAAATTAAGTGGACGTGGGAGCGCGATCACGCCCTGTTCGATACCCCGGTGATGAGCCGTGTCCAGGCATCAATGTCCAGATCGACAGTGAGCAGGTCAACGTCTCCGGCAGAACGGGTCTGACGGACAAGCATTGCCGTCTGTCCGGCGTGATACAGGTAGCCTGCCCACGCATCAAACACCGGCACTTTCACCAGTTCGGTAATGTGATGTTTGAGTTTGGCTGCTGCCTGTGCCTCATCAGTGCGGAGGATGAAAGTCATGGACTTGCCACCGTAGTTGGGATTGACCAGCAGATCGTGGCAGAGGATGAGCGACGTGAACTTTGCTTCGGGGATGTTCTGCATAAAGTCGTGATACATCCCGCTGCTGCCTTCGCCAGCCGTCAGTTCGATAGCAGGCGCATCCCAGAGTATACAGTTGACGATTTCACCTTTACTGAACCTCGCCCGGATCGCCTCCACTGCCATGCGCGGCCCACCCATATTCACAAAGACGCAGATACCCTCATGGATAGCATACCCATAACACCACACATTCCCGCTGATGCTGCCGGTCAGCTCACCGACGCAGGATTGCCCGATAGCAACCAGTGTGTGTTTCTGGGAAAAAGCGGCCGAATGTATGACCGGTATGGGCTGTGTCTTCGCCTGAACAATTGCAGTCTGTACTTCATTGAGTGGTGTGCCATCCGTAGGGATTGAGATCGGTTTCATCACCCGTATCGTAGGCTTTTCAGTTTCAACCGGTGGCTCGGTCTTCGGATTCGTATCCTCGACTGAGGTAGCTTCAGGCGCAGATGCCGCTGCATCATCTTGTGCCAACACTTCCAAAATTTGTGCTTCCAATTCGGGACTCATCTTTGGAAGTTCTGCCGCATCCGTAACGGGTGTTTCGGGAATATGGGTAACGAGCTTCTGGATTCCGTCGGGCAGTTCCCAGCCGACGTAGTACCAAGCGCGCCGTTTGCTGCTGAACCGCGCTCCCCAGCGTTTGAGCGTCTCGCGCTGTGGATAAGTATCGCCCAATATCCACCACCACGGACGTTCCTGTGGACTGCGCTGGCTTTTTTCAACCCGGATGCCTTCAACAGCGGTTTCTTTCTCGCCGGTGGACGGTGAAACAGGACGAAAGCCTGATGGGTTGAAGCTCGGCCCAGAACGTCCGACAGGTTCGACATAGCCATTATTCTGGCTGTCGGGCAGTTCCAGCCATTTATCCTCCCGCCAGATGAAAACCGCTGCCCGGTGATGGTGGTGTGTCACCGCTTCTGTCCGCGCCAGTTCGGCAGCCGTCACATTCAGCAGAAGATAGCCATGTCTGACGGTAGTATCGCCATCGATCTGAACATAGCGGTAAGACGCATGAGACGATGAAACATCACGAGCCTTTGTCCCATACAGTGCCAGCAGCACCCCACAGGCAGCGCTGCTGTATCCAATCTTGTAGGCGCTCACCATCTGGTTTGTGCCAGGTCTTTTCACCCGCTGCGAGCCATAGGTGTGAACGGCGAGGATATGCTGCTCAGCCATGTCTCGCTCCCTTCAAGGCGAAGGTGACGAGATGGGCTTCTTTCTGACGGCTCACCATGTAGTCATACCCGGCCTTTGTCCCTTTGCTGTCGCCGTTCCAGATGAACATGCCACGTTGGGAGTTGTCCACCATCCAGCGGTCACGAGTATGGTAGCGGTCGAACAAATAGCCACCGGCTGAACGGTAGGTGTCGCGCTCGACCTTGACATAGCTGCCGTGTGAGCAACCACCGTTGCGTGGGTTATTGGTCACGCCGACGACCAGCACCTTTGCCTTCAGCCGTCGGCATTCTTGTACCACTGCCATGTCCACGCCTTTCGGATTATCACCGACGACAATGGTGTGACCGAGTTCATGAGCGCGGCGCACAACCCGACGCGCATAGTCCAGCGCTTCCCGGTTGGCATAGCGCGAACCAGCGACCATCAGGTGAAATTCCGACACAGCCTGCGGCGGCATGGTGGGAGCAGTTGTACTGCCAGCATCATCCGCCGGTTTCTGTGTCTGTCGAGCCAACTGTGCCAGCTCATCTGCTTGAATATTTTGTCCACGCGGTATCCAAGTGAGCATGACGCTGTGCTGTTCCAACAGTGCCTTGAGCTGCTGCCACAAATCGAGATTAGCAACCTGCTCGCCCCGCGCGTTCTTCCAGCCGCGTTTCAGCCAATCCGACAGCCATTCGTTCACACCGCGCACCACATAGTTGGAGTCGGCAAAAAGCTGCACCGCAGACCCCGCTTGTTTGAGTGCCTTCAAGGCTTCGACCACAGCCGTTAGTTCCATCGCATTCACCGTGGTATCTGAGACGCTGCCCTGTAGGACGCGCTGGTGTTCGCCACACTGGAGAACCGCTGCCCAGCCGCCTAGCCGGGTTTGCGTTTCGCAGCTTCCGTCGGTGTGAATGAGGATCGGGTTCATTGCAACCTCCAGATTATTCAATTGATTATGATGTAAGACGAAAAACAACCGGTTCGTCACCGGTTATTGTGAAGTTCTCCGATAGCCTCGAAGCCAATGCCATGATGCGCTGCCACCTTTTCGAGGATTTCAACCAGAATGTAGCGGTGGCAATGCTTTGTCGTGGCATGTGTATCCTTGCAGTAGCAGCACACGATCAACTCATCGCTGCTCAGAGCCTCCAGAAACGCCGCTGGATTGTCAGCATAACGCTGTCTCATAAGCGCTGTGTACTGCTCGATATAGGTTTGCCATGTAATTGTGTGCTGTTTTGATGCCATGACCATCTTCCACGTCGGCGCAAACACTGCACCTAACTCCGTTCCGCTTTTGACTGTCGTATTCAGCACCCGCTGTCCGACATGTCCCTGATAATCGATCCGCGCCGTTCCCACACGGCAAATGTGCTTATTGGTATCAGTCATACACTTCACTCCTGACTGAGAAAAATGAAATAAAAAACGCTCTTACGCGCAGGTTGCCGCCCGAATGCGCCCCGGCATCCCTTGCAGGACGACCACGAGACGTTGACCCTTCCGGTAAGCAGCTTCTTGTCTTTCGCTGCTCCATTCGCGACGATCTGCGCTCGATGTTCTGTGTGCGGCTTGCCAAAACAGCGTTTCAAAACCTCCTTTGGAGAACCGCTGTCCCACATCACAGGATCGAGAGCGTTTGGCTTATCGAAGTCAGCGCGACTGATTCTAGGAGTCCGTCGGGGCACAGTGGCTCCGGGAAAACTTACGACGCGCCCTTTCGAGCTAACGCGGCCTGGGTAACGGTGCATCCATTCAGTCGATAACCCGATATGCTTTTGTTAAGGTGCGCTTTACGCAGGGCAAATAGCACGTCGGGGTCGCCCACCTTCACCCAAAGGGCGGCACGGGGGCGCTTGAGGACGAGTTGCGCTCTTTGCAACTCGTCCGCCACAAGGCAGACGCGCACCCGTAGTCCGTAGCTGCTGGCAGCTATGAAGGTGGGGTGGCGTGCTATCCTGCGGAAATAAAGCGCACCAAAAGCGCATATCGGTCAGAAGTGAATGGGCCGTAACCAGCTAAGTGAAGAAACGATTATCGGCATGGTCGGAGGCTCTACCCAGAAAGATCGGGATAGAAGATGTGCCAAAATGATAGCAAATGAATTGCACTATGTTTGTTGAAGATATGCTGCGCAGCGTATTCCATCGTTCAATGTTCACTATACAACGTGCTTATACTATCAAACACCTAACTGTGATGATTATTTCGATGCCTGAATCTAGCGGAACTGTATTGGGTCGTGAATACGCCATTTAGCGGGTTGTAGATAGTGACTTATGGGCTAAACTCCTCATTATCGCCGAAAACTTGGATTGAATGAGAGGTTGCGATAAGGCTCCATTGGAAGACCCAATACCCCAGCAAACGATCCCGAATAAAAAAGGTATACGGATGAATTGGATAGTAGCAATAATTATAATTGCGCTTCTTATCTGGATGATTTATACCGCAAGTCAGACAGCGAGGGTAAAACCGGACAACGGCTCGATGTCCGGTATGCCAGGCATGAACGCGAGTGGTACAGAAAAAGTGCCTACTCAAATGCCACCTAACATGCCAGGGATGAATCATCCTTGAACATACTCCCTAACAGCGATCTGTGCCAAAGATGCGAGATAAGTATTGCATTCCTGTTAAACTTTTCGAATTAGTCGCTGCTGTCTGTTTCCGAAGTCCCATAAAGTGTGGAGTTAACCTGCAAGTAAGTCTCAAAGGTTTACTCTAACATCTCTTGGGATGCCTTTCGACCGGGACGTGGACCAAAACGTAGCAACAAGAAGACTAGAATGGCTGTCGCTAGCGACATATACACCATTCCCACGCCAACGGCAAGCCCAATCGCTGCTGTGACCCATAGACTGGCAGGCGTAGTTAATCCATGGATGTTATCGCGCTGGTGCAAAATCGCCCCTGCGCCAGAAAGCCGATACCAGTGACGATTTGTGCAGTGACACGACCCGGATTACGCCTGTGTTTCCAAAGCCGTGCAGCGACACGACCGCAAACAGCGCTGCTCCAAGGCTGACCATACCATGAGTCCGCACTCCTGCGGGTTTGCCGGCGCGCTCACGTTTATAGCCCACGAACGCGCCTAAAATTACGGCGATCAGCAGACGCAAAAACATCTGTATATCAAGTTAGAGTGGAATTGTGTTCACGTCCATAAAGACGCTGATTTGATGGCTCCATCCAATTGAACTCAGTTTGCAACTGTTGCGCGTTGCCCAACAAACTCTCGCACAAGGCCCATCGCCTGGTCAGTTTTGGCAATAGACTTCATGCCATCCTGCTCAATGCTGGTGAGCGCACGAATCGCATCTATCGTTTCTGGAACGACGATGGCCTGATTGTAGACCTGATAGTTGTAGAATACCTCATTTCCTTTCACTGTCAGGCTGTCCTCCCATAAGCCGACCTCCCACATATCACCGCGTGGTCGCCCCAAGTCTGCCATCATCTCTAGAGTGCTATTCAATGCAACTATGCCGTCCGACGCTTGCAGGAAAGCGATCCGTGGCGCAGAATGGAAGGCGGACACCACTTCATCTTTGGTTGCAGAGCGCGTGAGTTCTACACTCCAACTGTGCAGATGACTAGTCGTATGAGCCGCCACTACAGCAATGGTGACGATATCCAGATCAGGAATGACCGTCTGGGCATCTGGCC
This sequence comes from Anaerolineae bacterium, assembly GCA_041390885.1. GTDB lineage: Bacteria > Chloroflexota > Anaerolineae > Aggregatilineales > Phototrophicaceae > CFX2. The sequence goes on along the minus strand of JAWKPB010000001.1, from coordinate 243,988 downwards.
CCTGATGCGATGGAATAGTGGTCTCAGGCACAACTGTATTCATCACACCAGAGTGATCGGATTCCCAAGGATCCGTTGCGCGGCGAATCAAAACACCACGAGCCTTCTTGAGCAGTCCGGCTTGCTTGAGTGCCCCTAATGTGCGAACGATACTGGTAGTGTTGCAGGACACGACGCGCGTTGTGTCTCGCCCTAATGCAGAAGCATAGTTCGCCTGTGCGACAAAAGAGTGGCCGGTCAAGCTGTGTTTTTCGCCGCCCTGAAAGATGGATTTCACACCAGCAGCACGATATTTTTCAAGGTTGGCGGAGGCTACCTTTTTCGGGGTGGCATCGGCAACCACATCAACCTGTTTGAGCAAATCATCAAGTGTACCGGTCAATGGGATACCAGCCGTGCGCATTTTGTCAGCCGCTTCAACGCTCGAAGCAAATACGGGATAACCCTTCTCAACAGCTACCTTGACGCGCCAATCGCTGACGACATCAGCAATGCCAACTAGTTCCATATCGTCTTGTATAGCAACCGCGTCCGCAATACGCTTCCCGATGACACCATACCCATTGACAGCTACTCGAACCTTGTGATGAGACATCGTACCTCCCTATCTGATCGAAGTTCACGCCATAACAATTACGACTTTACCTGTTTCTACCTCCTGACAAAAGCGCCAAACGGCGTAGGCTGCGGCGGGCAATCCAGCGGTAAAACCTGCTTTCTCCCAGACCACCACATGTTCCACATCAACCTCCCGCTGCTGTCCCTTAACGCGGCGGCCAGATGCCGGTTGTTTCTTGAATTTGGGGGGCATCGCCGCCTGAAATGCGCCAGCCGCGCGCCGTTCTGAGTACCGCCAAATCTTGGGTGAACCGAACGGTGAAGACCGCCGCACCACCGCGAATAACACTCAAATGCATCTGATAAGTCACCCGTGCGAGGCCAGCCTCTTCATGCACTTCAACGGCTTGGAGATTGAATGAATGGATCTGTATCGATTCGGCACGCAATTGGGCGGCAAAGTTTTTGTAGGCTCCCTGCGTTTCAGCCAACCCGTTTTCCTGAGCGCCTTCCTCGACGGTCGCAAAGTAGGTATCCAGCGCGTTGGGATTCTGTCGGCTTATCCCATCCAAGGCCGCTGTCTGCACGTCCTCAACCAACCGGCGAATATCGCCTTCTGAACTACCACGCCGCATCAACAGGATAGCCACGACCACAACCACACCGACAGCTACAGGCCATGTCCACTTTTTCATCACTCACCTCCGTTCAATGGAGATCATTTGGCTCATGTGCGAAACGATTGAAATCAAGGTGGTTTCTGTATTTCACCTATTCTGAACATGAGCGGAATCTATCCGGTCGTCCAGCCACCATCTGCGACCAGGACTTCGCCATTTACGAATGAGGCATCGTCTGACGCGAGAAACAGGACAACGCGCGCCAGTTCCTCTGGCTGCGCCGTGCGGATGGCAGCGGGCAGCGTCGTTTGTAACCGTTCGTAGCCCAGTGGACTTGGGTTGCGGACGCTAATGTTGGTTGCGACGCCACCGGGACAGATCGCGTTACAGCGGATCCCTTTCTTGGCGTACTGGTAGGCGATACTGCGCGTCAGTCCGATCACTGCATGTTTGGAAGCTGTGTAGCTCACCCCTGCACGTCCCCCAAATAAACCGCCAATGGATGCGACGTTTACGATCACGCCCTTTTCATTGGCGAGCATCGTTTGAAGCGCTTTGCGGCAGATGAACATCGGACCATCCAAGTTCACACCCATCACCTTGCGCCACAGGCTATCGTCCAGGTCGGCTACGGGCATAAAATCATCCATGATTCCGGCATTATTCACCACGATGTCCAACGTACCATAGGCATCCAATGCCGTATCCACTATTTGTTCAGCATCCGCACGAACAGAGACATCGCCGACGACTGTCTTCAGCCTTGTATCTCCTGCGCTGATTTCTTGTGTGAGTGTGTCCAGTCCGGTTGCCACAACGTCTGCCGCGACGACCTGAGCACCTTCGGTGGCGAATATCTTGGTGATTTCGCGCCCAATCCCTGAACCTGCACCCGTCACGAGTGCAACTTTACCTTGCAGTTTCATTGAATTACCCTCTTTGTAAATGTTTACGAGTACGAAACACCTTTTTTGAGCATGTGCCAATCGTTTACTTTTACAATACGCTCAGAGGTAAGCGAATTGAAGCGCTATTCAGCGTAATGATATGTAGGCAAAACGGCGCAGGCGTGGTTGTGCGTCAAACGCCTGTTTGTTGGGTGGATGCCGTATTCATTTTGCTCTGCTTATGGTTTCATGGGGGATGATCTGCGTCGGGCGGCACGTCGGTGAGGATAAACGCGAGGGTTGGCTACACAAAGCAAGAGGCGGTAATCCTCTGACCGCCTCGGTTATAACCACCCGATCAGTGGTGTTCGCTGTGATCCTTGGCCTGCCCGACATATTTTTCCGGCTCTTTGTCGAATGCTTTCTTGCAGCCTGCCGAGCAGAAGTAGTATGTCTGGCTCTTATATTCGGATGTACCAGCCGCTTGTTTGGGATCAATTTCCATACCGCACACGGGGTCCCGTACTTTCATGTTTCTCACCTCCTTTCTTAAGAGAAATATCAGTTCAGGCTTTCTAGAAAAGTAACTGAACACGGGAAATGTTTTATCACTGTTCGCAGTCGCTTTCGCACGGTGGTTTCAAACGCTGATCACAATTTCTCTCGCATGTTTGTCAAAGGGTTCTACCGCATCTCCTGTGTTCAATGAACATACTCTGCTCAAACATCGTCTGCACCTGTCCTTTGTTCATTTTTGCGAAGCAACTTCCATGCTTCTTACTCTGGTTAGTCGCTGCAAGTCCTTAGGAGAAACGTGAGCGAGATGGGACTTAATCAACGGTGCTTTCCCACTGGCTCCTTTAGGGATCGCTTCAACGCGCTGTACGGTCACATGAGGAATAACGATGCCTTGCGTCCCCAGTGCCTGCTCTACCTTTTGCACCAACAGGTCGTCAGAGTATGAACCCCGCACACCAGCCAACAGCAGCGTTAATCCGTTAGTGTCCTGAATTATTTGCCATCCATTGGTCGGAACGGTGTCCATCACAGGATGAAAAACGTTGGGATGAACAGCAACTTCCCCACCTTTCGCACCGGGGAAATACAGGGTATCTTCGGTACGTCCCTGAATGCCATCAATCAACGCAAACGGAAAGTCCGTTGAATAGGGTTCTGATGCAAGCTTTATGCTGTCATGTAGTTCGTAACGGATCAGTGGTTGCGTACGATTGAACAGTGCAGTGAGCAGCACTTTATCCCCGTAGACACCCGGCAGCACAGGTCGATTCTGGTCATCTACAATCTCGAAAATGACCAAATCTTCAAACACATACTGTCCTCGGTGATCGCTGCGTTCGGCAGCCAGTCCACCACTTTCCGTCGCAACATATTCATTGAACAGGATTTTGCCCCAAGCATCTTCCACCCGTCGCCGAGTCTCATCGGTAAGCACTTCGGAACTGGAGAAAATGACAGTGGGCTGGATGCGAAGCCGTCCGGCGTGCTGCTCCTCAGCCAAGATGCGCGCCATCGAAGCATAGGCGACCAACACATCTGGTTGGAAGTCATTGAGCTTCTCAACGATGCTTGGGAGTGGTTCAGCAGCCGCTAACCGCAGCGTCTTCATCCAGGGACTTTGCACCGTCATACCGACCCGGAACGACATGTGCAGAGCAGTAGTGGAAGCAACCACCGCCATTTTTCGTCGACGAAGCAAATTGACCTTTAGACCACCCCATTCTTGACCCCGTGCGAATGAACCAATGACTGTTGCCCATTCCGAAGGGTCGAAGAGGAAGAAACCAGGATGTCCACTGCTGCCAGATGTCGCCGTGACCCAATAACGATCCAGATACTGCTGGTCCGTTTGAGGCGTGTTCATGTGCGCTCGAACGTCTTCAAGGTGTATGGCTCGGTCTGTCACCAGATCATCAAAATGCTCCATCATCATGCTTTTTGTGAGTACAGGGAGTTCACTCAAAGGACGATCCCACAGTCCGTGATGAAACTGTTGATAAAATGGCGAATGTTGATAGACATACTCGCGTAGTTGGTTCAATGTCCTTGCCTGGTGGGCCTCCAACTGCTCACGAGTCCAGTGTTCGCGCTTTCGTAGCTGCCGTAAAGTCGGCAACACTGACAAGATCGTTGCAATACTCATGACACGCCTCCTGCCTCGGAACGCACCACCCGATAAGTGTGTCGATGGTCGCCTGCTTCCGCAACCAGATCGATCAACTTAGGTACGTTGATTTTCGTCGGAATGTAAGTGACGTTTGCCGTCCCAATCACATGACTGACGTCTGCAGTCAAAACGCCAAGATGGTCGATGAGAGTGTTATGCACGCGGTTCGCACAGTTGACACAGCCCATTCCGCTGACAAATAGAGTGATCGCTTGCGTCTGTTCATTTCCTTCTACTATGACTTCTTTAGTGAAAGGGATTACGTGGCATTTATCATCCATGATGGTTTTGATTTCCTTTCTGCTGATCTTCAATCACTCTAAGCGAAGAGCTTGTTTAGCCGGGCAGCGCCCGATAATTTCTGCCCCATAATAATGGCAGTTGCTTCTACCTATTTCTTGTATAACCCGAAGGAGTTTATCTGGTGTCATCCTCACTGGAATGTAGATAATTACGCCGACACCTTGTCTGTAGAAGACATCCACTTTTAGCACATTTTCGAGTTGCATCAGAGCATTGTGTAACCATGAAGCACAGTCGGGGCAATCCATATTCCATATGCTCACATAAACTGCCTCTGCCTGTATAAGTGTTTCAATATCCATCGATTTTTCAATGAGTTGAGGATGTTCGTTCATTATGTCTCCCTTCACACACTCTCTCAGGGTATGAACTAGACACGTACTTAGCGTCCAAACCTCTACTAATGGTGGTTCCGAGAAACATCATCGGGATGTGAGCTTTCACTTTATACGACTGAATAACCTTCGATATGCAGACCAACCAACAGGATGCGAGCATGATAATCAACAGCCCAATAGCAATGCTGACTGCTGTCTGCGTCCCAAATAATGGCGCGATGACCAATGCGATGAGGGGCAGAGTACATATCCACATGGTCAAGGTTAACCCCATGGTATCGATTCTAGGGAAAAATCTCTTAATGGCTTGCATGGCTTTGCGCTCCTACTTGTCATTGCGTGAACGCTTGTTTTGATTACAGTGTATGTTGAACCGTTAGGGAAAGCACGCGCTATATGCACGGGATAGAGTAGGCAAAACGGCCTACTCTTTTCCATAGAGAGGTATCTGACTAAATGCTGCTTTCGCAAGGGAAACCCTCGCTTTGATAGGACTCGATCTCCTAGCGTCCGTGCCATCTGTCATACCGGAACTGAATTGGGCATTAGAGAAATCGAAAACCATTCCGCAATGATCTGTGCCGCATCAATTGGGTGGGAAAGCATCCAGTAGACGCTGCCATCAACCTCGACGCGCTTTTTGAGAATGGGAGGAAGACGATTATACAGACTTCGTATGTAGGATGGAGTAGGCCCTTTCAGACTGAGGAGAAACATGGTCGGCGTGTTTAGCTCCGCGAGAGAATTCGGCGGTGGGGTTGAAATCAAGGACATGATGGTGGACAGTGAATACCACTTATCGAAATCTGGATCATGCAAATACCCTTCCACCACCAGTTGTCTTTCCAGCGCGTGGCTCTCTTCATTGGTGTCGATAATGGCTTTCCAATCGAGGTATGACGATATAGGCAATTTCACATTAGGGAGTATACGAACCAGAGGTTTCGCCAAAGGAATCATCACTTTTCTTCTTCGAGCCGTGTTATCCCAGGGTCCAGCGTCGTTCATAAGCGCTTCATGATATGCCCCTCCGTCATAATTGCCGGGGAATTCTGACAGATAATGCTTTTCATCGGACCGTGTGCCAGCGCCAGATAGAAAATCACGTATCCGCCAAAACCTTCGCTATACACGCCTATGTTTTCGCCAAAATTGGCGGCAATGTGGTTGAGAGCATCGCTGTGTCGCCCCAGGAGTTGATTGACAGAAGAATCGCCATGCTTGGGCATGATGAACACGTTGTACCCGTTCAGATGGATTTGATAAGCCAACTCGGCGAAGACATATGAATGACCACCTGAACCTTGAGAGATCAAAATGTTGGGTGCATTTCTACCCGTTATAAAGTTTGGTAGCTCGAAACGCTCACCATCCGAGACAAAACTCGCCACTTGAATGTTATTTTCAATCTCGGTCACATGAGTTTTTACGACATAATGTTGTTTCCAGAAATCTGGGTTTTTCATTGTTATTAACCTCATTATTTGGGTTCTGATTAATCCAGTCCAAGTCGATGTTCAACAAAACTAGATGCCGCGCGCAATAGAGGAGCAGTAATACCATTACGGGCAAAAACGATGAGCATTCGGTTTTTGAAACCGGGGATGTAGGTCACTGACCCCCGTTTTTCTCACAAAGCGAGAGCTTCAGTCTGGGTTGCGAGACCCACAACAGCGTTGGGAGTCTGGAATAATCACATGCTGGCGGCTGTTGATCGATTTAGAGAGCAACCATTGGCAGCATTTAACATCACTTACTTCAATGTGGTGAAGCAAAATGGATAGCTCGGAATTCCAGTCGTGAAAACACGCTTCACCCCTATCTCTCATGATGTCATCCTGATTCGCCTGCAAACACGTCAGCCATTGCTTGAGGCGCAGGCGATAACGTTCGTTCAGCTCTTCGACTTGTTGGATTTCAAAACCGATCTGGCGGATAATCCGTTCAACCACATCAGATGGCAAAAACCCATTTTGTGAGGAGTGATTCAAAATGTGGTCAAAACGCCGTGTCAGCCGCTCCAGTCGTTTAGCTGTAGTCGATGATGTAGAAGGCATTCCTGTAATACATTCAACCAGAAATAGACCACCTGGATGAAGTAAGTTATAGATTGTTCCTAAAAGCACTTCGGTTTCTTTGCGTCGTACAGTCGCAAATGGGTCAAGGCATACCGCTTTACCAAATTTCACGCCGACGAGGTTGCGGTAATCCATAAGCTTTACCACGCTCCCGCGTAAACTCGTGGCAGCAATGTGTTGATTGAGCTTCATGTGGAGCGGTTTGTCTACTGTAATTCCAGTTACATGCGTACCCCGGTTCTCGGCAGCGAAAATCACCAATTCGCAACCGACGTCCAGTAATTTATCATCCTTGATGAGGTTAAGTTTGCAACATACCGTTTCGAATTCGTCTCGCTGAATTGAACATGCGTTAGGTTCGTCCGACTCAACTTGAAAATAGGCACTGAGTGAAGCAAGATTTCTCAGATTGTGAAAACTGGTTTGCATCATCTTACAACCTCTTGGTACATTGCGTTTTCATTCGTGACTATTAATCGGCTAGGTAATTTTTCCCTTTAAGATGGATAACTGTCCTCGCAATCATCATAGACCCGTATGACCGTCAATCCGAATTCTCGTACCAAACGCAATACCAGAGGATTTGCTATCACAGGAATAGTGATATACTCTGAATTGTGTAGGAGCATAAAATAGTAGAGTTCTGCACATTGGCGGCTTGGGCAGTGAAATACCTCTGCAACTATTCGATTATTTATATTCCAGCCATCTTGGAGATACTGTAACAATATATCCGCAGGCGCAAAGCGTTGTGATTGAGGAGACCAATGACGGTAACTATCATCGGATTCAATCAGTTTATCGACCGCTTCTCCATCATCATCAACATGCCCAATCAATATTGATCTTGCAACACCTGCGTGGATTGGCGCGGTCTTTCCAAGCGACTCTACCCCTTCCCTGAATTCAGAAATGGTCGGAGTGGAATCATTGAGAGTAAAACGCTCCCATGTTATGGGGTCGGCCCTATCATCTACGATGAATATCAGATTAGGGACGACATTGAGCAGGCCATTCGTGTCAGGACTAATGATCGTGGGTGCCGATGCGTGCTCCGACTCCTTGTCAAGATCTTTCGGCACTTGCGGCAAGCCCGATGTACCTAATTTATGGGATGACACATTATTTCTGATCGTAGCCGACATATTCAATCTCCTTGCATATCCCCTTTCCACTAGCGATGCGCTACCGCCCATCGGCTGTATGGCGCAAATTCGATAGGCGTGGGAAGAAGGCAGCAGTAACCGCAATGTAATCCGCGTATTCACTCCCAAACTCGGCAAGTGAATCGCGCTCTTCGCGGCGCGCCAGCCGTGCATACATAACCAGCAGGACCGGAAACATTAATAGAGTCAACAGTGTCGGCCATTGAAGCAAGAAACCCAGCATAATCAGCACAAAGCCTACATACTGCGGATGGCGTACAACAGCATAAGGGCCGGTGGTTGCTAGGTGATGTTCGCGTTGGGCCTTATACAACACTTCCCAAGCCGCTGATAACAAAATAAATCCACCGCCGATCATCACGTAACTCAGTAGGTGGAAAGGGGTGAAATGCGGGTCGCCCTTCCAGCCGAAGAGGGTTGACCAGAGATGCCCAGCATCGTGGGAAAACAGATCCAGACCTGGAAAGCGACTGCCCAGCCAGCCTGACAACAGATAGATCGTTAGCGGAAAGCCATACATCTCCGCAAACAGCGCAACGATGAATGCGGCGAACGCGCCAAACGAGCGCCAGTCGCGGGCAGTGTGTGGGCGAACGAAGCTGAAGGCGAAGATGACAAATACCGCTATATTCATAACGACCAGCGGCCACAGACCATAAACAGGCGAGTCAGTATTCATGACTCGCCTCCGTGTACATGGGGCTTGTCATTCTTGGGCGAATTATCGCCTTGGTCGCGCGAACCATGTCCACCATGCATAAACAGCATGAGCAGCGGGCATAGGAACAGCAGGGCGTAGGGCAGAATCTCATACAAATGTGCGTAATGCTCGGCAATCAAGAAGAATCCTGCAATCGCCAGCAGTGCGATGGTGACAATCCCGGTACGTGAACGCGCCCACTTTCCGACACTATCCAATCCGTTTTGCATGTTCATTTTGTTGCTCCATCTGAATTGGCTTCTACGCTGTGCCGATGGGCTTCACGGTGGCTATCCTCGGCCTTCAGCATGTTCTTCATCATCAACAGGTGAGAAAGCGGGCAAAGCAGCACCAAACCAAAGAGCAGCACATTATTGATGGGCACATTTAAGACAAAAATCGCTGTGAATGCTGCGATGGGAATCAGACAGCATAGGAGCATCACAAGGGTGTGCTTGGGGTTCATGTTCATTTTGGTAACTCCCATTTGAATATACGTTCCGGTGCATCAACATCTCGGATCGTCAACGTCAATTCAGTTGCGTCTTTAAGCAAAGCCGTGCCGTTCACACTGGCCGGAAAAGACAGTTTTCCAGAAACATGGTGTCCTCCGCGTGGAGCATCCCAGATCTCGGCAGGGGTCGTAACGCCTGTATCAGTGGTCAGTGTCGCCAGACCGGCTAGATCCATGCTGAGGTCAACCGAATGCGTATCCAGGCTCACCTCGAAGTCGAGCGTCTGGTCGACACTTCTAAGATTGAGTGGCTCAACGGCAATGACAACTGCCCCCTGCTCATCCGTGCGCGTCAAATCGTCGGATGGATTTGATGTGGGTTGACTGTTTGACTGCGCAGACTGAGATACAGCACTGCAACCAGCAATGAGCAGACCAAACAGAAGTGCAAATGTAATCCGAGTGTGTTTCATAATTCCTCTAGGTTTGTGCTACCGCCATCTGGAGTGCCCTACGGCGCTCCCTGAACAGGATAAGCGACATGACGACGATCCCAGCGAGCGTCGTTCCCAGGCCAATCATCATAAACAGCGTGCGATACTGAGCCAGGAAGGTTGCAGCCGCAGTGAGACCCAGAACGGGGAGGGCATCGGTCACATGATGGGCACAGCACGCGACCATCGCGATAGTGGAGGTTGCCCCTCCAACTCCTACGAGTTTGCCGCTGGGGCCAGCGCTGGATACCGGAACAAACAGACGCTTTTGAGGATCGTATATAAAGCGACTTGGATACCAAATCCCAAGATAATGGGGATGACAATCGCGCGATCCTCCCAGAACAAGTCAAGCGCGTGTTGGGGACTCTCGGCTATCGAAACGATGACCAGATAAACTACAGTCAGTAAGAACGCGCCGCCGATGCCGGTAGCCAGAGGCCATAGAAAACGCCTCTTTGTTGAAGACATCGCGAAAAATCTCCGCCCTATCATTCCAAAGTCCTTCTGTATGATCCGAGTTCTATGTGATGGATGTTTTCGCGCGCAGTTGCTTCTTAACTCGCGCTGTAACAAGCGGCATCGACACAATGAGACTGAGCAGTCCAACCCATACAACGCCACCCACTTTGGCAACTAACGGATACGCTCCCGGCACACTCGCCGCCAGCAAAAACAACAAGGCTGCACCCAGCGAAATAGGCAGATAAATCAGCGCACTCCTGCGGGCGACTTTTTGATCAAACTTTTCCTGTTCCATATTGAAACTCCATCTCCGGTAAGGGAGACCCAGTTACCGAGCCTCCCCTGAAATTGATAAAATTACTTGCTGCTGACGACTGCCGGGGACAACGGTGACTTTCCCGAATCCCGGTTGGGGGTCAACTGACGCTCATTATGCCGTAGCGATGGACGGAAGCGTTTCAGCAGCAATGTATTCAGTGTGACCGACACTGAACTGATCGCCATAAATGCTCCCGCCAATTCCGGGCTGACCACCAAGCTAAAGAATGGGTAGAACAACCCCGCGCCGAGCGGAATACCCAGTGTGTTGTAGACGAATGCCCAGAACAGGTTTTGCTTCACTTTCCGCATCGTTGCGCGGGCGATTTCCAGCGTCACAATGACATCGCGCACATCGTCCTTAATCAGAATGACATCACCGGTTTCCTTGGCGACATCGGTGCCGCTGCCGATTGCGATACCTACGTCGGCCTGTGCCAGTGCAGGCGCATCATTAACACCATCGCCTACCATCGCCACGCGCTTGCCACGCGCTTGAAGCTTTTTCACTTCCTCAGCTTTATCCTGAGGCAAGACTTCCGCCAGCACATGGTCAATACCGACCTGCCGCGCAATCGCTTCCGCTGTTCGGCGGTTATCGCCAGTAATCATCACCGTTTCCAAGCCCAGCTTATGCAGGCGTTGAATTGCCTCCGCCGAAAATTCTTTCAGCGTATCGGCTACGGCAATCAAACCGCCGGGTTGTCCATCTACGGCTACAAACATGACGGTCTTACCTTCGCCCTCAAGCCGTTCAGCATGAGGGATCAGTGAGTAAAAATCCACACCGTGCTCGGCCATCAACTTCCGGTTGCCGACCAGTACATTGTGGTTTTCAACCCGTGCTTCGATACCGTGTCCGGGATTGGAATTGAACGCAGTTGCTTCATTGAGGGTCAATGCTTGCGTCTCAGCACCGCGTACAATGGCTTCACCGAGTGGATGTTCACTATACTTCTCAGCGGAAGCAGCCAATCGCAGGAGTTCGTCAGACCCGCCGATTCTGGCTTGCGTGTTCACAAACACATCCGTGACCGAAGGTTCGCCTTTAGTCAAGGTGCCGGTCTTATCAAAGACAATGCTGTTGAGCTTACTCGCGTTCTCGATAGCTTCTGCGCCTTTGAACAATACGCCATATTCAGCCGCTTTGCCGGTTCCGGCCATCATGGCGCTAGGTGTTGCCAGTCCAACAGCGCACGGGCACGAGATGACTAACACGGTTACAGAGAGCAGCAGCGAGAAGCCAAACACGCCGATTTCACCCAGTGCATATGGTGAAAGAATGAAACTGGAATTCGGGTCAAAAAAGGCCGCATAGCCGATGAAAAACCAGAACACGAAAACCAGGATCGCCAGCAAATGCACACCGAGAATGAAGTGGCCTGCCACCCAGTCAGCTAGTTTCTGGATAGGAGCCTTACTCGCTTGAGCGTCTTCAACCAACTTCACAATTTGTGCCAATGCGGTGTCTTTTCCTACCTTAGTGGCTTCAAACCGGAATGCGCCCGTTTTGTTGAAAGTTCCACCAATCACTGCGTCACCAATTCGTTTCTCAACGGGGAGACTTTCTCCGGTCAGCATGGATTCATCCACGGCGCTGTAACCATCCTTCACTGACCCGTCCACTGGGATCGATTCGCCGGGACGAACAAGGATTAAATCGCCGACTTCAACTTCATCAGCCGGTATTTCAGTCTCGTTTCCATCCCGTATGACGTGAGCAATCTTCGGTTGAAGCTTCATCAGCTTACGGATGGCTTCCGATGTGCGCCCGCGTGTTAGCGCTTCCAACCAGCGACCTAACACAATGAAAGCGGTCAATAACGCAGCACTCTCGAAAAAGGTTGCTCCTTCGCCGCCGAAACCAGCGTTGGGGAACAAGGTATTAATGACAGCGATCCCATAAGCCGCACCGATGCCAGTGGCATAGAGCAGGTTCATGTCAGTGACACCGTGCTTGAGACCGCGCCACGAATTCACAAAGAATTGCCGTCCGGGGCCAAAAATTAACGGTGTGGTGAGGAGACCAATCACCCATTTGTAGGATAACCACACTGGAACAATCGACTTGAACGGACCCAGCATGTCGTAGAATGTACCGATCATGACGATGATCCCAATCGTTCCCGCAATCAGCAGGTTACGTCCCTGTCGTTTAATTTCCTCCTCACGGGCTTGTCGCTCACGATCTAATGAGTCGGCAGCATCATTCCGCTCGTTCGCTTCGTATCCGACCTCGCGAACCGCTCGTTTCATCTGGTTTGCATTCACCACCCCCGGAACATAACGGACGTGTCCTGTTCCCAGTCCCAGATTAACCGCGACATCCAGCACACCCGGAAGTTCCTTCAATGCACCTTCGACATGAGCGACACACGATGCGCACGTCATTCCTCGTACATCGAGTGTCAATTCTGAGGAGGCAACAGCGTATCCGGCATTATCGACGGCTCGCTGGAAATCGACTAATCTGACTTGTTGAGGATCGTAGACAACGCTTGCCTTGTTGGTTGCCAAATTCACTACCGTATTGGAAACTCCGGGAAGTTCCTGTAGTGCCTTTTCAACATGTGATACACACGACGCGCAGCTCATACCGACAATCGGCAAACTGAGTTGAGCTTCATCTTTTTTGCCCATTTAGAACACTCTCCATATTAAATGTGGACTCTACTCTGTACTTTTGGTTCTAATCCGCTTGCTTATTAATCTAAGAATATGTCGAGAGATAATGAAAACCTAACGCCATTTGCCGGGGTGTGAGTAGGCAATTTGGCTTACTGAAGACAGGCTCAGGTGCGCGCTTACGATGCCAATGTAGAGTTTTTATCGTCTGAATCCGTGGGAAAGAGACAAAAGCCGCCCTTTTATATTGGGCGGCAACTCTTACTGACTAACACGAATTAGGCGCTGCAACCACCTCCGCGAGTCGGCGCGCCCGGAATTGGCCCGACCTCAGCAGCAATCCGTTTAGCCCCTTGAGCGCTCGAATACTCTGACCCCAGTGCAGTGACGGCATCTACCTGTAACCAGGATGCGCCCTGACCTTCGAAGTAGGCCGCCAGGGTAAGGTAGGTGCTTGAAAAAGCATAGCTGTTGAAAGTGAGCGCCGCTTCATAGAGATCACGCTCACTCCCGCCCCGTGAAGCCATCAATTCCAATAATCCCAGTACCGCCATTCCATGATTGCAATCCGGGTAAGCGGTGTGGTTGCCGCAGCAGGGGCGGAAAATATGCTCCGCTACCTGGTAGACCATCGCATCCTGTTCAGGTGTAAGCTCAATCAGGCGAGCGCTGTTGTACAATTCCATTGGGTCTTTGCTGCCCAGTATCCAGCCGCCTGTCGAGGCATAGTTACCAATGGGTACTTCGGCTGCTCGCTGTGTCATCAACCCTTCACCCAGTACTTTACTCTGCTGCGTTAACCCTAACGACCACAGCACATTTGTCCAGAACTGGATGTTGTCAGCGGTTAATGTAATCTCCTGCAGACTGTCTCCTAGCAGAATCTCGCGCTGCTCATCACTGAGGCTGCCATATTGGGCTTCAAATTTATTCAGATCAATTGCGCCTGCATTAATCAACTTTTGACCCATGTTGCCCCAAACGACTTGAATGGTCTTGCCGCCTGGCGGGGTAACCTGCTCAGCCAATCGGTCATAGCTTGAGTTGGCTGACACAGACCGATTAGATGGGTTGAGCGGCGATTTGAAATCAACAATGCCGACGAGTTGAAAAAGCAGTAACCAGATACCAACCATGATGCCGACAGTCAAGAACATTGAAACGGTTCTTCTCATGGAATCCTTCTCCCTACAAGATGTGAGCGTCCTTTACGACACCCAATTCAATGGAATACGACCTATAAAAGCGAGGTAATACTACTTCCACTCTCTACTCCACAATCAACTTGCCGTGCAGCATTCCCATCTGGCATTGGAAGCCGTATTCACCCGTTTTGTCGGGCATCAGTTCTACTGCAATAGTTTCGCCCTCCGGCAAATGGGCGCTCTTGTTGAAATCAGGAAACAGTACCATTTCAGAACATGAAGCGGACTCCGTGCGCAGGAAGTTCAGACGCACAGGTTTGCCTTTTTCAACGAGGATTACGTCCGGGGTATACCCCCCCTTGACCAGCACCATTGTTTCCTGATAACCGCCCGTGTTGACGGAGGCTTTCACGCCCGGTTTCTTAACCAACCAGAAGAACCAGACGATAAAGGCAATGGCGGAAAGGCCTACAAGAGTCACGAGAATTTTATCGGGTGTCATGTGCATTTCTCCTTGAATTGGATCGGGCTTGCCGACCGATTGTTGATCGACAAGCGCTCTTATTGAAGCTTAACTGGCGGGTTTCCATCGCTTCAGGCGGTTGGCATTACTGATGACGGTGACGCTGCTGAAGGACATCGCCAGCGCTGCAAGCAAAGGTGACAATAGAAGGCCGAAGAAAGGATAGAGAATCCCGAGGGCGATGGGCAGTCCCGCCGAGTTGTAGATGAATGCACCGAAAAGGTTCTGATAAACATTTCGCATGGTGGCGCGACTGATTTGGATGGCTGTCACCACGCCCATCAAGCTGCCCCTGATCAACGTGATGTCGGAGGCTTCAATTGCTACGTCCGTGCCAGTACCAATCGCCAGACCCACATCCGCCTGAGCCAGTGCCGGGGCATCGTTAATGCCATCGCCGACCATAGCGACTTTCTTGCCTTCCAACTGCAATTTCTGAACGTTGAAAGCTTTGTCCTGCGGCAGCACTTCGGCCAGCACGCGATCTACACCAACCTGTCGCGCAATTGCATTGGCAGTACGCTCGTTGTCGCCAGTAATCATGACAACTTCCAGCCCCATACGCTTCATCTCCGCAATGGCGGCTTTCGAGTCTTCTTTGACGGTATCAGCAACCGCGATAATTCCGGCGAGCTTGCCGTCCATCGCAACGTACATGGGTGTCTTGCCCTGGTTAGCGAGCACCTTAGGTCGCTCTTCCAGATAAGTGAGGCCAACACCTTCCCGTTCCATCAACTTTGAGTTGCCAATCAGAATGTGATGACCCTCCACTGTTGCGGAGACACCGTGACCGGGGATAGCATCAAAACTTTGCGCATCACTGAGTTTCAAACCCCGCGATTGTGCGCCTTCTACAACGGCTTGAGCCAAAGGGTGTTCAGAGGATTTCTCTACTGAAGCGGCCAACCGCAGTACCGTCTCTTCATTCTGACCGGGGGCGAGGATCACATCCGTCAGCGCGGGTTTGCCATAGGTAATCGTGCCTGTCTTGTCGAGGATGATGGTATTGAGTTTCTCAGCCGTTTGCAGTGCATCACCGGAGCGGATGAGGATGCCGTTCTGAGCGCCTAGTCCGATCCCAGTAGTCAAACTCATAGGGGTTGCCATGCCGAGCGCGCATGGACAAGCAATAATCACGGTCGTGACTGCAACAATCAGCGCGTAAGCCAGTGATGGGCTGGGGCCGAAGTTGTACCAGACCACAAAGCCGATAATCGCCAAAATCATCACAGCCGGAGTAAAGTAGCCCGATATACGGTCAACAATGCGCTGAATGGGGACTTTGCTGCCCTGCGCATCCTGTACCAGACGAACGATGTTAGCGAGCGCTGTATCTTTGCCAACTTTGGTGGCAAGGAACCTGAAGCTGCCGGTTTTGTTAATCGTCCCGCCAATCACTTCGTCTTTCGCCTTTTTCGAGACCGGCATTGATTCGCCGGTAATCATGGACTCATCCACTGCCGAAAGTCCTTCGATGACCTCGCCGTCCACCGGGATTTTCTCGCCGGGACGGACGATGACGGTGTCGCCGACCAGAACCTCTTCTACTTGAACATCCATTTCCGTACCATCTCGCAGGACACGAGCGGTCTTGGCCTGTAGCCCGATGAGTTTCTTAATCGCTTCTGAAGTGCGTCCTTTGGCTTTTACTTCCATTGCCAATCCCAACACCACCAGCGCGGTAACGACGACGGTCACATCGTAATACACATCCACAAATTCTTCTGATGGGAAAAGCTGTGGGAACAACAGAGCAATGGTCGAATACAGCCACGCAGTGCCTGTGCCAATCGCAATCAGTGTATGCATATTGGCCGAGCGATGCTTCAACCCTTGCCACATACCTTCAAAAAACTGTCTCCCAGAAAAGAACAAGACCGCAAAACTGGCGACGGCCATCCCGTACCAGACATAGCGCAGGTTATCGCTGCCGCGCGGCAGCCAGTCGCGCAGGATTGGAAAGAGTGATGGATACGACAGGATCATCGTCGGTAGCCCAACTACTGCCGCAAACCACCATTTCCGCATCAGCGAACGATATTCTTTATCAGCGGCCCGGGCTTCTTTATCCATCTCTGGCTCAGAAGCTTCGGCAGCCCGCTCCGCTGTGTATGGCCCCGCTTTTTCGACCGCCTGGGTCAGCCGTTGGAGATCGCCAATGGCAGGCGAATATTCCACTTTGACTTCATTGTTGGCAGCGCTCATGGTCGCGTCGAAAACGCCCGGCACCTGTTTCAGCGCATCTTCAATGCGTCCAACACATTCCGCGCAGTATAAGCCGCCGACTCGCAACCGTAAGGTCTGGCTTCCAGGTGTAAAGCCTGCCCGCCGTACAACCTCCAACATGTCCGAGACATTTGAGCGGGTCGGATCATAATCCACGAAAATGCGGCTGTCGTTCATATTGGCCGATACGCGGTTTACACCGGGTAAGCCCGCAATGGCTTGCTCCAAAGCAGGCCCGCCGGATCGGTGGAGACCCGTCACGGGCAGTTCGACGTGCGTCATGGCAAGCGTTGGGTGGGAGTGACCATTTCCGAATATACTCACAGAATTTTCATGGACAACGTGACTTACATGCGATGACAAAACACTAAATTGGTGCGGCGCAGCATCAAAGGCAGAGACACACTGCTGCGAGCAGAAATAGAAGATTTGCCCTGCGTGTTCGCGTGTCGCCGCTGCTGATTGGGGGTCAATTTCCATTCCACATACCAAGTCTCTAGCCATAAGAATCACTCCTTCCAATCTTTCTTCCTCATTCTATGGCATCGTATAGCTGGAATAGCAGCGCTATGTGGCTTAGCACTCCCCCGCCAAATAGCCTATGAGCTTTGAATTTAAGGGAACAAACGACGCAAACTGGTTTCCAATTTGCCGAGGATTGAAAACAATAGCAATGTTTACGGGTCTAAAGGGGTGAGTGTCAGCGACCGCAGATAATTCACCAACGCCCAGGTTTCATCGGGCGTGAATATCGTGCCGAAGTTGGGCATATCCGTACCCATCCCACCACGCCGAATTTTGGCGTATAGCACATTGTCACGCCGCAGCCACATGTAAGCCAGATCAGAAAACGCGATAGGTTTGACTGCTGTTTGACCCGCCATCGGCCCATCTGCGCCTCCTGTTTGCCCATGACAGGCTGCACAGTTCTTGCTGTATAAGATGGATGCAGAAGCGAGTGCTTGGGAGCCAGTATTCTCAGTCCAGAGGTAGGCCACTGCATCGACCAGATCGGAAGTTGATGCGTTTGAGTTATCAACAAGCAGCAGTGCCATTGCCTCCTGTGGAGAATGTGACCGCCGCCAATCCATATCCTTCAATTCGGGAGGGACAACCAACTGACCGATGACAGACGCGCCGCGTTGTGCCGAAGGCTGGATATTATCCATCTCCTGTGATCTGTTGGACTGACCACCGTTGTGAACCGTATCGTCAATGTCCACGCCCTCAGCCGTCAGCTTATCAATCACCGGGTCATGCTGTGCTGCCGGGATGGTATTCGATACATCACGAACTTCAATCACACCGCGCATTCGCCAATGGTTGGGACTGCACCAGGTATTGCAGTAGAAGGTATAGGTTCCACTCTCATCGAAGGTCAGTGTAACCTCTTTCATGTGACCGGGGTCTACTTCGCCCAAATCAATCCCCAGCCCTGGCCCGATAGCAATCCCGTGCGTCACATCTTCCGCGTGAAAACGCAGTGTTACCGTTTCGCCAGCCTGAACCTGCATACTATCTGGCTGAAAACCACCTGCTTCGGGAGCAACGGCTCTAATATCAATGACCCGCACACCACTTATTGCCGGACGCAGCGCGTATTGATAGATAAAGAATCCGACAGGCATAACGACGAGGATTAATGCTAGGGAGATGCGAGCCAGAAGTTCACGCTTATCCATCATATCCTCATCAGCCTAAGTACAACCATAGAAAACCCAGAGTCAGCACGGCCAGAAAACTGGTAACAGGCAGAGCAGCCCGAAACGCCTGATCGTGATTGAGGGTTTGCTGACGGGCAATGCGGTAAGCCGTATGGACAGCGAACAGAAGCCCGGCGGTCAGAACACCCGTTTGCAGGAGACCGACCAGGTTCAAGCCGAGCGGTGTCCAGGGCGAATTGGCTGTACCGAACAGGTTCCAGCCCCAACCGAACGGGTCAGAGATGACAGCTAGCGCGTAACTGCCATTGGTGAACACAAATCCCAGGCTGAAAGCAATCCATGCCGCTAAACCTAATGGCACAAGTGTGTAGGCATAGGCTATGAAGGCTTCTCGTCGAGAGGTCTGCTCTCCTGTAAGTCTGCGTGATACCATCGCGGCCAGTCCAAACAGACCCGGCAGAATAACGAGGTTGAGCGTCCATAACCCAGCAGCATAGAGCAGCCAATGCGGCAGTGTATCCAGATTGGCCCAACTCTTGATCCATCCCCAGGGTCCCAATAAGACAGCCGAGTACGCCAGAGCGCATCCCAGCATAATGAAGGCTTTGTAAGCTTCGTCCAGACGGCGTTCTTTGGCGACCAGTAAATCTGCCCCAACAGGCCGCAGATTGAGGGTGATGTTGTCTTTCGGACAGGTTTTGAGACACTCGAAACACAATCCGCAGTAGGTATTGCGAGTCAATTTGCCCGGATAAACCAGCCAGGGACAGCCATAGCCCTGCTTGTTACCCACCACGCAGTCCTTGGCCGTGTGTTCCTCACAGGTCCTGCAATCGAACACTCGTAGTTCAAGCGGCGAGAGCATGGAATACAAGCCGATGAAACCGCCAACCGGGCAGACGTAGCGGCAGAAGACCCGATTATCGTAGAGGAAGCTGAGTGCGACCGCGCCGAGCATGAGCGCCAGCAGCACCCACCCGCTCACTTGCGGACGAGTGAGGATGACTGCACTAAAAGATGCCATCAGCAAGAAGCCAAAGTTCTGAAGCCACATATTTTTCAGTTGCTTCGGCCATCGCTTGTGCAGCGTACGCAGCTTGCCCGGTGTCCGGCGAACAATACCTCGACGCTGCAACCATTCGCCCGGCGCAGGGATCGGGCAAACTGTACACCAAAGCCGTCCCGCCACCGGCACGAGAACAATAATGAGCAGCGCCCACCAGACAATCCAGACAAAAACGATACCAAAATTGCGGCTGCCTGCTGCTGTCCCAAACAAACCGGTCAGGATTGCCAGTGTGAAAAAGAACAGCATGATCAGTTGGAGCACTGGCTGGAACAGGCGCGACTTCAGCGTGCGCCTGAGGCGAGGAGCACGATCCAGCAGGTCAAGCCGCGCAGCCATTACTGCTGTACCCAGTTAGAGAGGACAACCACTTCCTGTTCGGGATTATCCGGGTCGGTCGTCTGCACATGAACGCGGAACTCGTGTTGTCCGTCCATACCGGTGTGCATACTGAAATTCATACTCACGGTGGCTTCTTCGCCGGGGTTCAGAAATTTCTGGCTCACTGTCGTCTGGGGCGGGCAGCAACCAACCGCCGCTTCGACCTGTGGTTCGCCCACAATGAAAAGCTGCTGATCACCCACGTTTTTGACATGAAATGTAGTTTCAATCCGTGATCCGTTGGGGACAGTACCATAGTCAAAACGGGTCTGGTCGATTACCGCACTGGGCTTGCCAGTCACTTCAGGCACATAGGGCGGCTGCAAACTGGCGCGAACCAACAAAAAGGCGACCAATATGACTAGCAGTCCGCTCCCTAGCAGAATGCCTCGCCGCCAACTTGGGGGAAGACCCGCCTGTTGGTTGACCTCGGCGTGTCGGGCGATTTTTCGCATCATGATGAATTCCTTTCATATCTCCATAGATAAATAATGGTTCCGATCAGGGTGACGGCCACCAGCGCCACTGCCCGCCAGAACGGAAAATTGGCATTTACAACCAGTTCGCCAATCATGAACGGATGCAGCGGCCCACAGCTTACCGAACAGCGGTAGCGGAACTTGCCCGGTTGACCGGCGGTGAACATGATTTCCTGAGACATACCCGGCGTAACACGCTGTTCAAGCCCGTAGCCGTCCAGATAAAAACCGTGTGTCACATCCGAAGCCATCAACGTAATGATGACGGTATCGCCCTGATTCACTTCCAGCCGTCCTGGCATATATTCAAACTGCCGGGCATCCAGTGTGACACGACGCACTTCACCCGACTGTGGTGAAGCAGGCAGCGGGATGAACAGTACCAGCAGCCCCAAACCGACGAATAGCAGAGTCGGGCTGAAGGTAGAAAAGGTGAAAAATCGGACTTTCATAGTCTTGGCTATACCGGCAGCGGCGTGTCAGTAGACGGCCCGTAACCGCTGTATTGACCATCAATGTAGGCGCGGATTTCTTTGGCTGAACGTCCTTCGCGCTTCAGACGCATCACATCTTGCGTGATGTCCACACAAATTCCACAGCCAGAAGCATGGTCATCGAACGTGAATTTTCCAGCGGCGTCCACTTCTTTGATATAACAGTTCCAATTGCTTTTGTGACCCATTTTCCCGCAGCCACAGAAGCAGGGAATGGTTTCCAGATCATGCGGGTTTGCCATCGCAAATTGATAGGCTTCGCGAACTTTAGGAGGGGCATCGCTCAAAAAACTGGGCAGCATGGCCTCCGAACCCATCGTATAAGAGGCAGCCGCTTGTCCACTGCATCCGCTTGATCCAAATACCAATCCGACCAGCAGCAGTATGGGTAGGAAACGTTTAAAAATGCTCATTGACGATTATCCTGTGGTATTGCGTCCGCTGTCTCTTCAAGTACAGCGTCTAGTTGTTTTATCTCTGGCAATGAAGCAGCAGACTCAGGGGTTAAAACGGCGACGGCTTTATAGGCGTGACGACCGTCGTTCCCTGCGCTTGCAATCGCTTCAAAAAGCTGTTTCAGGGTTACCAGATCAGGGTTAAATCGGATGTCGGCTGCCGCTGTGAAGTGGCTAACTTCTACTTGGGCAACGCCCTTAAGCGCAAACAGGCTGTTTCGCACACGCATGGCGCAGTTCACACAGCCCATCCCCTGAACCATCAGGATCAGGTGTTGAGTGTTTTCTAGTTCGTCAGCCGTGACCGTTTTTTCGATAGGAACAACATGGCAATTGTTGTGACTCATCGTTTCCCCCTCTTTGTTCCGTTATTCACAATTTGATTCTAGGAGTAGTCAGCAAACACCATAAGCGCAGAATAGCGCGGGCTGCGGTAGGCCATTTGGCGGGTATCTTCTTAAAGGACATCCAGAACGATATAGCGGTGTTCCTTCCGATTTCCAGCACGAGCAGCCGTATCGACCACAGCATCCGCATTCGTCTGTTCCGGGTTAAAGGTGACGTGGGCGATTCCGGTAAAACAGTCCACTTCTGCATCTATTACCCCGCGAAGGGTCATAACGCTGTTGCGAACCAACCGAGCGCAGGCTGGACAGCCCATTCCCCACAGAAAAATGGTGACTTCCTGTTCCGTCCCATCTAAAGGAACTTCTGTCGGTTCCAAGGTCGCTTGATATGTGTCGCGGTCTTGTTTTCCTATCCGGCGTAGCGCTTCCAGAAACGAGAACATATGTCGCTCACTCCCTATTTGATTGATTACCCACAGTGTATGATCTTCAACATCCCACCGGGAGCGCCGTATCGCTTATCACTACCCAGCTAAACAGCCTACCCGCTGCTGAACAAAACGCGGCTATACTTGAGACGACGGTTTTGCGCAGCTCGAGTTGGAGAAAAGACTGATGGCAGCTATTCGTGTTGTATTGGCAGACGATCACGCAGTTGTTCGCAAAGGGATTCGGGACTTTCTTGAAGAAGGTGGCGATATTCAAGTGGTTGCCGAAGCAGCCGATGGCGAACAGGCCAAACAACTGATTCAGGAACATCAGCCTGACGTGGTGATCCTCGATATTCGGATGCCGAAAGCAACCGGCATTGAAGTAACCCGGTGGATTCGAGAACAGGCCATTCCGGTAGGGATCATCATTCTAACTGCCTATGATGATGATCCTTTCATCGTCGCAGCGATTCAGGCAGGCGCAAACGGCTATGTGCTGAAGAATGCCGAAGCCGACCAGATCACGGCAGCTGTGCGTGCAGTTCGTGGAGGACAATCTGCTCTGAGTCCGTCCATCACACAAAAGCTGATGAGTCATATGGCTGGGACAACACAGCCGGAAAAGTTAGTCGAGCCGCTCACCGAGCGTGAAAAAGAAGTGTTGGAATTGGCAGCTTCTGGACTGACGAACCGGGGAATCGGCCTGAAACTCGACATCAGTGACCGCACGGTTCAGGGGCATCTTGCCAGCATTTACTCGAAATTGGGAGTCGGAAGCCGTACTGAAGCGGTGACCAAAGCGCTCCATTTAAACCTCATCACCTTGCCGGGGAACAACGAATGAAACTCCAGCTCAATGCCAGGAGTCTGCGCGGGTTGAGGGCGCAGGTCTTGCTCTGGATGATTCTACCGCTGACCATTCTGCTGATTGTGCTGTCGCTGACGGGCATCAGCAGCCACCAGAATTCCATGCACGCCCTCGCCGCAGAAGAGAACGCAAAACTCGTTTCCGCATTGGCAAAAGCCATTTCTACACAGGTTGAAAATTATCGCCTCCGTTCGCAAGCCTCCACTCAAAATATCCCGGTTAGCGTGCTGGAACTCAATGATCTGCTCGACCTTGAGCATTCAAATACTCCAACGACACTGGCTTTGATTAATACTCAAGGGAAGGTTATCTACGGGAAGGGTGAATTGTCGGCTGGAACGAATATACGCGATTGGCCGGGAGTGACCTTGGCGCTGGATGGCAACAACGGCACACTTTTCACCTCGGCAGAAGATGATCTCATTGCTTATACACCCGTGCCGAACACGGATTGGGCTTTGATTATCCGTGAACCCTGGGATGCGCTGACGGTTCCCTTGATTCACTTTGAACAAGCGATGCCGTTCATCTTGGGTTCGGCGATTCTGATGTCGTTTCTAACCCTTTTCTTTGGGCTGCGCTTTGTTGTGCGCCCCTTGCACGAACTCGGTCAACGGGCCACTCGCATTGGTCAGGGTGATTTTCAGGCGGCTGCTCAACCGGTAGGCGGGGTAAACGAAATTGAAGACCTTCGTATCAGCGTGAACCAGATGGCAGGCCGGATTGAGAATTATCAAACGGCCCTGCAAGACTACTTGCGAGCGATCACGCAGACTCAGGAGGACGAGCGAGCACGCTTGGGACGTGAATTGCATGACGAAACCATCCAGACACTCATCGCGCTCGGTCACAAAGCGCAGATGGCCCAACGCACGCTCGAACGCGACCCTGCCCAAACCAAAGCGCGTGTGGACGAGTTACGCCAGATGATTGACGAGGCTGTTCAGGAAGTCCGCCGTTTCAGCCAGGCATTGCGTCCCGTTTACCTGGAAGAATTGGGTCTGATACCCGCGCTGGAAATGCTGGCTCGTGAGGCAGGAGCAGCCTTCCAGATCGTCGGTTCGCCCTGCCGCCTTAGAGCCGACAAAGAACTGGCTCTTTATCGAATTGCCCAAGAATCGTTGAATAACGCTCATCGCCATGCGGAAGCACAAAATCTTTCGCTCGATTTCCAATTTACTGGAACGGATGTCACGCTCCGAGTGTGTGACGATGGCATTGGATCTGAGATACCACCCAGCTTGAACGAACTGACACGAACCGGTCACTTCGGGCTGATAGGAATACGCGAACGGGCGCAGCTTATCGGCGGTCAAATTTCAATCACTTCCTCGCCATCGAAGGGCACCATCGTCACCGTTACCTTGCCTGCATAAGCCATTTGGCGGGTATCCACTACGCTACACGGCGCTCCTGAATAATCCCCCAAAAGACTACACTGAATTAATAGTATAAGGAACAGCAACAGCCAATAGTGTCTGTTCATTTGATCGGCTCTGTTTGGTTGTTTTGCCATACTCTGTGGAAAGGAACTCCTTACATGAAATCCCATGTTCAACGAAAGCAACCCATCCGTCAGACTTCACCATCACGATTTCGCCCCCTCATCTTCGCCGCAATTGTCATCGTGGTTCTGGGTACAGCGGGTTATTTGCTCGTGTCCGCTTTTTCATCCCGGACTCCGCCGCCCGCTGCGAACACGGTTGATATTAGCGCTGCCATGGACGGCTTTAACATGAGCGAAATCCGCCTCAAGGTAGGCCAGCCGATAACGGTGCGTCTGACCAGTTTGGACAATTCCCATCATACAGATGGTGGAGGACAACATCAGTGGGCTATAGATGAGTTCAGCGTGAGCGTGATTGCGCCACCGCTGGGAAGCAACTCCGTCACCTTTACGCCGGATAAGCCTGGTACATACACCTTCTACTGTGACATTTGCTGCGGCGGGCGCGCCAACCCCACCATGCAAGGTACACTGATCGTCGAGGCGTAACTCATGAGCGTTCGTCTACGTAACATCACCATTCTTTCAATCCTGAGCCTCATCGGTCTCGGCGCGCTGGCTCTGGCCGGTTTCTGGCATCCAAATGCGCCGGCTGAGGCGATGCAGATGTATCTACCTCAGATCACTTTACCCACTGTACTTGCTGCGGGTGTGATCGATGGTATCAATCCCTGCGCGTTTACCGTTCTCCTCCTCTTTATAACGGCCCTGACAACCACCTTGAAGGTGGGTGAACAGAATGTGAAAGCGCTTCGCTCCAGATTATTGAGCATGGGCAGCATTTACATCGCTGCCGTTTTCCTCACCTATTTGGCGCTGGGAATAGGTCTGTTGAAATCCTTTGATTTCTTTACCAAACAGCATGTCCCAGCGCGGTTTGGCGCGTTGGTGGCAATCCTGCTGGGGTTATGGATGCTCAAGGATTATTTCCTGCCTGATCTGGGCTGGCGGTTGCAGGCACCAGGGCGTATAGGACAGGTTGCTCACCAGATGGGACACAAGGCGACCATTCCGGCTCTCGTAACCGGGGGGTTCTTGATTGGCTTATGTACCGTACCGTGCAGCGGCGCGGTCTACCTGGCAGTATTGAGTTTGCTGGCGCTCCAGCCAACGGCTTTGCTAGGCTATGGCTATCTGGTTCTCTACAATATGGTCTTCATTCTGCCATTGATCGTTATTCTGGTTGCTGCCGCCGCTCGACCTACGCTGAACCGCATCGCGCACTGGAATCTGCATCATAAGGAGTGGGTGCGCCTTGCTCTCGGAAGCGGGGTTGTGGTGATGGGATTGCTTATACTGGCAACCGTGTAACCACTTACCCGGCTGCAATGCACAACTCCGACTTCAGTTTTTCAAGAAGTCTGGAGTTGTTGCTTATTTCGCTTTTAGCGCCTTATAAACGGATATTGTTCCTAACAAGGTCATGAAGTGGCGCAATTCGTGAACCTGAATAAATCCGCTATCGGTCAGTAAATCAGGCAGCAGACCACGGACGTTATCGGTAGTAGTTTCAAAACCATCCAATAATTGGACTGCAAGAAACGCTGTCCGCATAAGCAGGTTCTGCGCTTTGCCCCAATCAGCGATGTACAACGCCGCGCCAGGCTGGAGGACACGCAACACTTCAATCATAGTGCGCTGCTTATTTTCTCGTGTGAGATGATGGAAAAAGAGGGTAGAGAAAACAGCAGAAAACGAATCGTCTGCGTAAGGCAGTTCAAACGAGAGTCCCCGAAGTAAAGAAGTGTCAACGTGGGCATCGGATACCTTTCGCAGGGCAATCTCCAGAATTTGTGCATCCCCGTCGATCCCAACTATGTGTGATTGAGGATGCGTTTTTCTGATCAATAGAGCAAGGGTTGCTGTCCCACACGCCAAATCCAGCCCCCATTGGTTAGGTGACAGATCCGCTTGCTCTACGAGAAAACATTTAAAGGTCTCTTCGCGTGTTGTCCAGCGAACTACTGGATCATAGAGAGATGTTAACCTATGAAACTTAAGGGCGGGAATAAAACTGCTGCCCATTTTCGTCATCGAAAGTCCTTAAAGGCTTCGAAGTTATCCGGCTTGTAAACGCGCTAAATCGCTTTGCGGTGGAAATTCACCTGAGATAATCTCGACTATTGTTCCTTCGTCGGCCCATTCGTAGAGCTTCTGAGCATCTTCATTCCGCGACATGACGCAGCCGAGAGTATAGGGCGAGCCAACATTCCCACCGCCAAGATACGCGCCATTCGGCAGCAAAACTGCTCCGTGAAACCCATTCACCAGTCCCGGCGTAACTTCGTAAATGCCCATAAACCACTGCATCTCCCACTGACCGCAGCCGGTATCACCACATAAGGTGTAACTGCTGCCATAGGCAACCCGCTCATGGCTCAAGATTTGAAAAATTCCGGGCGAAGTCGGTGCTTGTTCAATGCCCGATGAAATCGGCCAACTGAACACCGCCTGTCCGTTTTCGTAGGCAATGAGATTCTGGGTATCCAGATTGACAACAATGCGCTTGTTATTCAAGGGTGGCAGCGGCACAGTTACATCCCGCGAAGGCAAATGCAGGGTGTCTCCCGGCGACAGAACGCTTAAATCCAGGCCGGAATTTGCTTCTTGAATCAAATAGAATGGGATACCTGTTTTGCGGGCAATTCGATAGCCTGTGTCACCGGCAGCAACCGTATAAGTTGTTGGATGATAATGGATTCGCAGCGCCACAGCGTTTTGCTGATGGACAATAGCCTGGTTCACGGCTTCGGCGGTTTCAGTCGGGTCAAGATAACGATCTGCTTCGGCTGCATGTAGTGTCGCATTTTGTGCTTCGACGAAACGCGAGAAAGTCGTTTCGCGCAGATTGAGTCCGTTCCTGCGTACTTCCAACCAGGATGCGGAGACTTCGCGCGTGGTTGTCCAAGTGATCAATTCGTCTCGGAAGGGGTCGTAGCCCGTGAGCGCAAAAGGCTGGCTGGTCAATTGGCGGACATCTTCCAGATACGGTGTGGGGTCTGACACTTCTGGCGGCAGTGACGATGTGACCAATTCAAGGCGCTGGTGTGAAACAACATTGCCTGGAAACTTTGTAAGTTTAGCTAATGTCCGATCAACATCTAAGGCACGTCCCGCTTGTCCCGGAACGCCAACCAGTTGATCATCACGCAGTTCAAAACTGGCATTCACCGGCGCAATATCGACCTGAGTCGTCAGACTCATCAGATACGCCTGAGCTTCTACCGGATTGGCGCTCACCACCGGCTCGATAGTGTAGCCCAATGGAATACCAGCCATGCCGACACTGCGGGCGTGCTCCGCGGTCGCTCTGGCATCCAGATGCAAACCCAGTTCATTTGGCGAAACTGCCCATACCCGATCACCATCCACCAACTGAATCTGAACTTGGTTTTCCCAGATTTCAAGCAGCTTCGCCTGGGCTTCTTCAATAGGCATATTCCCGATTGACGTTCCCATCGCCCAGACATTGGGGAAAACATGCCCTGCAAATAAATGGGTGGCGGCAAACCAGATCATCAACACAACACCCATAATACCTATGACTTTCACGATATGTAGTGGATATATGATGGATACCCACCTCGCTCTGATGTGCCGTATTTTCCGCCTTGAGTGAGGCAGGCCATATTCATCCGATTTTTCCAGGCGCGGCATCACCATTGGCTTCTTTAGGCGCATCAGGTGTCGTCGGCGCGCCTCGCCTCTATGTCGCGACGTTGCCTCATGAGTTTCCATGTTTCATGCCTCATCAATACTGACTTATCCAGTGCTTGAAGGGTAAGCACGATGTAATAATTCGTCGCCGTTCCAGTTGACTTCTTTTTCGCTCAGTTTTCCATCTTCCAGCCACAATACGCGGTCAGCAATATCACGCAGACGATGATCGTGCGTCACAATCACAATTGCTCTTCCCTGATCTCGGCCCAATCCACAGCATAGAAGCTCCATCACTTCACGCCCGATCTTGCTGTCCAAGTTGCCGGTAGGCTCGTCAGCCAAGATCAGGGGTGGATTGTTCGCCAGCGCGCGGGCGAGAGCCACACGCTGTTTCTCACCACCTGAGAGATCGGCTGGTAAATGGTTCAGTCGGTGTTCCAAGCCAAGCAGTGTTAATAACTCAATAGCACGGGTGCGCGCTGCTTTGCCCTTCACATCTGCCATATTCATCACGACCTCAACATTCTCCAGAGCAGTTAATGCGCCCAGCAGGTTGTAGGCTTGAAAGACAAAACCAACGTTGTGCAGTCGCAGGCTGGGCAATTGGTGTTCGCTGAAACGGGTTACTTCATTTCCGTTCATCCAGAGATGCCCGTCCGTCGGGCGCAGCAGAAGCCCGGCTATGCTTAACAGGGTCGTCTTGCCACTGCCCGATGGCCCCATGATCAGAACAATCTCACCCGGTTTGACCTGCAAACTCACATTGTCTACGGCTTTCACCGCGGTATGCCCGTGCCCGTATATTTTGCTGACGTTCTCCAGTTCAAGAACCGTATTCATGATTTGTCATCTCCTATGTCTGAAAGACAACCATCGGATCGGCGCGTGTCACGCGGCTGATGGGTAATAAGCCCGCCAGCGTGACAATAACCACCAGGGTCGGAATCTCCCTCAACCAACTGGATGGTTCGATCAGAATGACGACATCCGGGAAAATTCGATCTGCGAGTCCCACAATTGCATACGACAACATAACGCCCAACAGATAGCCTATCACCGCTGCGATAAAGGATTGGATAAGAACGATCCCGACGAGACGCCTGTTATTAGCGCCAATCGCTTTCAGGATACCGTACTCACGAGCGCGTTCAACCGTAGCTGTGTAAATGGTTAAGCCAATGACCAACAGCCCGACAAGATAGCCCACCGTATTCATCGCGCGAAGGGTGTCTGCACTCATTTGTTGAGTCAAATCCTGCTCCCGATCAATGAAAAAGGATTGGCTCATCACGTTGGCTTCTGGCACAACTGCGCGCAAGTCAGCAGCTAGGGTATCTAGGTTGGCTGTGGGTTCGGGCTGAACCATGATATAGCTGACGGTTTGTGGAGTGACACCCATGCCGCTAGCTAAGGCTGTTTTGTTTACAAAAACCATATTGCTGGCGATTCCGAATGTCCCTCTGCTCAAGCCTTTGACCCTGAGATTGTATCCTAGGATACTGACCGAATCCCCCACTTTTACGTTATAGCGTCTGGCGAGTGTCTGGTCAATGACAATCTCATTGAGAGCCACGTTTGCACTCCCTTCGGATAATGACCATGGGCCGCCGAAGGGATCACTGGGATCAATTCCAAAGATATAGCTGGGCACGAGAGCATCGCCCACTTGTACGGCGATAGTGGCATACAATATGCCAACTGCTTTTTTGACACCTGTCACCTGCGTCACACGCTTGAGCGTGTCAGGCGGCAGCATTGAAGAAACCATATGCATATTCTCGATCCCGGCCTGCGCCAGCCATAACGGAGCAGGCTGGTTGCGGATGTAGCTCACGGCCTGCTGCTGGAAACCGGCAAAAAAGCCGTTCAAAACGAGGATGAGCAGTATTGCCAGCGCCACACCCCCGACACTTATTGCCAGCCGAACCCGTTCATGGATGAGATTGGCCCACGCGAGTTTGAACATGATACTGCTCCATCAGGCTCTAAAAGCCACGGCAGGGTCAACAGCACCCAGGCGGCGGATCGGCAGCAGCGCGGCTAGGACGCTCATCACCAGTGCGAGGATACCCGTCGACACCAACGTTTCGGGACGAATAACGATAATGAATTGGGGAAACAGATACATAATGACTTGAGCAGCCACATACGAAAAAATCGCACCGGCAGTAAAGCCCAGTCCAGCTTGATAGAACGTTTCAGTGATGACCAGCCGATTGAGCCATGCCCGGCTCGCGCCAACTGCCTTCAGCACACCGTATTCACGCATCCGGTCAACAATGGTGGTGTATGCTGTCAGACCCATGACCGCGATACCGATGACGATGCTAATCCCGAGCATTAAGTTGATGGGAGTATCTAACACCGTCGCTACGATCTTCACCGAATCATCTGTTTTCTGGTTAGGTGTAAATACTTCGACATTCGGAAATTGCCCCTCGATAGCAGTTGAGACGATTTTCAAATTCGTTTCGGGCGGTAGGCGAAGGGCATAGTAGCTGGCAATGCCAGGGAGTTGGAGCGTTTTCTCGGCAGCGCTGCGCGAGATAAACACGTAAACGGCTAACCAGGACACGGTTTCACGGGATAAACCCACAACGCGAAAGGGTTGATTAAGCAGCGTGACATTGTCACCAATGTTAATCCTGTTCTGCGGGCTAAGGAAGCATCCAATACGACCTCATCGTTATTTCCACGCCGCGACCCTCGCTCATTTTCCACGGCCCGCCCATGCCATTTTCGATGTTGTATCCAACGAGAACGGCTGGCATTTTAATGTTTCCCTGTGAAAAGATGAATTCACCGACCAGCACATGATCGATTTCAACCGCTTGGGCAGTTGCGCCCAGTGTATTGTGAAGTGTGGTTGGGAGATTACTCGCTGTGAACGCGCCTGGACCCCGCTTTTGGTGACCAGCAGATCGGCGGAAATATTATCGAGATAGGCTGTTATCGCCTGATAAAGCCCATTGCGGAAACCAAGCAGTAATACAATTAGGGTCAACGATACGGCGACACCGAGGACACTAAGAATGAGTTTGCTCCGGTCATGTAACAGATTGCGTCGGGCTAAGGGAACATTCATGGTCTTATTCGCTTCCCCACTCATTTCACTTATCACTTTCAGAATAGGGTGTATTGAGCCACCTCACATGCGTAGTTCAGCGGAGTCAAGGATAAGCCATTTGGCCTACCACTACTTTTTACCCGCCAAATGGCGCACCGGACAGCCCGCTAGATGGCGCATATCAGCGATTGTCAATGTGGTTTAAGGTAGGGTGTAGAGTTTAAATGCGTCATTGAAGGGAATAGACATGAGGAACATCCGCTCATTATGTACCACTCATCGATTTGTGCTCATCATTGTAGTGATTTTACTTCTCTCCCTTTGAGCTGCCAATCGCTGTTGCAACTTCTTGCCTCAGCTGCCAGTGACCCGATTCAGGGGACAATCTGGTCGCTGATGAAGAGGGCAACAGTATCACGGTCATTGATGCTGGCACAGATCAGGTCAATTACAACCCTCACAGGCATCGAAGGCCCCCATAATCTCCAGGTCTCGCCAGATGGCAAAACGGTTTGGGCGGTGAGTGGACATGATCTGATGGCTGTGCAGATTGATGCAACGACTTATGCGCTGCTGGGCACCGTTTCGACGGGAAGTCACCCAGCTCATATCATTCTCAGCCTTGATGGAAAGTACGCCTACGTAACTAACGCAAATGACAATACCGTTACTGTTATTGACGCGGCATCCATGAAATCTGTTGCTACCATTCCAGTGGGTGAGTTCCCTCACGGATTACGCCCCAGCCCAGATGGGCGATGGATTTATGTGGCTAACGTCAACAGCGGAACCTTGAGTGTAATTGATAACGCTGCCAACAACAAAGTAGCGGACATTGAAGTGGGTCAGCGTCCAGTTCAGGTAGCCTTTTCACCCGATAGTAAATACGTCTACTTTTCGCTGAATGGGGAAAATACGCTAGGTAAAGTCGACGTTGCGTCTCGCAAGTTGGTCGGCAAGGTTGACGTTGGTGTGGGTCCTGTTCAGGTCTTCGTGACTCCTGATAACCACTCTGTGTTGGTTGCCAATCAGGGAACAGAGACCAATCCAAGTACAACCCTCTCGATTGTTGATACAACGACTTTGCAGTTGTTCGCACGATTGAGACCGGTCAGGGAGCGCATGGTGTTGTGGTTGAGCCTTCAGGTCGATACGCCTATGTCACCAATATCTATGGGAACAACGTCGCCGTAGTCGATTTGACCACGCAGCAGGTAACCACCACCGTCCCAACCGGTCTGGGACCAAATGGGATTAGTTTCTCACCTCTTCCAGCGACAGCAGCTTCGTCATCCGAAATCGCGCTAACCGTAGCCCAATCCAATGAACCCGTTGATGCTCATAGTGGACACCATCCAGAGGCAGAGGCCACAACCACCCCTGTACCAGAGTCTTCCGCAAATACCGGAATGGGGCAAATGGGTGGCATGGATATGGGAACCATGATGCAGCAGATGAGCGATATGATGAAAACCATGATGGGTATGGACATGTCCGACGACATGCGTACCCAAATGGAACAGATGCAGAGCATGATGGATATGATGATGTCCGGAAGCACGATGCCAGGCATGGATATGGGAACCATGATGCAGCAGATGAGCGATATGATGAAAACCATGATGGGTATGGACATGTCCGACGACATGCGTACCCAAATGGAACAGATGCAGAGCATGATGGATATGATGATGCCCGCTACCGGTCAGGATAATTCCATGGGTGGTATGGATATGGGTGCTACACCCACCTCCGGCGGCATGGAAGGCATGAACATGAGCGCCACGCCAGCGCCCATGACGAGTATGGATATGGGCGGCGGCCACTCGATGGAACCCATTAGCGGTGAAAATGTCCCACCCGCGACCCAGAATATCGGTGGACAGCCGCTTGAGTATCAGCTTCAGGATGGTGTAAAGGTCTTCAATCTGACTGCCGAGCCAGTCATCTGGAATATTCTGGATAATGTGACTGTGACCGCCTGGACGTATAATGGCACTGTCCCCGGCCCGATGATCCGTGTGACCGAAGGTGATCGCGTTCGGATCAACTTCACCAATAACCTACCAGAACCAACCACAATCCATTGGCACGGCATTAATGTTCCTAATTCGATGGATGGTGTTCCTGGCGTGACACAGGATGCGGTTCAGCCTGGCCAAACCTTCACCTACGAATTTGTGGCGGGGCCAGTCGGAACCTTCATGTATCATTCGCACTACGATAGCGATGTTCAGGTCGGCGCGGGTTTATATGCACCTTTCATCATCGACCCTAAACAGCCTGTATCACCTGCGCCAGATGTGGATGCCACGCTCATGCTCTCTGAGTGGCGTGTGGTCAATGGTCAAACCTTCGCCGCCATGCCAATGAGCGGCGCTGAACCCAATTACTTCACCATCAATGGAAAGGCCTATCCCTCGACTGAAACAATCAGTGTAAAGGTTGGACAACGAGTCCATCTGCGCCTGATCGGTATCGGACAGTTCATCCATCCAATGCACTTGCATGGCATGGCTTTCCAGGTGGTTGCAATAGACGGCTATCCTGTACCAGAGGCGGCACGACAGACCTTGGATACCCTGAGTGTAGCACCAGGTGAGCGCTACGATATTGAATTCACCGCGACCAAGGCTGGAACCTGGTTATTCCATTGCCACATTCTACATCATGTGACCAATGACGGCGCTGAGCCGGGTGGTCTAATTCTCGCGATTAACGTCACAGAATGATGAAATAAGTAGTATTGACACATCCGACAAACAGACAGAAATACTCAACCATTTCTGTCTGTTTGTATTTTCTGTCCGATATTGATAAGAACCAGTACAGATGTCTCAACACATTTTTCACAGAGTTTAAACCCCCTTCCATGCTATACTATTCAGAGTTATTTCTCTTAGGTATGTGAGTGCGTCAGAATATGGAAATCCCTGCTCTCCTCAATGTCATCGAACGATACAAGTCTGATCCAGAGTCCGTCTACAATACGTGGTTCATCACGAGTGAAGAACGAATGAAAGCCTTTCGTTCCATCCGTCGTGGTATCCAGGAAACGGTGAAAAGTATTGCAGAGGATACCTTTGGTAATGACTTTAAAGGATCGCTGCTCGAATTTGTACTGACAGCAATTACTGAGCAAAAACAGGTTTTTGAAGGGGCTGCTCATCCTTTCTATTGGAAACCTAAATTACGCATTCCTGATATATATGAGAACAGGAGCAATCAACAAAAATTTGGACAGTTTTTGGAAAGTTGTCTTAATGCGGGTCGTGAGGATCAACTGGTCGCCGCAATGACGCGCCTTGCGACTGCCCAGATCAAAGGGCTTGGCCCAGCAGTAGCCAATATTGTTTATTTCTTGCATCCCACCCTTGTTTCCCCCTTCAACACGGCGATGGTCAATGGCTTTAATGCCCTGTTCAATGACAAAAAGAAATTAGGTTCTTGGGAAAGTTATCTGGCGATGCGCGAAACCATTATCTCTGTTAATGCGCATCCGGAAATACGCCCTCGGCTGTCCAAAGATTTAGGTGCCATTGCAGGTCTGCTTTTCGAAATTGGCACTGGTCGCCTGCTCATTGAAAACAATGTGAATACCGTACTCGAAAATCTCAAAGCACAGGCTGAAAAAACGGCTCGTCTTCGTCATGAAGAGGTCATTGCTGAAGAAAAGCCGAGTCGAGACATACTGAAATTCAATATCTCCTCATCAAAATAGGACGTGCGCTCAACTTTGATGTTTATGTAGCGCGGAATGATCGCCATCGCACTTATGAGGATCAATCTTTTGCCCCACTCACCGTTCAGGAATTGCCATCGAGTCCGTGGGGAAAGGATGTTATGGAGACAGTCAGTTTGATTGATGTCATCTGGCTCAAACGCGGGACAGGAGAAATCGTTGCGGCTTTTGAAGTCGAGAAAAGCACCTCGATTTATTCTGGTATTCTGCGCATGGAAGATTTAGCACGCTCGATACCAGGATGCACGTGCAATTTTTATTTGGTTGCACCCAATAAACGAGAATTAGAAGTGATGGCACAGTTCGCACGCCCTTCGTTTCGGACAACGTTGGCTGATATGTCTCTCGCCTTTATTCCCTTTAATGATTTACGGTATCATTGTGACGGGCTGTGCCAATTCGGGGATGATCATACCATCATGAATAAGATCGCTAAGCATTATGTACCCGTCTAAGTGTTCAAAGCGATCCAGGTTTCTATTTGAACATTCAAAATCATCAACCCTCGCTATTCTTAATCAGCAATCTATCAATTGCGCTGCCTAGTTGTTTTTCAGTGACACCAGCATATAAAAACTGAGCAATATTGCCATCTTGGTCAATGACAAAGGTTTCGGGGACACCCTGCGCCCGGTAAGCACTAAAAATCTTAATTCCAATATCGGGGCCATTCGGATAGGTTATGCCAAACTCTTTAATGAATTCACGAGCATCCTTGTCGGTGTCTGCATAATCTACCCCAACCAATATGACACCTCTATCCCTATAGCGCTCCCAGGTTGCTTGCAAGGCTGGTGCTTCGTCACGGCAGGGAATACACCAACTCGCCCAGAAATTTATTACAACGACTTTTCCTCTCTGGTCGGAAAGACGAAATAGGTTCCCATCAAACGTTTTGAGGGTAAAATCGGGTGCAGGGCCAGATGTTGGTTGAGTTTCATTACGACGGGCAAGTGCCAACCCGGCAACTGCAATGGCGAAAACTATACCTATGACGAGAACAATTGATCCCAAACTAAATAATCGCCGTTCTCGAACAGGCGGCGTTTCGAGCAGATCATTCACTATCTTGCTTCCTCAAAAACAATCAGCATCTTAATTGGGAAATGGTTGTGCCCCTAATGGGTGTCTCCAGTGACCTCATACCCTGAATTTCGAATGGCTAGAATAATCTGGTTGTTCGTGACTCTCTGGTCATCGTATTCCACATCAACCACCTGACGAGCATAATTGGCAGTCGCAGACTTCACGCCGGGCAGGTCTTCTAAAGCACCATCAATGGTCATCGCGCACGCCACACAATGCATCCCTTGAACTTGAAATCGCTTTTTGGTCATCTTGATTCCTTTCAATTTTGGATTGGCCTGTTTTCACGATGGGATGTTATTCAATGATAATAGCCCCGTTATACATACCCATTCCACAGGTAAAGTAGATTGTCCCAGCGCTCTGCGGTGGTAAGTTAATCACCTTTTCCCCGGTTTCGGGCAGAACTTCCTGTATTCCCATACCCGGTATGACAAATGCTCGCGTACAGCCGTAGATGTTGTTGGTTACGAGCTTTATACGGATGGGTTGATCTTTTTGAGCACTCACATAGTTGGGGAAGTAGCCATTGTTCTCGGCATTGATGGTCACTTCTTGTACACCATCAACAATATTGGCTTTGGCAATGTCAGTTGATGAATGTAATCCCCTAGGCTGGCTGATAGAAGCCAGAATCCGGCTTGGTGCCAGGGGAGATCCAATGAGATTTAATCCACCATCCAACGATACGAGACCCACAAATAAGATTGCTAGCGCGGCGGCTATTCCGAATAAAGATTGATATTTACCGCGTATGCGAGTCGCCAAAAAACCAAGCACCAGGAAAGTAGGAGAAGTCCCTAAAACAAACGCAAACATCACGAAAGCCCCCAGAATAGGACTGCCTGAAGTTATTGCCAACACCTCCATTGCCTGTGTCGTACCACAAGGTATCAAAATGGTCATCAGGCCAAGTACAAGAGGTGCAAATGCCTCCTGGCTTTTTGATTGGTTACGAACCAAACGGGTTAGAACTTTTGGTGGCTGGATGACGACGTAACGGAAGATGGGATGGACATTGAGCATGTTGAGGGCCGTTGCCAACATGAATAATCCCGCTAACATCTGCATCGCAGAGCGAACCGCAGGCGTAATTTGAATGACCGACCCCAATGCACCTAACAAAAAGCCCAATAACGTATACGCGAGTAATTTGGCTGCCATAAAATAAACGACAGGCCACAAGTTTTGGGCGAGTTGAATACCAGTGACCGTTTGCTGACTGGAAGTCCTCGAATCAGATTGTCCCTTCACCTCTTGCTTGGTGAGAGTCGGTGAACTTACCACTCGTACTTGTTTGGCGAGTGTCGTTGCCAACAATCCACCCTGTACCGCAAGGCATGTCAGACCCCCTGTAGTGAGTCCTGTTAGGAAGATAACGAGAAAATTCAATGTGGTTTACTCCATTGCGTGTGTACTGAAGTTTGAAGCGAATTAATCATGGAACGCTTTTCGTTATCCAGGTGGAAGGGTGGTTTCGTCTTTGGCAGCCTTTGCCAGTTCAGCATCAATCGCTGATGCAAAAACCGCATAGGGTTGCGCTCCAACCAGTGGCTGACCATTGATAAAGAATGTTGGTGTTCCTGTAACACCATAGCTTTGACCATCCTGGACATCTGTGGCGACTTCCTGCTGATATCGTCGGCTACTTGTACACTCTCCAAATGCTGTCATATTCAAATTCAGTTGAGACGCAAAATGGGTTAAATCGGCTGGAAAAGACTTGTCCTGATTACTCAACAGGAGGTCATGGTATTCCCAATATTTCCCTTGTTCGTTCGCGCAGTCTGCCGCCTCAGCCGAAATTTCGGCATTTGGGTGCAAACTCAAAATTGGAAAATCACGATAGACAAAACGGATCTTACCCTCGTAGTCCTTACGAAGTTGATCGTAGGTTTCCCGATGGAAACGACCACAAAATGGACACTGAAAATCGGAGAATTCGACAATTGTCACCGGGGCATCCTGAGGTCCCCAGGATGGATCGTCATCTACACTGACATTTATCGGTTGTGTTGGCTTCTGCGCGGCTGCCTGACCGGATAATGCCGAATTGCTTACCACATCTTCGACAGCACTTCTAATATTCTGAAAAGTCAGCTCGTTACCACGCATTGGGTTTAGTAAAGTTGCACCAAGAATGATACCGACGGCAAGACAAACTATTCCGATCACGACATAATTGAACGTTGTTCGCGAAATAACAATAACTGCGCCTTCAGCCGCATACGGACTTGGCGTGTTCTTAGATTTAGTTTCTGCCAGTGTATCTGCTTCATTATCAGTTTCTTGTTCTGTGGTGGGTTCTAATGTCATATGGCTCATATTTCCTCGCTTTTTACCAGCGAATAAATCAAAGCATTCTATTCTTTGTAAATCAGACTGCGACTGCTCTCAACCCAAGCATCCATGCCACCCTCGACATCCCAAATCCGTGTGTAACCTTGCTCCAGGAGCGCAAGACTGGCTTCTTTACTCATTCGTCCACTGCGGCAATAGAGAATAATAGGAGCATTCTTGTCAGGCAGGGTAGTCATTAAGGTGTTGATATCGTTGTAGGGAATTTTGGCGCTCGTACCCTCAATTTCGCCCGCATAGGGGATATGCACATTAACAATTGTGTATTCTTGCAGATGGTTGGCAAGAATGTCAGCTAGTGCATCGACAGTGAGGGTTTGGTAAGTTCCAACAGGGTATTGAGGACTTGGGACAGGCTGGCTACTACTGGCCGGGCTGCAAGCGACTGCCAACAACATCAAAATCATGATTGTTACAACTGAAACGCTACGGGTCATTGTCGAACGCTTTCTAGCTTCCAACGTAATTGGATCGCCGACTCGGAAATCCCCCGGTTGATAAAAGGATATATAAGCCAGACAACGCCAACAGCAAACGTTATTCCGCTGATAAACCGCATCCAGGAGTTGAAAGAGCCAAATGCGTCCCCTGTGTAGAACCAAATTGGTAGCCGGTTTCCGGTTAAGTCGGTCAGCCATTGGTTGTGGTAGCGGAAACTACCCGATAACCCACCAGATGCGTCGCTCAGGGTGTGTGTTACACCATCAAGGATCATAGGCAGTAAGAGCAAAACAAAAAAGGGCAGTTTTAAAGGCTGAATTCGGTGATGGCGTTTCAGGAGAGCATAGAAAATCCCTGCCAGCCATATCCCCCCATACATATAGACCATTCGATCCGACCAGGCGACTTTCCAGCCCAGGTTCTCGTTGCCGATAAAGGCTCGTAGCAGCAACATATCGGACACGGTTTTTCCGGTCAGTGCAACAGGTAGTTGAGCAATGTTATACATGGGTTGTACGCCGAACAGGAAGAAGGATCGTTGAGCCATCTGGTGACACAAACCGCTATAAATCGTATAAATGATTTGTGCAGGCATGATCCAT
Organism: Anaerolineae bacterium; assembly: GCA_041390885.1. Classification (GTDB taxonomy): domain Bacteria; phylum Chloroflexota; class Anaerolineae; order Aggregatilineales; family Phototrophicaceae; genus CFX2. The sequence continues at coordinate 204,255 of JAWKPB010000001.1, read as the reverse complement.
CCCCAATGCATAAAGAGGGGTGCGAGAAACGGTAGGATGACCAGCGCGCCCATCCCCGCCGACAAAATAAGCATCCAGTGCTCAAGACCCCATAAAACACCATATAACGCTTTAATTTTTCGCCGACGATGGCGAGAAAACACAGTTGATTCCATTGATACTTGATCGGCCATTTTGTTCCTCGTCACAGGTCTCGAACCGCTCTTCCGCCGAGATAGCTGACGTAAGCTGGTACGAGCGGCAGAACGCAGGGCGAAAGAAAGGATAATAATCCGGCAACAATGGCGATCAGATAATTCGGTGTGCTCGCACCCCCCAGCGGCAGATCTAGATACAAACCATAACGTTGCGCCCAAACCGAAATCATTGCCATCTGATTAGTCAGAATCAGTATTCCCATCAGAATGAGCAGCAAACCGCTCACGATCTGAAGTTTGCGAACGTGTCGTCGGAAACGCCCGACTAAACGTGTCGCGCGCTCAATGCCCAGACCGATCATCAGGAAGGGGATGCCTAATCCCAGCGAATATCCGCTCGACAATACCATTGCTTGCCAGGCGGTCTGTTGACTGAAACCCAGTGTCAAAATCGTACCCAGAGTCGTTCCAATACAGGGAGTCCATCCAGCAGCAAAAAAGACACCCATGAAGAGCGATGATACCCATCCAGTGTGCTGGCTAACGTCCCATTGTGGGCGGGTGTCATAATTCAGTGGAGCGATTTTGACGATGCCCAGATTGAACAGACCGAACACAATAACCACGATCCCACCGATCTGCGCCAGCAGGGATTTGTATTGGCTGAAAACCTGTCCAGCGACAGTAAATGCTCCTCCCCAGCCAATAACAAAGGTGAGTGAGAATCCCAATACAAACAGAACCGCGTGGATGATCGTGGTTAGCCGTTTTGATGGATTGGCGGCAACTGGTAAAGTATTTTCTGTCAATTTTTTGTCTCCACCTTCTTAATGTGCTGTTTGGGTTTTCAACAGTTCGCCGACTGATTTGTCGATTTGTTCCCCCGTCAGGGCACCAATCTGTACCTGGTAGATATTCCCTTCGCGGTCTATGAATACGCTCATGGGTATACCGGGTACACTGTAGAGTCCGTTTACGACCCCCTCGCTATCGAGCAACACTGGATATGTTACATTAAACTCCTTGACAAAAGCCTCGATGTCCGGCATTGCATCCTGGTCGGTCAGGTTGACACCCAGAACGACAAATCCTTGGTCCTGATAGTTTTCATATGCCTTCACTAATTCTGGCATTTCAAGTCGACAGGGTTGACACCAGCTTGCCCAGAAGTTAAGCAACACAATCTGACCTCGGAGATCGCTTAATATCACCTGACCTCCATCAAGCGTTCTGAGCGTGAAATCAGGAGCAGATTGGCCGACCTCTAAGCGCCCCAGTTGCTGTACGTCACCAGCTCTGGGATCCCTTAGGGGCAAGGTCGTGAAAGCAGACTCATTCGTAGTTATAGAACTTGCTGCCCCTACTGCTAAAGTGCCAGACGATAATACTGTGACCCCCGTCTCAGCCGAACGCGAACGTGCCTGTGAAAAAGAGAGGATAAGAAACACAGCACTCATTAGAAGTCCAGTCGAAGCAAAGATAACTAGCACCCATGAAATCCGCACCGGTTTGTTGGGAAGGTTATTGAGGGGTTCTTTGCGTTCCATAAGCCGTTCTTATGCCTAAGACTGAATTGCAGGTCTTAGCTTCTTCCGCTCCCTTCCTGGACGATTTGAGTCCATGCCCGTCCGCTATCCTGGGAGAGATAGATATTTTTGTTAAAGGTCGAAAGTGCCACCTGGTTAGACTGTGCGTTGCCAGCAATCTAACTAATGGCATCGTTGCTGGAAATGCTGGGTGAGGGGAATGCTGCCGTCTGGTTGCTCACCAAGTCATGGGTGTATAAGCTCTGGTAGCCAAACAATAAGTTTCCTGTTTCCGAGTCAAAAATTACCGCGCTGACTGGCGCGATATCGTTCACTCTCGTAAATGTATTGCCATAATCATTCGACAGGAATAACCCGTTCTCAGTAGCAATGGCTGCAATCTGTGCTTGTGTAGGGTGGACGGCGATTTGGATAGGTGTAGCGGCAATCCCCTGACCTGCACTTTGCTGCCAGTGTTGACCGTCATCCAGGCTGTAGTACAGACCAACAGAGAGGCGGGAATTCGGGGAGGAATTAAGAGCGTAGATGGCATGGTTGTTATACCCCACGCCCATCAAGTGAAAATCACTTTCACCCGCAAAACTCAATGTTGTGAACGTACGCCCGCCGTCGCTACTCCTGATGAGCCCCAAAGGATTGGCGAGGGCCGATCCAGGTCCAGGATGGCCGCTGCTGTAAAATCCATTGTCGGTCGGGTTGTAGCCCATATAATCATTAATCGGAAGATCAGGGATTTTCCAGTGGCCCGCTTCGTATACGCGGAAGCCGTCGTGTGCGGTAACGAACAATTGACGACCATCTGAAGAAAACCCTATACCGTGAATGTGGACAAATTGAACATTTTCATTCCCAGAACCGGAACGGGTATTAGCTAGATACCATGCACCAAAGAGAATAGCAAATATTGCTAATGCGCCAATTGCTGTCCAGGGATGGACTAGGATTCGAGTTTGGTCCCTTGTCGTGTTGTTTGAGGGAAGCTTTTTCGTTTTTGTCATTTTGAACCTGTCGCTATCATGCCAATGCCAGTCATTTGTTATTCAGGAGTTCTCGTACATGCTTTGTCAACAGTTCGTTTAAGGGCAATGATGGGGCAGGCGTGCCAGGTTCGACAAACGGGGTAGAAATATACCAACGCAATTGCCCACTCTGATCTATAAGGTAAACGCCTGGACTATGAACTAGCTCACCCGCAGCTTCCGTCGAGGACGAGACTTCAATGTGAAACGATGTCCAGATCGGTTCTAACTGCGCGGCGTTGCCTGTCAAAAAATGCCATGTCTTCATTTCGCTCAAATGCCAGTTCTCACTCGCAAATCTCACATCTTCAGGAGTGTTGGCCTGTTCGTTCACATTCACGCCGAGAAAAATAACGGAATCGGCAACATCACCTAGTCCTTCATGGGTTTTCCTGAGTTGAGCAGCCGTTAAAGGGCATACATCTTGGCACTGGCTATCCAGAAATGTTAATACGACCACATCTCCCCGAAATTCACTCAAAGTTATGCTTTCATGATTCTGGTCGGTAAGTTGAATATCTGGTGCAAGGCCGTCTAGCTGCGTTCCCTCGTAAGCATCCGATGAATACCCAGCTTGCGATGACGCTGCACATCCGCTAATGTGGAAGGCGGCAAATCCTAAACACACCCAAAACATAACATTGGCTGGAAAACGATAAAAGAGGGATAGGTTAATATCGCACACGTAGTAACCCGCTTGAATTGTCATATATTACGGAGCATTGATCGCTATCTACTACGCGATTGTAGTAGATGGGCTTGTGCATGTCAAATGAGTGACAGGTGAATGGATGGAGGGGGCTTATCTTTAGAGAATAAGGCAGAGTACCCAGAGAATTGCGATACTCACTATGAGACTCCTATACGAAACGCGCTCAGGATTAGCGCGCTCGCCTAGCAGAGCTGCAATGCGGGCTGTATTGGCACTTAGACCCGCCACAGCAGTTCCTTTCATCAGCGATTGTGATTCTAAGGAGTGAGTCAATAAGCTGTGAAGAGCACCGGCCAATGCGGGTTTCCCAGCAATACGGATGGCGTACTCATCGGCATCGATTTCAAGTTTGACCTTTGCTAAGGACCGCCATTCTCGAACAGCGGGAAGCAAGCACAAGGTTGTGCCTACCGCTTCGATCAACAAGATACGTAATGGGTCAAATCGCCGCCGATGATAATCTTCATGGCACAACGTTGCCCGGAGTTGGGATGTTGAGAGCAATGTGACGAGACCCGTGCTTAAACAAATACGTGTACGCAAGAACCCGAAACAAAAAGCGAAAGGTACAGACGTATCCAGCATCACAACAGCTGATATATTTATTCCTAGATCAGTCAGCATCTCTCGGAAATGGCGCGGAAATTCAGCTTGAGTGATGTGAAGAAATTGCCGTGTATACCGGTACGTTCGCCAACTTTGCTTAATGATCGAAAGTGCAAAAACCGTTGAAAGAATCGCAACGAGGATTATTTGCCTGGGGGATGCCATAGCCAAGCACCACGCCATCATCCAACTACACAAATTACTGAAGCCACCACAAGCCAGAATCAACAAAAGAAATCCAACGAAGACTATTCGATATGAACGCTCAGGCTTTATCATCAGTTGTCTCGGCCTCATCTCCAAGTGCAGCTAATCGGACAAGAGCCTCAGGAGATATTTCATCCAATTCTTTGATAAACTGTGCCACTGCTACCTCACCAAAGTCATTAAGCAAAGCGCGGACGACCTCCCCAACGGCTGTGGCTTCAGCTTCCGAGCGTGATTGCACAGCGCGATAGATATATGCTCGTCCTCGCTTCTCGGTCTTAAGCCAACCTTTTTCAACCAAGCGACTCATCACAGTCATGACTGAGGTGTAGGCTAATTTCCGCTGTTGAGTGTTGAGAATAGTCAATACCTCGGACACACTAATAGGTTGCTGATTCCAAACGATCTCCATAATGGCAAGTTCCAATTCGCCAAGAAACTTTCTCAAACCTTTCCCAGATTTGTTTTTTACCATCCGATATAGAGCTGGCATCTCATTCCCTCCAAATTACTACTCGATTGTAGTTAATGAGAACGCAATTCGCAAAACGCATTTTTTGAGAAGTTTCGATTCACAAATCGAAGTCTAGTCACCGAAAGAAACTTTGTAACCCGCCAAATGGCGCGTGTCTTTCAGTCCCAACAGGTCATATGATGATTACGTTGAAATGAAAGCCTGAGAGGGGATAGCATCATGAACCATGATCCCGAAACAACAAAACCAATCCAAGGTGATAGTCATCACACGGCAGATCACTCGATGCATTCGCATGGAGATGGTCACGATCACCACGCCGAGCATCAACATCACGAGCATATGGAACACACAGCCAGCGCTATTGAACCAATAAATCGCTCAGCTCATATGGAGCATCACGACCCTATGAAAGACGCAGACCATACGGGGCATGATAGCCATAACGGACACGATGCTCATGCTGGGCATGGCGTGATGCATGAAGGTCATGCGACTATGATGCGGAATCGCTTTTGGGTTTCGCTACCGCTCACACTGGTTGTTTTGCTGTACTCGCCGATGATTCAAACGTGGTTTCACTTCACAGCACCACAATTTCCCGGCAGCCAATGGATCGCTCCGATTGTCGGCACGATCATCTTTATTGTCGGCGGCTTTCCCTTCCTGAATATGGCGCGACAAGAATTGGCAATCCGTCAGCCAGCCATGATGACTCTGATTTCCCTGGCAATCACGACGGCTTATCTCTACAGTATGGGCATTTTCCTATTCCCATCAGTAGACGCGCAGGGAATGCAAACGGGTGGCATGACCGATTTCTTCTGGGAACTGGCAACGCTGATTACCATCATGCTGCTCGGACATTGGATTGAACTGCGCAGTGTGGGACAGGCTCAGGGAGCGCTGCGTGAGCTAGCAAAACTATTGCCCGACCAAGCCGAACGGATTTTGCCGAACGGACAAACTGAGACGGTCAAAGTCAGTGAACTAGCTGCCGGAGATCGCGTTTTGATCCGTCCCGGCACAAGCATTCCATCTGACGGTGTGGTTGCAGAAGGCAGCAGTAACGTCAACGAAGCCATGATTACGGGTGAGAGCAAACCTGTCGATAAGCATGTCGGCGACAAGGTCATTGGTGGAACGGTCAATTTATCTGGCTCACTAAGGGTAGAAATCCAACAGGTCGGCGAAAGTACAGCCCTTGCTGGGATTATGCGCCTGGTTGAAGAAGCACAAAAGAGCCAATCGCGTGCGCAAACCCTCGCCCAACGCGCAGCCTTTTATCTGACTATCGTCGCCATCATTGCCGGTATCCTGACGCTTATTGGCTGGATTGTCTTTACGGGTAATGTCTCGGACGCGGTGCGCTTCACGGTTGGTGTTCTGATTATCGCCTGCCCTCACGCACTGGGCTTGGCCGTTCCACTGGTGATTTCGATCTCGACCACCCTTTCAGCGCGCAATGGATTACTAATTCGCAAACGGATTGCACTGGAAAATGCCAAAGACCTGGACTATGTGATCTTCGACAAGACCGGAACGCTGACCAAAGGCGAACAGGGTGTCGTCGATGTCGCAACCACAGACATCAATCCTGATGAAGCGCTCAGCATCGCAGCAGGAATTGAAGGCGACAGCGAACACATCATCGCTGAAGCGATTCGCAAGTATGCTCAGGAAAAACACATCCAGTCTGCCCCGGTCAGCAATTTTGAAAGCCTAGCTGGACGGGGAGTTAAAGCCCACGTGAATGGTGCAGCCTATTTTGCCGGTGGGCCACGCCTGCTTGAGCAGCAAGGCTGGAGTGTACCCGACAGATTGCAAGCATCGAAACATAAGGCTGAAGATGCCGGTCAATCAGTGATCTATCTCGCGAATGAAAAGGGTGTTATCGCACTGTTTGCAATTGCTGATGTCATCCGCGAAGAAAGCCGACAGGCAGTGAAACAGTTACACGATCTCGGCTTAAAAGGTCGCTATGCTTACCGGCGACAGTGAAGCAGTAGCCAAGGCAGTCGCACAAGAACTTGGCATTGATACGTATTTTGCTCAGGTACTTCCTGAAAACAAAGCGGATAAAGTTCGCGAGTTGCAGCGCGGCGGCAATAAAGTCGCAATGGTTGGTGATGGTGTAAACGACGCGCCAGCACTGCTCACAGCCGACGTGGGCATTGCCATTGGTGCAGGAACAGATGTGGCTATCGAGAGCGCGGGAATCATTCTGGTACGCTCCAATCCACTCGATATTGTCAAGATTATCCGCCTGAGCCGCGCCACCTATCGGAAGATGATCCAGAATTTGGTGTGGGCGGCAGGCTACAACATATTCGCCATCCCATTGGCAATGGGCGTACTTGCGCCAATTGGCATCACGCTCGACCCAGCGATTGGGGCAGTCTTCATGTCCGCCAGCACCGTGATCGTGGCAATCAATGCCCAACTCTTACGTGGGCTGAAGTTAACATAAATGTAGAGGCAATGGCTCTTCAAAAAGAAACCCCAGCGACAACTGGGGTTTTGATTTACTTCCTTATTAAGCCTCAACTGGAGGATAATTGATCTCAGTTAGTGTTTGCTCAATGATAGTCCATGATGCCGGAGTTTCCCACTCCACCGTAACGAGCTGTGCCGGTTTATTCACTTCAACGTTGACAACACCGCTCAACTGCTCAATCTCCCCTTTAACGGTGCTGACACACCCGTTGCAAGTCATATTCGGTACTTTGAACGTTTTGGTTTCCACCATACTCTCCTTGAAAACGATACGATGTTTTGAATTTAGCATAGGTATTGTTAAAACAAATACGCCATTTGGCGGTGTTTCGGCGTTAATCACCTATGCTAATGTTGATAGTGTTACCATAGGTTTTAGACATCACCATAAGCGTTAAAGAGGCGAACTCATGTTACGAGTGCTGCTGGCCGAGGATCACAAAATTGTACGTCAGGGAACCCGGCTCTATTTAGAAGGCATGGGTATCGAGGTCATCGGCGAAGCGACGACCGGTCTGGAAGCGGTCGATATGGCGCGTTCGCTCCAACCGGATGTCGTCATCATGGATATTCATATGCCTGAATTGACCGGCGTTGAAGCGACCCGGCGCATTCTGCATGAAAATGAGCACATTCGCATTCTGGTACTCACTGCCTACGACGATCCTGTTTATGTACACGCCCTGCTCGATGCTGGAGCGGATGGGTTTGTGCTGAAGACTGCTGAGTTATCACAGCTTCATCAAGCCCTTCTGGAAGTTTCCAGTGGGCATACCGCGTTTGATCCGGCAGTGGTCGCAAAAGCCAACTTTAACCATCCGGCGTTGGTAGAAGCCCTAACCGAACGTGAGATCGATGTTCTGACTCAGGCTGCCCGTGGATTGACGAATAAAGAAATCGGCAGATCCCTCTTTATTTCAGACCGCACTGTTCAAGGCCATCTGCAAAATGCCTACCAGAAACTTGGTGTAAGCACACGAACAGAAGCCGTCACAATAGCGCTCAGTCGAGGATTGATTCACATGAATGAAGGTGCATCCCTATGACCGAGCCGTTGGAACTATGCATCTTTCTGTTGACTATCGTGCTGGTCATCAATATTTGGCTTGTTTGGCGCGTTCTCTATCCTTTACGTCGTTTGGCGCGTCAGGCGAAGCAGTTGACCACAGGCCAATTTTCGGCGCTTGAAACTTCATGCGGAGGCATTGCTGAGATTGATGCGCTGCGTCGCTCGATGGTGGCGATGGTCAGCCACGTCCGTCGTTCACAGGAACAAAGCCATGTTTATGCGGATGTCTTAACCCGGGGTCAGGAAGCTGAACGAACCCGTATTGCCCGCGAGCTTCATGACGAAACGGTTCAGTTATTCATCGCGATTGCGCAAGAGACCGACCTTACTCGTGGGTTGGTCGAGAACAAGCCCACTAAAGCCATTGAGTTATTGAAAACCATACGCACCCAGGCGATTGATGCAGTTGAAAACTTGCGGCATCTCATCGCCGATTTGAGGCCACCCGCCTTGGAAGAATTGGGCTTAGTAGCAGCGTTAAAAATGCTGGCTGAAACTTCCCACACAGCACAAGTTCAGGTCACTGTAACAGGGATTGAGCGGCGGCTCAACGAAGAGTACGAACTCACTTTTTTTCGTATTGCCCAAGAAGCCCTCACCAATGCACAGCGACACGGCGGCGCGAAAACGATTGCCATAAAGGTTGGCTATGAGCCACAACAAATCGCACTGACCATCGAGGATGATGGTTCCGGCTTTGCTATACCTTCCGATTTTAGTCACCTTGCTGCAAATGGGCATTATGGCTTGCTCGGTATTCACGAACGTGTTCAAGGCTTAAGAGGTACACTGCAATTACACCAATTACGACCTAAAGGGACACAAATCAAGATTGCTATTCCGAGTGCTGAGGTTGAGCAACCTGATAGTGTTGTTCATGATCCCGTCTGCAAGGCCGAGATCAAAGCCCATCAGGCTTACAGCAGTATTCAGTATGAAGGGAAATCCTACTATTTCTGCTGTCCTGTATGCCAGGGAGCATTCCAGCAAAATCCAACAGCCTATGCATTAAGTGATCTGTAACGTTCAGTATTATTTGAATTCACCTATCTGCTATTCGCCACAGTTAATTGCCTTTCGTCTGATAACTATTTCCTCATCTTCAATATCAAGCATTGTTTTAAATTCGTTTGTAGCGTTGTTGAAGCACTTGATCGTCACTTGATCGTATTGAAGCCTGCCTACAACTACACTGGGAGCAATTCCTAATTGTCGAGCAAAACGACAAATATCTTTCTCATCGAAAAAGGCCCCCTTGACAGGTTAAGTTTCTGCTGCGAATGAAATGCTGAATTTAAGGTGTTCTCTACGCTATATATTGAAGAAATAAATCTTAGAGCAAACCCTACATACCCTACATTCATTGCTAGAAAGGATGTAGGGTATGAACGGTATGAAGGGTTTTAACTGGATTCTTGAATGACAGCGACATCGTAGCGCCGCATCATATCGATTACCTCAGTGGGTGTACAGCATACACCATGCCATTCATACTACGCTTGCGGCGCGCATCGTCTAGTAGGTGCAATCGTTTGAGGATATACCCAATCCATTAAGCATCACCGAGTTTTTCCAAGGCCGTGCCAACAGTTTTGCCACATACTCACGCTATAGCCCGATAGGCGTTTATCTTGTGGCAGGAACCCCAACCCTGCCGCCTTGAGGGTATGAGGCCGCCAGCCGTGTTTCGCAAATTCTAAGTTAAATGAGGCAAGGAAGAAATAAAGGAAGGGTGCCAAAGTGTTCCTGACACCCTTCCCGATATTACCTATTGTCGTATCGGTAGCTACCAACCACAGCCACCATGATGTGGTTCTGTCCAATTTCCCCGCCCGTCCTCATCATGATGATCCCACATACCCTGTCCCATCATACCTTGTCCATAATTTCCGCCCATCATCCCACCCATCATGCCCGAACCATAACTCGCGTCGTTGAACATCGGCATCTGTGCCATGTTATCACGCATCCATACCTGATAGGCATCTGCCTGCGCCTGTGTGATGTAGCCTGCTGTGACCATCGCGTTCATGTGGTCGGTCATTACTGTTAGCGCTGCATCGTAGACTGTCTGCACATCCACATTTTGCGCTTCAGCAATTTGAGCGAGGGTCTTGCCGGATTGCAGTTCAGTGAAAAGGGTGTTTACATCGATGCCGAGAGCGCCCGCAACCGCTGTCCACATCGTGTCGCCCTGCCGATGACCCCGCATCATGCCATACATATTCCAGGTGTATCCGGGTGTGCCAGCCGGAGACGGGGTAGCGGTCGCACTACCAGTGTCCTGCGCTAACGCGCTAGTTGCACTAATACCAATTGCAGCAATTACAATCAAAGTTAGTGTCAGTCCGAGGAATTTCTGTTTGATTGTCATGAGGTTTTCTCCTGTAGCTAATTTTCAGTCGTTACCTATAGGATGCAACCGTTTCATGTAGTGTTTATGCCGCTCATGTGAGATTTGTGTGAAGTTTCATCGTAGCGATTCGTTTATCTCTGACAGACTGACATTAATTTCAGCGGCAATTTCCGCATCGACTGCAAATTGGCTGTATCCAGCCTCAAACACAAAAGAGGGCGAGCGCCGCAGCAGTGTAATGGTTACGCCTGGCAAGATCCCCATCGCCATCAGTTTTGGAAGATGTTGGGCATGATGGGTATTCACATAGGCGATGTGCCCGTGTTGTCCCGGTTCGAGTTCCGCCAGGGGAGCAATGAGCCGGTTGACCGACGTGCGTTTCTGAAGGCAGCAAGGACCCGGTGGAATGGGTCGGCCATGTGGGCAAACCTGCGGATGCCCCAAAAGGGTACAGATACTGTCTTCCTGCCCACCCCAGAGCGCACATTCTAAACTACAAGTCTGTTCTCCCGTTTGGATTCCATCGGTCGTAAAAACGTCGTTGAGCAGTCGTTCGCCCAGCCGTTGTCGCCGTACCCATCGAGCCGCTTCTGACCGCCCAGCAGTCGTCAGCATCACTTGTCGTCCATTTTGTTCCAGCATCCCCAGATGCGCGAGTTCATGGGCTGTATTATGTTGTGCATCGGTGAGCAGAAAGTTAGAGTCTCTTTTTTCTTCGACGGCCATCCATAACTGCACCAACAGTTCTTGAGCGACTTCATTGATCGTCATGCGCTTTACTCCCTATTCTTGATGATGAAGACTGTCCGTGGTCTCGCAGCTTACGCAGCCAACCAATCAATTTGGCTTCGGGCGGCATTTCGTAGCCACAGCGCGGGCAGCGAACCAAATGACAGCCTGCCACCAGCGGACAGCCTTTACAGGCGATGTCAGCAGCCGTTGGATCAAATTCATACTGACATAAACCGCACTTCATAGGTTGATCCTCAGGATAGTTAAGAGCCAGTTGAGCAGACTACCTACGAAGAAAGCAAACGGGAAAATAAAGAGAACAATGCCCATGGCCGTCTTCCACCCGCGCTCCTTGAACATCACCGAAAATTGAGCAATGCAGGGGACAAAGAGCGTCATTGTGGCCGTGGCAACCAGCAGTTGTGTCCCAGTCATGACACTTTTGAGATCATACAAACCAGCCGCTCCATAATCCCGTCGGAAGAAACCAAAGAGGAAAGCAACGGCTGCTTGATCGGGCAAACCCAGTCCGCGCACGAAGGGTGTCAGAAGGCTCACGGCGACATCAAAGAGACCCGTCAACTGGCCTACCCATATGACGATGCTGGCGATGATGAACAGGGGAAAGACTTCACGGAAGTACCATTCCATTCGCGTATAAGTTTTGACCAGGACATTGCCCAGGGTTGGTCGGCGCAGCGGAGGAAGCTCCATATAAAAGGTGGGCCGTTCACCAGGCATGACTTTTGCTGCCAGCAATCCGACCAGTAAAAAGACCCCTACGACGATCAGTCCCCAAAGGACGAGGAGATCGGGCCGTCCACCCAGCAAGCCGAACATGACCCCAAGCTGGGCGGAGCAGGGAACTGCCAGTGCCAACAGAAGGGTGCTCAGAATCCGTTCGCGCCGCGTTTCCAGCGTGCGGGTCACAATCGTTGCCATTGTGTCACACCCCAGCCCAAGCGCCATGGGGATAACAGCTCTGCCGTTTAGCCCGATCTTTTTGAAAACCCGGTCAATCAACATCGCCAACCGGGGTAGGTATCCACTGTCTTCGATGACGGCGAAGGCGAGGAAAAACGTTCCCACAATCGGCAAAATGATGGCAACAGCATAGCGAACGCCCAGCGTGATAATGCCATACTCGCCGCCAAATAAGTTTCGTATGGGAACCCAGGGGATAAGTTCGGTCAACGTTTGATTGACCCAGGGATTGATGTGTTCTCCAAAAACGGTATTTTCCAGAAAACCGACCAGCGTTTGCGCTCCGAATACTCCCACAAATTCGTAGAGCAGGAACAGTGAGAGGATGAGCAGCGGAAGACCGGTCATGGGATTCATCATCGCCCGGCTGAGGCGCTCCGAAAAGCCAGAAACTCGACGTTCTGGCAGGGTGAGTACGGGTTGCAGAACACGTTGAGCGGCTTGCTGTTGTTGACGAGCAATGATATAGGGAAGCGGTTGGCTGAAGCTGGCGCAAGTCCTTTCAACAATCTGTAATACATCGGCGGCTTTTTGCCCTTCTTGCTCTCCTACCAGCGCTGTCACCGCTGCATCATTTTGAAGCACCAGTAGAGCAATCGTGCGTTTGGTGACCTGGTAGGAACCGCTCAAGGCAGCTTCAATTTCTGTCAGTGCCGTTTCAATGGCAGGAGGATACTGAACGACCGTATGAGTCGTGTGCGGGCAGTTCGCCATAGTTGGCCTGTTCAGCCGGTGGGCTATTGTTTCGCGGAGCTGTTTGACCCCACGGTTGGTTGTGAGCGCAGTTGCGACTACTGATATTCCCAACTGCCGTTCTAAGGCCGCGATGTCTACTTTCACACCAAGTCGCTCGGTCTCATCCATGAGATTCACATCGAGCATGACGGGCAGACCGGCTTCAATCAGTTGCAGCGTCATGGGCAGCATACGCTCTAGATTCTTGGCATCAACCACATGCACCACGATGTCAGGGCGTTCGCGCAAAAGAATGTCGCGTGCAATAAGCTCTTCTTCGGTGATCGGCAGCAAGCGATACATGCCCGGTGTATCGATGATTCCTAGGGTACAGTCGCCAAAACTGCCTTTACCGCGCGACACCTCTACCGTTGTGCCAGGATAATTCGACACGCTGACGTAAGTGCCGGTTAACATGTTGAACAAAACACTTTTTCCTACGTTGGGACACCCGACAATCGCTAACAGAGGTAGTCCAGAAGTGTCGAGTTGAGGGACAGAGTGGCAGTTCGCTTTATTCGTTGGATTACTAAAGCGCTGCTGCAATGGTTGAAACTGCATAATGGTTTATCCTAACCGCATACTCTACTCTGAGTTTTTTTGTGACGTTTTCACGCCAGCAGCAATGTCGGTGAAACATGATCGGTCTTGTCCTGTTCAGGTTGATTTTGACAATCCGGGCACAACCCATCCAGGCAAATGCAAGCGCCGAACACGACCAGCCCCAACTCCGCGGCGAGTTGACGTTCGAGTGCTTGAACCAGCGGCGAGTGAAAAGCGATTATCTTATGGCAGGCACGGCAGGTGAAGTGATATGCTGGTTCCTTTGATACCAGTTCATAGTAGCTGCGTTCGTGGTCACGAGAACGATAGTGCTGCTTCACCAATCTCGCGGCTTCAAGGATGTTGAGAGTGCGATAAACGGTGGCAATGCTGACATTCGAATCGTTCGCTCGCGCGATGTGAAAAAAGGTTTCTACATCGAATTCTCCATCGCTGTTTTCTAGGAGCGCAATAAGGAGTTTACGTTGCGCAGTCATGCGCCCGCCCGCGTTCCGAATAGCTTCAGTGGCCTGCTCTGTAAACCACGACATCGCAACCTGTGCCTCTTGCTATTGCGAATCATTATCAATATCTAGAGTCTAATTGGCGACAATGCGATCCTATAGTGATTTCTGTCACAAAGATGGTTGTCAGGTATCATATTGATAAACAAATACCAAAAACCCACAAAAAGGTTTGTCCAAGAATATTTCTGAAGGATGAGCTGAGGCAGGAACTTATGTCAAACAGTTATTTAAGGCAGGGGTATTTGACTACTGAGATCCTAACAACTTTACAATAGTAGCAATTCCAGACCTAGGCTCGGTAAAGGCTACCCAAGTGGGATTTGAACGCTGAAGCGAGTGCCTGCCCCTAACTGACTTTTTACCTGCACTTCGCCGTTATGGGCTTCGACAAGTTGCTTGACGATAGCAAGTCCTAATCCTGATCCACCTGTGGCGCGATTGCGGGATTTCTCCGCCCGCCAGAAACGCTCAAAGAGATGGGGAATGTCTTCGGGAAGAATACCAGGGCCATTGTCACTGACCGATAGTTCAATATGTCCGTTCCCGGGGTGTGCCGCAATAACGACCTGACTGCCATTCGCGTTGTAACGAATCGCATTATCGACCAAGTTCGTCATCGCCTGCATGAGGCGCTCTGGATCGGCTTGTATTGGTGGCAAATCAGGTGCAATATCCGTTTCGAGGGTAATATTTTTCTCCTCAGCGCTCAGATGCATTCGCTCAGACACTTGTTGGATCAGCGATCCCGGTTCAACCATCTGCTTTTGCAATTGCAATTGTCCGGAATCTGCGAGTGAAAGGGTGCGAAGATCAGTGATAAGCCGGTTGAGGTGCAAAGTTTCCTGGTGCAGCGAAGCCAGCTCATCGGGGGTTGTCGGAAGCACACCGTCCAGCATGGCCTCGAGGTTGCTTTGGATAATGGAAAGCGGAGTACGCAAATCATGTGCGATGTCACCAATCATATTACGCCGTTCAACAGCGTAACTCTGCAAGGTTTCCGCCATGTGGTTGAATGTAGCGGAAACCTGACTAATTTCATCGTGGCTACTTAACTGCACACGCTGACTTAAATCGCCTGCTGCAATACCCTGAGCCGCAGCGGCCAACCTACGGAGCGGACGGATGATCTGAACGAATAAAACTGACCCCAGACTGAGTGCAAGACCACCTGATGCAAGTCCAGCCAACAACGCTGAACGATTGACCGCGTCCAGAAAATTGCCTGCCGGGGTAGCAGGTGCATCCAGCGGCGTAACAATGAGTGTACCCACACGCTGTCCCCCGATAGTGATTGGCGCTCCTTTTGTAAGATCATCCGGTTGTAACTGACTTCCAACCAATTTCCCGCCAGTGTCCACCACGATGGTTCCATCCGCTTGTGCCAGAAGCATCCGGTTACTCAATGCTATCCCCATGTTGCCCATCATATCCGAGTCGTTCATGCTGTCATTCGACCACTGTCCCATATCATCCATCATGCCGCCCATCATCCCATTGCCCGTTGAGCCGGAGGCCGCACCATAACCCCAAGGATTACGCAAAATGGCATCAACGCCATTCCAACTGCCGGAGCGCGTATAGTAGTTCGCAGCAACAGGGGCAAGTTGCAAGGCTAACTGCTGCCCTGTTTGAGTGATATAGAGTTCAAATTGGTTGGTCGTCGTCTGGCTCATCAGAAATACGACCATGCCAGTACCCAAAAGGATGACCAGCACAAAAGCGCCCATCAGTTTCGTCCACAGACTACGCATTCTGGCTACTCCTCCGTGAACTTGTAACCAATACTCCGTACCGTGAGAATATAGTGCGGATCGTGGGTATCGGGTTCGATTTTTTGTCTCAAATTTTTCACATGTTGGTCAATAGTGCGTTCATACCCTTCATAACTTGCGCCCTGTGTTGCTTCGAGGAGTTGAGCGCGGGTATATACCCGACCCGGATAACGCATCATCGCAATGAGCAAATCGAATTCATTTGCTGTAAGCTCAACGGGGACACTGGCAACTGTCACTGTTCGACGCTGCAAATCAGCGCGAATGCCAGAGGCTTCGACAACGTCAGCCGTAATCTCTGGCTGCTCAGTCCGACGTAGAACTGCCCTCACCCGCGCCACTACTTCACGGGGTGAGAACGGCTTCGTAATGTAGTCATCTGCCCCAAGCTCAAGTCCAATCAGTCGATCAGCTTCTTCTGTACGAGCAGTGACCATAATAATGGGAACATTAGAGTCACGGCGCATTGCGCGGCAGACATCCAAACCGTCTAGTTCGCCGGGAAGATTTAAGTCAAGGAGTACCAGTGCGGGTTTTTCGTGACGAAATGCGGCCAGCCCTTCTGTGCCATCCGAAGACCATAAAACCTCAAAGCCTGCTTGTTCCAGATAAAGCCGAACGGTACGCATGATTTTGACTTCATCTTCGATGATTAAAATCTTTTTCCCCATCCCATTGTCCCTCAAGCCGATTTAGTGACCAAAATGATGCATTTATCTCTAGGAGAAATGATAAGGGTGGATTATGTAGCTTGTGTGAAGCGGGTGTGAGGTATCAGTGTAGCGTGGGTTTTGAAGTTATGCAGCCTTCAGCACGTGGACTATCCCTAGTTGATCTCATCTTTCCAACCCGCCGGTTTCGATCCTCCAGCACCAGGTTAGATCTGGTCAGAATGGTAAAATCATTATATCATTAAGTGGTGATATAATGATACAACAAACAGGTAAAGATATGCTGCTAACCTCTGAAAAACTCGAACTTGATCTGAAATCTAAATTGTTTCGCGGGTTTTCTGATACCTCCCGGCTATCAATCTTGGAGTCACTCCGTATTAAGCCATTGAATGTCGGCGAAATTGTGCAGGCAACTGGACTGAACCAGTCCAACATCTCTAATCATCTCGGATGCCTGCGCGACTGCGGCCTTGTCATGAGTGAACAGCGAGGCCGCTTCACCTACTATCGCCTCGCTGATGATCGGATTGACAGCTTGCTTCGCTTGGCTGAAGAGTTGCTTTCAGATGTCGCCAAAGGTGTTTATCAGTGTACCCGTTATGAAGTTACAGAAGGAGCCAATAATGGCGATTGAAAAGACTTTAGAAGTTCCGGTTAAAGGTATGGACTGCGCGGAGTGCGTAGCGCATGTGCAGCACGCCATCGCCGCCTTGCCGGGTGTGCAATCTGTTGAAGTATTTTTGTCATCTGAAAAGGCGGTCTTACACCTCGATCCAGCACAGGTTAGCCTAACCGATATTCGTAAGGCAGTAGCAAGCGCGGGCTATTCTGTTCCTGAACCTGCTGAAACGGCCTCAACTGAAGCGATGAACGAAGGGTTTACGCGCTCCATACTCAGTCTTTTTGGAGTTGTCTTTGGAGCGGTTTTACTCATTGTCATCGCTGGTGAGGGGTTAGGATTGTTTGAGTCCATCACGACCTTAATTCCAGCACCACTGGGTTATGTACTGGTCTTGATCGCCGGGTATCCTACCTTCCTCAATGTGGTTCGAGCGACCATGAAACGCCAGGTCATTTCGCATACGTTGATGAGTATTGGTGTGATAGCTGCGTTAGTTGTGGGACAGTGGGTGACGGCAGCAATTGTCGTCTTTTTCATGCGCGTCGGGGATTACGCGGAACGATTTACAACCGAACGCAGCCGTCGTGCGCTCAAAGATTTAGCGGCAATAGCGCCCCAAACAGCGCGTGTGGAGCGGAACGGTCAGGAACTGGAAATACCCATTGCTGATCTCCAAATCGGCGAGACGGTTATTGTTCGTCCCGGCGAAAAAGTTCCAGTGGACGGCGAGGTCATTTCAGGACAAGCAACCATCAATCAAGCCACTATTACAGGCGAGTCGATGCCCGTTGAGGCTGGGGTTGGTTCTAAGGTTTTTGCTGCAACCTTTGCCGAACTCGGTAGCCTGCGGGTACGCGCAACTCATGTTGGCGCAGATACGACTTTTGGAAAGGTCATTCGTCTGGTCGAAGAGGCAGAAGCCCATCGCGCTGATGTTCAACGCATTGCAGATAAATTCTCAGGTTATTTCCTGCCGGTGGTAGCAGGTATTGCCCTGTTGACGTTTCTCATTAGTCGCAACCCGCTATCAACGGCTGCGGTGCTGGTAGTGGCCTGTTCTTGCTCCCTCGCCCTCGCTACACCCATCGCTATGCTGGCCTCCATCGGCGCTGCTGCAAAAATCGGTCTCCTCATCAAGGGCGGCAAATATATCGAAGCGCTGGCGCGGGCGGATGTTGTGCTAATTGATAAAACTGGCACACTGACTTTGGGGCGTCCACAATTGACCGATGTCATCACGCTCAATGGTATCCCAGAAAATGAAATTCTCGCACTGGCGGCTTCGGCAGAACGGTATTCTGAACATCCACTTGCAGAAGCAGTACGCGCGGAAGCCCGTCGCCGCAATATCGCGCTTTACGAACCGCACGCATTCGAAGCTGTTCCCGGTTCTGGTGTAAGGGCACAGATTAATGGCAGTAATATTAGTGTCGGTAGTCATCGCATGATGGGCACTGCGCCCGCAGTTTCAGTAGATTTGGAAGCACAGGGAAAGACCGCCTTATTCGTGCAGAAAGATGGCGAAGTCGTAGGGGTGATGGGCGCGTCAGATACGGTGCGTTCTGAAATTCCACAGTCCATTGCGGCTTTAAAGACATTGGGTATCAAGGAGATTAGAATACTCACGGGTGACAACGAGCGGGTCGCTTCTGCTTTAGCGCAGCAATTAGGTGTGAACTATCGGGCAAACCTGCTGCCAGAGGACAAAATAGCGATTGTGAAAGAGTATCAGTCTCAAGGACATATCGTGGTGATGGTTGGCGATGGTGTCAATGATGCTCCTGCACTAGCGCAGGCCAACATAGGAATCGCGATGGGAGCAGCCGGAACCGATGTCGCACTTGAGGCAGCACATGTGGCACTGATGCGCGAAGACTGGACGCTCGTGCCAGAAGCTATCCATATTGCCCGACGAACGATGCGAGTGGTCAAGACCAACATTGCCTTTACAGCGATTTACAATCTGCTTGGGTTGTCACTCGCAGCCTTTGGTATTCTACCGCCAATACTGGCTGCTGCTGCCCAGTCGCTTCCTGATCTGGGTATTCTCGCCAACTCGTCCCGGTTGCTTCGGCTGAAGCGGACGAATGGAGAATCCAAATAGAATTGGCATGAGTGAGGGCGTGGCGTACTGCGCCCTCTCAACAGTTCATGATTGATACAGGGCAGTTTTAATTTCTTTGTCCATAAGAGGTGCACATCATGAATTCCCAACCAGGATATTGCCCATTAACAGGTACTAAAGGCAAAAAAGTCGATGGAGCAACGGTCAAGTCCATGCTTTCCATCAGTTTGCGAACGGTACAGGATGTGCAATACTACTTCTGCCGCTATTCTGATTGCAATGTGGTTTATTTCAGCGACGATGGACAGCAGCTTTTCTATGTGAACGATATTCGAGAACTGGTCTATCAAAAAGAACCCGACAATCCAGATGTACCTATTTGTTACTGCTTCCGACACACGCCTAAGGATGTTCGGCACGAACTTGAGACGACAGGCAAGGCAGACATCATTGCGGACATCGAAGCAGGAATTCAGGCAGGACAATGTGCTTGTGATTGGCGCAATCCTCAGGGTGACTGCTGTCTCGGCAATGTCCGCCAGCTCATCAAGCATTTATCCAAATCCAGCTAATCTCACTGACGAACAGAGGTGTAGTTCCTGCTAGGGTTTCTCATATAACGCGATTTTGTATCCGAAACGACCATAAACCGCGGGTTCTTCATGACGCAGGTTGAGCGGCGCGGTAGCAACAATCGATTCTAATTTCCGATTGATGTCCGAAAAAGCGAAATGGGCGATCAAATTCGCCAGACGCCTTAGTAAAGAAGGCTGCTCGTTTTCCGGCAGGAATTTATCAAATACCACAATCCTCCCTCCTGGCTTCAGAACACGAGATGCCTCCTGAATACAGGCGATGGGATTGGGAATGACTGCAAGGATAAGGTGCAGCACAACTGCATCGAAACTTTCTGTGGGTAGTTCCAATGCCTGCCCGTCCATCACCAATGCGTGTACTGGACGATTTAGTGCCTCCGCTTTACGGTGAATGTGCTCAACCATTGCTGGCGTAATATCAATAGCAGTGATTTCGACATTTTTCGGCAAAAGCTGAATATCTTCGCCTGTGCCAGCACCAACTAACAACACCTGTTCACCCGCTTTGAGTTCCAAAAGTTGAATGGAACGTCTACGTGAAGTGTTGAAGGATCGCACAATCCGATCATAAATCGGTGCATAAAGAGTGTAACGCCAGCGATTCCAGCGATTAGTGTTCACAAGGTCATTTTCCTGAAGATTGAGATTATGTAGCATTTTTCAAATAGGAGGGAAAGCTCACCGCCTATTTCAGTGTTGCCGAGTGGATTAGGGAAATTGAATATCGCTGATTGGGTCTACAGAACTGAATTGACCGTCTGTGGCTGAAAACGTTTCGTCAACTGGCGTGTCGCCAATTGTGCCAGTTACCTGAAAAATATAGTCACCAGGTTGGGTTGGAATAAGGTCTGCACTGTAATGTCCTGGCTCATTTGGGATGCTGCGCAGTTTCAATATTTTAGAGGATGGGCCAAAACGAACTTCCAGTTTAAGGGTATCTTCCGCGCCTTCAACTGGTGTGTCTGTCTTATGATTGGTAATGGTTAGCTCCGCCCCGTTAAGAAGTGTGGTGTACGCCGGTTCCACCAGCCAGCCCAATTCAATCTCATAATCCCCAACTTCTCGACCTTCGTGGGCAGCCGCAGGAATGGTCAGCAATGCGGTTAGTAACGATACTGCCATCACAAAGCCAATAAAACGAATGTTTTTCATGTGTGTTCTCCTTGAGTTATTAGAGGATGATTGTGGAAACGAGAGCAACAACCAAGCTAACGACTATCCCATACACCATTCCTTTCAAAAACCCTTTGAAATGGTAGGTAAATGTATTGTACTGTTCCAAGGCTTCTGCGCCCGGAACGAAGAGAAATTTGGGTTTGAGTACAATCAGGATCAGGTAGTCCAACACCATAAGATCAAACAGGTTCGCAACCACGAAGACAAGATAAGTGTTTACGAACAATGGGAGAAAAAATCTTTCTCCGCTTCGTGCTACCAGTTGAGCATTTGAGTACAGCAAAAGACCCAGAGCAAACACAAAAAAGAATACTCCCATGATCCGTTGCTGTGTTTTTTCAGGTGCAGTCATGGGAGGGAGATGTGCCTGAACTTCCGGTGGGTAGTCTGTAAGCATGAGGCGAGGGTTCAGCGTCATTCCCCCTAAAACGATGAAGCTGAGGCCAAAACTTAATACGAGGCCGTGAACGAGAATGAGGTCAAATGATACTCCGTTCATGGGTTACTCCTTGTTATACCCCAGTAGACGAAGCGCGTTAGCAACAACGACAAGTGTGCTTCCCTCATGGAGAACGACAGCAAAGCCTAACTGAACAATTCCGAGTACGGAGGTGAGAACCAACAACCCTATAACCCCCATTGAGATCACGAGGTTTTGTTGAATAATCTGACGACTCGCCCGACTTAAACCAACGGCAAACGGAAGGCGGCTTAAATCATCCCCCATTAAGGCAACGTCTGCTGTTTCGAGGGCTACTGCTGTCCCTGCCCCACCCATAGCAATGCCAACAGTCGCCGTTGCTAAGGCTGGTGCATCATTGACTCCATCACCAATCATGGCGATAGCTTGATATTTCTTCTCCAATTCTCTGACGATAGTGAGTTTGTCCTCCGGCATGAGTTCTGCCTGTACTTCAGTGAGGCCAATTTGCTTGGCGATATTATTGGCAACCGCTTTGTTGTCTCCGGTCAGCATAACAAGATGCTCTATGCCAAGTTCTTGCAGGTTTTTTATCACCCGCGCAATGTTTGGCCGGGGCGTATCAGCTAATCCCAAAATACCAAGAACCTTCCCGCCTTTACTCACCACCATAGTTGAGCGTCCGGTTTTTTCGAGGGTGTCAATCTGCGAGGTGATAGTGCCATCAAGCGAAATTCCTGCTGTCTCGGCAAATAACTTTTTTGAGCCGACAAACACCGACTCCCCGTTATGGTTGCTTTTGATTCCCTGCCCCGGAATGTTTTCGAGTCCTTCGGTTTGGGTAAGTTGCAGTTTTTTATCTTTTGCCGCTTGCACAACCGCTTGGGCGAGTGGATGGTTTGACTGCTGCTCGACTGACGCAGCTATTTGGAGAAGGTCATCCGGTACTGTACCGTTGAGAGGCACAATATCGGTAACGCTAAATGTTCCACTGGTAATCGTTCCGGTTTTATCAAACGCAATTGCTTTCAGCCTCCCTAGATTTTCCAAGTGGACACCCCCTTTAATCAATACGCCGCGCCGGGCAGCTTGGGCGATACCGGCTAAAACCGCAGCAGGCGTGCCAATTGCAAGTGCACAGGGGGAAGCTGCAACAAGGAGAAGCATTCCGCGGTAAAAACTTGCCTGCAAAGGAAGCAGGTTTAGAAGTGGCGGAACAATAATCATTAGGGCAGCAGCAATAAAGACCGCAGGAACAAAGCGACTGGTAAAACGATCTGCAAATTGTTGGGTTGGGCTTTGCTGACTTTGGGCCTCCTCAACCAATTTCATCACCCGTGTTAAGGTGTTGTCTGCTGCAACACGAGTCACTTTAATGTCGAGCGCGTTATCCTTGTTCACCGTTCCGGCAAATACTTCATTTCCCTCAGTTTTCGTGACTGGAACGCTTTCGCCGGTGATTGGGCTTTGGTCAATGGCACTGCTTCCCTTTGCAATTATCCCATCAACCGGAATGCGATCACCCGGACGCACAACCACCACATCATCTATTTTGAGTTGATCGACTGGTTCTTCAGCCAATTCACTCCCCCGCCTCACTTGGGCGCTTTTGGGCATTAATGCCCCTAGCTCACCAATAGCATTTCGGGCGCGATCTAGGGCATAGTGTTCCCCTGCGTGTCCAACGGAAAACAGCAGCAGTAAAAATGCACCTTCGCTCAGTTGCCCTAAAACAGCTGCTCCTAACGCCGCTGCCAGCATCAAAATATCGGTATCCAATTTGCCTTTAAAGAGTGCCGGAACAGCTTCCGTGGCAACATCGTAGCCACCGGCAATGTAGGACAAAATGAAAAAAACATTGGCGGCCAGAGAGCTAAACCCGAAAAATCGTTCTCCGAGCCACCCCACGAGGAAAAAGACGGCAGCTAACCCGACAAGAATGAATGTCCAACGCTCCTGCATCCAATGGGGTAAAAAGGCGGGTGCAGTGCCATGATCGTGTCCATGTTCGCCAGCTTCATGCTCATGATCGTCCTTGTGTTCATGCGCCTCACGCTTTTGCAACGGTGCGGTCGTTGTTATCACAGTGACACCCATACCGCGTATAGCACGCTCAATTTTTTCGTGTTCCAGCACTTCGCTATCGTAAGCTACGAAAATCAGTCCGGCGGCATAATTGACGCTGGCGTGAATCATTCCTTTTAACTGTTTTAGTTGGCTTTCCAGGACGGGTGCTGCATCGGCTGTATGCATTCTTGTGAAGTGGATTTGTTCATGCCGGTAGCGTTGATTAATTTCTGCTCCGGCGTCATTTGCGACCCGTTGAACCGTTGCCAGCGAGATTAGATTGGGATCGTAGTGAAGACATAACTGTGCATCCCCATTGTCACGGACAATATGGGCTTTTTCAATTCCCCGCCGTTGAGTCAGTCGGGTCGTGAGGATGTTGATGCATTCATCGTCTGCATCCATCTTGGGAAGCAAAATCGAGAGATCAAGCTGTGTGGTTGGATTCATTTCCTTCTCCTCAAAAATACATTTGCCAAATGGGGCATTGTATCAATACATGAACATCTATTCATGTATTTTCGTAAAAAAAGAGCCAGCAATTGCCGACTACCCATGTTCTACATGCAGCAACCCTTGCCTGAACAAATCGCGTACGTGCTCGTCATCGAGTGCATAGTAGACATGCCGCCCTTCTTTACGAAACCGCACCAGATTTAACTGACGTAGGTGGCGCAGTTGATGTGAGATTGCCGATTGGGTCATCCCTAAAGTCGCTTCTAAGGTATGGACACAGACTTCATTTTCGAGAAGCAGTGAAATCAACCGAAGTCGGTTGGGATCACTGAGCGCCTTAAAGACTTCCGACAGACGATTGGCCGTAGATTGTTCTATAAGATGTTTCTTTAGGACAGCAAGCTGTTCGGCATCTTCGTCTTGACATATGGGAGCTGTTGTCTGAGAGTAGAGCATAATTCTCGTATTAATACATGAACATCTATTCATGTATTATAGGCGATTCTGTCCATTTGTCAAGCAAATAACGATATATAGTATTTGGAAATTGGTCTTGCTGACAGCAAAAATGTTGCCGCCTGCAATTCGGGAAATGATTTCGCTTCAAACGAAGTACATAAGATTTTAGAATAATACTTGCGTGTAGTTAAATATATCTGTTGATCCAAAGTTTTACATTACATTTAGTGCTCGGTAACGATTTGTACATTCGATATTGTTTCAACTCCACAACAAGGTTTTACCCCCAGTTCGCCTGTATCCATATTCTCTTCAACTTTCGCGCAATCCTCGATTGTCGGGCAATGACATTGAAGCGTTTGCTCCAAAAGTAATTTCATTGTTTGAACGCGGTTGATCAATTCATTAAGCTCAGAGATTTTCTTGCCAGCTAGGGATTGCCAGCGTTCTGAGGGTGGTGTATCCACAGGAAAATCATGCAGCAGCGTCTGGATCTCGGCGATTGTAAACCCTGCATGTTGTGCCATTCGAATAACACTCAATTTCTGAAGAATCGACGTGTCATAACGTCGCTTTGTATTCACGCGCTTCGAGGGTGGCAGCAGCCCAATACGTTCATAGTAGCGTATCGTTGAGGTTGCCATCCCGGCTTTCCGCGCTAGTTCGCCGATCCCAAACATTTGCATCATCTAACCTCTTGACATGAAGTTAACTTCACATTCTACCATTCAAATTAACATCATATTCGTCCCTTGTCGAGGACAATCCTTCAACAGGGACGTTGTTATGATGCTCGTCATTACTAATTTCAGGAGGCAAAGGCAATTGAGCACCGCAGAGAAACAATTACCCGTTGTTGAGGATTCGTCATGTGAGAAGAGTGGATGTTGCAGCGCCGCCGAAGATGGGAGCGCGATTTGCGTGGTTCCACAGACCTTAGAAGCAACATCTACAGAATCGTCCTGTGGTTGTAATTCGAGTTCGGCTGCCTGTAGCTGTAGCTCCGCTGATGTCGTCCATGTGGAAGGTATTCAGGTGACGATGACCGGAGTATCTCCCGTAAAGTCGAAACATACCCTGCAAGATCATCTGGCGGAGTGTGGCACGATGTGGCAGAAGATTCGGGGAGGGGTGATGTTTGTGGTCGCCTGCATCGCCAGCCCGTGCTGTACCCCTCTGATTGTTCCCGCCGCCTTAGCACTCCTGGCAGGTACACCCGTAGCAATTTGGATGGGGCAAAACCTGGGATTGGTCTATGGTGGCTTAACTCTCCTTTCAGTCATTAGTTTTGTACTGGCATTCCGCTGGATGAGCAAAAACGGTAATCGACGCTCTATTCCGTCGTCAGTCAAATCTTCGACCAGCCCCTCCAGCGGCAATATCGGTTCTCAATCGTTGTAAATCAGGAGAAAAACAACCATGTCTAATCAAAACGCTGCACAGGAAACCGTATTTGCCTGCGATATGTATGCATTGACCCCAGAACAGCGTGAACATCATGGCAGTGCCTCTAAGGAGCTGTTTGCTGATGTCAGTAAGGTTCGGGAAACTCCCGACGGATATGCCTTTCGGCTACCAGCAAAGTCGTCCACTCTAGTCAGAGTTGCAGACTTTATCACCTATGAACGGCTCTGCTGTCCATTCTTCGCTTTCAATGTTGAAGTGGAACCGCGCGGCGGAGCAATCTGGATTGGTTTGTCAGGAACTGAAGGCGCGAAAGCTTTTATCGTCGCCGCACTGGGCTGGCTGCTGAAAGATGATGTGGCAATTGCCGCCGCGTTTAAACCGGTCGCAACTTGAGGTAATTTTGAGACGCAATATTGCGCTCATATTCTGTTTTTTGCCGGGCATCATCGCTTCAACATTTGTCGTGCTGGCAATTATAAACGGCGGAGAGATCTTGGGTCTCTCCGTTGACTTGCTGCTGAATTGCAGCCTACTTGCAGTACCGAGTCTGACCATCGTTATTGCAATCGTCGTCAGGGTGTTCCTGCAACGCCATCGTTGAAAGGTAGTTTTGGTTGATAGAAAGTGTGAATAAAATGGTTAACCCTAGTAAACAAAATTCACTTCCCCTTAGAATATTGCGCCTAATAGTGGGTCTAATGGTGATTTCCACCGTCCTTTTTGCGGTTGGTATCGCGCTTGAACGAACGAGTGAAGCCGGGGAAATTCCTAGCGAGCACACCGAAGTTCAGGGCGAACATCAGGAAGGCACAATTACAGAAGCAGCCCATAACGAGAATAACGAGAGTGCGGAATCGCGTGAAGAACATCCAGATACAAGCGCGGTTACCGCAACAACTCCGACTACGGAGGCTCACACCGAAACCATTCTGGGAATTGATATCGAAAACCCTGTGTTTGTGACCGGAGCTATCGGAGTTTGGTTGGCACTCACCATCGGGCTTTGGCTGTTCGGACGGCGGATCCTTGTACCTGTCATCATCGTCGCGGTGGGTACATCCCTGTTTGACGCTGTAGAAATCATCACCCAGATTAATCGCGCGAGTATCGGTATTGCTCTGCTAGCTGCGCTAATCACGATTCTACATCTGGTTGTCGCCGGACTAGCATGGCGGGTTCGGCGATCTTCAAGGGATGAACAAATGAACAAACTATCCTCACCAGCTTAAGCGCTGGCGGATGAGTCCAACTTTCAATTGAATAGGAGATTTTATGCGCTCAAAAATAGGATGGATTGGGCTGCTGGTATTTGCTTTGCTTGTAACGGCTTGCAGTCCCAACCCTACGGCTTCAAGTTCGAACGATATATCCGTGTGGCTTAGTATCCCGATCCTTAACGTGAAATCGAATGATCAAATCACATTGGCAGACTACAGTGGAAAAACTGTGATTGTCGAAGGGATGGCCGTCTGGTGTGGCGAGTGTTTTTATCAACAAAGTCAGGCATCACAGGCTTTGGCTCAGTTAAATCGTGATGACGTGGTGTATATCTCCCTCGATATTGATCCCAACGAGGAACTCCCTTTAATCGCAGAATATGCCGCAAGCAATCAATTTGACTGGGTATTCACCAAAAGCAATCCGGAACTGATGGAACCATTGATTGCCCGGTTTGGTCGGGCTATCACCGTCCCGTCCAATATGCCGATCTTCCTGATTAGCCCACAGGGGCAGGTCTCAGAACTCCATACAGGTGGACATACTGCCAGCCAGTTAATTGAATTGATTGAGCAGTGGTCAGGAAAATAATATGATGCCTTTGCTTACTCTGCTGGGTCCTTTCGGTATGGGGCTGCTCAATATGAGTAATCCCTGTGTTCTCCCGCTGTATCCCGGTTTTCTCGCCTATTTAGCTGGAAACTCCGGGTTGATAGCAAACAGGCGATTAGTGCGATGGCTTGGTGTAATCGTACTGGCAGGTGTCCTGACATCGATGCTCGTGATTGGACTCATGATCGCGCTGCTACAGGTAGCGATTGGCGGCGCATTGGCGGTTATCCTGCCACTTACCTCGCTCCTGCTCATTGGAATTGGGTTCATGCTGCTGTTGAATGTAAATCCGCTGGCTCGTTTGCCCATGCTGGTTGCAAAGCATCATGAAAATCCGACAATCACCGGTTTTATGTACGGGTTGTTGTATGGACCGATGACCTTACCCTGTTCTGGCCCATTGATGGTCGGCATATTCGTCTATGGGGCTGCGGATGTCCGTTCCATCGTAGAGAGTATCCTGTATGTGCTGGCATTTGGACTGGGTTTTGGTTTACCGCTGCTCATCTTGCCTCTGCTGGCAAGTACCCGGCAAAAATCCATCTTACAGTTCTTATCCCGACATCACCTCATGTTGACTCGTGTATCGGGCTTAACCCTTATTGCCATTGGAATAATCACCTTTCTGAATCAGTGGGAACTCATCAGGCATTACTGGAACCTGTAAGTCTTCCAAGAGTGATGAAAAGCACAGGAGGTTATGATGGAAATCGACATCTTTTTCAGCTATGCTTGCCGGGACACCTACAAAGTTTTTAAGTGGCTTCACCATCTTGAAAATCTCGGAGAAAAGCTCAACCTCGTCTGGCATCCTTATGGCGTGGAGATTGAGAGCGAACACCAGTGGCAGCAAAATTGGGAGACAGCACGTTCTGAGTTACGGGGCTTTATCGCTGCTGAAGCTGCCCGCGAACAGGGTAATGATGCGTTTCGCCGTTTCCATCGTTTTTTGGAAGAAGCCGTTCACGAACAGTATTTCGAACTGGGAGATGAAGCGGTACTGATTAGAGTTGCCGACAGAGCGCAACTTGATCTGGCGCAGTTTCGAGCAGATATACAGTCACCTAGTCTAGCAAAAGCAGCTTACCTGAGCCATCAACGCGGTGTGACCGAATTCAAGATTTTTGGTACGCCTATGCTCATACTTGATGGACATGCCCCACTTTATTTAGAATTCATGGATGTGCCTCAACAATCTAGGGCACGGGGGCTTTTTCAGTCGATCCGGGCTTTAGCGGTTGAGCAGTTGGATGTCATCCAGTTAAAACGAATCATTTAATGCACCAAGCAAGCATCGCTGATATGGAGTGAAGATGGAGTTATTAAAAGCAGTTGGGTTATTTTTGGTGACAGCCTTAGCCGAACTGACGGGTTCTTATTTAATGTATTTGTGGCTCAAACAGGGAAAATCAGTCTGGTTAGCTGTTCCATCCATCCTGAGCTTTGTGGTATTTGGCTGGTTACTAACGCTTCATCCGGGTGCTGCTGCCCGCACCTATGCCGCTTATGGGGGTATCTATGTCTTTTCCGCCCTCATATGGTTGTGGGTGGTTGAACATCAACAACCAAACTTGCAGGATATCCTTGGGGTAGGCATCGTATTGATCGGGGTAACCGTCATTATCTTGAACCGATAATCAAAACCATGACAAACCTTCCTGTTATTATCTACACTCAGCCTACCTGTCAGGCATGTCAACGACTGAAAAGTTACCTGAAGCAAAAAGCCGTCGAATATGAGGAACGAGATGTGACTGAGAATGATCAGGCATTCTCAGAGCTTCAACAACTCGGGTTTACGACTACCCCGGTCATCCTTGTCGGGGATGAGGTCGTGGTAGGGTTCGATCAGGCAAAATTGGAACGACTACATTTTCCGTAGCGATTCGCCGGGTACATCAGCAGGAGCAAGGGGCATCTTCAATAGTTTTATTGATTTCTGCGTCTCTGCACCATCTGGTGATGTTGGCATCCCACATGAGAGGGTGATCTTCATTCCACTGCCACTCTCATTAAAAGTAATGTTCACACAATCCTCGACCCCATCGCATTCACGGTGCAGCGCTTCAAGCAACCATGCTTTAGTTGCCTGCGTCCGCTTAATCAGAGCATCCATTTCTGCGATCTTCTCAACAGCAAGTGTCTGCCATTGTGTTAAAGCGGATTCCTCTGTGGTCAGACCATTGAACAGGATTTGTAGTTCACGAATCCCGAAGCCCGCCTGACGAACCAATTGGATCAAACCGAGCCGCTTCAGCACATCTGGATCATAACGACGTTTGCCATTCACCCGCCGAGGCGGTGGCAACAATCCTTCCCGTTCATAGTATCGGATGGCTGATGTCTGTATTCCGGCATAACGAGCGACCTGTCCAATGGTGAGTTCTTTCATGATATTTTTGCCCCCTTGACTTAAAGCGCACTTCAAATTGTACAGTGAAATTCAAGTGAGAAACAATCCTCTGGATGACAAGAAATGAAATCTATTCATCCATTGGACATTCCCAATATCAAGACTTTAATAGGAGACAAAACGTATGTCAGACACGCAGAATGCCTCGCTGGAACAGGTCATCGCCTGCAACCCCGCAGCGATTGATCCAGCAAATCGTCCTGACCATGAGGTAACAGCAAAGGAAATTTTTTCCCGCGTCACCATCCTTGAAGTCAAAGAGATGGCAAACGGCTATGGCTTCCGACTGCCGCTAGAAACGTCGATGTTGCACAAAGTCACCGCCTTCGTCGCAAACGAACGACTCTGCTGCCCGTTTTTTACTTTTACTCTGGTGATTGGTGAACAGTTCTGGCTTGAACTCAGCGGCACGCAAGAGGTGAAGGACTACATCAAAGCAGAAATTGTAACCGCACTGGAGACCGACAACTTCCCGACTTTCGATGAGTTACAGTCCGCCTATACAGCAGCAACCAGTGCGACCACGCAGTAACTCTACTTGGCTCACGATGAATGTTTGAACTCGCCAAAAGTACACAGACCAACGAGAAAGGAAATCTCATGTTATCCGATACAACAACCGCGAATGACCTTCCCATTGCCTGCGATCCGAATGCCCTGACCACTGAACAAAGCGAACGCTGGATGATAGTAGGCAAGCAAATGTATCAATCCATCCAAGAAGTTCGAGAACTTGCCAACGGATATGCTTTTCGCTTGCCGAGCGATGCCGCCACCTTGATGATCGTTGCCGAAGACCTTAGCATGGAGCGACTCTGCTGCCCGTTTTTGCTCTTTACACTTGAAATTACGCCAGCCGGAGGACCGTTGTGGTTAAGTTTTACAGGTCCTGAAGGGACAAAAGAGTTCCTGCGGTTTTCGTTCGAAGAAGCCAGCCTGCTGAACGAAGCAGTTGCCCGCGCTGCTGGTTTCAATGTATCTGCTGGTAAAAACATCGATTCGGTAGAAACTGCTGTCGAGATGACCTACAGGATCAACGAGCGTACCGCTAAAGCAAATGGCTCTGATAACGAATAGGAGATTCTTCGTGAACAGCAAAACCCTTGATGTAAATCAGGCGGAGTGGGCGAGCGAGGTGCTTGGCAGCACTACCCCGGTGCTGGTGGATTTCTGGGCGGAGTGGTGTAGCCCATGCAAAATGGTCGCACCGATTGTCAACCAGATCGCTGAAGAATATGAAGGCAGGCTGCGGGTTGTCAAACTTGATGCTGATGCCAACCCGGACATATTGACCCAATATGGGGTAATGGGTCTTCCCACGCTCATGCTGTTCAAGCGTGGGCAAGTTATCGAACGCATTACGGGCTTCCAGCCTAAAGATAAGCTTCTGAGCAAACTAGCCAATCACATCTAGAGCTAGTCTACACATCATGAATTAACGCCCCTTCCGGCGGAAGGGGCGTTTTGTATTTAAAAGCAAATGGTAGATTGTATGTCTTGTCCACATTCGTAACCGAATCAGTGGTAATCGCGGGCATGTTACTATTATGGCTTAAACATATAACCCCTTCACTGGCAAAGATTTCTCGCTCATATCGCCCTCCTGAAAATCACACAGCAAAAGGTTACTAAACCAGATAAAACCCTACATACCCTTCATTGTTTACTAGGAAAGGCATGTAGGGTATGAACGGTATGAAGGGTTTTTCAGTTGGATTCCTGAATAACTGCGACATCGTAGCGCCGCATCATATCGATAACCTCAGCAGGTTGTACGGCATAGACCATGCCATCCATACCGCGCTTGCGGCGTGCGTCGTCCAGCAAATGCAATCGTTTTAGAATGTGTCCAATCCATTGAGCATCGCCGAGCTTTTCTGACGGCTGTGCCAACAATTTCGCCACATGCTCACGCAGGATCGCTGATTTGATCCATACGATTTCTGACTGCCCATGTGTCAGGATTTCGAGGGCTTGCAATACCGCTTCTTCACGATCACTGAGCGCTTTGCCCTCACTAACCTGTTCGTCACTTACCGCAGCTTTGGCAATTGCCTCAAGCAATCCCTCAATCTGGCCTTGTTCCTCGAAGAAAGCCGCCAACGCAACCAAGGGTGACCATAATTCACCGGAACGATTATGTAGGGTGTGCAGTTCAAGACGTTCAAAGTAGTTCCGATACACATCCTGAAAATAGGTCAACGCCAGCACATACAATTGATGACGAAGTGCTGCACCATCGAAATCCGGCGGGAATGAAGGCATCTTTTTGTCCGTGCGTCGCATGGGAATAGCAATACACCGGCTGGCGAGGATGTCTTCCAGTCCCATGATGGCTGCCAGTATCTTGGGCGAGTACACATCAAATGCCTGTGGTTTCAAATCTTCCCCGGTGACGCGGATCGCAGGCATCCCCTGCTTGTAGCCGCTGTTCAGAAGCTGCCGGATTTGCTGCATTCCAGGGTCTTTGGGGTTATGATAGCGTTCGGCTTCATCTATACCAACTGTGCAGCTTGTATGGTGAATGAGCCGAAACATACTCGGCCCGGTGGGGTCGGAGGTGGTTATCATGTTAAAGGCCAATGGCTGCAAGACCCGTAACACCGTACTCTTACCGCTGTTCTTTGGCCCGTTCAGCGCCAGATAGGGATAGGCAGGGAACATCGTATAGAAATAGGTTCCAATCGTCCACAACGTCAGAATGCGGCTTTCCACCGCCGAGCGAAAATCCACATAGGCGGTAAACAACTGGTGGACAGCATTGAAGATTTCCGCAGGTGTCACAGTTTCCCCATCGAGGAATCGCCGAATGTCCTTGTAGCGCCAGCGCATGAGGAATTCAGAGCCTTCTGGGATGACTCTGAGCGCGACTTCTTGTTCGTTGATGGTGATAATCTGCTCATCCGACAGTCTACGCAGTTCACGGGTATTGGTGACCAGATAAGGCTGAATATTGAGCCGGTTCCCTTTCGTCCGTTCAATCACCGATACTGTAACCATTGCCACCTCCCGCCGGAAACCAAGCGCAGGCGAAAGAATCGGTATGTTATCGTTGAGCACTTCTGGCATATCCTCATCCCCCTGTTCATCCTCTTCCTGTGAACGGGCTGCCTTGAGCATGTCTATAAACGAACGTCCCTTTACACCGATTTTCGCCATGCGGCTCTTAAACTCTGCCAGCGCAAATTCATCCAATCCGGCGGCATAGGCAAACAACTCACGGGTAGCATCCTGTCTGGCTAGTCCTTCAAGATGAGCGACCTGGTCAATCTCAACGGTCAGCCAATGCTCGGCTTTGTTGAGCATGTCTGCCGCCTCCTCTGAAGAAGCGTGATGTCGTGCCAGCCACTCATTGGTATCTTTGACATCTGCTGGCAGTTTGGGCAGGTAAGTCTCACCGCGCAATGTCAGCGCGATGGACCGGCTTCGCACGAAAGCTTCTTCGGTATTGTCCAGCCCAACAAACAGCCGAGGATGGACTTTCAACTGGTTCAGTAAGTGATCTGATGCCTGCATCCCGCCAAGCGCAACCGCCGCAATGCCCCATTCGCCAAAGGTGATGGCATCGGCCTGACCTTCAACGATGACGACCTGTTCAGCTTGCGGACTATAGAGATGATTGTAGTACGGTTGCCGTTCACCGATGATTTCACGCGGGGGGTTGTAGTGTTTTTTGCCCTCGATGCCCCGCCCACTGAGATAGGTCAGTCGTCCTCGCTGAGCATGGATATAGACCAGCATATTGGGCGGGAATTTTTGAATCACATTTCGCCAGTTGTCTGGCAGATTGAGGTCAGCCAGCAGCGGACGTTTATCCTGCGGCATGAACCCCAATCGCGCCGCTTTGATGGTGTTCAACTGCCAACCACGTTTCTCAGTGATATAGGTGAGTCCAGCGGGAGTATTGAGGAGGGTATCCTGCAAACGCTGGATCAGTTGGCGTTCTACCCATGCTGCTGACTTCTTAAAATCGAGGACATCATCCAGCATGATCCCCGCCCGCTGTGCCAGATAACGCACGACTTCCATGAACTGCCCTGTGTCACGGTTGTTCCATGTGCCAAGCGACAGCAGATGCCTTCCGACAAAATCAAACACATCGCCTTGTTCGCCGCGTGAATTCCAGAAGTAAAAACCAGTGTGAGGAACGACCACCAAACTGTCATGTTCAACACCAATAAAGCGCGAACCTGATTTTCGCAAAGGAAACTTCTTTGCAACCACATCTTCAATGGGATTACGGGAGCGAATCTGCTCCAGATCCAATGCCATCTCAAAAACCTCCGGGTATAAGCAAAGCTGAATAAAGGTCGTGTTAGAAAAGCACGACAAAAGCTCAAAAATCAGTTGCGGGAGAACGGAGGTTGTGATACATTGTGAGTGCTGATGTCACATATGTACCACTGCCTGCCGCCCACTCCCGCTTTGCGTAACGTGGGCTTTTTCTTTATTTAGGGTGGATCACGATTTCGTTCGGTCATATCAATCTCCCAAAAGGTAAACCCGGGTTTACCTTTTCTATTCCATCAATAGCTTTTCTGCCTCACTAAATAGTTTCCTCATGGCCTGCAATCGCGCACGAGCAAGACTGACATCGCCTTCTTGTTGAAGTAGTGCCCGAGCAAGATCTTGAGGCAATGTGCTATTTGTAGCTTGGGCTACTTTAGCCAGCTTCAAAGCTGATGCAGGTATCTTGTCTTCCGCATCCGCATCACTTGTTGTCTCGCCATCGCTCTCGCACAGCTCTTTCACCTGCTTACTGGATAAGTCGAAGTCGATAATTTGTCGCACGATTTCTGCGTGATATTCTTGTTGTAATGTGATGACATAGCGTAGTTTTTTCTCATCCAAGTTATGTCGATCAGCTAACTCAATGGCTTCGTCTGATAGTTTCAGCAGGGCCTTATAATGGCTGAAATGCATTTTGCCAATTCCGCCCATCGCGCTTAGGACTGTGTCGGTGTATTCACGTTTCCCCTTCAAATCAAGCTCCAATGCCTGTCGATAGAAATCGTTCGATACCGCTTGTGTAGGAATTTCATACCCATGTACGGTCAACAAAAGCAGCGCAGTTTGTCGTGCCATTGCTATAGCGGACAAGCCAGCGCGGGCGGTGTTTTCTTTCGCCTGCCGAAAAACAGATGACCGCTCACCGGGAATGATGATGCAGGGAATCATGCCGTCACCGGTGTAATTAGCGATGAAATCGCGCAGTAGCCAGGTCGCCCAATAGCGGCGTTCGCCGGTCTCGATGCGGAACTGCTGGGTCACGCCTTGTGATACATCCACAACGGTCAGCGGATTAACTTGTCCATCATCCCGGATAGTGACTGCAAGGTTGACGAGATCATGTAAGAGTTGTTCTTCTGGCGAGAGATGCGCCGATAGGTCTTCTTCTTTCTCATCATCCGGATTGGGCAGCAGTTCCAGTACATTGTTGAAGGGACGTCCACGCTGACGGGCGGCAACCTGTACTAACTGGACAAGTTCCTTCAGTGCCTGCGTCGGTGTGAGTCGATTATTGTGGAAAGCAAAGTGAAGCTGTTCGGGTAGCACCCGGCGCGGTTGAATGGGATCAGGTCGCACCATCTCTAGCAGCAACCGCTCGACACGGATGCTATTGTCTTCAAACTGCTGCGAACTGCCCAGCAGAAGATCCTCCGTCACGCCGCCTAACAATTCATCAATTCGATTGACTTGGTTCTTGGGCGGCATCACACACCACCTTTGGCGATGCGCTGCACCAACTTGCCAACGAATTGCGCATAGGCTTTGCTGGCTGGAGCCTTCGGATCGTAGCTGAACACGCTCAAATGATTTTGATGGGCGTAGGACACGGCTTCGTTGGCTGGCACAACACCAAGCAAGAGTTTGCCCAAAACGGTGTGAGCTTTGAGTTCATCTAGTAGATGATTGTGTCCCCGGACGCGAGTGTTCATCTTGGTGACGAGAATGCCGCTCACCCGTAGATTCGGCTGTCGCCAGCCTTCGCGGATGTCATTGATTTTCCCAATCACACTCATCAAACCGACAGTTTCCAGATAACGGGGTTCAACCGGCACGATGGCATCACTGGCTGCGATGAGTCCCATCTCGGTCATGAGCGAAAATGATGGCCGAGTGTCAATTATGATGGCGGCATAGCGGTTGGCAATACGGCTCAGTGGTTCAGCCAGCCGATACTGCGCACCAGCAATCCCCATCAATTCCCGTTCCGCGCCTTCCAGCATCGGCGAAGCGGGCAGAACATGCAGGTCCTCATCCCATGTCGATTGGACGATGCAGTTGAGCAGTGTTTGGGCAGCGTTCTGACGGTCAGCCATTAGCACTGTGTACAGGCTGTTGTCCACACCGTAGTCTTTACTCCCCGTCGTAACGAGGGTCGCATGTGCCTGACTATCGGTATCAATCAGCAGCACACGAGAATTCGGAGCGCCTGCTCGTCGCAGCATCCCGGCGATACCGAACGCGGTATTGGTAGCGGATGTCGATTTCCCGACACCCCCTTTGTGATTGGTGAATACGAAAACACGAGTCATTGCCATTTCCTCTTTCACTCGACAAACCGGATAAAAATCGCTGTGCTGGCAAAGACATCGCGAAGGTTGTGCTACACTGACCTACGGGAGTCTTGCTGGCTACGGCAGCGAGCCTTCAAGGTGGTTGGGGGAGGTTCAGTCTCCCCTCAATCACCGAAAAGCCGACATCATGTCAGGTGAGTGAAACGTGCTAAGCTGGCACGTTGAGGAAATGTGATTTGTTGGATAAAATCGAAGGTATTGAGGGAGTGGGGATGTTCGACTTGGCTACACGTCCCCCAGCATCCCCCGTAGCACAGCAATTTGCTACGGGGTTTTTGTTTACTCCGCATCCGAGTTCAACAGTAATAATAGGAGCTGATGCAGCACATGGCCGACCATGAATTGGAAAACAACACCACTGAATCTAGTGATGAGCCGTCTGTTCGCACTAACTTCATTCGGGAACTTATTGATGAAGACAACCGCGCAAACAGGTTTGGAAACCGTGTTCACACTCGTTTTCCTCCCGAACCAAATGGGTATCTGCATGTCGGTCATGCCAAGTCGATTTGCCTGAACTTTGGCTTGGCGGCAGACTACGATGGTAAATGCAACCTGCGATTTGACGATACTAACCCGAGCAAGGAAGAAGTCGAATACGTTGAATCAATTATGGCCGATGTGCGCTGGTTGGGTTTCGAATGGGATAAACAAGTCTACTATGCCTCGGATTACTTTGAGCAGCTCTATACATTTGCCCTGAAACTCATTGAGGATGGCAAAGCGTACGTAGATGAACTCAGTGCTGATGAGATTCGAGCCTATCGCGGGACGCTAACTGAATCCGGGAAGGAAAGTCCTTACCGCAACCGACCCATCCAAGAAAATAAAGATTTGTTTGAAAGAATGCGCAAAGGCGAATTTGAAGACGGGAAGTACGTTTTGCGGGCTAAAATTGATATGACCTCCCCGAATATGAACTTGCGCGACCCCGTTCTGTATCGCATCCTGCACGCAGAGCACCACCGAACTGGAAATACGTGGTGCATTTATCCCATGTATGACTTCGCGCACGGCCAGTCGGATTCCATTGAAGGCATTACCCATTCAATTTGCACTCTAGAATTTGAAGATCATCGTCCGCTCTATGATTGGCTCATTGAGGCGCTCGATATTTACCATCCACAACAGATCGAGTTTGCACGACTGAATTTAACACATACCGTATTGAGCAAGCGCAAACTAATTCGCTTGGTCAAAGAAAATCATGTTCGAGGATGGGATGATCCCCGTATGCCAACCATATCCGGTATGCGGCGACGTGGCTATACTCCGGAAGCTATTCGTAATTTGTGTGATGTCGTGGGGGTCGCAAAAAACAACAGTACGGCAGAAATGGCGCTCCTTGAGTACTGTGTACGACAAGATTTGAACCAACATTCTAAACGAGTCATGGCGGTATTAAATCCTCTGCGAGTTGTAATCACCAACTATCCAGAAGGACAGACCGAAGAATTCGACGCCATTAACAATCCGGAAAATCCGGAAGCAGGCACTCGAAAAGTACCCTTCTCAAAAGTCTTATACATTGAGCAAGATGATTTCATGGAGAATCCGCCGAACAAATTCTATCGGTTGGCACCGGGGCGAGAAGTTCGTCTACGCTATGGCTACTTCATTACCTGTAAAGAAGTAGTGAAAGATGAAAAGGGAAATATCGTAGAACTTCACTGCACCTATGATCCTGAAACACGCGGCGGAAACGCGCCAGATGGTCGTAAGGTAAAAGCAACTTTGCATTGGGTTTCAGCTGCGGATGCGATTGAGGCAGAGGTGCGTTTATATAGTACTTTATTTGACCGAGCTAACCCCAACGATGAGAGCGAGGGGAAAGATTTCACAGAATACATCAACCCCAATTCGCTACAGACGCTTGATCGGTGTTACGTAGAGCCAAGTTTGAAAGACGCAGTTGTAGGAAATCGCTTCCAATTTGAGCGCTTGGGATATTTCTGCGTTGATCCGGATTCTACGCCAGTTACGCTCGTATTTAATCGTACAGTAACCCTAAAGGACGAATGGACAAAAATTCAGAAGGCAAATGAAAAATGAGTAGTGAGTTTCATATTGCTGTGTGACAAGTAACAATCCCCATTGTAGACATGGGGATTGCTTTCTATGGATTTTCTAACCGAAAATTCAACTTTCGGACTATTGTTTGACCGTAATTCCAACCATACAATTAAAATAAAGGGAGTATTGTCGGTCACGCTATAATGATCATCTTACAAATTGGAAGCATCGCCACAATCATAGCAATTTTGATTGTCAGTGTATTTTCACTGTCAATATTAGTTTCTCTTATGCGGCGTTGGCGGCATCGAATTGTGCAACCGCACACTGTTCATGACACTGCGACTGATACAATTCCATCCGTTTCGCGCCGACAGCCACCTGCCATTACCGTACCTCCAGCACGAATGGGCGCTAGACCCGTTAGGCAAATAGCCAACAATTCACGATCAAAACCTACAATCGTACAGCCTACCGAAACTCAATCTGTATTATTTATGATTGAACCCAGTCAATAAACTGTCCAAATCGCATCACAGCTCTGAAATCAGCCGTAGAAATCAATTTCATGCTAGCTCAATCTGCATCTTGCCAGTGTTTCACACTTGGATGATGATACGGATTGCATATAATCATGGGAAATAAGTGGACAAAACCGTATATGAAAAAATCCCCGTTTTCTCTCAGCGCAGTACTGCCAAAGGCTACAATAGCCGGGTTAATATTGGCCGTATTAGGAATCATTTTATTTGGTGCAATATGGATCGGACTGGGTAATACAAATATACCAGCAATCTCGCGCCTATTTGCCGCATTCTGTATTCCACCGGCTGTAATTGCTGGAATTCTCATTGCGTATATAGTCATAGCACGACCATATAAAAACAACGGCCTCGATAGCGAAAATACGGAACGCTCGGACGACGCAAGTTAGTCCGGATTAAGCCTTGTATCAACCAAAGGGTAATTATTACGGTTTACGAAGACGTAGTGCGATAATAACAGGCGTACCGTTTTCGGTTTCTGTATCAGCAAATCGAACTACGGAGTCATAGCCCAGTCGTGGCTCAACCACAGCATCAATTACTAGACCGGAAGCTGCCACTTCGCGATGATAATCTGAATAGAGATGAGCGTAATGTTCTACAGCAAATGTTCGACCATCGCTACCCGTAAAAGTTCTCTTCTGTCCGTTCAGGAAAATGAATGGATGAAAGTCACTGACAAGCGCCCATCCGCCGGAATTTAACACACGCGCCATTTCCCGAATTGATGGTAACAAATGAGCTAAATGACCGAGAGCCAGTCCGCACAGGATTACATCGACTGAGCGATCTAGTAATGGAATTTGTTCGCTCGATGAAAGGATGCGATGCGGAAGGCGGTTCTCACGCAACATAGGCAAACTATTGTCGATGCCAATGACCTTGCGGGCCCCCAATTCCTGAGCCAACAATCCATATCGTCCCGTGCCACAGGCCAAATCCAGCACAATTTGTCCATCCAAGTTCAAAATGAGACTCTTCATCGCGCCTTCTTCGGCTAGCATAAGTGCATTATGGGCATGAGGCGGATATATTGCTGCCCACTGCTCGTATGCGGCGAGACTAGAAAGTGTTTGCAGAGGACGTTCGGGGCGCAAGCTACCGAATATGCGTTTCAACATGATAAAAACTAATGACCAGTGTAGAAAAATTCTTCGTCTTTGGGGTTAAGTTCTTCTTCTCGGATAGTACCCATTATGATGAAATCAGCCCAGATAAAGAACAAATAATCACTGCTGTTGTATGAAAGACGGCAACGGGCCGGAAGGTGCAGCCACATAAAACCAATCCGCCGTCGTTCATAACGGGTGGTCCGTTCACGTAATTCATGATACCACCGCGGATATGGCAGCAACATTGTGTGATATTTCTCAGCGGTTGCATAATTGTTGTAACCCACGGCCGTCAAAAGTCCTAAGACAACTGCAAGCGCCGTAAGTAAGAATGACAACCGACTGATGGGAGCAGCCCACATTCCAGACAGGAACAAGAGGGCCCCCGTCCATGCAAATAGCGGCAAAGCCGGAAGATACAAATTCTCCCGCGGACCATACTCTGCGAATGTTCGAATGATCGGCTCTTTGTATAACCCAATCAAAATAAGAATAGATCGTACCAGGAAAAAGGTGCATATTGATGTGAATATGATCATGATGAACAGTGCGCCCATCTTCACATCCTTAGTAATGCGCGCGGCCCTTTGTAAAGGGGACAGACACAACGTTCACACTCAGAGCGATGCCCTTCGCGGTAGCTACGACGGAGCGTTTGAGCGGCAGCCGAGTTTAGAACCTCGTAGAGCGAATCATCACGAGAAATTTTGCCGTATGACGGAAGGAAGTAACAGGGCCGTATTGTACCGTCTACTTCAATTACGGTAGAAATGTGAGGCGAGTTGCAACGATGTCTTGGATAAGGCGAATCGCCGTTGATAGCACGAAAATAAGATACCATCCGTTTCAATTTTTCAGGTGATTCAGCTATTAGGCCGCTAGCGAAGTCCTCAGCGTATCGGCGGGTCACGTCATCAACCAAGTTTTCAAATATCGTAACATCATCGTTGGTGAGCGCTGTTGCAGATGGGCCGTGTTCAAGCGGAGCGCCCGGCCCCATATCCGCAATAACTGCCAACGCTGGATCAGCGGCAAATCTCGAACCGAAAGCATATTGATTGCTAATATCTACTGTCAGAAAGCTGATACGGTTTACGTCAGCAGCCTTAGCCACATCAATTATTTGAGGTACTTCTTTGTAATTTGCACGCTGGAGAGTCGTACGGGTTGACACTGGAATTCCGCCCTCGCGTACAGAACGAATACCATCCAGTATCAACTCAAAACCATCTACTCCGCGTATAGACATGTAGGTTTCTGCCGTGCCCCCATCTAAACTTACGATAACCTCATCTACGCTTGCATTCACATCCTGAACCTGTTTGCGAAGCAATAGACCGTTAGTAAGCAGTGTTATATAGGTACCCTCTGCCCGTAACCGTTTTGCGATTTGGGGCCATTGAGGATGCTGCATAGCCTCTCCCCCACTCAGCAATACCCACCGTACCTGTAAAGCCTTGAAGCTAGATGCAATTTCTTCTATGAGTTCCAACCGCATGTTGCGCCGAGGATTACGCCAAATGTCGCACGTGACACAGCGGCTATTGCAACCGTCAGTCAAATATAGGACAACTAGAGGGAGTGTGGACAATCGGTCGCTCATTAAGTTGAGCAGGTATTTTGGTTTCATGGTTGCGAGTATAACATAATTAAACAGACTACAGTGGAGAAATTGCGCCAGAATTAACAAACTATGAAACCTATCAGAGTGGGCAAAGTATGTTAAAATGGCGATAAGCTAAAACATGTGTGCAGACACAACTAATAACCCAAAAGAGATATATGGCAACTCTTGACCTGATAAAATCTGAACAAGGGCCGCGGTTAGCTTTCCTTGAAAAACCCGAACCAAATGCCATCGCTGAAACCCTGGTAGCATTTGCGAATACCGAAGGCGGCATGATTGTTTTCGGTCTAAAAGATGATGGTGAAATCGCTTCAAAGAAGATCGAAAGCAAGACACTGGAAAAAGCGCTGAAGGATGCGGATTCGGCCTGCAACCCCCCTGTGGTTATCGGCAATTGGGAAGAAGTCGAAAGCGAAAAAGGAACCGTTTACACACTGCGTGTGCCGCGAAGTATTGAACTTCATGCTCTGTCTGATGGACGGGTTCTTATTCGCAGCGGTGTAAAAAATAGGCCACTGGGCGGTCAGGAAATCCTCAAACTCGCCAGCGCGAAGAATACAGGTGACTTCGAATCGGAAACCGTGCCGGGCGCCACCATTGATGACTTCAGCAACAAGATGATTACCGAGTATCTGGCGAAGCGCGCTGAACGCACCAAGCGGCCGTATAACGGAAAAGTCGCTGATTTGATGAAAGAAATTGGCGCTACAAATCCTGAAGGGAAAGCAACGGTCACCGGAATTCTCTTGTTCAGCGAGTATCCTCAACATTGGATCCCACAAAGCAGTGTGGTTTTCGCCAAATTCGTCGGCAAAACACCGCGTGGCGAAAACGGCCTTGCGGGGTATACACGCCGCGAAGAACTGACAGGTCCTGTACCACGCTTAATCGAAAATGCCTGGAACTTAATTTGGAGCGAAATGGCCGTTAGTGCCGTTGTAAAGGGTCTAGAACGCGAAGAGACATATGAATACCCGCAATTTGCTGTGCGCGAAGCAATTGTTAATGCCATCTGCCACCGTGACTACCGACTAAAAGGCAGACGTATCGAAATTCGCATGTACTCTGATCGTCTCGAGGTGATTTCGCCCGGCGGTTTGCCCGGATTTATCACGGTTGAAAACATTGTAGATGAGCATTTCAGCCGTAATCCCCGTCTGGTCAACGGACTGTTCCAATGGGGTTATATCGAGGAACTTGGGCTAGGTATTGACCGCATGATGGAAGTCATGCAACAAGCTGGTCATAAGCCGCCCTACTTTGACGCCCGCCCTTATAGTTTTGCCGTCACGTTATACAACGAACGGGAAAAGCAGAAAGCCCCGGAATGGTCCCGCAACACTAATCACCGGCAGGCACGGGCACTTCAGTACATCCGCGACCACGGTTCGATTACTAACCGCGAATACCGTTCCCTGTGTCAGGGCGTATCCGCCGAAACGCTTCGTTTGGATCTGGCTGATATGGTGGAGCAAGGTATCCTCCTTAAGGTCGGTTCCAAGAAAGGCACTTACTACATCCTCAAGTAGACCAATAGGGTTTACAGAAGGTCGTCGTGCGGATGGATTCACTATTTAATGGCATAGTCAGCGCCATCAGTGTGCTTTATGTTGGCTTGTTGGTCTACGTGCAAGTGCAACGGACACCGTCGCGCAGTGGTCGGTGGTGGTTAACGATTATGCTGATATTTGGACTGGCGGCCAGTCTCTTACTCCTCACACTGCCCACGCCACTACCAACTGGAAAATATCAGCATGGATTTCTACTTTCCATACTGTTGATTGGATCACTAACGATTTTCGGCAGTATTGTCCTAAAAGATGTTCAGCGAGAAAATAATGGCATTAGCGCACGCATTTGGGCCATTTTAGGTAGTGTGTGGTTAATCATATTTGCTGTCAGCGGTGGCCTAAGTGAAACACTCTCAATCGGTGACGGTACGTGGATTGTTCAGGCGTTTAACCAACCGACCGCGGCGGCGTGGGTTTTATTGGGCGGGTTTGGCATCACAACGATTGTTCTACTCGGGCTAGTGTTTATTGCATTTTATAGCGCACAACTGCCAGAAGTCGCTAACCGAGCGTTGTATTGGGTGGTCACGAGCGTCGCAGTGCTAGTAGGATGTTTGCTATTACTCAGTGGCACCAGGGTACTGGTACTAGTAGGCAATGTAGCCTTACTAATGGGCAGCATAGGTACAGTTTACGCAAATGTGTCCTACCAAATTGTTGATATCCGAAGTGGTGTCAGTCGATCCTTACGGACTATTTTATTCACCCTGTTGATAGCC
The DNA here is from genome assembly GCA_041390885.1 of Anaerolineae bacterium. GTDB lineage: Bacteria > Chloroflexota > Anaerolineae > Aggregatilineales > Phototrophicaceae > CFX2. The sequence goes on along the minus strand of JAWKPB010000001.1, from coordinate 159,984 downwards.
GGGCTGGTCTTCTTTGCTTTATACTTTGTAAACCGATTGGGAATACCCCACACGCTGGAGGGTAACCTCGTACTGGTGATAATCGCCTTGGCGGTTGCAGTTGTTTACACGCCGGCGCGGAAACTTACCGAATTGGTTCTCAATCCGATACTACGAGGTACGCGAGCAAACACAACACAGGTCACACGGCAGTACAGTCAGCAGGTGTCGAAGTCCGTAGAACTTGACGTGCTGACGAGCATTGTTCGTTCAACCCTTAATACAGCTATGGGAGTACGGCGTTCTGGAATGCTATTAGTCAAGCATTCCGAAGGCGGGAAAGTGGTACTGCTAGCTGCGCCGGGCAGCTTCACCGATGTGAAGGAACGGAGCGGCGTGTTGTACATTAAAAGTCCCGTGTATCAGCAATTCGCCACTCAGCAAGTACCGCTCTCTCAGTTCGACATCGAATACCATTCTCGTTATAGTGACATACCTGCGATAGAGCGGGATTTTCTGCGCCAACTGCAAACTAGCGCTTATGCACCGATCATTGTTGACGAGGCGTTGATTGGCATATTGGCATGCGGAGCAAAGGTTAACGATGCGCCGTACTATCCGCATGATCTAGAGTTACTGGCCACACTGGCGAACCAAACCGGTGTAGCACTACGAAATGCAACCTTAGTCGCAGATTTACGCCGTCTGAACAGCAATATGACTCAGCTCAACAATGAACTGAATATCGCAAATCAACAGATGGGCAAGTTGGATGCGGTCAAAACGGATTTTGTGACCATCGCCAGCCACGAATTACGAACTCCGTTAGCACAAATTCGAGGGTATATAGACATCGCTGATGCCCTCAACGAGCAAGAAGCACTGGACAAAGACCAAGCGGCGGGATTGATAGAAAATCTGCGCAAGGCTACCGAGCGCATGGACGATTTGATTGGCGCGATGCTGGATGTGAGCCAGATCGATGTGAACGCACTTAATTTGCACTTTGAGACTTCAACGATTGAGCAGATTGTCCGGTCAGCAATAGAACCGCTGTCAGACGCCATCAAGCAGCGCAAATTGAGCCTTTCAGCACGCGGCCTAAAGGGATTGCCAGCACTGGAAGCCGACCCAGAACGGTTGATGCAGGCCTTCCGCAATGTGGTCGTGAATGCGATCAAGTTCACGCCTGACGGTGGGAAGATAGACGTGGTTGCGTATTTGTATCCACCGGACCGGAGGTAGAGACACCTTCTCTTCTGGTTACCATTAGCGATACGGGCGTCGGCATTAGCAACGAGAATTTAGAACTCATCTTCCAGAAATTTTATCGTGGCTACGATCCGGGGTTGCATTCCAGTGGGAATTACAAGTTTATGGGGGCCGGGCCGGGTTTAGGGCTGACAATTGCGCGTGGAGTGATCGAAGGACATGGCGGGCGAATTTGGGCGGAAAGTCCGGGATTCAATAAAGACGAGAATCCCGGCAGCACATTCTTTATATTGATTCCTCTCAAGCCTCCAGATGCGACGCTGCGCCGGGTGACGGTGGAGGGAAAGAAAGGCTAACTCCATATTGCGCCACATGAGATAATATCTCGTCCCTAGGTCAAGGTATTCTAGGTTTAGGTCACAACTCAATGGCAGCGGAATTCCACATGATTCGGTGAACATGATGGTGAATTTCTACCAAACGCGCCAGTGTATCTTGCAAATTCTCAGGATTACCACTAGTAAAGTACATATTAGAACTTATTGTGATTTGTGCTTCAGTGGGCCAAAGGCGGGCGGTCTGGCGGGCTACGGCGGGGGCCGGGTCAATCAGCTTGATGCCCTGCCCTGCCACCTCTTGAAGAGCATCGGCTATAAAGGGGAAATGGGTGCAGGCCAATACAATGGCATCGGCATGAGCAGCGAGCATGGGTTGAAGACAGTCCGCGATAATAGCGCGACTGGCCCGTGTGTGCTGGCTCTGTTCTTCGGCGATGCGAACCAGTTCCGGCGCGACCTGTGTGATGACCTGCCTACCTTCTGCATAACGCTGCAACAAACGTTTATAGAGATCTCCTTCAGCGGTGGCGCGGGTGGATAAAACACCTACTACGCCAGATCGGGACTCGGCCAGCGCGGGTTTGAGGGCGGGTTCCATACCGACGAAAGGCACAGTTGGGAAACGCTGGCGCAAATATTCGAGGCTGGCGGCGCTGGCAGTATTGCAGGCGATGACGATAACCACACAGCCCTGCTCGATGAGGAAATTGGTTATAGCTTCGGAGTAGGCACGGATTTCATGTGTAGGGCGGGGGCCGTAGGGTAAGTGATATTGATCGGCGACGTATACGGTAGGGTGCTGTGGTAACAAACGGTGAATTTCGCGGAGGACAGAAAGACCGCCGATACCGGAGTCAAATACACCGATCTTAGCGGGGAGATTGACCACCGGCTGCCTCGACAAAGGCTTTAAACAGCTGCTTCATGGCCGGGTAATTCGTATAGAGGTCTTCGGGATGCCATTGAACACTGAGGACGAATTTCTTGTTGGGCATTTCAAGCGCTTCGACTACACCATCAGGCGAGTAAGCAGTAATACAAACATCCGGCGCGGGCTGAAGAACAGACTGATGGTGCAAGCTGTTCACTTCTAGTTTGGTTGAGCCAAGAATGGAAGCGAGACGACTTGACGGATCAATTTGAACTTCGTGGGCGCGGGCGCTGCGGGGCACTGTGATGTTGTGGGGAATGGTTTCGCCAATCTCGCTGGGAACATCCTGTATCAACGTCCCACCTAAGGCAACATTCAAAACCTGATGTCCGCGACAGATGCCGAACACCGGCCGATCATCGGCAACAGCCAAGCGCGTCAAATTTATTTCGACATGGTCGCGGGCATCGTCCAGATTATCGGTGAGGGGGTGCGCTTCTGCGCCGTAAATACTGGGGCGCACATCGCCACCACCGGGCAGCAAAACACCATCCAGACGCTGGTAGATGCCCTGCAAGACATCATCACTGATACTGACAGGGATGATTACAGGCAGGCCGCCTGCTTCTTCGACGGCCTGAATAATCGGCACATAACCCCGGTTGTATTCCCATCCGGTGGATGGCGCAGTATAACTGGACGCTACGATGCCGATGAGAGGCTTCAAGATTAGCCCCGGCGTTCCTTCAGGCGGGCAGCCTTACCGCGCAGGTCGCGGAGATAGTACAACTGGGCACGGCGCACTTTGGAGCGGCGGACGATTTCAATTTTCTCGATGCGCGGGCTTTGGAGCAGGAAGGTACGTTCTACCCCGATGCCGTGGCTGGCAATACGACGCACGGTAAAGTTGGCGTTATTCGAACCACCACGCAAGCGGATTACAATGCCCTGAAATATCTGAACACGTTCGCGATCACCTTCGACAATGCGAACATGTACTTTCACGGTATCACCGGGCGCAAGTTCCGGATGACCGCGATCTTCCGCCTGAAGCGCCGTCAATAGTTCATTCATGATATACGTCCTTCCGAACAAAATGCGCCAGACGGCGCAACTGCATTTTTCATTAATGTTTAGAAATTATATCAGCCACCAAGTGGTCATTCAAGGGAACAATTCGGGTGATCCGATGGCAAAATTGCCGCTGCATTGACAGGCGGGAAGCTCCCCTCCAACCGCTGCACTGACACAATTGGCGGGCGGGAACACGGGAGACAGGCGCTGCAATGACGCCAGTGCAGCGGTTGGCTCACTTGTTGCTGCCGCGTCGTCGTGTTTATGCTCTTTCGGCGGAAATGAGTGAGCGACGCGCTGGAAAAAATGTAGAAGCACGCAGAATGAGCATAGGCATTCTCCGTTGTCTAGCAAGAGGTATAGCACAGATGCAGAGGCAGAAAGTTGGTTTGTGGTCATGGTTAGTAGACAAAGATTAATCATTACGGCTAAACGCTATAGAACAGCGTACCACAGCATAGGGCAAAATGGGTGAACATTTGGCCGAACATTTGGTCACTTTTTTCAGGGTGTGACGTTAACTATTTTGAGGGAGAGAGACGGTTAAGAAGGTTGGTAACTGGTATGAAATCCGTTTGGGATGATTTGTAAATTCAAACGATGAGACGATAATGAAGCAGGCTTGTCGGCACATTTATTCCTATGGGATAATGTGATAAGTGATGCGTCAGGAGTAGACACGTTGATCGTTGACCGCTGGGCAGATAATCACAATATCCGCTTGCATTATTTAGATGCAGAAACAAACTCGACAGACATGTCTCTGGTCTGCATACCGGGGTTAAGCAGTGACGCTGAAAGTTTCCGCCCCACAATTGAAGCCCTCTTACCTCGACGGGGATTATCGCTCAGCCTGCGCGGACGGGGCAAAAGTGATATTCCAGAAGTCGGCTACCGTTTTGAAGATCATGTCGAAGACGTGGCCGCCATCATTGAACACTCCGGATTGAAGCGGACATGCCTGATGGGGCATTCGATAGGCGTCAACTACGCTATCGGCTACGCGCTCAACTACCCTAACCGCGTATCAGGTTTGATTATTGGCGGTTATCCCGCAGAATATCCAACGTTCACGGCAGACTGGGCGCTACGGGTGATGATGAAGTATCCAAACGAAATGCCGATGAAGGCAGTCTTAGGAATTCAATATGAGTCGAAGGAAATTTCACTATGGGAGCGCTTGAATGAGCTCTCCTGCCCTATTCTGGTGTTACGGGGTGCAAAATCTACCTCCTTGCTCCGAGAAGACATAGCGGCGAAAGTATGTGGAATATGCACCGCAAAGCAAAATTGTGGTATTTGAAGATTCAGGGCATCGGTTATGGCGACCAGACTTTGAGCGGTTTGTTTGACCATCGAGAACTTTGTCAAAGAATGTGACGTGTAGATCAAACAGGACAATGAGTCTATTGAGTCAGATACTACAGGCGATTGATCAGCCATTGCCTGATGGACGAAGTTCCAGTAGGCGCGTGACATGGCGGTTTAGATGCTGCACAGCCTGCAAATAGTCAACTGTTTGCCATCTCGTATCCTGCAAAAGCCAATTTCCATCAACTATGACATCAGAGACCTGTAATCCACCGACGCTGTAAACCAGCGCGGTGAAGGGATCGTTGCCCGGTAGCGGCGACCACCCTACTCCGCTCTGGTCAAGCATGATTAGGTCGGCTTTGCGCCCAACGGACAATTCGCCTATTTGGTCAGCAAGGCCCAGCGCCTGCGCGCCAGCAGCAGTGGCAATGTGCAGCACTTCGCGAGCGGTGAGGGCACCCGGACGCTTTTCACGGAAGCTGGCAAGTTTGGCGAGCGTCCGCATTTCGTGGAACAGATCATAATCGTTGTTATTGCAGACATTATCCGTGCCGAGCGCAACATTGACACCAGCAGCACGCAATCCGACAACCGGCGCGGCATCAGCCCCGGCGCGCATAGAGGCGCTCGGACAGGTGACGGCAGTGAATGAACGCGCAGCTAATGTAGCCCAATCCTCAGCAGGGATAGAAATGGAGTGGGCGGCGAGGAGTGGACGACGAAGCATACCCAGTTCATCCATCTTGGATACGGCGCTCAAGCCAAACTCGCGCTGGCAAAACTCATCTTCTTCACCGGTGGTTGATAAGTGAATATGAAGGCCAGTATCGTATTTTTCAGCGATAAGGCGTTCCTGCTGCATCAATTCGAGGGAGTTGTCTACAAAAAACGCATGCGGCCCTACCCATCCCTGAAGGCGACCGGTCGGCTCGTTGCCAATTTCTTCGAGAAAAGCATCCAAGCGTGACAACTCGCGCTCACGTGCAACTGAATCGCCCAGTTCGACAATGCCGTAAGCCAAGGCGGCGCGCATTCCACTGCGTGAAACAACGGGAATGATTTGATCCATAAAGAAGTACTGGTCGGCAAATGTGGTCGTGCCGGTGCGAATCATTTCAGCACACGCAACTTCGACCGCCGCAGGAACCATGTCGGCGGTCATGACCATTTCCAACGTGCGGATGGAGTTGTACCAACCATCCATCGTGAATAGCGAGACACCTTCGGCCATTCCACGAAATAGAGTCATCGGGGTATGGGTATGGGCATTGACAAGGCCGGGCATGAGGAGCTTGCCAGCACAATCAATAACTTGATCGCAACTTTGGTTGGCCGGTAAGTTAGCCACATCGCCAACCGCGACTATGCGATCATCTTCAAGCAACACGTAGCCCCGATCATACAGTCTGTCAGACTGTCCAAGGCATACGACTCGACCATTATATAGCAGTACGATGGGCATCAGCTAACGCTCCAAACGCTCGATGAAGAACGCTTCGAAGCGAGCAACATCAACGGAGGTCGCTAACCGAACATTGGCTGTTTCGTTAGAGCGCGGCAACCGAGCAAGAGTCGCACCAGCAGACAAGCGACCGGAAGTTTCAACTTCAACGACGACTTTTTCATATTGAACCAGCGAAGGATCAACCAGGATTGCAACGGCCAACGGATCATGTAGATTTGTCCACCCTTGGAGTTGAAAGCGTGGATATAGATCGAGCTGGCCGGCAACAGCGTGATGAAACAGGGTGCCACCACTACGAATGCGGTCACATCCCGCCTTGTCCACCCGTACCTGCGTGGTCAGGTCAAGCGGAACGAGGGTAATGGGTGCGCCGGAAGAAAACACGATATGAGCCGCCTCAGGATCGCAGACAATGTTATGCTCGGCAACAGGCAACTCAAGCCGACTCATGCCGCGCACAACTCCACCCATGATGGTAATTCCGGCGACTGCATGGGCGATGCGAGGTTCTTTGAGAATGGCTTGTGCGATATTGGTAAGCGGGCCTATGGCGGCAAGGTGAATTTGACCGGGATTTTCCATCACCATTTGGATGATGTAATCCGGGGCAAAACGCGGATCAAGCACCATCTCGTCATCTTCAGGTTCGAGCAAGCCCTGCCCTTCGTGATCTTCCCAATAGACCGAACGCAACCGTAAAAGGGGTTGGCTTACGCCCATTAGAACCGGAACGTTCGTGTAATCACGCAATTGAAGCAGTTTACGCACCATGCGGGCGCGCAGTTCTACATCACCATAGACGCAGGTCACGCCCTCTAAGGAAATTTCAGGAGAGCAGAGGAGGAGAGCCAAAGCTAGGCAGTCATCAACATCCGTCCCGATATCAGTGTCAAGAATTATGCGGGTTGTCATATTACTCTTTTGTGTAGTTCTATTAGCAATGAATAATCATCTTATCTAAGTCTGTAAATTTTGCTAGTTTTGCACAATAGCACAGTCAAGAACAGTAGCAGCCTACTCAAAAACGCGCTATGCTTTTCATCTGATTTTAACAAAGCAAATATGCTTTGAACCCAATCTAATAGAAATAGTAATTTTTGCAATTGAGGAGTAAACCATGTCTCGAAGTTCTCGTATGCGATTGTTTATTACCGTCCTTTGTTTAGGGGTGCTGTTGACACTGGCCGCTGCTAATCTGGTCGTGGCGCAGGATGAATATGTTGATCCGTGCCTCAGTTCAGATGCTAGCGCGATGGAAGCGACAGTCGCACCGCCTGCTGAAAACTCGAAGTACAGCTTCGAAATCATCCTACCCAACCCGCGTGGTGACCGTTCATTCATCGACTCGGCGGCGGCTGGTGCGGAACGTGCCATTGCGGAGTTGGGTGTAACAGGCACGATCATTGAAACAGCGGGCGTGCAAGAACATGACGCCGCCGTGCGCCGTGCCGTGCAGGATGGTCCAGATATCGTCATCACAATTGCAGTAGATGCCAGCACCGTTCAAGAAATTGCGGAAGAATTCCCAGACCAGAAATTTGGCGCACAGGAAACCTTCTTCTTCGATGGTGTACCTGACATCGACAATCTGGCGCTCTATAACATTCTGACACACGAAAATAGCTATCTGGCAGGCATTGCGGCGGGTATGCTCACCCGCACCAAGAAAGTCGGCGCGGTAGGCGGTGGCGATTTCCCCGGCATTAATCTGTTCATCGTTGGCTTTGAAGAAGGTGTGAAGTCAGTATGTTCGGATTGTGAAACTGTGCGCGGCTATGTAGGCGGCGAGAATCCGTTCTCCGACCCGGTGCGCGCAAAGGAATTGGCGCTGGGGCTATTCTCCGAAGGCGCTGACATTCTTTATCAAGTAGCAGGACGCAGCGGTGAAGGCGTGCTGGAAGCTGCGAAGGATACCGGAAACTTCGCGATAGGTGTAGACAGCAACCAAGATGACTTGTACCCCGGCACCGTGATTGTTTCGGCCATGAAGCGCGTGGACAATGCGGTGTTCAACTTCGTTGAGAGCGTGATTGATGACACTTACACCCCCGGCGAAACAACCGTAGGTCTGAAGGAAGGCTTCGCGGGCTTGAGCTGGGATGTTGGCGTATGCTCCCGTACGTTCGATGAAAATGGTCCGGCTGACATGGTCGAGAAGCTGCCCGCTGTGCGGCAGGCGATTGATGAAGCCCGCCAGAAGATTCTGGACGGTGAAATTAAGGTAACCAACGCACTGGAAGCTGCGTCAAGCTAGTGTGTGCGTGATGAGTTGAGTTTTAGCAGGGATGAACGGCTTTCCGTTCATCCCTCGTATTGTTTTAGCCTCCAACAACATTGGAGAATGTTATGACTTCAGCCGTTGAAATGCGGCATATCCGCAAATATTTCGACAGCACCGGTGTCGTTGCCTGCGATGACGTGACGCTGAGCGTTGAAAAAGGCGAAGTTCACGCACTGGTGGGTGAAAATGGCGCGGGCAAGACCACGCTGATGAGCATTCTATATGGCCTCGTTTCCGCGGATTCCGGCCAGATTTTGCTGGATGAAAAGCCGGTTCGCATCCACCATCCGAATGACGCTATCCTGCATAAAGTTGGTATGGTACACCAGCATTTCAAGCTGGTTCCATCGTTTACTATCGCACAAAATATCATGCTCGGTATGGAACCCAATCAACTGGGTTTCATCAATGGCGCATCCGAAGCGGAAGCTGTTCGCAGCCTAGCAGAGAGCTTCGGACTTCCCGTTAATCCAAACTTGCGGGTAGCAGATATTTCAGTGGGCTTGCAACAGCGTGTTGAAATTTTGAAGACCCTGCAACGTAATGCACAAGTATTGATATTGGACGAGCCGACAGCCGTATTGACACCGCAGGAAGTCCACGAGTTGTATACCGTTATCCGGAAGCTGGCAGACAGTGGCCGAACCGTCATCCTGATCACTCACAAGCTGCTGGAAGTCAAAGAGGTGGCTGATCGGGTGAGTGTGATGCGGCGCGGTAAGATGATCGGCACACATCAGGTGGCGGATGTCTCTATTCGTGATATGGCGCGGCTGATGGTGGGACGCGAGGTTATTTTGCAGGTTGACAAGCAACCTGCGAAACCGGGCGACACAGTGCTGGAGGCTGATAATTTGCTGGTAGCAGGCACAGGGGGTATACCGGCTGTGTTCGGCGTGAGCCTTACGGTGCGGGCAGGCGAAATTCTGGGCATTGCTGGCGTGAGCGGCAATGGACAAACCGAACTGATCGAAGCGATTGCGGGACTACGGCCCGTAGACGGTGGGCGAGTTTCGCTGCTGGGAAGAGACATCACGCATAGCAACGTGCGCGACCGGCGTGAGGCGGGCATGGCGCATGTGCCAGAAGATCGCATGGTCATGGGCCTCAACTTGAGCACCAATCTGGATGAGAATGTGGTCGTAACTCATTATCATCAAGCACCCTATTCGGAACGGGGTTTCTTCCAACGTGGGCCCGTGAGGGCATTAGCACAGAAAATCATCGAGGCATTTCAGGTCAAGTCGGCGCGAGTGGGCGAAGATATTCGCACGCTTTCAGGCGGCAACTTGCAGAAGGTAGTGCTGGGGCGAGAACTGGACGGCAACCCGACATTTATCATTGCTAACCAACCAACGCGCGGTCTCGATGTTGGCAGTATTGAATTTGTCCACAAGACATTGGTTGAGGCACGCGACAACGGCGCAGCGGTTTTGCTCGTCTCAGTCGAACTGGAAGAAATTTTCTCGCTCAGCGACCGCATTGCGGTGATGTTCGAGGGGCGGATTATGGGCGTGCTTGAACGGGAGGCTGCCACCGAGCAGGACGTGGGGTTATTGATGGCGGGCGGCAGTTTGGATGGCGAACACGCACATGAAAAGGCGGCGGTATGATGGGCAAACGCATTCGCAGCGTGTTCGAAAATGCTGCGATACCGATACTTGCAACGATTCTTGGACTAGTTGTGAGCAGCGTATTTGTAGTAATGGCTCAGAGCGATCCCATCCAAGGTTACCAACGGTTGTTCTGCGAGGGATTCGGACCCAAGGGCTGCGAAACTTTCGGCGATTTGATAATTTTCCATCCCCAAGCGGATGATGGTTCGACCCAGACAGTGTTCGGCCCGACGTATGGCGTAAAAGGTCATCCGCTCGCAATCGTGCTAGAACGCGGAACAATACTTATTCTGACAGCGCTTTCGGCCACCGTTGCATTCCAAGCAGGGATGTTTAGCATCGGAATGGACGGCCAGCTTGTGCTGGGGGCAGTAGTATCGGTATTTCTAGGATTCTGGTTGCCTGACCAAATATACGCGCTGGCGGGGGTAACAGACCCAGAGGCTGCGCCGCCTGCCCTGTTGACCGCAATGCACCTATTTGTGCCGCTGGTCTGTATTGGCGCAGCAATGATTGTAGGAGCATTTTATTCGTGGATCGCGGGCTATCTGAAAGTCAAGCTCAACGTCAATGAACTCATTAGTACGATCATACTGAACGCAATTGCTGTCAAATTGGTAGGATACTTGATTAACTTTCCTCTTAGGGCGGATTTCAATAATGTGGCGCGCACCCGGCGCATTGACGACACAGCGTGGTTGGTACCGTTCAATCGTGGGCTGCTGCCAGATGTGGACTGGTTTTCGGGCTCGCGCACTGGGATTGGAATCATCATTGCCATACTGGCGGCCATCTTCATCGGCTTGTATTTATGGCGCATGACGGCAGGATATGAGCAGCGGATGGCACGTGGCTCCAGTTTGTTCGCGCGCTTCGGTGGCATTCCCAGCGAACGCGCCGCTATTCGCGCGATGCTTATTAGCGGGGCGCTCAGTGGACTGGCAGGCGCTATCCAAATATTGGGTGTCGAACGGCGGGTGGTTGACGGATTTGCCAGCAGCGGCATCGGTTTTGATGGCGTGCTGGTAGCAATTCTGGCGCGCGAATCCATTCCCGGAATTGTGCTGGTAGCGATGTTTTTCGCAGGGCTGGAACAAGGGGCGATCAATCTGCAATTTGGTAATTTACCACGCCAGCTGGGGGGAATCATTATCGCGTTCATCATTTTATTCAGTTCAATGGAAGATTTCTTCCGGCGCAATATTGGCCGCATCCAAGCACGGCTGCGCCCACCTAAGATTGCATCAGTTGTAGAACCGGGTGGTGGTGGAACATGATTACACTGCTTAACAGTTACAACCGCCAGATTCGAACGGCCTTGTTGATTGGCGGCGCTTTGATTGTGGTGCTGCTGTTCTTTGGTCTGCCAGAATTCATGGTGCAAAGCAGCATCCGCCGGGCAACGCCTTATATTTTGGGGTCATTGGCAGCCTTACTTGCCAGCCGAGCAGGTGTCCTCAATCTCGCAATCGAAGGCAAAATGCTGCTGGGAGCCTTCGTAGCGGTCGCCGCACTGTACAAAACGGGGCTCGATCCAATGGTGGGCGTGTTGGCTGCCGCCATTTCTGGCGGTGTGCTGGGACTAATTTTCGCGATACTTTATCTACGCATCAAAATCAACCTGATTATTCTTGCACTGGCAGTCAACTTGTTTGTGTCAAATGCGACCGTATTTTTTATGCGTACCAACTACGGCGCTTTTGGAACACTGGCTGACCCCAGTATCAACAGCCTGCCGACCTTACCCCTGCCCATTGTGGACGGCATCCCTTTCCTCGCAAATCGTTTCAGCAATTACAATATCATCGTCTATTTAAGCTGGGTGCTGGTGGTGGTGGTGTGGGTGGTGCTGTTCCGCACACGATTTGGGCGGCATATCCGGGCGGTAGGAGAAAACCGGGCGGCGGCAGAAGCAGTAGGCATAAACGTTACGTTGGTACAAATTTTTGCCCTCACACTGAGTGGAATTCTAGCGGGCATTGCGGGCGCATTCCTTTCGATTGGGGTGTTGAGCCAATTTGTGGACAACATGTCGGCTGGGCGCGGCTGGATAGCCATTACGGTGTCATTGTTTGCGTTTGAGCAACCGGTGGCGGCATTTTTCACATCTTTGTTCTTCGGGCTGGCGGAAGCAGGATCTGCCACATTACAAACCGATGCCAGCATTGGTCTTCCGCCGGATATTCTGTTAATGATCCCACAGTTTGCAACCTTAATCGCACTAATATTGGTGGCACTAAGAATTCGCGCAGCCGAGCTTCTAAAGCGCCGTAATTTTGCTGCACAATTCGGGCGAGAGCTGGCAAACTTGCGACGTGGCGTCGTGGCCGGCGATTAACTGTACGATGTGAAAACCCAAGCTTATCACGTCACACCTTCATAAATACTCTTTAGATTCTTGATATGGGAGGTAGCCATGTCCGTTCCGCCATTCACTGCAGACCCCTGGACTCGCGTACGCACAGTCCATGAATTCGCTGCCGATGAGGTGATTTCAGCTCTGCAAAAAGAAATTCGGCGTGGAAACACGGAAAATGCGGCACTATTGGCCTATGAAATGTTGACCACAAGCCCAGAGATGGAAGAGTATCTGTGGGGGCGGTTGCAAGTAATTTCGGTGGAGGATGTCGGTTATGGCAATTTGAGTGCGCCGGTACTGGTCGAAAGCCTCTACCAAATGCACTTTCGTATTCCACGCCCGCGTGGAGACCGCTATTTATTCGCCATACACGCGGTACGTGTCCTCTCCCAGAGTCAGAAGGAACGGGGGAGTGACGACCTGCTAAACTGGATCGCGCAGGCGGTCGAAACTCAAGGTGTTCGCCCTGAAATCCCTGATTACGCCGTTGATATGCACACTAAACGCGGGCAACAAATGGGCCGCGATCGTAATCATTTTATGACGGAAGCCTCAAAAGTGCTGCCAGAAATGCCAGAACGTGACATGACATATAGAGCACGTCTACTAACACTCCTGAATGACCAAAAAGAATCTTGACAAACCTAATTCTCGGCTGCCGTTGCGAACAAAATTAGTTTCTGGTATCAACTGACACCATTTTTCAACCCGTCAAACCAACAGATCGGCGCAACAAACGATTGAATCCTGTCATGTCTACCTGAGTAATGACACGTACATTGGCCGGCAATTTTTTGGCGTGTCGGTAGTCAATAACGGTTTGGCCACGTGTGTGGGTTCCATTCAGTTCGACAGTGCCATAGTAGTCAGCAGCAGCTTGAATCAAGTGGGGTTCAAGTGCGATAGCCATCGCCAATGGATCGGCCAATGGAAACACGGGAGGATGAAGCGGCAATGCGCTCAAGAAGCGGATAATTTGTTCAGTAATACCCTTTAGAAATTTGCCCGCATCAGAAGGCGCACTTCGCAGTGCTTGATAGTCCACTTCAGGCACAGCGTGCTGGATCGTGGTTTCCCACGAAATCATTTCGGCTAAAGGAAGAACTTTGAGTGCCATGTAAGCAGATTCGGGATCATCGTAGATGTTGAATTCAGCAGTGACATTGGGTGTATTACCCTGTGCGGCAATCGTACCACCCATGAACACAAATCGTCCTATTTTTTTGGGGAATGATGGGTCGAGGTGAGCGGCCAAAGCGATGTTAGTGAGCGGGCCAAGCGCCACCAATGTTAGTTCACCGGGGTTTTGGTTCGCCAGCCGGATGAGCGCTAACGCAGCATGTTCGTTTTCAGGCTTTGCTTCAACAGATGGTCGTTCCGGCCAATCTCCGAGTCCGTCATTGCCGTGCACGTAGGACGCAGAATACCAATCGGCAACGAGGGGGTGCTGTGCACCCGCATAAACTGGAACCGTGTTGCCCATTACTTGCATGATAGTAAAAACGTTCGGGATCACATTGGATAGATGCACGTTGCCTGTAAGGGTAGTGATGGCTTCAACCGTAACATCGGGTGATGCCAGTGCCATCATTAGGGCAATCGCATCGTCAATGCCGGCATCTGTATCAATTATCATCCGCATAATATATTTCCTTAGAGATGAACAGCTACTTTGGCGCATAATTGTAGCGTGACTAACAGTTTCTGGCGTGGTAGGTGGATAGGGAAGGAACAGGTACAATTAAGCAAGTAGACAGTACCATAAATCGTAAAGAGGATTATTCAATGGCATTTGATCCATTAGCGCCAGATTTTCAACGAAATCCTTATCCCTATTACGATGATCTGAGGAGAGAGACTCCTTTTCTATTTTATGAAGCATGGAAAATGTGGTTTGTGAGCCGCTATGATGATGTGAATACGCTGCTACGTGACCGACGACTGGGGCGGACGATGGATCATATCATTTCGCGTGAGGAACGTGGTCTGCCACCCTTGCCCCCCGCTTTAGCCCCTTTTAACAAGCTCAGCCAAAACTCTATGTTTGACAAGGAACCACCGGAACACACACGACTCCGCTCGCTCGTGCATAAAGTGTTTACGCCCCGCCGTGTGGAATCTTTGCGAGATCGAATTGAGAGCATCGCTAATGCCCTACTAGACGAAGTGGCAGCGCAGGGTGAGATGGACGTGCTGGCCGACTTCGCAGTGCCCTTACCTGTTACCGTTATAGCAGAACTACTGGGTGTGCCAGAGCAGGACCGGCACCGCCTGCGTCCGTGGTCGCATGATATTGTGGCCATGTACGAACTAGACCACACGCCGGAACAGGAACGGCAGGCCATCCAAGCTGCAGAAGAGTTCTCCGACTATCTGCAACATTTAGCGGAAGCACGAAGGACCGAACCGACGGATGATTTGATAACGGCACTGGCATTAGTCGAGGAAAGTGGCGACCGGCTGACGATGGATGAATTGATTTCCACCTGCGTGCTGCTTCTGAATGCTGGACACGAGGCAACTGTCAATGTAATAGGCAATGGACTGCACGGGCTGTTTAGTGCGCCTCAGCAACTTAGACTGCTGGTCGAAAATCCGCAACTGACAAGCAGCGCAATCGAGGAACTGTTGCGCTATGACACACCGTTACAGTTGTTCCGGCGGTGGGTGTTGGAGGACATGGAATATAAGGGACACTTTTTCAAGCAGGGTACCGAATTAGGGTTAATGTTTGGGGCCGCCAATCGTGACCCGGATCGTTTTCACATGCCAGACGTGTTAGACATCACACGAGAAGACAATGGACACGTTTCATTCGGCGGCGGTGTGCATTTTTGCCTCGGCGCACCGCTGGCACGTTTAGAACTCGTCATTGCGTTTAAGGCGCTGCTGCGCCGCTGCCAGAACTTGCAACTCCTAGAAGAATCGCATTTTCGGGATACCTATGTTATCCGCGGACTAGAGTCACTCAAAGTTGGCTTTGAAACGAGATAACGATTTCCTCGCGCGGCAATGAAATTTTACGCTTTTTTCAGATATTGAAAGTCGTGAATTGCTTGACATGACATCGAATAGATGTTATGTTTTTTGCAAACGCTTGCAAAACATCGCATTTTGTATCTGTAAGCATATCAGCGATAGATCATAGATTTGATGAGATTAAACGTGCGAGTCTAAAATTCTGTATCGTTCTTTCTAATATTTTTGCAAACGCTTGCAAATCCTAAGACACATTATGCCCGAAAATGGTCATGACTCTCACAAAACAAAACTCCGCAATGTCACGATCATAGATGTGGCGCGCGCATCCGGTGTTTCATATTCCACAGTATCACGGGTACTCAATGGCTTTGAGTTTGTGAAGGAGTCAACTCGCCAACGAGTGTTAGAGGCTGCCGAGAAACTCGGATATGTAGCGAATGCTCCTGCCCGCAGTCTGGCTGGTGGAAAATCACAAACAATCGGGCTGCTTGTTCCCGGTTTAGACAACGGCTATATCGGGGAAATCATTCGGGGCGTTGATGTCGAACTCGCACGCGCCAATTATGACTTAATGATCTATACCACTCACCGCAGTCGGGGGAAAGAATCACTTTACGCCAATACCATTGCAAACGGTGTTTCGGACGGTCTGTTGCTCATTGTCCCGCTGGTTCCAACCAATTATTTGGATGCCTTGCGGGAACGCAATTTTCCATGTGTACTCATTGACCAATCGGTCACAGCCGAGCAAAGTTCAGTGGTCGATGCAACCAATTGGCAAGGAGCATACGAGGCAACCCGCTATTTGATCGAATTAGGGCATAGGCGCATTGCCTTTATTACGGGCTTGAGAGAACTTGGCAGTGCGGCACAACGTTTTGAAGGTTATAAAGACGCATTAACAGACAACAACATCCCTGTTCTGGACGAACTCATCATCGAAGGTGATTACTGGCAACCTCTGGCCTATGAGAACACCCGGAAATTCCTAAATGAGTATTCTCCCCCAACGGCCATTTTTGCAGCCAATGACCTATCCGCATTTGGGGCAATGGAAGCAATCCGCAACCACGGCCTGAGGATACCAGAAGATATTTCAATTATTGGTTTTGACGATATTCCACAGGCTTCGATTGTGTATCCCAAACTTACCACTATCCGCCAACCACTAGAGCAAATGGGACGGGTAGCGGTCAAACTGTTGCTCGAACAAATCGAAAATCCCGATCGGCAACCGCGCCGTGTCACACTCGCAACACAACTTATCGTCCGGGATTCATGTCAGCAATACGTTGCACCATAAGATCATGAAAGGAGGTGGTGGACGGCAAGCAACAAATAAATGATGTTAGGCAACAAAAGTTTTAAACGAAAGATTAGCTGAAGGAGCCAATTGTGATGAGAAGCAATAAACGTTTTCTAATCCTTGTGGCCGTGCTGCTACTAGTCATCTCGGCCAGTGCAGTCACAGCGCAAGACGCCGTCACCATTCACTGGTGGCACATTGACACCGGGGATCCGGGGTTAACATTCTGGCAAGAACTTGCGGACAAATATACAGCTGAACATCCGAATGTCACATTTGATATTACCGTTCTCGAAAATGAAGCATTTAAGGCCCGTTTGGTAACTGTCATGCAGGCTGGCGATCCGCCGGATCTGTTCCAGAGCTGGGGCGGCGGCAAGTTGTGGGCATTCGCCGATGCAGGCTTGCTCCGCAATATTGCGCCGGAACTCGAAGCCAACAACAACGAATGGAAAGATACTTTCAGTGCTGTTGCTGCCCTCGAACTGTTCGGCCAGAACGGAGAATACTATGGTGTTCCGCGTGACTGGGGTGCAGTTGGTATGTTCTACAACAAGGACCTGTTCACACAAGCGGGACTCGACCCGGAAAAGACCCCGACAACATGGACAGAACTGGTTGACACGATCAATACACTAAAGGCTGCTGGTATCACCCCGCTTTCAATTGGTGAAAAAGACAAATGGCCGGGGCACTTCTGGTATGGCTATCTGGCAACCCGCATTGGCGGCGAAGAAGCCTTCCTCAAAGCTTATAATCGTGAAGGATCATTCACGGATGAGCCCTTTGTTCAGGCCTTTGAAAAACTCAAGGAATTAGCTGAACTCGATGCCTTCCAGGAAGGTTACCTGGCCGCCTCATATGGAGATCAGGAAACCGTCTTTGGCAACGGTCAGGCCGCGATGGAGCTAATGGGACAATGGTCACCCAGTGTCTCGAAGAGCAACAGCGAAAGTGGTGAAGGCATCGGTGAAGCCCTTGGCTTCTTCCCCTTCCCCATGGTTGAGGGTGGCGCAGGCAATCCGACCGACGTGTTCGGTGGTGGCGATGGCTTCTCCGTTGGTAAGAATGCTCCCGATGCAGCGGTTGACTTCCTGAAGTTCCTCAGCTCTGCAGAAAACCAACGCGCCGGTATTGAAGTTGGTTGCTGCTATCAGCCCCCAACGGTCAAGGGGCTAGAAGATACCTATGAGTCTGATCCTATTCAGTCCAAGATTGTCGAAACCCGTGACAATGCCCCCTACTTCCAACTGTACTACGATCAATTCATGCCCGCTCCCGTAGCCGGCGCAATTCTTGACGCAGTGGAAGCGGTCTTAAGTGGTGCTGCATCACCTGAAGAAGGTGCGCAGATGGTAGAAGATGTAGCGGCGACTGAGCTTTCAGGCTAACATCGCCCTCTTACAAGATTTATGGGCGTGGAAAATCCGCGCCCATAAACTGGTAATGAAGCATTGAAATAGAGCATAAACATTCCAATTAGATACGTACATTTGTTTGCCGGCTATGTAGTAAAAGGTACAGCAGTGCTGTCCGTACTAGTTCTAAAGAGATTATTCTATGTCAGCAATCCAATTTAGAGTCCTTCCTCGAAACAACGAAAACGCCGACGCTGATAAGCAGCGCCAACAGCTCAGCAAATGGCTGCTCATCTTGACGTTCTTGCTGCCCGGCATGCTCATTTTCTTCATATTTTTGCTCATGCCTATTAGCCAGTCATTCTATATCAGCCAGTTCAAATGGAACGGCTTGGGCGCGATGGAAAATTATGTCGGCATGGACAATTATGGAATCCTGCTGAAAAACGGGACATTCCAAGCGTCTCTGCTTCATAGCGTCATTCTCATGGTATTGTCACTTGGCATTCAACTTCCATTGGCACTCGGACTGGCGTTACTGGTTGGACGAGGTCAGTTGCGAGGACGACGATTCTTCCGCGGCGTGTTGTTTGTACCCTTTGTTTTCTCAGAAATTATTACAGCTATCATCTGGTTGTATGTCCTGAAACCGGTGGACGGACTTGCGAATACTGTTTTAGTTTCGTTAATTCCCGGTTTTGAGCCGGTTTCGTGGCTAGGTGAACGCGACATCGTCCTATTTAGCATTTTCGCCATCATCACGTGGAAATATTTCGGCTTCCACATGATTTTGTACATGGCCGGTTTGCAGGGCATTTCCAAAGATTTGGAAGATGCCGCGCGGGTAGATGGTGCTACGGAGCGAAACGTGTTGCGCTTCATCACTTTACCGTTATTGGGAAGTACAATACGGTTAACCGTCTTTCTATCTGTGCTAGGCTCATTCCAGCAGTTCGTTATCATTTGGATAACGACACAGGGTGGACCAGTAAATTCCAGTCAAGTGATTGCAACATTTCTATATAAATTTGGAATTATCCAGCAGTCGCTCGGGTACGGCAGTGCCGTAGCAGTCGTACTTTTTGCGATCACGCTCGTCTTTTCATTGGGATATCAACGAATCATACTGCGGCGTGACTACGCGGCGGCGTCAGAGTAAAGGCAGATCATATATGGCAACTAAAAACCAATTTTCCTTTTCTACAATTTTGAAATACACCATTTTGGTCATCCTGACTCTGATAATGATGGGGCCAGTGGCAACAGCCGTATCAGGGAGTATTAGAACTACTGGTGAATTTCTGACAAAACCATTTGCGTTACCAAACAATGGAATCCAATGGGACAACTATGGCAGCATATTGACCAGTTCATCCTTTTGGAATGCCATGAAAAACAGTTTCATCATTACAATTGTTACCACAGTTTTGAATGTAACACTGGCAAGTCTATTGGCATTTGTATTTACGCGCGTTAATTTTCGCGGACGGGGTCTTCTGTTCGGCATTCTCTCGCTAGGGCTGTTATTTCCAATCGTCATCGCAATTCTCCCGATCTTTATTCAAATTCGCCAACTGGGTCTCATAAATAATTTGTGGGGCGTCGTTCTGCCAATAGTCGCGTTTGGTCTGCCGGGCAGCGTAGTCATTCTTCGAGGGTTCTTCATTCATATTCCTAACGAGCTCGAAGATGCCTCATACATCGACGGCTGCACCACTTTCGGTTTCTTCCGTTACATTTTGATCCCACTGGCACGTCCCGCATTGACGGCTGTCGCTGTTTTGCAGGTCATCGAAGCGTGGAATCAATACTTCTTGCCCCTGGTTGTCCTAAACGACCAAAGCCAATGGCCGCTGCCACTAGGCATTATGCAGTATCAGGGTCAATTCGGTACGGACTGGGCGCGTGTTATGGCGTTCGTAACCCTGTTGATTATTCCCGCCGTCATTTTCTATTTGTTCGCGGAAAAATACATTGTAACGGGACTAACGGGCGGCGAACTTAAAGGCTAATTGCTACACAAAGGCATTCGAACATGACAATTTCAAAACGCTACACAGATGCCAATCTTCCCTTGGAAGATCGGGTGTCTTCCCTGTTGTCTGAAATGACCACAGAGGAAAAGGTCGCGCAATTGTGGGGAATCTGGGTTAATGATCTGATCGAAACAGAAAATGTAGAGCGTCAGTTTTCGCCCGCAAAAGCGCGCCAACACCTTTCAAATGGAATCGGCCAAATCTCCCGCGTAGGGGGCGCTGCCCTGCTCCCCCCCAACGAAAGCGCAAAACTCGCAAACAATATTCAGCGTTTCCTCGTCAATGAAACGCGACTCGGAATCCCAGCGTTGGTACATGAGGAAAGTTGTGCCGGTTATCTGGGGAGGGACGCAACAACCTATCCGCAAGCCATCGGTCTGGCTGCCACGTGGGAACCAGAGGAGATTAAGAACATGGCAAATGAAATTCGCAGACAAATGCGCGCCGTTGGTGCGCACCATGCCTTAGCCCCCGTTCTTGATGTATGCCATGACCCGCGTTGGGGGCGTATCGAAGAAACTTTTGGGGAAGACCCGTTCCTAATTAGCGCCATTGGTACGGCATATGTAAATGGCCTCCAGTCGTCAGACTGGACACAGGGAATATTGGGGACAGCCAAACACTTTGTAGGGCACTCGATTTCTGAAGGTGGTAGAAATTGGGCTACTGTCCACATTCCGGCTCGCGAACTACGTGAAATCTATCTCACTCCATTCAAGGCAGCAATAAAAGAAGCAAACATCGCCACAGTGATGAATGCTTATCATGAACATGATGGCATCCCGGTTGGTAGTTCGCGGGAGATTATGGTTGATTTACTCCGCAACGAGGTTGGATTCGACGGCGTGGTTCCTTCGGATTATTTTACGCTCAACATGTTTGTTGAATATCACAAAGTCGCGGCCAACAAACAGGAGGCCGCGCGCTTCGGTTTAGAAGCAGGAATTGATATCGAGCTACCCGGACTAGATTGCTACGGTCAGCCGCTGCTCGACGCCTTAAATTCAGGAACTATAGATATGGAGCTGATTGAAACCAGTGTGCGCCGAGTTCTCAAATTGAAGTTTCAGGCAGGCGTATTTGAAAATCCATATGTTGAGGAAGATAAAGCTGTTGAAGTATTCAACACGTCAGAACAAATTGCGCTGTCAAGAGAACTAGCACGTAAGTCAATTGTGCTGTTGAAGAACGAGAATGCCCTTCTCCCCCTCAGCCAACAATTGAAATCTATTGCAATCATCGGCCCTAGCGCCGATAGTGTCCGTTTGCTGCAAGGCGACTATCACTATCCATCTCATCTGGAGGGAATCTTTGATCCAGATGTGAGCTTGGGCGCACCAGTCTCCACAGAGAAAGCAAAAAAGATTGATTGGTCAGGACACTTCCCCAAATCAACAACAGTATTACACGGAATACAAATGGCCGTTGGACGTAACACTGTCATTCACTATGAAAAAGGGTGTGAGACAACAGGTCAAGATCGGTCCGGATTTGCAGCAGCAGTTGAGGCTGCAAAACAGTCTGAGGTGGCAGTTGTCCTTATCGGGGACAAATCCGGCTTGACTAAGGGCTGTACCTGCGGTGAATCCATCGATAGTGCAACATTGGAACTACCGGGTGTCCAGCAAGAATTGGTGGAAGCAGTCTATGCTACCGGCACGCCAACGGTTGTTGTTCTCATGAGTGGTCGGCCCTATGCTATTTCATGGATTGCCGACCACGTACCGGCAGTGTTGGAAGCGTGGCTGCCTGCTCAGGAAGGCGGCACGGCAATCGCGGACGTATTATTTGGCACGGCAAACCCCGGTGGTAAACTGCCGGTAACGTTCCCACGCCATGTCGGTCAAGTACCAATTTATTACAACCATAAGCCGTCAGGAGGGCATACGCACTGGCAAGGTGATTATGCCGATATGACAGTCAAACCACTGTATCCATTCGGTCATGGTTTGAGCTATACCCAGTTTGAATACAGTGACCTAGTGCTCAACACTTCAACAGCGTCTGCAGAAGATAGCCTGACGATTAGCTGCGCTGTGAAAAATATCGGCCAGGTGGCTGGAGACGAGGTGGTGCAATTGTATGTGCATGACATCGTATCGAGCGTGACCCGCCCTGTTAAGGAATTGAGAGGATTTAAGCGCATCTCTCTGGAACCGGGCGAAACAAAAACCGTTCAGTTCACGTTTGATGTTCGGCACATGGCGTTCTATGATCGCACAATGCGCTATGTAGTCGAACCGGGGAAGGTAGAAGTGTTGATTGGCAGTTCGTCAGAAAATATCCTCTTAAGCGGCTCATTTGAAATCACTGGAGAAACCAGCGAGGTCGAACAGGTCTATTTCACACCAGTAAATGTGAAATAATATGCGCGATTACTGTTTGATTCCAGTTAAAGCAATGCCTTCAATAAAGTAACGCTGGGCGAAAATAAATACCGTGATGATGGGTGCGACGCTAATCAATGCGCCAGCCATCATCACCGTCCAGCGGGCTGCAGTGGACGTTTGTGCCTGCAACAATGCCAGGCCGACAGGCAATGTGGTTTGTTCAAGGTTGCTAGGCAAATAGATCAGGGGCGTCAGCAAATTATTCCACGACCCCAAAAAGGCGAAGATCGCCAGCGCAGCCAGTGCCGGTTTCGCCAGTGGCAAATAGACACGCGCGTATATTTGAATCAGCGATGCGCCATCAACACGGGCAGCCTCCGCTAAATCAATGGGAATAGTTAGAAAATACTGGCGCAGGAGAAATGTACCAAATGCTCCTCCCCAGAAGGCGGGCAACCACAACGGTGCCTGCGTGCCATACAAGCCCAACCAACGAAACACAATGAAATTGGGAATAATGGTGGCCTGATACGGGATCATGAGTGTCGCCAACAGCAAGATGAACAATAAGCTCCGAAAGCGGAAACGCACTACCGCAAATACAAACGCTCCCATCGAACAGGTTAAAAGCTGACCGACAGTGGTGATAAAGGCAATTTTGAAACTGTTAAATAGCAGGGTGTTGATCGGGAGAATGGTGCTGAGCTGAAAGAAGTTGTCCAGCGTGGCCGGATCTGGAATGAAGTCTCGGGAAAACTGCTGAGCAGGCGTCTTGAGAGCCGTCGAAATCATCCACAAGAACGGACCAACCATTATGAGCCCACCCAGAATCAAAATGCTATACGTAATGACATCCAACGAGCGCTTTTGCGATTGCATCGTCATCCCTAAACTACCCAGCGACGCTGAATCTGGAAATATATCAAAGTCAACACAAAAATGATTACCGCCAACACAATGGCCTGTGCACTGGCAGTGCCCATGCGGAAAAAGTCGAAGCCGTTACGATATATCGAAAACACAAGCGTTGGCAAACTGGAACTACCACCGGGCCGGCGAGATAAAATATAGATATATTCAAACGCCTGAAATGCGTTAATCGTGGAAATTATCGTCTGGAAAAATATACTGGGTACAACAAGTGGTAATGTAATATAGCGAGTGAGATGCCACGGACGTGCACCGTCCACCTGTGCTGCTTCATAGAACTCGCGTGGAATGGCCTGCAAGCCAGCGAGGAAGATAATCATACCCTCCCCCACAGCCCCCCAGACGTTCACAATGACAATTGCAAAGATAATATTACTAGGGTTGAGCCATCGTATCGCTTCAACTCCAAAGATCGCCAAAATATTATTCAGCAAGCCAACATCTTTCGCATAAATCCACGACCAGACCAAGCCAACCGCAACAGCGGAAGATATGACTGGCAGGAAGTAAATCACACGGAAAAACCCCACACCGCGAATACTGCGGTTGAGTAACAGAGCGAGGCCAAGTGACAACATGATCACTAGTGGAACGTAAAGCAAGCTGAATGCTGTAGTATTCTGCAGCGACTCGATAAACAATTTGTCGCCGGGCAATTTGAGGTAATTATCAAAACCTACCCACTCGGGCGGCGAAATCAAATCCCACTTGAGGAAACTTACAAACAGCGTCCCCAAAATAGAACCAAATGTGCCGAATATGAGTCCAACGAGAGTTGGCGCAAGCAGCAGAAGCACCCACCAGCGTTCACGCCCAATTGGTTTGAGACCAGCCTGCATGCTACATCCTATAATTAGGAAAGACAGGTACAGCGATTTGCCGTACCTGCCACAGATAGATGTTATTGGTTATTAGCTAGTACGTCGTCAGCCGCAGGAACAAGCTCGTCAAGGGCACTGTCAATATCAGTGTCGCCAATCCACACATTGTAAAGTCCATCACCAACTATACCCGCCCATTCTTCGTAACCCCTGAAGGTGGGTTTGGGCCGTGCATAGGCAAGAGCGTCGAGGAACACTTTATGGTTGATGGGTGCAGACGTTTGTTCCAGGTAGACAGGGCTTTCAGCGACCGATTGTAAAACCGGGATAGCGAATCCGAGTTCGGTCAAACGTTTCTGACCGTCGTCACCAATAGCAAACTTAATGAACTGCCATGCAGCGTCCGCATTCTGCGATGCTTTAGCAACTACAAAGCCGGCACTGTTAACGCTAGTTGCCCGGCCAGCGGGACCCGCAGGAAATGCCGATACATCCCACTTGAACGGTAATTGCGAATAAGTCGGAACAACCCAGTGACCAATGGTGGTCATGGCGGCAGCGCCCGCCGCAAACACATCGTATCCGTATTGAGCCACCTGATCCGGATCAGGCACAGTCTTGTCCGTGAGCATCATATCTGCCATATAATGCCATGCATCGCGGGCAGATCCCTCTGCTAAAAGCGTTTGTGTGTATTCAGGATTAATGATTTCACCACCATACCCCCAAATAGCTTCACTCCAAAACAACTCCATGTCGTAATAATCTGAGGAAAATCCAAATTGGTCAGTAACCCCATCGCCGTTCGTATCAAGGGTCAGCTTCTTGGCGGCCTCGCGGAGATCATCCAACGTCCAGTCATCAGTGGGATATTCCATACCCGCGGCGTCAAACATGTCTTTGTTATAAAACAAAACTATGGTTTGGAAATCTCGCGGCAGGCCGTAATACCCGTCTTCGCGTTTGTAGGCCTGAAGCGTTACCGGATAGAACCCGTCCAACAGCGTCGGCTCTGCATCCAAATAGGGCTGAAGATTTAGAAGGACATCGCGCGACTGCCAGTCCGGATAGAGTGGCGCATCCATTGCAAAGACGTCAGGCGGCGTGCCACCAGCGAACAATGTCTGAAGTTTGTTCCAATATGATTCCCAGTCGCTCACATCAACACTTACTTTGATATTGGGATTTGCAGCTTGAAAATCGTCAACGATCACCTGCCAGACAGCCAACTCCTCAGGTGCGCCCCACATCATATAAGTTATTTCCGTTTGAGCATCTTGCGCCCGAGCAACCCCAACAACCGCTAAAAGTACAATTAGAAGCGCAATAAACATTATTTTGGTGTGTCGCATAACCGTCTCCTTCATTAACTTAGCGAACGATAACAAATGTTGCACCGATAGCTCGTGACCTTATGTAGAGCCGTTCAAGCGTACGACCGCATCCAAGTTATTAGGACGGTCGGGGTTCAGACCCTTAGCAAGTGAACGTTCGTAGGCCATGATCTGACCAAATGGTAAATACAATACGTTGCGCGCAGCTTCACTCAGACCACTGGTCAATTCAATGTCGGCCTCGTCTTCCCCCAAGCTCAGGACGTGGGCACCACGCTGTCGCATTTCCGTGAGAACTTGATTTTCATGAGCATAATTCTGACCCGACAGCAAACCGAATATGAGGGTTTCTGGTGTAACCATTGACTGTGGGCCGTGTCGAAATTCCATAAAATGGAAAGGTTCGCTGTGGGTTAGTGACATTTCTTTCATCTTCAGATTCAGCTCGCAAGCCAGACCATAGCGTGCGCCAGAACCCAAAAAGTAAAAGCGTTCCAGGTGCGTTTTGCGTCCCCAAACCACCGCTTGGTCAGCATAAGTCTTTATCAGCCGTTCTCCAATTTCCGGCAATGCAGCTAGTTCGTCCAGTAAATTTGAATGCGATCCGAACGAAGCAGCTAAAGACACTGCGGAAAGATACAAAACACTGAAAGCGCGGGTCTGGGCGATGCTTCGTTCCTGCCCGGATGGCAACACAAGGTTGATATCCCCAGCATGGGCCAGCGATTTCTCGCCATAACATGATAAAGTGATCACATCGCCGGACGCTTCGTTGTTAAATTTCTCAACCGCGTACAGGGTCTCGGTAGTTTCGCCAGAGCGGCTCACGGCTACTAACAGCGTCCGAGATTGTGGTTGAAACGACGAAGCCGGGTTTAACCATATTTCGGAGGCGGGTAAAGCACGTGCATAGACGTGGTTTAGCTGCTGGAAAAGCGTCGCAGCAGCCAATGATAAGTAGTACGTCGAACCGCAGCCGGTGAAGATTACCGAATCGTATTTCCCCGCCTGAACCAGTGCGCTCAAGGTGGCGTATTTTTGACGCATCACATCGAGAGCATCAGACCATGCTGACGGTTGGCTGTAAATTTCTTCGCGTGTAAATTCACCGGTCATGAGCGATCCTTTAATAGCAACTTGCGTGCATTTTGATAATAGACTTTTTCAAGCACGTCATCGGGCAAATACAGGCCGCACACATACCACCGTCCCTGCCCCGGAACGGGCGACAGGTTGTAGTTGAAATATTCATCATCGGTTTCCAAAAACCGGTAGTAAAGACGGTAAGCATCCACTTCGGGGCCTGAATCCGTACCAAACAAAATCCGATCAGCATACTTGATAAAGAAGCGGCGCGCACTGTATGGCTGGCGTCCTAATTCGCCTATGCGCGCACTGAAGTCAACATACAAATTAGGGCAGCGCTCCAGCAGCGCGCTCACCCACCCTAGATTTTCTGAGTAACAGGCAACGTGCGCGCCGATGAAGGTCGTATTAGGATGATTACTCACCAAATTGGCAAAAGCATCGAGAATGCTCATGAACGATGGGAACGGTGGACTTGGGAACTGCCAATCGGGATGGGCATGCAATTCTTCCCATCGTTCATTGCTATGGTCCACGGGGTCAAAAAAAGCCACAGGATCAGCCACGTGAATGAGCACAGGCAGATCCAGTTCGGCAGCAGTTTGCCACAGCGGGTCAAGGCGGCGGTCGTCTACTGCGACAAGATTCTGATGCTGATCGCGCACATGCAGACCAAAGGGCTTCCAGATTTTGAGACCCTGTGCGCCCCGCGCTACCTGCTTTCGAAACTGCTGGGCTGCCCACTCGCCAAAGTGATCACCCTGTTCTGCCCACTTTGACCAATCAACCCCGCCGAATATTTGAAAACGTTCAGGTGCCGCCGCTTTGAAATAGTCGAGATGCTGATGTAGTATGTCTTCACCCCAACCACCATCAAGATCAACATAAAGTTGTATCTGTGCTTGATCAAGATTACCCAGCAATTGCGAAATGGGGCGTTTGTCCCACCCGCCCCCAAATGGCTCTGCCAGATGATTGTGTGCATCAATGGCAGGAAAACGGGGCTTCAGAACAGTCGTCGCAGGCGTGACGAGTTGCGAACGTGGCGCAAAATCGTCAAGGGAGAGTTGAGAGCTGGATTCAGACAAGATATTCAACTTTCAGCAGCAATCACAAAACATCACAATTACTCATAATCTATCGCCAAATGGCGCCACTGTCAAGAAGTTGACAGCGCACTAATAGAGTGCTAAAACTAGCGGTGAGTGTTTGTGATTGTTTTCGAGCGAATAGCATGACAAAAGAATTAGCGGTATCGAGCATAGAACGACAGTCCCAGATGCAAGATTTCATCGACCGTATGCAGCGGGTGAGCATCGAGCAGCTGTGTGAAACATTTGAGGTGAGCACGGCCACCGCACGGCGTGACCTTGAAGCGTTAGCCCGAATGGGGAAAATTCAGCGGGTACATGGTGGGGCGATAACCATGCAGCATGCCCCGCCAGAAGCACCGCTCTCCTTGCGGTCAGCCGAACGTGCGGAAGAAAAGCGACGCATCGGCAAAACCGGTGCTGATTTGGTCGAAGATGGCGACACGGTATTTTTGGGAAGCGGCACGACCGTGCTGGAAGTTGCCCACAACCTACGCCATAGGGCTGCCAATAACATTACGGTCATCACAAACTCCCTGCTGGCTATGAATGCGTTGGCAGGCGTACCGCAAATACAATTGGTCAGTCTGGGAGGGGTACTGCGCCAAAGTGAAATGTCGTTCATTGGACACATCACTGAGCAGTCATTGACGCAGTTTCGAGCAGACAAAGTATTTCTAGGTATTCATGCAATTGATCCCAAACATGGCCTCACTAGCGACTACCTGCCGGAAACACAAACTGACAGAGCCATTATGAATATCGGTCAGCAAGTTATGGTTGTAGCCGACCATACAAAATGTGGTCGCGTTTCGACCACCTTCGTTGCACCCGTCAACTTAATCCACACCTTCATAACAGACACCGAAACACCGGATGATTTTGCCAGCGCGCTGAGGCTAGCTGGTGTTCAAGTGCTGAGAGTTTGATCTGCAACTTCGTGGAGAAAGCCATGTCACCCTATGACCAACCAATATTTGATGTTGTCGTAATCGGCGAATTGAACACAGACCTCATTTTGAGTGGTGACGCGACTCCTGCATTTGGCCAAGTTGAGAAACTGATAGACGATGCCACACTGACCATCGGCAGCTCATCCGCCATTTTTGCGTGCGGCGCCGCACGCTTGGGATTGCGAACGGCGTTTATTGGCAAAGTGGGCGACGACACGTTCGGACGCTTTATGCTGGAGTCGCTGAATGCGAGGGGCATCAACACCAGCGGCATCATCGTGGATTCACATATCAAAACCGGACTGAGTGTCATGCTTTCGCGCGGCACTGATCGTGCTATTTTGACATACCCCGGCTCTATCGCTGAGCTTCACTACAACGATATTGATTGGAACATCGTACAACACGCTCGCCATTTGCATCTGGGTAGTTATTTTTTGTTGGATAAATTGCGCCCTCACATTCCTGATCTTTTCAAGACCGCACGCCAGCGCGGATTGAGTATTTCGTTAGACACCAATTACGATCCCAATGAAAAATGGAACGATAATCTTCAAGACACATTACAAAATGTCGATGTATTTCTGCCTAATGAGGTGGAGCTACACGCAATTGCACGCACTAAAGATACGGCTAGCGCGCTACGATCACTAGCTCATATCCCCTTTGTGGCAGTAAAGACCGGAGCACGGGGCGGTACCGCCCAACACAAGCAAGAAACTGTACAAGCTGCTTCCATTCCTGTCAGCGTTATAGATACTACCGGCGCTGGTGACTCTTTTGACGCAGGATTTATCTACGGGTATCTGAACCACTGGACAGCCAAACAGAGTCTGCAATTAGCCTGTATCTGTGGTTCGCTTTCGACGCGAGGAATTGGGGGAACTGCCGCACAGCCTACATTCCCAGAAGCACAAGCCTATTTAACCTCGCTTTGACGCGTTGTCTAATCCTTAGCCAATGACCAGCATCATTTGAATCCTCAAGACATCTGACTGCCAATTTTCGATCGTATTGTAACGGTAAGGCCATGTGCCTTGACTAGAGTGTGTATCACGAAACAGTAAGGAATGATACAACTCATGAATACGACAGCAGAACATGAACGTCTGGCAGACGCCAACAGCAAAAAGATAGATTGGAAGATGTGGGGGCCGTATCTCAGCGAGCGTGCATGGGGTACAGTGCGCGAAGATTACAGTCCCAATGGAGATGCCTGGAATTATTTCCCGCATGATCATGCCCGCAGCCGTGCCTATCGTTGGAACGAGGATGGACTAGCAGGAATTTCAGATGATAAGCAGTATTTATGCTTTGGTCTGGCCCTGTGGAACGGTCGTGACCCGATCCTCAAAGAGCGCATGTTCGGGCTGACAGGCCCTGAAGGCAATCACGGCGAGGATGTAAAGGAATACTATTTTTATCTGGATAGCACGCCCACCCACAGCTATATGAAAATGCTGTATAAATATCCCCAGCAAGAATTCCCATACGAAAATTTGGCCGCCGAAAGCCAGCGACGTGGTTTTCACGACTTTGAGTACGAGCTGATGGATACAGGTGCGCTGGCAGATGACCGTTATTTCGATGTATTGGTGAAATACGCCAAAGCTGACGCCGAAGACATCCTCATTCAGATCGAGGTTACCAACCGCGGGCCAGAAGCAGCAGAATGTCATATCCTACCAACGTTATGGTTTCGGAATACGTGGAGCTGGGGATACGAAAATGGACCGATGAAGGACATCCAGAATAAGCCCCTTTTGGCCCAGTCAGGCCGCAACGAGCGGGTTTCAGTTGTACAGGCAAAGCATCCTGCACTACGCGATTACTTCCTGTATGCAGAAAATGCGCCGGAGTTCATTTTTACTGAAAACGAAACAAATCTCAAACGCTTGTTTAATTCCCAAAATACCACGCCGTATGTCAAAGATGCCTTTCATCGCTATTTAGTTAACGGCGAGACCGTTGCAGTCAACCCGGCACAGGAAGGTACAAAAACAGCGGCAGTTTATCGTCATACCCTGCAACCGGGCGAAACCTACACGGTGCGACTGCGATTATCCATCCGGTCACACGCCCGCCCTTTCGACGATTTTGCGACCGTGCTGGACGCACGGCAGCGGGAATCCGATGAATTTTACGCCAGTGTGCAAAACCCTACGTTGAACAGCGACGAATGCAATGTACAGCGTCAGGCGCTGGCAGGAATGTTGTGGTCAAAACAACTTTTCTACTATGATATCGAACAATGGATCACTGGCGATCCCCGTTCCCCTGCCCCCCACTCGCGCCTCAATGGACGCAATCACGAGTGGCATCACCTCAACAACTTTGACGTAATTTCGATGCCGGACAAATGGGAATATCCTTGGTATGCCGGATGGGATCTAGCCTTCCATTGTATTCCGCTGGCAATGGTGGACGCCGAGTTCGCCAAGGCGCAGTTAATCCTGCTCACCCGCGAATGGTACATGCACCCTAACGGACAGCTACCAGCCTATGAGTGGGCATTCGGCGACGTGAACCCACCTGTTCACGCCTGGGCTGCAATGAAAGTCTATGAAATAGATGCACGACAGCAAGGCAAGCCAGACACGGCATTTCTAAAACGGGTATTCAACAAGATGCTGTTGAACTTTACCTGGTGGATCAACCGTAAAGATGCTGAAGGAAGGAACATCTTTCAGGGCGGCTTCTTGGGGTTAGACAACATCAGCCTCTTTGACCGCAGTGCCGCGCTCCCAACTGGCGGCTACATCAACCAGTCTGATGGCACGGCATGGATGGGCTTCTACTGCCTGACCATGCTCGATATTGCAATCGAATTGGCGAAAGACGACCCCTCGTACGAGGACATGGCGGTGAAATTCTTTGAGCATTTCCTGGCGATTGCCGTTGCAATCAGTGGTGTGAACCACAACGGAACGGGTCTGTGGGATGAAGAAGATGGCTTCTTTTACGATGTGCTGCGGCTGCCGGACGGACGTGCATTTCCGCTGAAAGTACGCTCGTTAGTAGGGTTGATGCCCATGATGGCCGTCGAAACAATCGGCCAGCAAACACTAGCTAACCTGAAAGGTTTTTCCCGCAGCATGAAATGGATGCTAGAACATCGGCCCCATCTGACCGGCAACATTGCAGCGATTGATGTAGAAGGCTACGGCAACGCCGTCTTGTGTTCCATCCCCACCCGTGAAAGACTCGCCCAGGTGCTGCGCTATATGCTTGACGAAAACGAATTTCTCTCGGAATACGGTATTCGTTCAGTTTCCAAGGTCCATGAAAATCCCTACAGCGTGACATTGGGTGGTCAAACGTTTAGCATCAATTACCAGCCAGCCGAATCGCAAAGTGGATTATTCGGCGGGAATTCCAACTGGCGCGGCCCAATCTGGTTCCCGATCAATTACCTGTTAATCGAAGCGCTGCGCCGCTACCACCGCTACTACGGCGACGACATGAAGGTCGAATGCCCAACGGGTTCGGGTGTGATGATGAATTTGAACCAGGTAGCTGACGAACTTTCACATCGGTTGGCACGGATATTCCTGCGAAATAATAACAACCAGCGTCCTGTATATGGTGGGCAGCAGACGTTTCAAAATAACCCCCACTGGCGGGATTACATTTTGTTCCATGAATACTTTCACGGTGACAACGGCGCAGGTTTAGGCGCAAGTCACCAGACCGGTTGGACGGGGTTGATTGCAGACTTAATCCAACAGACGGGTGGTGCCACTTGATACCACGCTTCATCAATCTCATATTTACAGAGCCGGACTGATAACAGCCAGCAACGCATCACATTTTCCGCACGCAATCACATTCGTATATCAATTTTAGTACAAGGAGCTTCGACATGAAGGGTCTGAAGGGCAAGAACGTCTTGGTGACAGGTGGTAGCAGTGGCATCGGACAGGCAATCGCCATCCGGTTAGGCGAAGAAGGCGCGAATGTCGCCATCAATTATCGTAAAGGAGCTGACGAAGCCCAGCATACAGCGGAAGCTATTCATGAACACATTGCCGCTGCCGTTGATAACTGCATGAATCGCCTCAAGGAAGCCGATGTCAAAACCCTGCTCGTTCAGGCTGACATCTCCAAAGAAGATGAGGTCAAGAAGATGTTTGACGAAGTCTTCATGAACTTCGGCGGCGTTGACATTCTCATCAACAATGCCGGTTTCCAAATTCCGGGCAACTCCGATGAAATCTCGATTGACAGCTTTGATCGTGTCATTGGCACAAATTTGCGCGGCGCATTTATCGCAGCACAATTGGCAATCAAACACTTTCTCCAAGCAAACAAGCCGGGAGTCGTTCTCAATGTATCGAGCGTTCATCAGGAAATTCCGAAACCGCGTTTTCTGAGCTATTCAGTGAGCAAGGGCGGTATGCAGAACCTGACCAAGACCTTGGCGCTTGAATTTGCATCACGCGGTATCCGCGTGAACGGGCTTGGACCGGGCGCGACCATTACACCGATCAACCGCTCATGGATTGATGACCCGGTTAAAAAAGCACAGGTCGAACAGCACATTCCCATGCGCCGCGCGGCAACCTCCGAAGAAATGGCAGCCGTAAGTGCCTTCCTGTGTTCCGATGACGCCGCCTACATTACCGGTCAAACACTGTTTGTTGACGGCGGTCTGACACTTTATCCCAGTTTTGAAACTGCTTGGTCATCGGAGTAAGTCTATGGCACGCGCATTCACCTCGCCTTACGGCGCGGACGACCAGATCGGGATGCTGAATGAGATTCACGCCGACAAAGTACGGTCTGCCGTGCGCTTGGTCAACAATGGTCGGGTATATGACCTGGGGCATGTTCTGGATGAACATGTCCCGGCCTTCCCCGGACGTAGCTTCCGACAGCATCTTGTGACGAGTGCCCATCAATTGAATAAACGACGTGTTGATGCTGGCCCGGCAGGCTGGGGGCAAAACAGTGTCAACTGGGTCATTGATGTGGTGAGCGCCACTTCGCAGATGGGTACGCATATAGATGGGTTAAATCATCTTCAAATCGGAGATACTTTCTATAACGGCTTCACACTTGGGGAAGTGGTTGAAGATTACGGCACGAACAAACTCGGCATGGAAACCGTGCCGCAAATTGTCACGCGAGGGCTACTGCTGAACATAGCCGCTGTAAAGGGTATAGACCATTTAGGTGGAGGTGAGATCATCACCGTCGCCGATATAGAAGCTGCGCTTCAGCAACAACAGCAAACCGTAGCGCGGGGGGATGTGGTGCTGTTTCATACTGGCTGGGGCAACTTCTGGATGAAAGATAACGATGCTTATCTTTCCGGTCAGCCGGGACCGGGTATGGAAGCCGCCGAATGGTTGGTCGAACAAGGCGTTGCCCTCACAGGTTGTGATACATGGAGCTATGGCCCGGTTCCGCCGGAAGACCCGGCACAGCCTTTCATAGTACCGCAAACATTGAATGTACGACACGGCATGTTTATCGTCGAAAATCTTCACACCGCAGAACTAGCACGTGACGAGGTATACAAATTCCTGTTCATCTTGTCCCATGCCAGAGTTCGCGGTGCAACCGGCGCATGGGTATCACCGCTGGCAGTCTGCTGAGGTCAACATGGACGCCGAAATGGTGGCGCAAATCATCCAGTCTATCTTGGCACCAGTGTTGATGGTCAATGCTTGCGCCATTCTGGTCGGAGCGCTTTTTACCCGCTATGTGGGCATCAATGACCGTCTGCGAAGCATGGCACACGAGCGATTGTCGTTATTGCGGGATCAGCGCGGCAACAGCCTGACGCATGGTGAAATCGCCTTACTGAAGGAACGGCTTAACGAAATTGATGTGCAGATGCCAGACCTGCTTCGACGCCATCAACTGGCGCACCATGCGGTGGCCGCCATTTATGTTTCGGTCTGTATTTTCGTGGTTGATATGTTCGTCATTGCGCTATCTGTCACCACTGATACGGCATGGGCATCTCCATTAGCCCTGCTAATTTTTTTGGCCGGAATCAGTCTGATGCTGGTGAGCATCTTTATGACCGTGCTGGAGGTTAGCACCTCACGCGGGGTCGTTATTTACGAAGTCAAACGAATTATGCATCTGTCCCTTGAGGACATGATAAAAGGGGAAGAACAACATGGAAAACTATGATGTGATTATCATTGGCACCGGTGCGGGCGGCGGCACCATAGCCCGCGCCCTCGCACCGACAGGCAAGCGTATCCTGATCTTGGAGCGGGGTGGATTCTTGCCGCGGGAACGTGAAAATTGGGACCCAACCAGTGTGGTGGTTAACAAACGCTATGCACCCACAGAAACTTGGTACCACGATGATATGCCCTTCCGCCCCGGCCACCCGCACTACTTTGTAGGCGGCAGCACCAAGCTGTTCGGCGCGGCCATGTTCCGCCTGCGCGAAGCCGATTTTGGCGAAATCCAGCACGAGGGAGGCATATCGCCCGCTTGGCCGATCAGCTATGACGATCTAGAACCATACTATGCTCAAGCGGAAAAAATGTATTACGTGCATAGCGAAGCGGGCACTGACCCCAGCGAACCACGCCGAAGCGGGCCGTTTCCCTACGCACCTCTGCCCCATGAGCCGCGCATCCAGCAGCTTTCTAATGATCTAAACAAGTTGGGCTACCACCCCTTCCCGCTGCCAATGGGTGTGCGACTGGGGAACGAAAATGGCAAGCCGGAAGCAATTACCAACCTGAGCTTCTTTGACGGTTTCCCTGACCCGACTGAATCTAAAGCGGACGCGCACGTGATTGGCATCAAGTACGCTCAGCAGTTCGACAATGTGACACTCAAAATCAACAGCTATGTTGAACGCTTGGAAACGGATGCTAGCGGACGCAACGTGACGCGCGTGATTGTCAAAAATGAAACTGGCGAAGAAGTCGCTTACAGTGCGGATACTGTGATCGTCGCCGGTGGAGCGATTAACTCCGCAGCCTTGTTCCTGCGTTCAAAGAACGACAAGCATCCGAACGGACTAGCAAACAGTTCCGGTTTAGTTGGCCGTAATTACATGTGTCATAACAACGCCACCTTCATTGCAATCAGCAAAGAGCCTAACGACTCCATTTTTGAGAAAACCTTGGGATTAGCTGATTGGTATGGACCATCAAAGGATTGGGAATATCCTATGGGGCTGATCCAGATGCTGGGCAAAGTGGATGCTGTGCAAATGCACTTTGAAGCCCCTCAGCCGTTGGGCGATATGACATACGAAGAGATGGCTGCACACTCGTTGGATTTCTGGTTGCAATCGGAAGACCTTCCCGATCCCAACAATCGCATCACTTTAAATGCCAATAACCAGATCGTCATACACTACGAAGCTAACAACTTGGTGGCGCACCAAATGCTGACAGAAAAGCTGCGTTCAATCCTGAGCTATATCGGCTGTCATGAACATCTTATTCCGGTGGATTTTTATCTGGGACAGCGTTTCCCGTTTAATCTGGCGCATCAGGCTGGCACGATGAAGTTCGGCGCAGACTCCAACACATCCGTATTGGATGTCAATTGCCGCCCTCATGATTTGGATAATGTGTACGTCGTAGACAGCAGCTTCATCGTATCTATCGGAGCAGTCAACCCATCACTGACCATCATTGCCAATGCGCTGCGCGTTGCGGATCATCTGAAAGCACAAGTGCTGTAGAGGTAAGACATGGAACAGGTTTCTTTTGGTGTTGGACAATTCTTTGAAGTGGTCGGTTTGGGTTTCGATATATTTGGCGTGCTCGTGATCGTGGCAGGAGTCGTTACTGCAACGGTACGCTTTCTACGCCAGCAAGTTACAACAACCAACAACCCCTCGTACCGTCGCTACAAAGTGGAAATCGGGTTGGGGCTGCTGCTGGGATTGGAAATTCTGGTAGCAGCTGACATCATCAAAACCGTAGCGCTGGAACCAAACTTTACGAGCTTAGGTGTTCTCGGAGCATTGGTTGTCATCCGAACGTTCTTGAGTTGGGCACTCACAGTAGAAATCGAAGGGCATTGGCCGTGGCAAGTAGGCAGCTGATCGAGGCATCACGCTCAAACTTGGATAAAGCACCATCAAAAATCACATCGGACGTGATGCGAAGAACTAGACAGATAATTTGTGCAGTTGCAAGAATCTCACCAATAGTGCGTCTTGTACTGTCGATAATAATCTACCGTCTTGGTTAACCCATCGACCAATGTGGTTTTTGGTTCCCACCCGGCAACGTTGCGTATCTTAGTTATGTCCGAAAAAAAGTCGCCCGGCTCCTGTGCCGCTCGCTCGGGTGAAAAAGGGGTGTACTCCCATGGTTGGGCACCCGTAATTTGAACGATTGTATCTGCCAACTCTTTAAACGTTGTGGGCACATCTCGTCCAACGTTAAACAATTCACCGTACGCCTCTTCTGTTGCGGCACATTTTAACATCGCTTCTACACAGTCATCAACGTACAGAAAGTCTCGTCTTATCAGACCATCGCCGAAAACCTTGATCCGCTCTCCATCGATGGCTAACCGCACAAACCAATTTACAACACCATAACGCGCGTGCTGCATCTGAGCGCGTGGACCATACGTGTTGGTGAGACGAAGCATAACAGATTTTATGCCGTGAATGTCATGATAAACTTTAGTAATTTGTTGAGCGGTCAAGTTAGAAATCTCATAAATGCCACGCGGGTGAGTTGGAGCACTTTCATTAACGGGAAGCTTCGTCGCTGCCCCATATTCACCGCGCGTTCCGCAGTAAATCATACGTGCAGTGGGATTGTGATGCTTACAGGCCTCTAGGACGACTGCCGTACCTCGAATATTCATGTCAATATCGAGAAAGGGATCACTTTGGCTGAGTATGTGGTCGACCTGTCCTGCGAGATGAAAAATGTAGTCTCGACCTTCAACCAGATAGTTCATAACTTCAACAGATCGTATGTCGCAAAAGTTTATCTGCAGATCGTCCTTTATCGACGAAATATTGAAGAGATTGCCACCATAACCGCTTATCATTGCGTCGGCAACTGTAACTTTTGCTCCCTGCCGTACCAGAGCAATAGCCAGATTGCTTCCAATGAATCCTAAACCCCCTGTAATCAAAATATTAGCACCCTTGAAAAAGTCAGATAGAAACTCCATGTTTATTGTCGTCCAAGAAATTCATTGACAGCGGTCGAAATTGTACTAACTTGGTCTACGGTCAATCCAACATATAAAGGCAGAGACAATATTTCTTTTACAACCTTTTCGGTCACCGGCAAACTACCGACACCATATCCAAGATCCGTGTATGCTTCCTGTTGGTGGACAGCAATCGGATAATGAATTAGGGTACCTATATCATGCTCAGCAAGTGCCGCCATTATTTGGTCGCGTTGCGGGTGACGCATAACATAAAGGTGATAGGCGTGCATAACATCAGAACTTCCTTCCGGTAATACCGGACCAGACAAATTTGTGTTGTATAAGGCCGCCAATTGACGTCGGATACCTATATGCTCATCTAGATATTTGAGTTTTACTCGTAAAATAGCTGCTTGTATTTCATCTAAACGGCTGTTAACGCCACGTTCCAAGTTAGCATATCGTTTAGTCTGACCATAATTGCGCAGACGCTTGATTCGCGCATAAAGTTGATCATCATTCGTTAGTATTGCTCCACCATCACCATACGCACCAAGGTTTTTTGTTGGATAGAAGCTAAATGCTGCCAGGTGACCGAATGTTCCAACGGGTTTCCCGTCGACCTTGGCTCCGTGGGCTTGAGCACAGTCCTCTACTAACAGCAGTCCCAACGTATCGCAAATGTCAATCAGATCTTTCATTGCAGCTGGGTGCCCATATAAGTGAACCGGTACAATCGCTCTGGTATGCGGTGTAATAGCTGCCCGCGCTGCAGAAGGATCCATCGTGTAGTTTTTGGAATCGATATCAACCAGAACCGGCGTTGCGCCAGTTTCATCAATAGCGCATACTGTCGGCACTGCGGTGTGAGATACCGTAATCACCTCGTCGCCCGATCCTATGCCCCCTGCGCGGAGCGCAAGTTCAATAGCATCTGTGCCATTCGCAACACCAATAGCATGTTTTACACCGTGATATGCGGCAAGTTCTGCTTCGAACGCTTCGACTTCGGGCCCAAGAATATACCACCCGCTGCTGACGGAACGTAATACAGCAGCGTTAATCTCTTCGGCCAAAAGCGTGTGGCTAGGCTTTAGATCATTAAATGGAATCATTTGAACTAGATATCCCTCATGCAATGCGAAAAAGTAAATATATGGTCACTATACATAGACCCACAAAGGTGCATCATTTGTGCAACGCTTAGTTGGAAGTTTCACATGGGCATAGGCGTAATAAACTTTAGAGCCGCCGTGACATTTTCTATCCAAGACTCCATTGCGTAGTTAGCCTCGTGCCATTCACGCCCACGTCGTCCCATTTGATCGGCTTTGGCCGGATTGCGCCAAAGATAGTCAATAGCCTCTGCCATATCTTGGATATCGCCGGTTCTTACCAAGATACCCGTCTCACCATCAATCAGATAGTTAGATAAACCAGGACGGTCACTCGCAATTACAGCCTTGCCCATAGCTTGTCCTATCTGCACCGACGTACAGCCTGCCGACCATTGTGTATCGCCACGTATTGGTACAACTATAAACCGACTATAGGCATAAGCTGCACGCAAAGCATCCGGCGAAACATAGGGTTTGATCTGAATATTGTGTGGGAGAACCTCATCTTCGTGTCCAGCTTTATGATCTACCCATGCACTACCAACACGAAGGTGACATTGGATATCAGGAAGCATACGCATCGCATTAATCAGTGTTGGAAAATCTCGGTGTGATAATCCAAGACTCTGGATATGATCTTGACGCTCCATAGGAATCCCGTCTTCAAAGGGTTTGAAAAACTGCGTATCGATAGGGGTCAGTATCGGAATAATGAAGCCTTCAGGCAGATTGAGCGCCTCCTGAAGTGCCGCCCCTTCCGCATAGCTGATTGTAATAATATGGTCCCATCGATTGGCTACATCCAATATTCTCATCAATCGAAGTTTGTTAGCGGACATAGGATGATGCATGATTACTACATGCTTAACATGACGTTCGAGCAACCTTGTCAATGGCAACCCTACGCGCTCAGACAAACTCAAAACAACATCGTATCGCTCATCACGCACAATCTGACTGACCCGTCTGGCAAGCCGATAGTCCATACGAACTTTTCGCTCAAGCCAGCGAATAGGTGACTTTGGCGGTGTAATTTCATAATCAATATAATGCGTTGATAGAGAACGCGCGAGTTCAATATAATCAACTCGTTGGTGCTTTCCCTCTGCAATTTTTGCTAGTAAGTCTGGGGCAGTATTATTTGTTGCTACAATTAACACTTTCATAGTTCTACACCAAACCTTTCTACACTTGCGCTATAGGGATCATTGCTCCTTCTCGACCAAGCTGTGATCGTCATGTCGAAGATTTTATCAATTTATAGTGTTTTTCGCTACGTAATTCCTTTAGGATTAAATAAGAATTGCTTAAATTTTTGTAAATAATCATTCTAACGAGGAATTCAGTAATTATAGAAATACTTACTGGTCATGGTTTCGCGAATATGAAATGAAAAACTCTCGTATCCAAATCAATCGAGACGTTACATACTTTAAGGCGTACGTGGTGCTTACAAGAGAAAATTGAAATTAGGCCCAACTCAGGTACTAACTGGGTTACTCAGAAAATAAATAAGTGATCACAATGGTTTTGCTTACCCTTTGCCTAATGGGTATTCACATGCATCCGCGAGTATTCTTTTCTGTAGTTACCCGGCGATACCTGCGTGTACCGCCGGAAAACACGCCTAAAGTAATCGGGATCAGAAAATCCGCATTTTTCACTGATTTGTTCAACTGTCAAACTGCTATCTAACAAGTACTGGCACGCCTTTTCGACACGGCGGCGGTGTATTGCTTCCGTTAATGTGCACCCATAAACTTGGCGATAGACACGTCCGAGATAATCGGCATTGTAGCCCAATTTTGCAGCGACCTTGCTGGTAGTAATCGAACGATCATAGTTCATGCGGATAAAAGTATGTGCCCAGGTCGCAACCACATTTGCATCATCCTGATTTGCTGTTCGTTCTTCGCATGAGTGTGCCACTTCGGCAAGCATCATCATGGTCAAAAGATTTGCCGAATATGGCAGTAGCACACCTGACTGCTGATCATCCAGAAATGTCCGAAACAACCACTCCATCCGTTCAGGTTGAGCAATTTGAACTACCTGAGGTACTTGAACTGCCGGCATAACATCATCTAGAAGATATTTGCTTGCCAAACTCGACCCATCATCAACTTCGAAGTGAATCCAATAAAATTTCAGCCCGGATGCCATGGGGCCAACGCTGCCATGCTGGCGACCCGGCCACAGATGTAAAGTCTGTCCTGCTTCCAGATTGAACTGCTGGTGCGCCTCCCACATATCAAGGTTGCCCTGTTTCACGAATATCAACTCATGATTATCTATCACCCGGGTGGGGTGCATAGCATTACCACGCGAAATGAATAGCCCAGCATTCTGAGCTTTTATCGGAAAATGGGTTCGAAGGTTAAGAATATGAGTAGCATCCATTAATCAAATACCGCAAATATCTCCGTGTTTTGCATATACAACTATAGAATAATACACTCGCATCAGAAGAAAAAGTGGTTCACACAACCAATGAATCACCGGAAAAGGTCACAAAACCACACTATCCAAAAGTCGGAATTATCCTGCTATTGAACATAATCATGGGCTGTCAACATCCCCTCCTCTTGCGTTACATTTTATCGTAGAAACTTTGCGCTGCAATTATTTCTTAAAGGTTCTTACTTATGCTTAATAATAGCGGTCAAGTAAAGGCAATTTCCTCAAAACAAGTGAGAATTAGTGGCGGATTTTGGGGAGAACGTCAAACAGTCAATCGACAAAGGACAATTCCGGCTATTTATCGCCAGATGGAAGAAACCGGTCAGTTAGAAGCTCTCAATCTTAAGCGAACACATCCTAACACACGCAGCGTCATCTATATGTTTTGGGACTCAGACCCGGCCAAGTGGCTCGAAGCCGTCGGTTACAGTCTGCAATCTCATCCTGATCCAGCCCTCGAAGCGCAGGCCGATGACTTAGTCGCTCGCATGGCAAAAGCTCAGCAGCCTGATGGCTATCTAAACTCATACTTCAGTGTATTGGAGCCGGAAAACCGCTGGCGCAATCTGCGTGACTGGCATGAACTTTACAACGCCGGACATCTCATTGAAGGAGCGGTGGCCTACGCGCAGGCAACTGGCAAGCAGCAGGTTCTTGATATACTGTCCCGCTATGCCGACCTCATTGATATGACTTTCGGCCCAAATGAGGACCAAAAACATGGTTACCCGGGACATCCGGAACTTGAACTGGCGTTAGTAAAGCTCTACCATGCTACAGGTGAAAAGCGCTATCTGAATTTGTCAAAGTACTTCATTGACGAGCGGGGCAAGCAGCCAAGTTATTTTGATCAAGAAGCCGCCGAACGCGGCGACGACCCCTCCAAATTCTGGGCAAAAACCTACCACTATTGTCAGGCTCATACCCCCATCCGCGAACAATCGGGCGCAACAGGACATTCCGTTCGGGCTTGCTATTTGTATGCTGGGGTAGCGGA
This sequence comes from Anaerolineae bacterium, assembly GCA_041390885.1. Lineage (GTDB taxonomy): Bacteria > Chloroflexota > Anaerolineae > Aggregatilineales > Phototrophicaceae > CFX2. Next base: position 117,556 of record JAWKPB010000001.1, on the reverse strand, counting down.
TATCGCCGCAGAAACAGGGGATGCATCTTTGGTAGAAGCCAGCCGCCGCTTCTGGGACGACCTCACACAACATCAAATGTATATCACGGGTGGTCTTGGGCCTGCCCATACGAATGAAGGTTTTACATTCGCCTACGATTTGCCTAACGAATCGGCTTATGCCGAAACATGTGCGTCATGTGCTCTAGTCTTTTGGGCGCAGCGCATGTTCCATCTCGAACAACACGGACGTTATATTGATGTCATGGAACGTGCGCTTTACAACGGAGTAATGAGTGGTGTTTCATTTGACGGCGAGGAATTCTTCTACGCCAATCCGCTTGTATCCTACCCACATGTCAATCCCTATGAGCATTGGAGCGGTATCCATACGGCTGAACACTACCGTCGCTCCGAATGGTTCTTCTGCGCCTGCTGCCCCCCCAACTTGGCTCGTCTCGTAGCAAATATAGGGGAATACGTCTATTCTCAGAGCGAAGACACTCTTTACGTAAACCTCTATACTCAAAATCAAATGTCCTTCAGCATTGGCGGCAGCGATGTCGAAATCTCCCAGCAAACGAATTATCCGTGGGATGGCGAGGTACAGTTGTCAATACAAACGAACCAACCCACCCAATTTGACCTTGCCCTTCGCATACCGGGTTGGTGCGCTAATTTCAGCATCTCAATCAATGGTGCGCCGGCGGCTGTCAACACTGAAAATGGCTACGTCCACCTGTCGCGAACATGGGCTGCCGGAGATATCGTAACCCTGTCACTCGCAATGCCGGTTGAACGTATCGTGGCCAATCCTAACGTGCGCCAGGATGCGGGTTGCATCGCGCTGCAACGTGGGCCAGTCGTGTATTGTCTTGAACAAGTAGACAATGGCGCTCAGCTCGCCAACGTGACCATACCGCGTGAATCGAAACTGTCTGTGACAATGGAGAGCACCCTGTTTGGCGGCATTGCCGTTATCAAAGGCGAAGCGAAACGCACCGAACCGACCGATTGGAACGACAGTTTATATCAGCCGCAATCACAACTTAAGTACGATAACCAATCATTTACATTTACGGCGATCCCCTATTGCTTTTGGGCGAATCGCGAACCGGGCGAAATGCGAGTTTGGGTACGGGAATATTAGTCCAAGGAGGTGCAAACGACCTACTATCCGTCTCGTCCCGTAAAAAATATATAGACTTTGTATCGCAAGGTAAGATTTCTAAGGAGAAAATTGCAATGGCTAATCGCAAACTTTCACGCCGTGATTTCTTGAGAATGTCTGGGGCTTCAGCTGCAATGCTCGCCTCTGGAATGCAGTTCCAGAGCATGCTTCGCGCCGCGCCATCTCGTCAGGATGTGACCAATATTGTATTCGGCGGTTGGGGAGCCACGGCCGAAGACAATGGGGTACAAGCTGCTATCAAACAATTCGAAATCGAACATCCAGAAATTGCTGTGGAATGGCAACTGACCCCCAATGCTGGCGACTATATGCAGCAGTTGCTCACCAACTTTGCCGCCGGCACTGCGCCCGATACCAGCTTCATCGTCTCTGACCGATATGAAACCCTGCGCGCCTCCGGCCAATTGATGGATATCACCGACCGTCTAAAAGCCGATCCACAACTGAGTGCGCCCGGCTACTTTTTCGAGCCGCAGGAAGAGAACCGCTGTGCGGATGCCAATGGCCGTTGGCATGGCATCGGCTCAACGTGGGTTGCCCACCACGTCTATTACAATCAAGAACTCTTTGACAAAGCAGGCATTACACCACCCGGCTTCAAAGAAGGTGAAATTTGGGATTGGAACACCTTTATCGAGAACGCCAAGCAGTTAACGATGGATAGCAAAGGTCGCCATCCCGATGATGCTGGTTTTGACCCTGATGATATTCAACAATTCGGCGTCCAATGGCCGCTTTGGTGGATGCCAATCGCCGCAGCGGTCTACTCAAACGGTGGTGAATATGTAAATAGCGACGGTTTGCTTGCCATTGACAGCCCCGAAGCAATGGAAGCAATGCAGAATCTCGCCGATCTCGTCTACAAGCATCATGTTGCTCCCCGCACTGCCACCATGTCCGATCTCGGTATGACCAATACCCAGATGTTGGATAATGGACGTTTGGCAATGGCTGTTGACGGTTCATGGGCGTTGTCGTGGATGAACCCGTCTATGGTCAGCGTTCCGATGGGCACTGGCGCTATCCCGATGACCAAGACTCCCGCATCCCTCATGCAAGCTCACTTCCATTCCATCATCAGTTCGACACAACATCCCGATGAATCATGGGAGTGGCTGAAGTTCTTGGCCAGCCCCTTCTACACCCTCTCTTTCATGAAGATTGGTCTGTGGTTGCCCAGCCAGTCGGCGCAGGTAACACCAGACGGTCTCAAAGAGTGGGTCACTGAGGGTATTCATCCCGCTAACTACGTCGATTTCGTCACCGATTACCTGCCGAAACACGGTGTCGCAATTCGTATTCCTAACGGTTATATCGAGGCGGACACCAGTTACATCACACCTGCATTCCAAGCCTTGGAGGGTGGCACGCCTGCTGAAGAAATTTTCCCTGAAGCTGTAAAGCAAGCCAATGAAATTATCAAGGCTGCACAAGCTGGTTAGGCAATAGAATATCAAAGGAGGGTCAGGAGTTACAAAGCTTCTGCCCTCTTTTTGCTTTCATGTCTCCCCAGTTTAGAATTTTATGGAACTAACTTATTATGGCAAGCCAAACGAATTTAGAGTCTCCGAATATTAGTTTGACCCCCCGACGCAGTAGTGGATTGACCCCGACACAGCGGCGTACCATAACTGGCTACCTGTTCATAATGCCCTTTATTTTAGGCTTTATTTTGTGGTTTCTCGTGCCCGCTCTCGTCGCCGTTTACCTGACGTTTCAAAAATATGACTTAATCAGTCCACCCAAGTACATAGGTCTCGCCAACATTCAACAACTCTTTAATGATCCGCTCTTGCTGCTGTCACTGAAGGCCACATTTTTGTATACCTTGGCCTCGGTGCCACTAAGTTTGTTAATGAGCTTCTTTCTGGCGCTCCTCATCAATCGCCAATTTCGGGGCATTGCGATTTTCCGAACCATTTACTACCTACCAAGCATTGTGCCCGCCGTTGCCAACGCCCTCCTGTGGGCGTGGATGTTTAACACGGAATTCGGACTCATAAATGTCTTCATACGTGCCCTCGGCGGTCCCAAAATCCCGTGGCTTCAGAGTACAACTTGGGCGATTCCGGCTTTCGTCCTCTTGAGCTTGTGGGGTACCGGCAGTGCGATGATCATTTTTCTGGCCGGGCTACAAGGCATACCAGATATTTACTACGAAGCGGCAGAAATTGACGGCGCGGGACGCTGGGCCAAATTGCGCCACGTCACACTCCCACTCATGTCACCTGTAATATTCTTCAATTTCCTGCTGGGTTTCATAAATACCTTTCAGGTCTTCACCCTCGTCTACCTGACAACAAACGGCGGACCGGAAAACTCGACACTGTTCCTGGTGCTCTACATTTACCGGACCGCTTTCCAAAGCCAGAAGATGGGCTATGCTGCCGCTCTTTCATGGGTATTGTTCTTGATCTTGATGGCTGTATCATTCTTGACTTTCAAATATTTGGGCAGCCGTGTCTACTACGAAAATCCGGGCGAATAGAGGCGATAAACGATGTCAACAACCTACGACCAATTTACTGAAGACTCGGTGCTGACGCACCAAACCAAAAGGGCCCATGACACAAACCGCTCCGATCGTGTCTGGAATAGGCTGAATATCATAGCTCTGTTTGTAATGGCCACCATCATGATATTGCCTTTTATCTGGCTCGTCTCTAGTTCGCTCAAGGGCCAAATAGAAATCTTTCAATATCCGCCCCAATGGATACCGGATCCTGTCCACTGGGACAACTATACCAACGCCCTTACCGCTAAACCCTTTGACTTATATCTCTTAAATACATTAAAAATCATATTCTTTAATGTAGTCGCCGTTGTCTTTTCTTCGTCTCTATGTGCCTATGGCTTTGCCCGCATCAAATTCTGGGGACGCGATTTCTGGTTCGGCATCGTACTGGCCACCCTCTTCCTACCATACGCCATATTGATTGTTCCCCAATTCATCATTTTTTCGCGCTTGCCCGTACCAGCGATTGATCTGCCGCTCCTCGGTATTTCACCCAAATCGCGCAACTGGATCGACACATTTTTGCCGCTAACGGTCCCTTACTTTTTTGGTGGTGGCGCCTTCAATATTTTCTTGCTGCGCCAATTTTTCCGCACCATTCCTGAAGAACTCGCGGATGCCGCCCGTATCGACGGCTGTACCGAGCTGGGCATCTATTGGCGTATCATGATGCCGCTCGCCCGCCCGGCACTGATCACTGTAGCCATTTTTACGTTCCTGAATTCGTGGAATGACTTGCTGGGTCCCGTTATTTATCTTAGATCCCCCAGCAATTTTACGGTTGCCGTGGGTTTGGCATCATTTAGAAGCTTACAGAGCAGCCGTTGGGACTTGCAGCTCGCGGCGGCCACAGCGTTAATTATTCCTGTAATGGTTCTGTTCTTTCTCGCCCAACGATACTTTATTAAAGGTGTCGTAATGACTGGCTTGAAAGGATAACCAAAGAGAGGGTTCTACATGCAGGTTCAAAAATTAGGTCATACCGGCGTCGAAGTAAGTACGCTGTGTTTGGGTGCGATGTACTTCGGTACTCGCAATAATCTCGAAACCAGCTATCAAATTCTTGATCGCTATATAGAAGCCGGTGGTACGTTTATTGACACGGCCAATATCTATGCCCACTGGATAGAAGGCTTTCAAGGCGGCGAAAGCGAATTATTGCTCGGCAAGTGGATGAACGAGCGCAAAAATCGCGCGAATATCTTCATAGCCTCCAAAGTCGGTTTCAACTACCGCGGTGTTGAACGCGGTTTGAGTGCCCGCCAGATCGAAGACGAATGTAACAAGAGTCTCAAGCGTCTGAACATCGACACCATTGACCTTTACTACGCCCACGTTGATGACCGCGCCACACCGCTGGAAGAATCATTGCAGGCCTTTGATAAGTTGGTCCATGCTGGCAAAGTGCGCTACATCGGCGCAAGCAACTATCTTGCTTGGCGCTTGGAGCAGGCCAATTGGCTTAGTCAGGTGAACGGTTGGGCGCAGTTCTGCTGTGTGCAGCAGCACTATACCTATTTGCGCCTGAGGCCGGGCATGACCGTCGCCCCACAAGAAATGGTCAACGACGATCTGCTCGACTATTGCCGGAACCGTAACATTACCCTTCTCGCCTATTCGGTTCTGCAAAGCGGTGCATACAGCCGTCCAGACCGCCAGCTCCGCAAAGAACTCATCGGCCCAGATAACGATGCCCGGTTGGCGGCGTTGCGTGCCGTTGCAAAAGAAACGGGCGCAACAGTCAACCAAGTCGTTTTGCGCTGGATGCGCCAATCAACACCATCCGTTATCCCATTGATTGCGGCCAGTGATTTGACACAATTGGATGAAAATCTTGGCGCACTTGATATTGAATTGAGTCCTGACCAGATGAACAGGCTAACTCACGCTGGAACAAACTAGCAAAGAGGATAACAGATTCATGTCTCACCAATTCACCCGTCGCCAATTCTTGCGTTCCGGCCTTACCGTTGCGGGTGGCATCGCGTTGACCCTCCCCTCCTTAGCCCGTATGCAGGATGCTAACTCGACGCCGCAAGCTGTTCAAAGAGGCAACCCTGTGGAACTTGACCTCTCAGGTGATATTACCCAGGTTCACGACCCCGCTATCATTAAGGCCGACGGTGCATACTATGTATTCTGCACGGGTATTGGTGTTCCTATTCGCAAATCAACTGATTTGTTAACGTGGGAACGCCCCAAGCCGGGTAAAGCAATCCAACAACTACCGAATTGGGTGCGTAAAGCGATGCCCAATATCTTCGACCAGTGGGCGCCCGACATATCCTTCTACAACAACAAGTATCACCTCTACTACGCCGTATCGACCTTCGGCAGCAATCGCTCTGTCATCGGCCTGATGACGAATATCTCCCTTGATGGTGTTAACCCAGCCTATCAATGGGTGGATGAAGGGTTAGTGATCGAGTCAGTGTCCACCAATAATTACAACTGCATCGATCCCAATCTGATAATTGATGCCGAAGGGGTCCCTTGGCTAGCCTTCGGTAGTTTCTGGTCTGGCATCAAAATGCGCCGGCTAGATTACAACACAGGTAAGCTTTCCGACGAGGATACAACCCTATATTCCCTCGCCCAACGTTTCGAAAATAACGGCTCCGTAGAAGCCCCCTTCATCATCCGCCATCATGACTACTATTATCTCTTCGCCTCCTTCGACCAATGCTGTCAGGGTGCTGCCAGCACTTATCGAGTCATGGTAGGTAGGTCTGACTCGATAACTGGTCCCTATCTTGACCGCGATGGTGTCGAATTGCTCAAAGGTGGTGGCACGCAGGTAACCTTCCCCACCGATCGCTGGCGTGGTCCCGGGCACAATTCGATTTTGCATGATGACGACAAAGATTACATCGTCTACCACGCCTACGACGCGCCCTTGGCTGGCATACCGACACTGCATATTGATCCGCTGGAATGGGATTCCGAAGGTTGGCCCTTCATTCCTACCACCACTTAACGGGATGTTGATTTTGCTGATGCCCTTGCACGTTGAACCATCCCACACATTCCGATCCTGTCCAAACCGTTTTTTAACCGTCCACCAACCCTCTTAACAATTATCTTCCCTCAAAATGGTTAGTGGATTCACCATCAAAAAGCGACCAAATGGTCACCCCAAAATCGAAATTTTGTGCTATCATGTAATCATGAAATTTCTACAACTACTTACCAGCTAATTACGCGCAACTGAAAATTGTAGGCGTATGCGCCATTCGCGGCGAAACCTGCTATCGCTGCATCCTCGCCCTGCGCGAAGCCTCACTTTAGGGACTGTGGTTCAGTTTTATTTGCATTTCCTCGGTCCCCTGCCCTGCCCGACGACGACGCGGCAGACATGAGCGAGCCAGCCGCGTCATTGGCGGCATTTCAGCGCCAGTCTCCCGTGTTCTCGCCCGCCAATTCTGTCATCGCAGCGGAAATGAGCGAGCTTCCCGCAGGCTAATACAGCGGCAATTCCGCCACTCCGCCAAAGACAGAAAGTTGCGCTGAACCTCAAAGACTCGGTATTAGGTTTATGGCACTAGTAACTGCGTATTCTCAGTTCTAGCTGTCTTCTTGGACAAACGTCGCATCTTCGCGCGCTTTGAGCGGGGATTTCTCGGTCAATTCGCTCAGCGCCAGAATGCCCGATTCGTTACTAATGTAGCTGCCCGGCACGCTGTAAGACTCAAGAGATAGTGCGCTTTCGTCCGCAAGTCCCGACCGCATCCACCACGTCACGTCGCTAACAAATGTATCAGTGTCATCGTTTGAGCCAAAAGTCACTATGTTCTTGCGAAGCCGCAAGTAATAGCTCGGAAAATTCACCGATTCGATTGACACAGCATCGGGGTTCGCCAATCCCGGCACAATCTTAAACTGTGTATCAGCGCTTGCCCTAAAAGCCAGCCGCATCAGGATACCGGCGTGTTGCAGGTAAGCAGTCGGGCGGTTGGTCGCACTGTAAGTTTTGAACTGAGTAATTACTTGCAAAGGGAATTCAGGCATCAGGTCAATACCACCATCGCCAGACGGCGCGACCAGCATATCATCGGTCGACGCCGGTATACCAAAATCAGGCTTGCCATCCACCTTCCAATTTATCTTCTGAACACGGGTTGACCTTCTGCCATCACACCCGTATGAGACTGAATCATTGGCATGGTAGACAATCCAATCTTCTGTTCCGTCTGGTGACTTGAAGAAACCATTGTGACCCGGTGCAAATACCCCGTTTTCGTCGGAACGTTGGAACACGGGTTCAGGGTTCTTAACCCACGATTGAGCGAATACCGGATTTCCACCGTTATAGGTCAGCATCCCCAGCTTGTAATCCGGCGTGTTGCATGAACTTGCGGAATAAATGATGAACGTCTTGCCATCGTGATACAACGATACCGGTCCCTCATTTACATTTCCCCCCACGAGTTCCCACGGCAATTCCGGCTGTGAAATCACGCTACGCGGTCCGCCAAACGTCCATGGATCACTCAAGGGTGCAATAACAAGCGACTGCTTGCTATTTACGAAAGCGGAGGCGAGAAAATATAACGACTCATTTAACTCCATAACACTACCGTCAATCAACCATGTATCATTCTGAGGGTCGTACAGTCGCCCCTTGTAGGTATAAGGCCCCATCGGGTCAGTGCCCGCGCTCTCCAGTACATGAATATGCTGGTTATCAAGCGTTCCCGCTGATCCGGCACTGTAGTAAAAATACCAGTGCTTGCCGTTTGGTCCGTCCAGCAGGCGGAATTCCGGTGCCCAGAAGTTGCAGCAGCGCGATGGGTCACTCTCGAAGTAAATGCGCACCGGCTCCGCCGTTTTTAACCCGGCCAGCGTAGGTGACTTCCGCATGTACCACTCAGATGTCCATGTCGTAGCGGCTAAATAGTAATAACCATCGTAGTAAGTCAACCACGGGTCAGCGCCAGCATTAGCATTGAGTGGATTCTGGAATGTACCCGGTTTTCCAGCCGCTTGTCCGAAAACCACCGCTCTTGAAATCAGGAGAGATGCTGTCAGCAGCGTGATGACGAGTACTAAATTCAAACGCACTAAAAATTTCATGGCAAAGCTATATCAAACACCAGAACAATTACCCCTACGCCAGAACAATGGTCGCCATCGAATGAAGGGGCATATCTACTACCCACCCATCTGCGCCATCACGCTCCACCTTCAGATCATGCAGCCCAATCTTGTTCGGGTCGCTCAAACTATTCTGGTCTCTTGCATCATCACCGCTCAACAGTTGTCCAGTTGCCTGCTCACCCTTCGCATTAAAACGCACTTGTATTCCGTCCGTATAATGTTTGTTGATGAGCGTCACCGCCATCGTGTTTCCGGTCATCGAAGCTGTTGCCGAAACCGCACTCGTGCCATCAGGCAAACTCTTACCACCACTGACTTCGACGGGCAGAGCTTGCCCACCAATATGGGGTTTATGCAGGTACAACGCATGGTAAGTCGGCGTCAGCCACATCCCATCGCCTTCTGTCATAATCGGGGACTGTAGAACATTTACCACCTGCGCTAGGTTCGCCATTGAAAGAACATTACACTGTCTATGAAACGCTTCCAACGCGACACCGATTGCCAGCGCATCGCGCAGCGTATTCGCTTGTTCATAGGTTACGGGCGAGCGGCGCTGGACCTCACCCGGTCCCCATTCACGCGCTTCCGGGTGCCACACCCCCCATTCGTCCATCGCGATCCCGATCTTGCGTCCCGGCGCTTCTTCCCGCAGCATATCGGCTGTACGAATAATCAGATTTTCGATACTGTGTGCTTCACTCAATAGTCCATAATATTGCTCGACTGTGAACTCAGTTTCCGGTCCACCATGTATCCAGTACATATGCACCGAGAGATGATCTACGAGATTGATATGCCGGTTGCCTAGTGTTTGCACCAGCTCCAGATTCCACGTATCCGGTTTCTCCTTGGTCGCCAGTGCATCTCCCGAACCGCCCATCACCAGTTCGGCTGTCGGATCAACATGTCGCAGCATCGTTGCGTAACGCCGGTATTCACGCGCATAGGTTGGGGCGTCGTAATTTCCCCCACAACCCCAGTTTTCGTTTCCCACGCCCCACAGCTTTACGCCAAAAGCCTCTGCCGAACCGTTCTCGCGCCGCTCCTGCACCAATGAGGTATTGACACTAGCGTTACAATATTCCACCCAGTTACACAATTCCTGCGGTGTCCCCGAACCCACATTACCAGCTAGATAAGGCTCCGCGCCGATCATCCGGCAAAAGTCTATGAACTCGTGAGTACCGAGGCTGTTGTCATCCTCCACCTGCAATCCACACGACATACCCAGCCGACGTGGCCGCTGGTCGCGCGGACCAATTCCATCCCGCCAGTGATAGTGGTCGGCATAACATCCACCCGGCCATCGTAGCAGTGGCGTCGGCAGCCGCTTCAAAGCCGTAACCACATCTGCTCTAAAACCGTAATTCCCCTGAGCATCGCGCTGCCACAATCCGCCGTAACAGCAGCGCCCTAGATGTTCCGCAAAGTGCCCGTACAAACGTGGACTAATCGTCCCAAGCGGCGCATCTGTCCGAATAGTTAGAGTAGTATTCATAATTTATTCCTTGCAACCCGGCTCAAGCGTTGTTGGAATCATTAATCTGCTTGATGATTTCCAACGGCACTTTTGGCTGGCGATCATAAGTTAGTAGGCCGTTGATTTCTTGCTCCACATCGGTAAGTTGCGTATAACAGTAACCCTGAATGATAGGCGAACTGTACACCGCTTCAACGACGGCCCGATACCGCTGAATAAAGTCATCGTCATTTTCGGCAGTTGTATATCCCCACCCTGATTGCTCCCCTTTACGGTAGCCGATGCCGCCATACTCGGTGAGCAAAATTGGCTGACCGTTATACATAAAGCCGGGTAGTATTAGCAATCGCTTGGCCGGTTGGGACATGAGAGTACTATTGAGCGATGCGTAGCGCTCCGTAAGGACCTCTCCGCTGCCTTCATAATCATGAATAGTCAAAAGATCAGTACGCGCATGCTCCCAGCCATCGTTAGACACGGCAGGACGTGTTGGGTCAAGGGACTTTGTCAGGGCGTAAAGTGAAGCTAAATGCTGAGACTGTCGTGCGTCAGCTACTAATTCAGGGACTCCCCAGCTCTCGTTCATCGGTACCCACGCCACAATGCAGGGGTGATTGTAGTCGCGTCGCATGGCTGCTTGCCATTCATCGGTAATGCGCTTTACAGCCGTTTCCGAGTACCAGTAGCAGTTCGCCATTTCTCCCCAAACGAGCAGCCCCATCTTGTCCGCCCAGTACAAAAAGCGTGGCTCCTCAACCTTCTGGTGCTTTCGTGCACCGTTGAACCCCATTGCTTTGGTCAGCTCAATATCGTGCCGAATAGCCTCATCGGACGGGAACGTAAGTATCCCATCAGGATGATAACCTTGATCCAGAACAAATTTCAGGTAATAGGGTTTGCCATTTAAGTTAAATTTCCCATTTTCCAGCGAAATCGTCCGTACCCCGAAGTAGCTATCTACTGCATCCACTAGCGCCCCATTTTGCTTGACTCGAACCGTCAAGTCGTACAAGTCTGGCGTTTCAGGACTCCACAGCTTCAGATTGTCATGTTCCCCCAGTGATACACGCTGCTGCACGATCCCGGGGTTAGAGGCCCAAACCTTGTTTGGCGCACCGTTATCAACAGAGACTGTTTTGGACGCGACGATCTGCCCCGCAAAACTCACTTGTGTTTCAATCTCAAATGCACCGCTGAAGTCACCACCCATTTCGTATTCAATTTCTAGACAGGCGGCCTCCGCGCGTGGAGTCAGCTTGAGCCGTGCAACATGTAAATCCCCTACAGGCTCTAGCCACACCGTCTGCCAGATACCTGTGGTGCGGGTATAAAAAATTGACGCTGACTCCGGCAACCAATATTGCTTTCCGCGTGGTTGTGCCCGGTCAGTAGTCACATCTTCAGCCCGTACAACCACAGTATTCGAGCCGGACTTAAGCAGCTTACTGATGTCCACACCAAAAGGTGTATGACCACCTTCGTGAAACACAGCAAACACACCGTTTACCCACACAGTCGCCCGGTAATCTACTGCCTCGAAGTTGAGATGAATACGTTGGTTATTCCATGTAGCAGGTACATCAAATTCACGGCGGTACCAGACAATATCATGCACATCATTCGTGCCTATTCCGCTGAGTTTCGCTTGGTAGGCAAATGGAACCTGAATCGATTGTGTAAGTGTGTGATTTTCATACCAGTGTTCTGCAAGACCACGATTCGAGTCATCAATATCAAACTGCCACGTTCCGTTGAGGTTAAGCCACTCCGTCCGCTGCATTTGGGGACGTGGGTATTCGGGGCGAGGGATAATCATAGTATTTTGTCCTAATAATCGGCAGTCAATTTGTTGAGGGTTGTGATCCAGTTAGGGAAAGGGGTCAGCCTTTCCCTTTAATGCAAATGTTCGTCTAGCCGATGCCTACATGGTTGCATCAATAACTGTGAATGACAGTGGCGGCAGGACGAGTGTCGTCGCGCCATCTTTTACTGTTGGAGCCTTAATAGACGTCGGAACAATCGTGTTGGGTTTCTTGAAACTGTTAACAGCCTTCGGATCTTTGCCAGACATCTGATGAACCGCTTTGATACTCTTGGGGGCAATATCCTGCCATTTCAGGTCGACCGTCACACTTTCCGTCTGGCTGCGGTTGACAATGAATAAGGCGTGAGTCTTATTAGCTTCATCATACGAAGCAGATACATCCAACAGCGGCATGTCGCCAAACTTAGTCGTTTGATGATGAGGAGCTTTTACTGCAACATCCAAGGCGGCACCGGAAGCCAATTGGCTGAAATACATGATTGGATAATAGGTTGGGTGCTTCAAGAGTCCATCATGAGTTGTGGTGATAGGGGAAATGACGTTTACAATTTGCGCCACGCACGCAATTTTGAGAACATCCGACTTGCGTAGGAAGACGTTTAACCACTGTGCTACAACCAGCGCATCTTCTAGGTTATACACTTCTTCACTAAGATGTGGAGCCTCACCCCACTCCCCGTTTCCACTACGGTCTTTGTACCAAACATTCCATTCATCCCATGAAAGATAAACATCATGATTCGAACGCCGCTTAGCTTTGACATAACGCAACACGCCAGTGAGTGTATCCACAAAACTCTCAAACTCTGACGCCAAGGCAAGGTAACTGTCTGTATCGTTTTCGAGATTAAGCGCATAGTAATGCATGGAATGGTAGTCTACCTGCTCCCAGCAATACTCTAGCGCAACACGATCCCATTCTGGATATGTTTGCATGGCCGCATTTGAGGAACCGCACAGCACTAGCTTGATAGATGGATCATGCCAACGCATCATCTTGGCTGCTTCGCGCGCTTTCTTACCGTAATCATCAGCTTCCAGATGGCCGATTTGCCACGGCCCGTCCATTTCATTTCCCACGCACCAATATTTAACAGCATGTGGCTCACGATAGCCATGTGCGGCTCGCATATCAGCATATTGCGTCCCGACGGGTGCATTGCAGTATTCCACTAAGTTTGCTGCGTCTTGGATAGTGCCGGTGCCCATGTTGACGCCCAACATCGGCTCAGTCTTAACCTTCTTGCAGAATTCCATGAATTCATTGGTTCCGAACTGATTGGTTTCAATGGATCGCCATGCCAAATCGCGGCGGCGCGGCCGTTTATCGCGTGGGCCAACCCCATCTTCCCAGCGATAGCCACTCAAAAAGTTTCCGCCTGGATACCGTATCGAACGATAATTGATCTCACGGAGGGCAGCTAACACATCCTTACGAAATCCTTGTTTGTCGGCCTGCGGCGACTTCGGATCATAGATCCCTTCATAGACTGCCCGTCCCATATGTTCTACAAATCCACTGAACAATAGAGGCGAAATCGAACTTACTACCCGGTTAGTATCTATGTAAATCTGCGCTTTTGGCGTCTTCGACCCGGCCATTCTATTTTCCTCGCTTCATGACTATGAATGATGTTATCGAATTGGCAACAAATACCCCTCAGGATCCCTATTCATGCAATCCCGCATGTGATGCCAGTGTAATTTATCTACAAGCAGACTAGGTTCTAACGTCCCCCCATGCCCGTTAAGGTCACACCCTTGATAATGCGACGTTGGAAAATGACATAGAAAATGATGATCGGAATTGTTGCAAATACGGCCGCAGCCAAAACCAACGGACGATCTTGACCGGCATAGGCACCGTTGAGAATCTGCAAACCGACGGGCAGTGTCCGCTTCTCCAGAGTACCTACGGTTACAAACGGCCACAGCAAATCGTTGTAGTGACCCAGAAACACTAAAATAGCTAGTGCTGTAATCGCATTACTACCCAGAGGCAAAATCACATAGCGAAAACGTCCCCAAAAGCTAGCGCCATCTAAAATGGCCGCTTCCTCTAGCTCTAAAGGAATTTGCTGGAAAAATTGACGTAATAAAAAGACCCCGAATACGTTGGCCGCACCCGGCCATATGAGCGCATTAAAGGTATCCAAAAACTTCAGGTCACGCATCAGCAAGTAGTTAGGGACAAGTGTCACCTGTGAGGGAATCATGACGGTCAGCAAAAGCAGGCCAAACAGAATATTCCGACCCGGAAATCGCAGCCGCGAAAAGGCATAGGCAGCGGGGGTACAAATGATAAGTACAACGAACGTGTACGCGCTGGCGGCGTATATACTGTTACCCAGCCATGTAACCAGCTTCAGATCAGGCTGAGTGAACATGTGATTATAAGCATCGAACGTCGGACTTGGTGGGATAATCGGCGGAGGATAATGATTGACCTGCTGGTTGGTCATAAAAGATTGGGAGAAAATAAAAAGCAACGGAAATAGAACGAATATTGCCATCACGATCAAGAAGATATACGTCCACAGATGTTGGTAGATATGACTTTGTCGAATGTACATCTCTGATTTCCTTCATCAGTAATCAACGCGTTGACCGAGAAACTTGAATTGGACAGCAGTGAACATGGCCATAATGACTGCCAGCGAGACACCTACTGCCGCGCCATAGCCCATTCGGAAGGCCACCCAAGCCTGCTGATATAAGTAATAGATGATAGTATAGGATGCGCGTCCCGGTCCTCCCGTTGTCATGATGGCAGTCTGACCGTAGACCTGAAAGTGTGCGATTACACCTGTAACACCCACAAACAATAAAGTCGGACGCAACAACGGAAGCGTAATATAGAAGAAAACTTGGCGACCGCTTGCCCCGTCGATTCGCGCGGCCTCATAAAGCTGGTCGGGTATACCCTGCAGCCCCGCGATAAAGATCAACATCGGGAAACCGGATGTCCACCAGATGGTCGTCAAACTGAGCGCAGGAATAACGAGGTTTTCATCGCCTAACCAAATGACTGGACGGATGCCTAGAAAGCTAAGCAAGTAATTTATGACCCCGAATTGAGACTGGAGTAACCAGGCCCACGTTAGGCCCACCACGCCGACGGACAACAATTGAGGCATATACAGTAATACCCGAAAAAACCCATTGCCTTTGACGGGCTGTGTCACGGCTACAGCCGAAAGTAAAGCTATAACAGTTGTACCGAGCACCGTCAACATTGTGAAAATAATGGTGTGTTTGACGGCGTCCCACCAGACATAATCGCTGAATAATTCCTGGTAGTTTTTTAGTCCTACATAAGGATGATTTGGTTTGAGAATAGCCCAGTCATAAAAACTCATATTGATCGCTTGTACCACTGCTCGGACGACAAACACGAGAAAAAAGATAACGAAGGGTGCCAAAAATATGTATGCAGCCATCGCCTCACGGGTACTCAATCGCATTTGTATCCAGCTTCGTTTGGGGATCATGGTTTCGGGTGTTGTCGCGGCTATATTTGACATAATAGTGTCCTTGACTTTCTGGTCACAAACGCTGTACCGTAGTTATACATATTCAAACACAAAATCACGCTTAGATGGCTTCACTTTACCATTTAATAAATAAGTATGATTTGATTGAGTACAGAAAAAATTATCACCTGGAGGTTGTAGGGGCCAGTAAACTATGTGCCCCTACAACCTGAGTTACCGCATAAGCAGTCTGACTAGGATCTAACCTGAATTTGCACGATCCAGAGCTTGTTGCATCTTAGATGCGGCATCATCCAGAGCTTGTTGCGCTGTCTTTTGATTGTTAAGCGCCTCGCTTAGTTCAGGATCAATGATGGTGAACATTTCGCCCAATGCAGGGGTTGACCAGTCGAGAGTGCCGTATTCGGCCATCGTCTTGCCAAGAAGAATGTTTGAAGGGTAGTTCACTGGATCAAGTGCTGCCTGTACAGACAAACGTGCCGGAACCTGTCCTGATGCGGCCCAGCCTATCTGATTATTGCTGACCCATTCAACTAGTGTCTTTACAGCATCTAGTGTCTCGCCCTCTACTGAAGCAGGTACTAAGAATGTATGGATACCCATGTACGTAGCTTTGGTGTCACCGAAAGTAACGGTCGGCCAAGCGGCTGAGTCGATATCAGTGTCCAAAGCAGCATGGTTACGGAACCAGGTTCCAGTTGGGAGAATAGCGAGTGCGCCAGCATCGAAAGCATTCCAACTGTTATAACCACCGGGCTGGTTAGCAACATGGTATTTCCATACCAAGTCAACCCACTGCTGAAGAGCGTTTACACCCTCTGGTGAATTGATGGTGATAGTCTTGCCGTCATCGCTAACCCAGCTGCCGCCGTTCTGTACTATGGCGGCCATGAAGTTGACACGTGCCCATTCCTCAACCGAGAAACCATATTGAAC
The DNA here is from genome assembly GCA_041390885.1 of Anaerolineae bacterium. GTDB lineage: Bacteria > Chloroflexota > Anaerolineae > Aggregatilineales > Phototrophicaceae > CFX2. Next base: position 101,035 of record JAWKPB010000001.1, on the reverse strand, counting down.
GATGTTGTTGGCATCGAAGGCCGGATCAAGGGCATTCTTGCCGTTAGCGTCCAGTGTCAGTTTTTGGAACAGCTCTACCCAACCCTCATAGTTGGTGGGTGCGTCTGCAGGATCAGTGGAGACACCAGCTTTTTCGAATAGGCCTTTATTAATCCAGAGACCACGACCATGGTTGTCCAGCGGAATACCATAGGTCACGCCGTTATAATCCATACCGTCACGGGTAATCTTCGAAATATCATCATCCGGGAACCAACCACCCTTGGAGGTGTACCAGTCTCCAAGATCCTTCAATACACCATAGCCGGCATATTCGGGAATTTGAGCGGAGTGGAGAATCACGACATCCGGTGGTGTTCCAGCTACGAATGCCGCTTGAAGCTTGGGATACAGGATACCCCAGTCAATCTCTTCCATTGTGACTGAGACTTCTGGATGATCCGTAATGAATCCCTGGAGCATTTCAACAAGGGTGGCACCATCTGAACCAGTCAAACCGTTCCAGAAGGTAATATGCGTACCGCCTGAACCAAGTTCAAAGGCAGGAACAGGCGTAGCAGTCGGAAACGGAGTGGGAGTGGCATCCTGCGCCACCGTGCTAGCTACAGTGAGCGAGAATCCGATGCCGATTACCAAAACGATAATCATGAGACTCAACAAAGTCGTACGCTTGAACATTATTTACTCCTCAATACAAACACAATTTCAAATTACAGTACCGCGATCAGTGCTTTAGTTCTATAATTGCCTTTACCTCCCTTCCAGACTAGACATGGTCAAATTGGGGAGTGTAGTTCTGGGTCGGTCAGGAATTGCTGTCACAATTCCTGACCACTTTTTGCCCAGTAACATAGTAAGATTGTTATGTCGATTGTCGCTCAATCAAATGCAGCGGAATCGTCCAATGCCGTGAAGGCCCACTAACGACGCCATTAATTCGCTCAAACAGCATTTCAGCAAGTTGCGTCCCAATGTCAGTGGACAATTGTGTTATAGTGGTCAAAGATGGTCGCACTAGTGACGCAAGTGGAATATCATCAAATCCAACGATTGCGACATCTTCTGGCACACGCCACTTCATATCAAGTGCAACATTAAGCGCCCCCAATGCCATTAAGTCATTGCAGGCTACCACGGCTTGTGGTGGATGGGGCGAGGACAATAACGCGCGCATGGTTCGCTGTCCCCCCTCAATCGAAAAGTCTCCTTCTTGTATCCATTCGTCTCGAATGGTTAATCCACAATCTCGCATTGCAGCCAGATATGCATTGAAGCGGCGCAATCCAGGTGGATACGACAGTGGCACACGAATGTAAGCAATATCTGTGTGTTGTTTGTTCTCAATAAGCCAGCGCACCGCATCATAGGTCGCTTGATCATCGTCACCAGCCAACGTATCAATCAACGGATGGTTTATATGTGAACCCAACATTGTCACTGTTGCGCCGGTGCGCTGAATAACCTCATCTATCTCTTCCACCGTCAGGTGATAGGGTACCAAGATAATTCCGTCGACAGGGCGCCGCATCATCGCACGACAGAAATGTTTCTCATTTTCGTATAGATGATCTGAATTTGCGATTAAGACATCGTAGCCATATTGATCGGCCACATCTTGAATACCACGTGTAATAGAGTGATAAAAAGAATTGGAAATGTCCGCAATCAAAACTGCAACCATAAAGGTTCGCTGCTTTCGCAGGCTGCTGGCAGTCAAATTCGGATAATAGCCAAGTTGTTCAACGGCACTTAAGACTTTATCGGCGGTATCTTTACTAATGGGGACAGATGACAAGGACTTACTTAGAACACGGGAAACTGTGCTTTGGGATACTCCAGCTAAATGAGCAACATCACGCATTGTGATAGGTGTCGCTTTTGTTCGCCCGTTCATTTTTGACATTTATATTCGACAAGAACAAACATTATTTAAAGGCAACAAATTTTTATGCAATCGTATGCATGCAATCGAATTAGAGCGCATTTCCTCCGATATGTCAAGAATTTGGCCCCCATTTCTCATTATTCTGCTTAAGATGCCGATTTTGCAATCTGCCCAGTGTTACTGAGAAAGTTGATCTCCCAACATTTTCCAGTAAATCGTCCACGCGCGTAAACCATCATACAGACGCTGTATACGAAAAAACTCATTTGGGGCATGAAAATCCTCGTCTGCAGTTGAAAACGAGAAGAACACCATATCCATATCGAATAGGCGTTTGAATGAGCTTGCAATTGGTAGGGTTCCCCCCATACGCACAATGACCGGATCCTTTTGGTACACTTCCTTCAGTGCCATACGTGCCACTTTCAAGCCAATGTGGTCAACTGAAATCGAATATGGCTCCGCACCATGCTTGTCACCGGTAATGCTTATGCTCACACCTGCCGGACAATTGCTCTCTAAATGACGCTGCAACTTATTGAGAATGTCGTCAGGTTTTTGATCTGGGACAAGGCGACTAGTAATCTTTGCGAAAGCTTCATTAGGAATTACACTTTTACTTCCTGCCCCCTGATAACCGCCCCACATCCCATTCACCTCCACCGTAGGCCGTGTCCATTGCTGTTCAAGAATGCTGTAACCCGGTTCACCCACCTGCTCAGTGGCTCCAATACTCCTCAAATACGTTTCGCCATCATACGGCAAATTCCGTATTTCCTGCCGTACACTTTCAAACAACGGTCGCACATCGTCATAAAAGCCTTCAATCGCAATCTTCCCGTCGTCATGATGAAGGCTGTGAATTAATTGCGCCATGGCATGAAGTGGATTCGCTACAGCCCCTCCGTGGCGACCTGAATGTAAGTCCTTCGCCGCCCCTTGCAGACGCAGTTCAAGCCCTACCATACCTCGACTTGCAACTGTAATTGATGGTTCGTCTGTACGCCACATCGCACCATCCGCCGAAAGCACGAAATCAGCTTGAAACAACTCCGGTTGTGCAACCATCAGTGGCTCAAGGCTGGGACTACCTATTTCCTCTTCACCCTCAAAAAGAAACCGAACGTTAATAGGCAAAGCATTTTCGGTTTTCATAAAGGCCTGTGCAACCATTAGGGGAATGATCATTGGCCCCTTGTCGTCCGATACGCCTCGTCCGTACAAACGTCCATCACGAATCGTTGGTTCAAATGGTGGAGTAATCCACTTGTCGAGTGGATCAGGCGGCTGCACATCATAATGACCGTAAACAAGTATCGTAGGTGCGCCCGGAGCATGCAACCATTCTCCATACACCACCGGATGTCCTTGAGTAGGTATGATACGGGATTCTATTGATGCAGCTTGTAGTTCAGCTAGAACCCATTCCCCTGCTTGTCGCATTCCACTCGAATATGCCGGATCGGTGCTTACGCTCGAAATTGCGGCAAATTCAATAAGTTTCCCTAAGATATTGGAATGTTGGGATTCGAGACGAGTCAGCGGATCGACCATTATTTGCCCCCGTCAATCGAAATGACCTGTCCTGTAATCCATCCAGCAAATTCCGAAGCGAAAAATAGAACACCATTTGCGATGTCAGACGGCGACCCTAGCCGTTTCATCGCAATATTGTTGATCAATCGTTCTTGCCCTTCGGCGCCATAGGATTGCCATTGCTTCTCCGTTGTTGGATTTGACCGAATGAAACCGGGCGCAATATTATTGACAGTAATGTTCCAGGGACCAAGCTCATGAGCAAGCTGGCGCGTCAGCCCGATTTGTGCCGCCTTGGCTGATGCATAGGCCTGAATCCCTGTAAGACTAATGCTTAATCCCGCCCCACTGGATATGTTAACAATCCGACCGAAGTACGCCTGCTTCATATTCGGCGCAACTGCCTGTGCCATATAAAATGCACCGCGCGTATTTACTTCAAATATTGCGTTCCAGTCTTCTTCACTGATCTCCTCTAGTGGCCTGCCCACCTGCCCTAGCACACCGCCCGCATTATTCACCAGAATGTCCACTTTGCCGTTGGCTGAGATGACTTCACCAACAAACGAAAACACGGCTGAACGATCCCGTATATTCACGGTTCGCGTATTACAAGCGCCGCCCGCCATTTCACACAGCTTTTGAGTTTCTTCGAGCTCGTGATTTTGGATGTCGCATGCCCACACATTGGCCCCATTCTCCGCGAAAGCTAAAGCAATTGCCCGCCCAAATCCGTGTGCCGCACCCGTTACAATCACAACTTTGTCGTTGAATTCAATGTTCATTATAGTTGTGCCTTCAGTTCATCTAGGTTAGTTAAGCTCATTGGTCGCACACCATCTTCGATTTCGTGAATCATGTTCATCCAGCGCTTTGTCACGGGTAGAGACATGTTCAAGCGTTCGCCTTCGGCCACAACAACTTCGTACATAATCACCTCTGTTCGCCGTTTCCGAACGGCAAGATCACGCCAGATTCCACTATGCGACTTGGCGCTTTTGCGATTGAAAGCGACCATCGCTGACATCGATGCATCTATCTTGGGCACATCTCCGCCCGGCTTAAATGCCTCGGGATCAAACCCATTAAAACCCTTGGGATTAACTCCCAATTTCTGCGCCACGCCTAGTATCTCGCGAGCCGTCGCAATATAGATATCACGATAGCGCACGTCATCAAGGCCATCTGCGATTGACTCATTCGTAAGAGCAGTTACGAAGAGCATGGCTCCGTAAGCTTCTTTCCCCCAAAGGTAGCCCCATAGTTCATTGGTCATAATCGCGTTTCCTTCAAAATCGAGCATAATAGAATGTAATTGCGTCAGCCGTTCGGTCATTTTCCCGTCTATTTCACCAACGACCACTGCGCCACGCCCACCATACTCGATATGTCCCGGTCCCTGATAATCCGCACCAAAGTTTACAAACGCACCGACTGTTCGTTCCTTACCAACAATTTCCTGAATGACAAGCTCATTGAGGCCATTCTGAACCGAGAGCACGTAACCATTTTCGTCAAGATGTGGTTTAATCGCTTCAGTTGCGGCGCGAGTATGTTGGGCTTTGGTTGCTAGGAATATCTTTTCGTAAGTTCCCGTGAAATCTTCCGGCAGGAAGGCACGTGCTTGAACAGTAAACTCGGTGATCGGCCCAGTAATCTTAAGCCCGCTGGTATTGATTGCATTTACATGTTCAGGAACGGCATCGACGAACGCGACATCGTGCCCTGAACGTAACAGGCAAGCACCGAGCGTGCCTCCAATCGCACCTGCTCCCCAGATAACAATCGTCATGATTATCCCCACCCCGTTTCGATCAATTCGCGCGTTTCTTTGACAGCGACATCCCAGAGAGCGAGCATTTCCTCATCAGACCGCTGATATTTTCCCCCCATATTTCCATCGCCTACCAGCTCACGCTTGCTAGCAGGACTTAGAATACGCAATTTCGCCATATCAGTCATAGGTTTTTGGGCATCTGGAGGGACTACACCCGGAAGCCGGGTCCATGGAAAATTTTCCATCCATGAAGCGTGTGAACCTTGTGGGTCTGTTGACAGAACCTGAGCCCAGGTTTTAGGTGCATTCCACCAGTCGTGCCACTTCACTTTGCTATCTGGATTGTCCATCATCCACTCATTGGCCATGCCACCCGCAACCGAGTTGCCACCATGTCCATTGACAATCAGTATCCGTCGAAAACCAGCCCGTCGAATACTTTCCAATATATCGCGCACAGCCGCGATATAAGTTTCCACCCGCAACGTAACTGTGCCCGGGTAAGAGGTCCAATGATGTGCAAGCCCGTAGTGCATCACCGGATAAACCGGAACGCCTAGTGGAGCCGCTGCATCCTCAGCAACTTTGGATGAGAGAATGCTATCTACACTTAAACTGAGGTAGCCATGTTGTTCAGTGCTGCCGAGCGGCAGCACTGCCCGATCATCCGTCTTTAAATAATCTTCAACCTGCTTCCATGTCATGTCAGTGATTCGCATAATCTACTTACCTCTTCTTTCTCATTCGATAACGTGAGCTAATGCATCTACACAATTGTGTCCGAAAGCCATGCATCCTTCCTCAAGCAATGTATCGCCCTGTGACGGTTCGCAAAATGGCAGCTCAACAATCCAGCCGTAAGACTGGTACGTGCGAAACATATAATTAATTGACATGCCGACTGCAGGTGCTGTCCCTTTCAGAATTTCCTCAGGTGGCGGCGCGAGTTCAGGATGCTTACTGCTCAAAAAACTTTCAAACGCCTCGTGAATTTTCTTTTGTTCCGGGTTCATCTCAGCAGCAGGGTTAATCAACCAGATAAATGGCCGCGTTTCATCGCCGTGCATATCAATAAAATAATCACAACCTGTTTTTGCAATAGCAGACACCACGGCCTGAACTTCTGGCGCATTGTCCCCCGGCTCATGCCATACACGATTCAGGTCAACCCCTTGCGCATTTGCGCGCAAATTTCCAGCAGCACTACCGTCCGGATTCATATTGGGTACGACATAAACGGTCGCTTTGCTGAGCAGTTGTCGAGCTATCGCGTCGGTGCTATCCAGCAGATGCCGTATAAAGCCTTCTGTAGCATATTCAGCCATCGGTTCACCTGCGTGCTGACGCGAAACCACCCATATAGTCTTTGCGTTGGGTCGGGTTTCATCACCAAAAACGAGCAAATCTAGCTTACGTCCTTGAGTTGTACTGCCTAATAACTTCCTCTTCACAATGGACGTTTTTCCTGCCTCTTCCATAAGTGCTTCCCTGCGTTGTTCACCATAGGGAACAAAGAACGCAAACAAGACATCACGACCATCTGCCTTATGTGTCCATGCGAGATGCGAACCATCAAAGTGAGTTGGAATACGAAACCAAGATGTTCCATCGTACGAAGCCAACACGTTGTACCTGACCCAGGCGCGGGGATAACTTGCGCCACCCGCATTGTAGATACGATAAGTACGCGCGATGCCGGACGGAGGATTGACATCCCCAAAGTAGAACCATTGGAAGTACTCGGCATTAGTATCGGGTCTGATGAGCAGTGCTACGTCAGAGGCTGTCTCGGACTCAAGAACAATATTCCCACACTCGAAAGCTGCCTGAACAGTCATATCGAAATAATCCTTTACTCAACTTTTAGCAATATCAACGAGTAGAAGAATCCGGATACATGACCGGTAGAATAGCACATTGGGACATTTCCAATTAATACCGACCTGAAACAATGGGGCACCGAAAATGTATTGGTATGCTTGCAATTTGCTGTACGAGATATAAGAAGGTTACAATCTCAGTTAAGTACACCATTGTTTCCATTTAATAAGCTTGCATTAAGTGCTTTCAAAATGAGCTATTTATAAGGAGTAAGGAATGAAATCAAGACAACGATTGATAGCGTTATTGCTGTTGAGTATGCTCATACTTGGATTGAGCATCACGCAGGTAGCTGCGCAGGGCGAGCTGATGACTTTTGCGGCTTCCGATTGCGACTATGGTGGTAATTTCAAATCTATTGAGGCAGTGGATTCACTCACAGTGCGCGTAACACTCTGTAACGTGGACATTGCATTTCCTTATAATGTGGCTGGAGCTGGTTTGGCCATTTCCCCAAGTGAATACTTGGAATCAACCGGCGGAACCGGAGATTTAATCAATAAGCCGATCGGTACCGGCGCTCTCAAATTCGATCATTGGGACAAGGGTAATGAGATTGTTTTTACCCGCTTTGACGATTACTGGGGTACACCCTCTGTTGAACCCACTGTAATCTTGCGCTGGAATTCGGAAGCAGCAGCCCGCGCAAACGAAATGCGTGCTGGCACGATCGATGGCATGAAGTTTCTGAATCAGGATGATGTCGCAGGGTTCGAAGCCGATCCAAGCTTTAATGTAGTTTCCTTGCCGGCCTTAACTGGCGCTTATGTGGGCATCAGCAATTATTTTGCCCCCTTGAATGACGTTCGCGTTCGTGAGGCAATTGCAATGTCGATTGATCGCCGGCGTCTAGTCGATAACTTTTTCCCGCCCGGTTCCCAGCTAAGCACCGACTTTGTACCTCCAGTACTCTTCGGTCACGTAGACGACATTGGCGTACCCGCATATGACCCCGAAGGCGCCAAAAAACTTTTGGAAGAAGCATCCAAAGACCTTGGTTTTGACTTGCCATTGTCCAAACTTACAGATACTAGGACTGGCGAGGAACGTCCCCTGACCCTATCCTATCGTGATGTTGTTCGTGGCTATCTGCCTACGCCCGGTATCATTGCTACCGATATCCAAGCACAACTCGCACAAACAGGCTTTGACGCACAGGTTCAGGTGATTGAGTCGGCTACATTCATTGATTCATCACATGCTGGTAATGAACCTTTGCACTTGCTTGGCTGGGGTGCTGATTATCCAGACGCCTACAACTTCTTATCTTGCTGCCTCCTGCAAAGCCAAACCCAATTCGGCGACCCGTACCCAGCTATTTACGAACCGCTGACTGCGGCAGCACAAATTGTAGATCCTGAAAAAAGAATGGAACTGTTTGTTCAGGTAGCTGAAGCTATTCGTGACAATGTCCCCTATGTGCCGTTTGGTCATGCCACCTCCGCAGATGCCTGGCAAGCACGCATGACTGGCGTGCACCCGGGTGTCCTAGATGGAACCGAAGAGTTTGCTCTCATCGGTGACCCAGACGATGACAATGTCATATTTATGCAGAATGCAGAGCCTTATACGCTGTTCTGCGACACATTTGATGGTGAGTCTTTCCGCGCATGTCATCAAACAAACGAGTCACTTCTGGACTTTGCTGCTGGTACCACCGATATTGAACCCGGCCTTGCCGAAAGCTGGGAAACTTCGGAAGACGGTAAAGTATGGACATTCCATCTGCGCGCTGGTGTAAAGTTCCACGATGGATCTGATTTTGATGCCAACGACGTAGTAGCCTCGTGGCAACTGAGTGGCGATTGCGCCAGTCCACTTCACATCGGTACAGGACAAGGCTTCCCGCTCTGGCAGTCCTATTTCGGTCAATTCGTCAATCCTGATGCTTGTACACAGTAAATCGATCAGGAACCAGTCTTGCAAATGCCGGATCGCTTGATCCGGCATTTTATTTTTAGGATTCTTGACAAAATATAATTCTCGCAAACGGTTCACCATACAATCTCGTATTATTAACCCACGCCTTATTCCTCTTAGAAACTGCCAATTGTGATATTTGTCACATTCCGTTACGACTAAAGTCACTATGTCTTCATGTCAGATTTGCAGACACTAATGATATATCCGCTTATCCGAATACATAAGAAGGTGAAGTATGTCTGTTCCACAACTTGAAGAACTTCAACTTCTGCATCAAAACATATGTCAAGCAGTTGGCGACCCCAAGCGCATTCAAATTCTATATGCACTCCACGAGCACCCATCAAACGTAACCGCCTTGGCGCAAGCACTTTCCATGCCACAACCAACAACATCTCGTCACCTTGCTATTTTGCGTGAACGCGGTCTTGTGATCGCGGAGCGCAATGGCACATCGATCATGTACCGGATTGGCGAAACGCGCATCATAGAGATATTGGATGTGATGCGTGAAATGATGCGTGATTGGATAGGTAAACAGGTAATCATAATGGAATAACGGATTCAAACGCGGCTACACATTGCCTCCACGTAAGAACCCGCTTTTTCGCAGGGAATATCTCATTGCGAAAGAAGGTAGACGCTTATGAAGGATTTTAAGTACATTTGGGTAATTGGAATTTTTGTCACCGCCATAATCATTTTCCTGCCGATATATCTCATAATTCAGACAAGAGGCACGCCGACAAATGACCCATGGCAGTTCGTTCCAGAGCGTGTTCCAGATACGAGCCATGCTTCGCTTATGAACGAGCCATTTGCTACTGGCCAGGATGTCACTCGTACCTGCCTCACGTGCCATCCCAGTGCCGCAAAGGAAGTAGCAAACACAGCCCACTATACATGGCTCAGTGACCCGGTACCACTAGAAGGACGAACCGAACTAGTTAGAGTTGGTAAAGAAAACCTCCTCAATAATTTCTGCATCGGAATTCAGTCTAATTGGACAGGATGTACTCGTTGTCACGCAGGCTACGGTTGGACTGATGCGACTTTTGATTTCACGGACACGAGCAATGTCGATTGTCTTGTCTGTCACGACCAAAGCGGTACATATGCCAAAGCTTCTGCTGGCCTACCCGCCGAAGGAGTTGATCTTTTGGCAGCCGCTCGAAGTGTTGGAACGCCAACCCGCGAAAACTGTGGTGGATGTCACTTCAACGGGGGCGGTGGTAACGGCGTGAAACACGGGGATCTGGATGAAAGTCTTTACTACCCCAGTGCAGAGCAAGATGTTCACATGGGGCGCTACGATTTCCAGTGTGTGGACTGTCACAAGACTGATCATCATGAAATCAGAGGACGGGCAATCTCCGTTAGTGTTGACAATGCAAATCAAGTATATTGCACGGATTGTCACACGACGACCGTGCACGAAGACGCGCGCATCAATGCGCATACCGATACTGTGGCCTGCCAGACGTGCCACATACCGTCCGGCGCGACCCGTGAACCCACTAAGATGGTTTGGGATTGGTCAACTGCTGGTGACCCCACCCGTGAAGAAAATCCTCATGAGTACTTGAAGATCAAGGGGAGTTTCATCTACGAAGCCAACTTCATTCCGACATATGCTTGGTTCAATGGTACGGTTGGTCGCTATTTACTTGGCGATCAGCTTGATCCCGACGGCATAACCACCTTAAATCCACTAAATGGCAGCATCGACGATCCCACCGCAAAAATATGGCCCTTTAAGGTTCATCAAGCAAAGCAACCCTATGACGTGGTCAATAACTATCTCTTGCAGCCAAAAACAGTCGGCGAAACCGGTTATTGGACGACATTTGACTGGCAATCTGCCCTAGAGCAAGGCTCAGAGACAGTTGGCTTACCATTCAGCGGGCAATACGGTTTTGCAGAAACCGAGATGTACTGGACGCAATCACACATGGTTGTACCCAAGGAAAACGCACTCCAATGCACCGACTGCCACGGCGAAGGTACACGGCTTGATTGGCAGGCTCTGGGCTACAATGGCGACCCCATGGTTTGGGGCGGGCGTCAGGAGGACTGATGATGAAGCACATCCTTCGACACTCATATATAGCTCTTGCCACAGTTGGGATCGTGCTAGTAATCGTCGGATTGTCGGCTGGTATCAGTATGGCACAAGAACCTACTACCCTACCGACGGCCGATCCAGTTACGTCGCCACTTCACCCGGTATTTCCGCTTCTGGACAAAGATGGCGCTCCCGTCGTTCAGTCTGGTCAACCCGTTTCAACCTTAAAAACATGTGGTGACTGCCACGATACAGACTTCATTACCCAAAACACCACTCACGATGGGATGAGCACCTTTAATGGCAGCAGCAGCCCCGGCTATGGTGATAATCTGCTGACAGATTACCTCAATAAAACCAAAGATTTGCCCGCAGATGTGCCTGTGGAAATGAACTGTTTCCTATGCCACATCGAGTCCCCAAACAACGATGCCCGCGTTGCTGCTCTCCAAGCGGGTGACTATGAATGGGCAAATACAGCCACGCTGTTGGGAACCGGTCTTGTCGAGCAAACCGCTGACGGTTGGAAATGGAATGCCGCCGCATTTGACGAAACCGGTGCCATACTCAATGAGTATGTTACCATTCAAGACCCGACCAGTGCCGCGTGCGGGCAATGCCACGGCATCGTGCACACTGACGCGCAAACCCCATTGGATTTTGACACCCAAACATTGGATATCGGCAATTACAAAACGCTGACGACCGGGCAAGTGATGTCCCCACAACGGTTATCCAATTCGGGTCTCAATCTCGCCGATAAGGATAGCCTTTCGCGCTCTTGGGATGTTCACGGCGAACGTGTGTTGAGCTGCACAAACTGCCATTTTTCACTCAACAACCCGATTTACTTTAATGAGTCGGACGAAGATCGTCCTGAACACATCGTTTTTGATCCCCGTCGCATGGACTTTGGAGAATATCTCAAACGTCCGCTGCATCTATTTGCAAAAGGCGAAAGTGCTGTCGCACCCGAAATCAACAATACGATGCGGCGATGTGAGTCATGTCACAGTATCGACGCCTCACATAACTGGTTGCCCTACAAAGATCGTCATACAGATGCATTAGCCTGCGAGTCATGTCATATTCCGAAACTCTACGCACCAACACTTGAATCTGTAGATTGGACCGTAGTAACCGAAGATGGTTCCCCGCACACCTCATATCGAGGCATCTCCCCAACCGACCCCAATCTAATCGTTGGTTATGAACCCGTCATGCTGCCGCGTGAAAATGTGGATGGCACAACCAAATTGGCACCCTTCAACTTGGTTACGTCATGGTATTGGGCCCATAGCGACACAAATCAGCCTATTCCATTTGAAGACGTAAGAAATGCTTACCTCAAAGATGGTCAATATACGAATGAGATTTTGGCAGTCTTCGACACTGACAATGATGGGAAATTGAGTATTGCTGAACTGCTCATCAATACGGATGAGAAACAAGCACTGGTTGCCACTAAATTGCAGGAAGCGGGCTTTGCCAATCCGCACATCGTCTCAGAGGTGCAACCCTTCGCTATAAACCATAACGTTACGTGGGGTGAATGGGCTACCCGTGACTGCCGTACTTGTCATGGTGAAGACTCGCGGCTAACCACAGCTATTGTCCTCAGTGACCGTACTCCGGGCAGTGTGCAACCGACATTTGTTGACCCTAAAGGGTTTACATCAAGTGGTTTACAGACTACAAACTCCGGTGAATTGCGGTACGAATTCAAACCGGCCGATGCTGGATTGTATATCTTCGGTCATAGTGCCGTAGATTGGCTTGACTGGTTGGGTGTGCTCTTCTTTCTAGGTACGCTAGCTGGCGTTACTTTGCATAGCGGCCTGCGCTACGTCGCGGCTCGTAGGCGAGTGCCGCATGAGGCGGAGCTCAAACGAGTATATATGTACTCCGTCTACGAGCGTCAATGGCATTGGCTGCAAACTGCCGTCATCTTCGGGCTGATATTTACCGGACTCATCATCCACAAACCGGATAAGTTTGGTGTGTTCAGCTTTGACTATGTCGTGCAAGTTCACAACATATTGGCGATTATTCTTCTAATCAATGCGGCATTGGCAGCCTTCTACCACCTTGCCAGTGGTGAAATCAAACAGTTCCTACCGGCACCACATGGGTTCTTCAACGATGCCATTCTACAGGCAATGTATTACCTGCGCGGTATCTTCAAAGGGGCGGAACATCCGTTTGAGAAGACTCGTCAGCGCAAGATGAACCCTTTGCAGCAGGTCACCTACCTGATGATTTTGAATGTCCTGCTCCCTGCTCAAGTTATTACAGGTATCCTCATGTGGGGTGCACAACACTTCCCGCAGGTGACGAGCAGCTTGGGTGGCTTACCGTTTCTCGCGCCGCTGCATACCATAATCGCTTGGCTTTTCGCTTCGTTCATTGTCGCTCACGTCTACCTAACGACTACCGGTCACACACCCATGAGTAACATCAAAGCAATGATTGGCGGCTGGGACGAAATCGAAACACATCAATCACCTGAACTTAGTCAGCAGGAGCAATCAACATGACTGTACACACCTTAAAGAATCCGACTCAATCGACACATATTAGAATCTCATTGACCAAGCGTATTGCTAGGCCTTACATCAATGCCTATACAGCAGGAATTCTGCTCGGTATTGTCCTTTTCGCGGCATTCTTCCTGACAGGTAACGGTCTGGGCGCTTCCGGTGGCATGAACCGCGTCATTGTATGGATGGAAGATGGACTGGTTCCGTGGCACGTTGACCGTACCCCTTATCTCTTGGATATGGCCGGTGGCAGCAAAGACCCTCTCGATAGCTGGGTAGTGTTTGTCGGTGTCGGGGTTGTAGCCGGAGGGTTCATTTCAGGCTGGTATAACGGTCGCTTGAAGATGGAAACCAATCGGGGTCCGCGTGTCCCGATACGCCTCCGCTGGGTACTTGCCTTCATCGGTGGCGCTTTCATGGGATATGGCGCACGAATGGCGAGGGGCTGCACCTCAGGGCAGGCACTGTCTGGCGGTGCAACGCTTTCGGTCGGCAGTTGGGTTTTTATGTTCGCAGTGTTCGGCGGAGCCTATGCCTTAGCATACTTCGTCCGCAAATTCTGGAATTGAGGGAGGAACATTATGGCACCGTTTCCACTGCCGATTGAAACCATACTTGGTCACGGCGGGCAATATATACTCTACCTTTTAATCGGTATCTCCTTTGGCGCGGTTCTGGAAGTCGCTGGCTTTGGAAATTCCAAGATTTTGGCCGCACAGTTTTACTTCAAAGACCTGACCGTACTCAAGGTCATGTTCACAGCAATCATCGTTGCCGCAGTCCTGATCTTTGCCACTACTGCCCTCGGCATCTTGGACTTCAATCTCGTTTGGGTAAACCCGACGTATTTAGTGCCGGGCATAATCGGCGGCCTCATCATGGGTGTAGGGTTTATTGTAGGCGGCTTCTGCCCCGGCACTTCTCTAGTTGCAGCTGCCACGTTCAAACTAGACGGTCTGTTCTTCGTAATTGGCGCGTTTGTGGGTATATTCCTATTCGGCGAAACTGTAGGCTTTTTCGACTCCTTCTGGCATTCCACTTATATGGGGCGCTTTACGCTCGACGAACTGTTCGGTGTGGACAAAGGCGTGATCGTATTCGCCGTCGTCCTAATGGCCCTGTTCATGTTTTGGGGTGGCGAACAACTCGAACGCATCATCGGTAAGAAAGACCTCAAAGCCGAGCCGAAATGGCGCTATGGAGCCGCCGGAGCACTTGTCTTGGTCAGTGCTGGAGTAATGCTTTTGGGAATGCCCACAACTGCTGAAAAGTGGGATCGAATCTCGACAGAGAAAGAAGCACTGTTGGCTGATCGCAGTGTACAAATAGAACCTGCGGAGCTGCTAAGCTTAAATTACAACGACAGGCTCATTGTCAAAATGTTAGATGTCCGCAGTGAATCAGACTATAACACTTTCCATCTACTGGATGCGGAACATATTTCTCCTGAAGATATTCCCAAGAAAATCGCTGGGTTCCACCTTGAACCTGATAATACTGTTTTCGTCATCATGAGTAACGATGAAAAAGCTGCAACAGACGTTTGGAAAACATTGACCGCAGAGAGCGTACCCAATGTCTATATCCTTGAAGGCGGCATCAATAATTGGCTGATGACCTTCGACTCAGCTGATTACAATGCCTCCACCGCTCTCGCGAGTCCTTCTGACGACCAATTACGATTTGCCTTCCCGGTGGCATTAGGTTCACGCCATGCTGCCTCAAGCCCTAATCCACAAACATTTGCCGATCTGGAATTCACATCAAAGGTGAAATTGACGAGCAAGCGCGGGGCAACTGGCGGCGGTTGCGGATGACAAACGTCATACTTAGGGAGGCTTAACTACTGGCTACTCAGCTAAATCTAACGGGGCGACAATTATGTCGTCCCGTTCATTATTCCGGCGCTGTTAAGCAAAAGATACCTAGCTCACGAGCCTAGAGTTTGATGCTTATCCGAAACAGAAAAGAGTTAGGAAAGATTTCTATATTGCAGCAAGCCAACCAACGACTGAACTACTTCATTCACAAGCTGATTCACTCCCGATGAAAGTCCCTCACCTAGTTTCATCCGCACCGTTTGAATACCAATAATGCCTACTTCACAATGCAGTTCACGTTCAAGATATTGCGCAATAACATAGAGTGGTAGCGCGTGAGTGGTGGTGCCTATTCCACGTACATCTTGCCACTTTAGCCAACGAATACGACTTTTTAGTTCACTCACATTTATTGCATCAACCAGCACTACGAATTGCGGGGAAAAACGACGCAAAACCCCTGTTTGATTTTCAGGTGCAGTCCCTCCTTCCAGAATCAACACATCCGCCCTATGTGCCAAGCTCAGTTCTAGCGAACGCACCACTATTATCCCGGCTGCATCGTCACCCATGAGTTCATGACCAATACCCATAATTGCCACGCGAAGTGGCTTATTGGCCTTGAGTCGAACTAGGGATTGATGCACTTGATTCGACCACTCGTTCGACATCAGCACTCTTTCCATACCAGAGCTCAAAAGTATCTCTATTCGTAGCTGCCAACTCCCATTCAGAATTTGACATTTTGAGTGCTCCTGTGCGACATGAGATGACGCATTGCGAACAAAATGTACAGCGATCTAGGTGATAGTGCATCGCGAAGTGTTTGTTTGCTTTGTCAACCATGATCACTTCTATGGCGTCAGCCGGGCAGTCCTTAACACAAAGCAAACAACCTGTACATTTCTGAGGTTCCCAGCACAACTTTCCACGCAAACTTTCAGGCGCATTGGTTCGGACAAACGGATATTGTCGCGTTACGGGTCGCCGGAGTAACGAACGCAATACATCTCTAATCATCATACCGATCTTCATCAAACAATCCCTCGCGCCAGTATGAGCATAAACCATTGGGCCAACACTAACAAAGCCCCAAATCTCCACCAAAGTCCTACTGTTTGATCAATTCTCAAGCGAGCCATCAGTGATTGAACAAATGATAGTCCTACTAACAACAATACGGTCTTAATAAGACATTCTAGCGGATTACTTAGGCCGCCAAGATAGAACGCAGCAACCAGCGTCAGTCCAATCATCAACTCAATATCCCTACCGAGGCGGAATAACGCTAGTCCACGACCGCTATATTCTGTGAGTGCCCCGGCAACGATTTCGGTTTCAGCCTCTGGCGAGTTAAATGGTGCGAGTTCCAACTTCCCCATAAGCCCTATCAACGCAACCAAGAATCCAATAGGTTGAGTCAAGAATAGCCAATGATTGTTTGCGTAGAGATTAATTTCGTTTATCTGCCAACTAGCGCTTGCCAACGCTGGACCAAGTAGCGCCATAAGAAATGGTGCTTCATAGGAAAAAAGTTGCGTAAGAGTACGAGTTGCGCCTACCAATGAATATGTATCAGTAGTATTGGATCCAGCAAGACCTGTACATAGGGTGAGCAAACTCATCAGATATAAGGTCACAATCAGATCGCCCGAAAAGCTGGAGATTGGATTCAATCCTCCGATGGGAGTGTAAATTGCTGCCGTCAAACCGCCAGCAACTGCAACTACGGGCAATCCCAGAAACAGCAGCCTGTTAACACCAGTTGGCACAACTTCTTCTTTAGCCATCAATTTCACCATATCGGCAGCTGGCTGAAACCAGCGCGGGCCAACACGGTTTTGTAATCGAGCTACCAGTTTTCGGTCTACCCATTCGTAAGCTAGGGCACCCACAATAATAAACAGGCCCCCGGGAAAGAACAACAGCGAAACAATTCCACTCACGGCTGCCTCCTGTAGTATTCAATCCCATAATCGCGTAGTCTCTCCCATGTCCACGAGCTGTTGATATCATCCGACCCAACAATTACAGCTCGGTCATTGCATGAAAAGCAGGGATCAATTCCGGCAAGAATCATAGGCATATCTGCGAGTTGATGTCCAATTGCCAACACAGCTACCGAAGCCATATTACACATGGTTGGTGTGCGTATCTTTATGCGTTCTGGCGTATCGGTCCCGTTGCTCTTAATGAAATAAAACAATTCACCGCGCGGCGCTTCTACACGGCTAATGGTTTCACCTTCTTTTATGCGGCGTGGTACGCGAACCTGTAATTCCCCACCCGGAATGTCCTCCAGCATGTGGCGGATAATTTGACAACTCTGGAAGAGTTCTTTTATGCGTACGACAAATCTTGCTTCCAAATCGCCTTCTGTTGCCAGAACGATGTTAACCGGAAAATCCGAATACGCTGCATAGGGCGCATCCGTGCGAATATCACGAGCCAAATTTGATGCTCGTGCTGTCGGCCCAACTAATCCCAACGTTTCCGCTTGTGCCAGCGTAGTTATCCCAATACCGCGTGTTCGCTGCAAAAACACCTCATCGCTGGACACAATTTCTAAATAGTAACGGGCCCTTTCCTCAAGAAACTCAAGCCCACGTCGAATAACTTCATTCTGTGCACTGGTGATATCGAACTTGACACCACCTAACAAATTTGCCGAATAATTAACCCGATTTCCCGTCAGGGTTTCTAGGACATCCATAACTGTTTCGCGATCACGCCAACTATACATGAACAGGGTTTCGAACCCTGCTTCGTGAGCGGCAACACCTAACCACAGCAAATGGCTGTGAATACGCTCCAGTTCGGCAATTATCGTTCGTATTGCATTTGCTCGCGGGGAGATCGTTACACCGGCCAGCTTCTCTACGCCCATGCAATAGGCCATCGCATGGGTGTGCGAACAAATACCACAAACACGCTCTAACAAATATAGATTTTGTATCCAGTTACGGGATTCTGTTGCCTTCTCAATGCCCCGATGGACGTACCCTAATCTCACAGAAGCACTGGTAACCACCTCACCATCCACTGTGAACTCGAAATGTCCCGGTTCTTTCAAGGCCGGATGCTGTGGCCCGATTGGGATGATGAATTTCTCTGATTTGGCACTCATTGTTGCGCCTCCGACAATTAGCTTTTTTCGTCCTTCCGCAGTGGATACACGCCCGTTGGCCAATCATCCGGCAAAAATAAATAGTCACGGTTTACCAAGCCAACCACCTCAACTCCCAACATCTCGCGCAGTTCCCGCTCAAAGAAACTTGCTGAAGGAAATACCTCACAAATGCTCGGCACGCTGGCTTGCTGGCGATCTACACGAACCCGAAGTGTCAATACTGCCGCGCCTGCACAAAAGTGATATAACACTTCCATCTGGTTGTTTGCTGCCCCCAGATCAAGTCCTGTGATACTTGCAAGATACCCCCACTTGGCGGTCGTGATGGCTGTCACAGCCGTGATTAGATTGTTTGCATCCACAAAAACATCTAACCGATTTTCCTCAGGTCTCTGCATCTCTATCGCCCAGCCTGCCAACAGGCTATCAGCTGTCTGCAACACACTAGCTGTATTCATCGGATTCAAATCGCTCCACTTTTGCAACATTCAATTTATCGAGCAGCTTCACAATCCCGTCAATAATCGCCTCTGGACGAGGCGGACAACCGGGCACATACACATCCACGGGAATAACCTCATCAATGTGTCCGATGACGTTATAACAAGTGTGAAAGACCCCGCCAGAAATTCCGCATGAGCCAACAGCAATTACAAATTTGGGTTCAGGCATTTGCTGGTAAGTTCTAATCAGACTTGCGCGCGACTGTCGGGTGACTGGTCCCGTACAAATGAGCACATCAGCATGTCGAGGGCTGCCTTGTAACGTCACGCCAAATCGCTCCATATCGTAACGCGGTGTTAGTGTCGCTAGGATTTCGATATCGCAACCATTGCACGAACCACTATTGAAGTGAATTGCCCACGGTGAATTCACACGCGCCCAAGTTCTTATGTGTTCAAGTATGGTTTCAAATTTACTTCGTGGACTACGCTGCATGGCACTTCTCCTCGGCTGATTACGGGCACTTCAACCTAATGTCAAAGCGATAAGAGCAAAGAGCAACCCCAACACATACACGGCCGTAAATGGCGATTGACTTCCACTTGCAAGTACCAATGCCCCTAGATGCAAAATCGCAAAAAAAACTGTAACAAGAAAGAACGGATGGTAACCGGGTATCAATATGCCCCTTGGTGCTTTTTCACCTCCAGCATAGACACCTGATTTAGTAGGATTCGGGTGGGAAGGCCCGGCCAGCAGACGTCCAAGTCCCAAAGCGCATCCTACTAGCACGATGTATATTAGAAATGCAACAGGTGGAGCACCAACGACTTCCATTATTTCATCCTCCGAACAATATCATGAGTCTTTGTCCCGCCGGTATTACCAGCCAATTAAGAAGATCAGGATAGATTCCAAGTATGATGACACCCGCCGTCAGTAACACAATTGGAACCCGCATAAGTACTGGCACGTCGCGGCGCGGCGGAATCCGCTCAGGCAGGAACATGGCGTTAATGATAGGGAAGTAATAAGCCAGCGAAAACACACTGTTAAGTGCGGCAAAAACGATCAGGAATATCAGTACCGGGTTGGCCGTCGCGATGCCAGCTGCAAAAATCTGCCACTTGGACATAAAACCAGCCAGCAGAGGAATGCCGACCAGACTCAAGCAGGCTATCACCACGCCAAAAGTAGTTATCGGGTCACGTTTACTCAAGCCTGCCAAGTCATCAATCATCAGTGAAGTATTCGGGCGAAAACGGGCATAAATAACGGTTCCAACAGCGATAAAAGCCAGTGCCTTCATAACTGCATGATTTACCAGATGGAGCATACCGCTCTGGAATCCGCCTATTTCGTGCGAAAAAAGTCCGATTCCTACAGCCAATAAGATAAAACCTATGTGACTGACGCTTGAATACGCCAGTATCCGCTTGACATCTTTTTGTGCGAGTGCCAACAGATTGCCCGCAACAATATTCACGGTCCCAAATCCAACGAGTATAGAACCCCAATCCAACGCCAATCCACTTAACATGGCGAGCATCCGCAGAAGTACGACTAGGCTGCTAATTGTTACCGCACCACTTAGTAGAGCACTGATTCCCGTAGGAGCTTGACTATAGGCATCAGGTAGCCAGCTATGCAGTGGAACTATTGCAAGCTTGACGCCAAAGCCAAAAATGAAGATCACTCCTAAAACAATCATCAGAGGAATGCTTTGAATATGAATGTGGGCCAAATCCAGTGAGCCGGTTTGTGCAAAAACCAGAGCAATACCAAACAACACCACAATCGAACCAGTCGCAGCCTGAATGAAATACTTGGCACAGGCTGCTAAAGCATCACCCCGCCCGCTATAAAATGCCACCAGCAAATAGCAGGCAATTCCAGTAATTTCGAACCACATCCAGAGATTGAAGAGATCCCCTGCACATACCATGCTTGTCACCGATCCAACCAATAAGATCACCAAAGCGTAGTATTTCTCTTCACCTGCTTCATCATGAATATCCTTCATTGAATAGACTGTAATTAGAGTGCTAAGTGCAAGAACCACTGCAGTTATTAAAACACTCAGATAATCAAAGTGAAAAGAAACGATCCCTTGCGTATAGGTTGTGACATTTGGGTTTACAGAAATGAGGTCACGAACTAATGAGATAAATAAAATCCACATGACCCCCAATGTAGCGAGGGCAATGACGCGTGCTGTCCACAACTTCCAATGACCAGCAAGATAAATTGTGGGCGGAAAAATCAAGGAGATTATTGTCAGTGGAGGCATGATTATCCCTCCAGGTGCATCGCCTCATCAACATTCAGTGTGCCGAAGTGTTGTTGGATTTTCACAGCTAATGTCAACCCAAAAATCGCAACAACCGTGTCAACAGCAATGACTGCAAATGCCAGACTCTGCCCTAAATTGATCTGACCGTTGAGGCCACCAGCCACAACAAACGCAATCATCGCCCCTTTTACCATGATCTGAATAGCAATCAATATCTTTAACATATTGCGGATAACAAGTAATCCGTAAAAGCCAATCCCCAACAAGATAATTGAAGTTGCGAGTACAAAGTGCAATGGTGTCATACTTGCTCCTTATCAGGCTCATGCTCTTTGTACGAAAGTGTGCTCAAGCGCTGCATATCATTCCCTTTAGTCTCTTGCTTAAAGGTATTTCGGAGATAATTGGTACGAGGAAGTAGAACTTCGACCAATAATCCAAGTAATCCCAAAACACCGACGAAGATGATGGCTATTTGTGCCACTACATCTGCTTGCCGCTGTTGCCAGAAAATGGTTGCAACTGATGCTTCGGGAATAACAGGAGAGGATTGAAGCAGTGGTACGGTCAAACCAAGAATGATGAATATCGCAACTAAAGCGAGCAACCAACCCAAACGATTTGACACCGGTTGATCCGATGATTCTTCGCCAACCATCGATATGGCAACCACAAGTAATATGGTGATGAGTCCGACACTCAGGCTAAGTTCAATAACGGCGATAACGTGAGCGCCAAGTTGATAAAGAACGATCGCGGTAAAAACGCTAACGCCCGCCAACCACAATGTTGCTGACAATAACCGCACCGAGCGTACTGCCAGCAAAGCGCATATAAGCATTCCGGCTACCAAAAGCACATAGTTCACCGCAACTCCTTGAACGATTTATCATCGCTAAGGTCATCACGTGCGTTTCATCTTTGAGATTAAGACAAAAGTGATCTTAACTACAGTTATCAAAGTACTTTTGTAGTCAGCAATTAATCACTTTCTCACGCTCGTTGAAATGTGGTAACCATCTCCTTGATCCAGGACAACCATATGTCAATGCCCTCACCCGTCCGGCAGGAGATTGGGAAAATTTTCAGACCCGGATTGAGGATTTCGACGCCGCGTTGGAAATATGCTAGGTCATATGTAACGTATGGCAGGAGATCAATCTTGTTGATAACTAACGCATCCACGCCACGATAAATACCCGGATACTTATAGGGTTTGTCATCCCCTTCCGGAACTGAAGCGATAAGCACACTTTTGTGAGTACCTAGCTGAAAATTAGCTGGACAAATCAAGTTTCCTACATTTTCAACGATCAGCAGATCAATGTCACTAAGAGGTAGTTCAGATAGGGCGGAATGCACCATTACCGCATCGAGATGGCAATCGCCACCCGTGTTAATCTGTACAGATAAGGCGCCGGCCCTTTCGGCGCGTTCAGCGTCAAGACTGGTTGCGATATCTCCATCAATCACACCTAATCGCAGTTGCCCGCTCAATTGCCTTACCGTTTGCTCGATAAGTGACGTTTTGCCTGCACCCGGCGACGCCATCAAGTTAATAGCATAAACGCCCGCTGTATCAAGTCGAGCTCTGTTTTCTTCTGCCAAGCGATCATTCGCACCCAGAATTTTTTCAACAACTGGAATTCGTGTCACGATGGTATTTGCTCCATTGGTACAACTTCAATAGCTTCGAGATAAAACTCGTCGCCAGAAATCAACTGAATCTGAACGCTGCCACAATTAGGGCAAGCGAATTGTTCCGCATTAAACTGGTACTGGTGTTGACATTCACGGCATTCCATCACCGCCGTTTTTCGGTTGAAATGTAATGTTGAACCCTCCGCTAACGTGCCCTCGCTAATTACATTCCAATAGAATTGCACTGAATCATCTATGAATGAAGATAACTGACCAACTACGATATACAAATCAGTGATCTGACCACCACGAGCATGATCTTGTGCCAATTCGAGAAGACTTTGTGTGACTGAGAGTTCGTGCATGATAGTATCTTGTGATTTACAATTTCAGCATAACATCTAACATATAGTTGGATAAGTGAAATTAATCGTGTAGAAATGATGTTAATCATCCCCAAACAAGGTTCTACCATCTGTCGTATTGGAATTGTGAGAACGTCGAAAGCCCAACTACAAAGCCAAACAATCCGCGGCTACTTCACCGATTAGGCGAAAAGCTCATACATGATGAGCCCTACCGTTTTGATAGTTGCGGTTTTCACTTCGGCAGTAAGTGGTTCGCCATGATCAAAGCACTGCCCTTCTATCCCATAAACGGTAACTTTGCGTGGCAAACAATCTAATACCCGCGCCAATTCGATTGCGTGGTGGAGCCCAAAAGCATGAGTTGAATAATCACTAATAAATTGCTGGGGAAGCGGTGAATCATGAATGTCAAATCGCTCAATCGAGCCTGTCGGAACACCACAATACATAGCATCAATGATATAAACACTGTGTGGCTTCATGGTCTCCCACAGGTTTACCAAAGCTGTTCCTTCACCGGACATCTCCATCACCGTAATGCCCTGTAGCATCATAGAACGGATCCGCCGCACAACCGCAATACCCGCGCCATCGTCGCCCCGGTCTAGATTCCCAATCCCCAAAACAAGTACGATCTCTTTACTTTGTAATTCCACAAATTACAGCCTGCGTTCTTTGATCAAATATGAAACCAGTCACTTAACTGCATTACCTCGATCATCACAAAGCAGTTACGACTCGTTCGAGGCGCTTGCCAAATTCCTCAGCGACGGGTTTCAAATAAGCATGGGAAGCGGTATCCCACGCCAAAAGAGGATCGGCAGATTTGACTTCAACGAGTTCATCATGCGTCTGCAAAACAGCCACATGGCACGGTAACATCACGCCCACTCCCGGAGCAATCGTTAGTGCACGATGGGCCAATTCCGCATTGCAAACAACGAGGATATTGTAGGGTCGCACGTACGATTGCAGCCCTTGCGCCAGAAACTCTGTCAGATTGATCTCGGCCAAAATTTCAAGACCAGCCGCCTTCAATCCAGTCCGGACCCGGTTGTATATCTCATCGTAGGCCCCTTCAATCAAGCGATGCAGAGTCGGTGGAGCAATAACAGTAGCGTTCATGGCACACTCCTTCACACTCGATCAATATTCAACTTTAGGAAGTGTGTAGCACAGGATATGCAAGGGTCATAGTTCCGTATCGCCTGCTCACATCCCAAAGTGAGTTCTTCTTCTGGTAGTTCAAGATGTGTCTCGACAAATCGGTACAGGTCGTCCTCGATAATTTTTTGGTTCTGTGACGTGGGAGGCACGATCTTGGATTCTAGAATGGTTCCCGCTTCATCAATCTTATAGCGGTGATAAAGAATCCCACGTGGCGCTTCAGTGCACCCGTACCCTACCCCGCCACGCGGTTGAAATGGGATAGTTGCGCTTTCTGGTGGCACATAATTTTCGATGACGTTGATGGCGTGGTCGCACGCATATACCGTCTCAACAGCCCGCACAATAATGCTCTTGAAAGGATTCTGACACGTCTCACCAAGGCCACTTTCTCGCGCGGCTTCTTTCGCTAGCGGTGTCAGTTGCTCGTAATTGAGGTTAAAGCGCGCCAACGGACCAACGAAATAGGATCCCCCTCCTTTGCGATAGGAGTGCAAAGCATTCGAACGAGCGACATGTTCTTCAACAAAGTGATTCTCATAATCGCCGATGGCAATATCCAAACCCTTATTCGAAATTATTCGTCCCTCATTCAATGGATACTCATCAGGATGATGCAGTGCAACAAACTCATAATCATATTCAAGATCAGGAAATGATAATGTCCCGACCCAACGCGCTGTTTCAACTGCAGCACTACGCGCCCATTTGAGTTCCTCTAGCAATGATCGCAGCTCACTTTTTGTTGGAACCCGATAGAATCCTCCAACGCGCACATTAATGGGGTGAATTTCGCGACCACCTAATAACCTCATGATTTCGTTTCCGAGCTTCTTCAGTCGCAAGCCACGCTTCACGACATCAGGAAAATCTTTTGCCATCTGAATGGCATCAGGGTAACCGAGGAAATCAGGTGCATGCAGCATATAGACATGCAAAACATGACTTTCTATCCATTCGCCGCAGTACAACAGACGCCGAAGGCTACGAATAGCACCGTCCACCTTGACACCAAAGGCGTTTTCCATGGCATACACCGAGCTCATCTGATATGCGACCGGGCAAATCCCGCAGATACGCGCTGTTATATCCGGTGCTTCACTGTAATCGCGACCCCGTAAAATCCCCTCGAACAAGCGAGGAGGCTCAAAAATCTTTAGTTTCACATCTGCTACTTCATTGTTTTTGATTTTCACATACAGCCCGCCCTCTCCCTCAACCCGCGCCAGCATATTCACTTTAATGACCTGGGATTTATTCGGGATTTTCGTTCTACCCTTCATGAGCATCGCCCTCCTTGCGGAATGCGTCAGCATATGCGTTATAGGTACGGAAAACGCGTAAAATGTCTTGTGAAGATTTACCAGCCGCTTTCCACTGTTCGCTTAGAGCGCGTGTATTAGGCGATTGCATAGGCCCAAAACACCCGAAGCACCCCCGTTGATAAGCTGGGCATAGTGCTCCACATCCTGCTTGCGTAACTGGCCCAAGACATGGTGTCCCCTGCGCTACCATGACACAAGAAATCCCACGGCGCTTACACTCAATGCACACACTATGCTTGGGTATATTGGGTTTCCGCCCATTTAGAAAGGCACTCACCACTTCAAGTAATTGCTCTTTGTTAATTGGACACCCGCGTAATTCAAAGTCCACAAAAACATGATCGGCAATCGGAGTTGATTTGCTCAAGGTTTCGATATATTTGGGCGTGGCATATACGAGCGATACAAGGTTTGTTGTGTCTCTGAAATTGCGTAATGCTTGGATACCACCGGATGTAGCACATGCACCTATCGTCATGAGAAACTTTGAAGCCCGACGAACCTGATGTATTCGTTCAGCATCATGTTGCGTTGTGATGGAGCCTTCAACCAGCGACAAATCATACGGCCCTTTCATCACCGCCCGCGTTGCCTCAGGAAAATATGCAATATCAATCGCATCTGCAACGGCCAGCAGCTCATCCTCACAATCCAGAAGACTTAATTGGCATCCATCACAAGATGAAAACTTCCATACGGCGAGTTTGGGTTTGGTTTTGTTCTGCACAGTTGTCCTCCTAGATTTCCCACTTTTTCAATAAGTGCTCTACTTGATTGTGGCGAAAAACAGGGCCATCTTTGCAGATAAATTCCGGTCCAAATTGGCAGTGACCACAGAGTCCAATGCCACATTTCATGTTACGCTCAAGTGAGACATAAATATCGTCGCCGCTGACGCCACGCTTTTCCAGCTCCATCGTCGTGAAGCGCATCATCACTTCGGGTCCACAAACCATAGCAACTGTGTTACGTGGATCAAATGGTGCCCGCACAATCAATTGCGTCACCAGCCCCACGCTCCCACGCCAGTTACTCGTCGCCCGATCTACCGTTACAAATACATCGAGGTCAAATTGCGCTCGCCACTGTTCAAGCTGTTTTCGGTAGAGAATATCGGCAGGAGTACGCGCACCATACAGCAGTACAACCCGACCATAATGCTCGCGGGTTGCCAAGATTCGGAACATGGCCGGACGCAGCGGTGCCAATCCGATGCCGCCGGCAACTATTACGATGTCCTTACCACGCCCAATCTCAACTGGCCATGCTGTCCCAAACGGCCCGCGCAGTCCCAAGGAATCACCAACCTGTAATTTACTCATCGCACGAGTCACACTGCCCACAGCACGGGTAGTATGAACAAGACCATCACGGCGGACAGGATCACTGCTAATTGAGATCGGAATCTCACCAATACCAAACACGTAAACCATGTTAAATTGGCCCGCCTCAAAAATGGGAATGTCACCCCCATATGTTGGTGTAAGTTCCAAAGAGAATGTATCGCTAGTATCCCATTGAGCGCGCTGAACCTGATAAGGCTTAGGCGTCATCGCATCATTTGTCATTTCCGTTTGTGAGATGGGTTCGGTTGCAAGCAGTGTCATTGTCACCCTCTTTCCATCAATGCGCATAGTATAGGTCAAGCAATTGCAACCGTGTGGCTTGCAGGCGCTTCATCATGATGTATGAAAAACGTTTCAGAAACTCATAGCCGAGGCTGTGGTCTTTCTCACACTTGCCGCGCAAACATTCTCCATCAAATGCAATTAACCTGATGGGTGTGATTGCGCGACCAGTGAAGTACCAGCGATATGGCGGAAATAGCCATGACCACCCTAGGACATCGCCCGCATCAATCGTCTGTATCGTAATTTCGCCCCGTCCGGGCGCGAAAACTTCCAGTCTTACAATCCCTTCTCGGATTACATAAAACTGCTGAGCTTCCTCGCCTTCTCGGAACAGTGTGTCCCCTGCCTTAAAACGCACATTTGAAGCACAACCGGTCAACAGGGTTAGATAACTGTTATCGAGGCCTTCAAAAAAAGGGTGTTTAGCCAGAATGGATTCAAGCGTTTTCATGTTGTTTCTTCTTTCCCATTCCAGAATCAGTATTTACTTTTCTTTCTTCACGGATGGCTTTAGCCTCTTCCGTAATATCTATACCGACAGGGCACCACGTAATGCAGCGCCCGCAGCCCACACATCCCGATGTGCCAAATTGATCAATCCATGTTGCGAGTTTGTGAGTCATCCATTGACGATAACGAGATTTGGCAGAGGGACGAATGCTACCACCGACAATATATGAAAAATCCATCGTGAAACATGAATCCCACTTTCGCCAGCGCGCAGCACTGTCACCTGTTAGATCGGTGACATCTTCGACAGTCGTACAGAAGCAGGTAGGGCAGACAAGTGTGCAGTTACCGCATGTTAAACAGCGTGTGGCTACATTATCCCACTGAGGATGATCGTAGCTGGCATACAACAACTCTTTGAGGCCAGAAGTATCTATCGACCGCCCCATTTGAGAAGCAGTTTCGGCAATCACTTTCTCCGCGGTCTTAATTTCGTCATCACTTGCAAAACGGAGAGAAAGTGAGGCTACGACATTTTCGCCGGCATGACTTCCCGCTTCTACAACGAAGTAATGCCGACCGGGTTCGGAAATCTCGGTCAGTGAAAGATCAAAGCTGGAAGTGGCTCTTGGCCCGGTATCCATTGAGGCACAAAAACAGGTTTTGCCTGCCCGCCCACAGTTCACCGCGACAATAAACACATTTTCACGCTGTGCGCGGTAGGCAGGATCAACATAAGCGCCCCCCATGAAGATCTGGTCTTGGATTGCCATAGCATGAAGTTCACACGCGCGTACGCCGATGAGTGCCAGTCGCTCAGCCTCTCGCACCTCCTGTTCGATCTCGAACCCACCATTCATTCGATGAGTCTGCCACAATCGAACATTTGCAGGATAGAGAAATTTCTTCCATGTCTGGGGGCCTAAACTGTAGTTGAACAGCAATGATTGGTTGGTTTTCCGCAGGCCATAGGTTCCCTTTTCCTGCTCATCAGCAATACCCACGGGAAAATCCGAAACCGAACTGATTTCATCATATGCAACCACCCCATCTCGAACGGTCGGCCCAATCAACCGGTAGCCACTTTCAACCAGTGCATCCATCAACGTCTGGAAATCCTCTCGTTCAATAATGTACCTGCTGTTATTTCTTCTTTTTGGGAATTTCGTCATATAGCCAATCTCCTATCCGCCACCAAATAATAGTGGTCGTACTGGCACACACCTTACTGTGCCACTTGAGTAATCGAATCGTAAGCAGCACAGACATGTCCTCTGCATGAAAAAGAACCCTATTTTGATTTTGCGAATTAGCGAAAAATAAAGCCAAAGGTTAGCGGCGGCTGACCGAGGGAAGAGTATGGTGAGTGGAGAGGTCTGAGTGTTTAATTTTCTGCAAACAACTCCACACAAGTGGTTACTCGCATGAAGCATGTTAAACTCCCGTTGAGAGTCCTCCATTGCTCCATTTTAGAACTTGCCACAACAAGTACCACAGTAATAAACGTCATATGGTTATCAGTTATTTATGACGTGTATACTTGAACAATCGCTTAATTAGAAACAAATATGATGTGTGGATAGTATTGACCCGACGCTTGAATGAGAGCCAATAATGCCATGAATGAGTATCCCCTTTCAAAGCGGAATAATTCATAAGTCTAATTTCCGGTTCTTAACCGGAATTATTGCATAAATGATTATTGATAGGACTTAACGAAATGACCAACAAAGTCTAAGGCGCAATTTCTGTAAGCAATTCTGACAAATCGCGTCTGCCATTCCCGTTGCTCAAATATTCAATTTTATAAGCACCGGCTTCGATCTCGAATTCAACATTTCCCGCAATCTGCTTCCCATTGGTCAGCTTCTTATCGTTGATAATGACGTCACTTATCTGTGCGTTCGGAAGCGCCACCTTGGCAGTCGCATTGAATGGAATCCGTATTTCAAGTATGATGTGTCCGGTTTCATCCAAAGACCAACCGCTTTCAAACAAGCCAACCGATGAACAATAACGCGCCTTGGCCCACTGGAGCGAGCTGTCGGGTTTCGGTGCAATTAGGGCATGGCGAAATCCTACCCTTCTATCACCGGAGGAAGGATTCAAACCACACATGTCGCGATACATCCACTCGACAATCGACCCGTATGCATAGTGATTGAGCGAGTTCATACTCGTCGAGCTGATCGAACCGTCTGGATTGAGAGAGTTCCATCGTTCCCAAATAGTCGTTGCACCCAGATTCACTGCATAAAGCCAGGATGGATAATCTTCGTTAAGGAGTAATCGATATGCGAGGTCATTGGCCCCAATATTTGAAAGCACCCTGCACAGATACGGCGTCCCTACAAATCCAGTACGCAAATGTAAATTGTCCTTAATAAGTCTCGAAATAAAATCGTTCTGCACCCGCTCACGGTGAACATCCGGTACAAGATCCATAAAGAGCGCCAGCACATAACCTGTCTGGGTTGGAATTGCTAATCGTCCTGTTGCTGTGAAGAATTCACTTTGTATTGCCGCCTTGACTTCGTTAGACAATTGTTCATAACGTTCAGCCAACTCTTCGTTTCCAAGCACCGCTGCCGCTCTGGCTACCAATCGCGCCGAGTAGCAGTAGAAAGCAGATGCGATGAAGTCATGAGGAGTGCCTCCCTTTCGTGATACCGGATCACTCGAATCTAACGCCAGCCAATCGCCAAAATGCGTGCCATCCGTCCACAGGCGCTTGCTGCCGGAAGCTTCATCAATCCTGCGGATATAATCAACCCAGCCTCGCATACTTTCAAACTGGTCCTCTAGTATGCGTCTATCCCCAGAAAACTCATACACGGTCCATGGCAAAATCGTAGCCACATCCCCCCACGCGCATGAACCGCCACGGCTCAAATTCGACATCGGTACGATATGAGGCACCTTCCCGTCCATCTTCGCCTGTTCGAGTCCCAAGTCGTACATATACTTTGAAAGAAAGGCACTGGCATCCATATTGAAGCACGCCGTTCCCGAAAACACCTGTATGTCACCTGTCCATCCCAGCCGTTCGTCACGTTGCGGACAATCTGTCGGAATATCCAGAAAATTGCCCTTTTGTCCCCACAGCGCATTCCTGAAAAGCTGATTTACCTTTTCATTGGAAGTCTCAATCGCACCGACACTATCCATTTGTGAATAGACAACACAACCAGTAAAATCGCCTAGGTTGACATCCCCGGCCCACCCAGAAATTCTAACGTATCGAAAACCAAAAAAAGTGAAATAAGGTTCGACTATCGCATCCGTCCCATCAGCGATATACACATACTCGGCTTTCGCAGTACGCAGGTTATCGCGGAAAAAGTTTCCCCGTTGTAAAACTTCACCAAATTCGAGCCGGATACGAGTCCCTGCTGGTGCGCTCGTCCTAAAGCGAAGCCAACCCGTGAGGTTTTGCCCCATATCCAACACTGTCTCACCCGCCGGAGTGTGAATCACACCAATCGGCTTAATCTCCTCGTTAATACACACTGGAAGTGACCGCCTTGCTTCCAGCAGACCTGAATCCATATCAAGCAGCCTAACATTATATGACGAAGCCTGTGATGGAACATCTTTCCCGATCCGCGCATCGTAAGTCTCGCCGTCAAATATGTCACTCTGAACAACTGGTGACGGCTGTGCCCTCCAAAGGGGATCGGTCGCAAAAATAATCACACGCCGGTCTTCCAGCGTGACACAAATCTCACAAATTAGCGCGAATCGGTCGCCATAGAATCCTATTGCGCCCCCATTCGCGCCATACCGCCCCTTGTACCATCCGTTGCCCAACATAACGGAAACTAGATTTGAGCCAACATTGAGTTGTTCGGTAATGTCAAAGGTTTGATACTGTAGCCATTGGTCATACGCGTTGCAATAGGGCGTGAAATATTCCTCGCCCACCTTCTTGCCGTTCAGCTCGAAGTGATACAGCCCCAACCCACAGATGTAAGCACGCGCCGAAACAACCTTAGATGGCAGGTCAATGGTTTGGTACATAATCGGATGTAGCGAGTTGTCATCGCAATCAGGTGTTATCCATTGTGCTTGCCACGCTTCATCCATCTTCGCGGTTTCGAACCAGGCAACTTCACTTTCAGCGCACTCTGTCTCACCCCAAACCTTTACCCTCCAGAAATAACGAGTTCGCGGCTTGAGCTCAATTGGCACGCGGTACGCCAAACTGTCTATGACATTGCCGGTAACTTTGCCGCTGTCGAAGATAATTTGTTCAAAATTATTGTCACAACTGACTTGAACCTGGGCTGCTGTTTGCACCTTGTCAGATGTATTCTCAACAATCCAGGAAAATGTCGGTTGATCTAAATGGAATCCTAAGGGGCATTCGATGTGGTTGGTCTTGAGACGGGTTATGTTCACGATTTACCTCATGGGTGGGGCGCAATTCATCCGCAGCAGTTTATCATGGATTGCATCCTCAACTTTTGCTATGGCCAGTATGCGTATCACAACACAATTGCATTGATTTTGTAGTCACTGAATTATCTAATTTCCGAATGTATTTACAAACAATTTTTCAAAACATCTTTGAAGAATGAGCCAAGAAAGTGAAGAATGGCGCGGGATCTTTGATCCCGCGCCACCCCACCCGTTCCGACATCTGCCGGATGTTACTTAGCTGCCAAGCGTTCAATCAACGCCTGTAAGTCTGCTGCAGCCTGCTCAACCGAGGACTGTCCATATGCTACCTGCTGGCCGATCAACTCAAGTTCGTTCACAAACTCTTGGTCGTTCGGCAGGTTCGGACCCTGCGGAATCGACCGATCAGCAATCGCGTCGTAGATTCTATAGACCGCTGCATCGGTTGCGGTAGCCTGCTCAGAAATTGCCTGACGCACGACTGGTGAGGACGGCACACCACGATTAGTTTGTAGCACTGCACCTGCATCGGGGCTGGTAACAAAGAAGTTAATGAAGAGCGCCGCCGCTTCTTTATTCACGCTGTCCTTGTTGATCGCAAGGTATTGGCTCATCTGGATAGTGTATGCCGGTTCACCGCCAGCAGGGAGTGTTGTCATGCCGATTTCATCAGTCATTGCTGCCTGATATCCTGCGCCTTGGTTACTCCACATCAGATCAATTGCGGCCTTACCTGCTACAAACGCCGAGCTGTCGGGACCGTCTTCAGTGTAGGTGTAAGTAGTATCTGCGTCAGGAATGAGTCCCTCAGCGCGCATATCCGCCCACATCTGGAGCCATTTCTGTGCCGATTCCACCGTAGCATACGACTTTCCGCCGTCATCCAATGTCCAAATCGGCGTACCCTCTTGTGTATAGAAGTAGCTTAGATAATTCGCTTGATTGGTGCTATTGTCTACGAAAGGCGCCACGCCTTCGGGGAGTTTCGCCTTCAATTCCTTACCGTAAGCCATTAACTCATCCCAGGTCATATTGTCCTTCGGAAGTTCTCCCCCAGCCGCCTCAATCATTGTCTTGTTGTACGCCAGAACAAGCGTATTCGTACCAAGACTCACGGCAAAGAGATTTCCGTCCGCATCAGTCGGCGGTATCAAAGCAGTCTGGTCAAATTCCTCAGGAGTGGTGATCAAGAGTTGATTACCAAGATAGCCATTAAGAGGTTCAAGATACTGCTTGTAGTCAGGCCAATTGCCGCCAAATTGGATAATGTCAGGGGCGTTGTTTGCTGCGAGCTGGGTATCAAGAATCTGGAAATGGTCGCCAGCGCCGCCGTTCGGCTCTCCTGTGACTTTGATATCAGGATATGCAGCTTGGAACAGTTCAATAACCTTTTGGGTTCTTTGAGCGCGGTCATCATTACCCCACCAACCCATACGCAGCTCAGCAGGTCCCCCTGTATATTCAGGAAGTGCGCTGGAGTCGCTCTGTGCCGCGATAGGCTGGGCGAAAACAGCTAAGATCAGCACAAGTATCGCCAGCAGTGTGATCGTTTGAATTTTTCTCATTTTAGAATTCTCCCGTACTTGAAATAGCGTTTAGTTTGAACGAATCGATTCGAAGCGTATCTTAATAATCATGTCATACACATTTCTCCTGAATTTGAACTATCCCTTAATACCGGTAGTCGAAATACCCTGTACGAAGTATTTCTGCAGGCTGAAAAACAGGATAAAGGCGGGCACTATCGAAAGTGTGGACATAGCCAGTGCCCCACCCCAGTTAGATACTGCGCCGGCGTCGCCTACAAATGTGCGCAACGCCCTCGAAACAGTGAAAGTTGTTGGATTGGTTAAGTACAATAGGTGGTTAAAAAAGTCATCCCACGTCCACAGAAATGTGAACAATGCCGTCGTCACCAGTGCAGGGGTCGCTAACGGTAAGATGATCCGCAGAAAGACTCCCAATTTTGTGCATCCGTCAACGATTGCGGCTTCTTCGATCTCTTTAGGCAAGCTGCGCATGAACTGGACGAGGAGGAACACGAAGAACGCATCTGTCGCTAGAAATTTCGGCACAATAATCGGTAGATAAGAACCCACCCATCCAAAGTTATTGAACAAAATGTAGCGGGGCACAAGGGTTACGTGACCGGGGAGCATGAGCGTGATCATCATGATCGCGAACCAGAAACGCCTTCCCACAAATTTGAGCCGTGCAAAGGCGTAGGCCGCCATTGAACAAGATATCAAATTCCCAATAATAGCCACGGCGCACATGATGAGTGAGTTTGCAAAAAACGTTCCGAAGGACGTACCAGCATAGCCTTTCCATCCGGTGATAAAGTTTTCAATCGTCACCACTTTGGGAATCAGCCCCGGATCGCTGAAAATCATATTGTTGGGCTTGAAAGAACTGACAATCATCCATACAACGGGGTAAATCATAAGCAACCCCATCCCGATGATGAAGACGTGTGTAAAACTGTGGCGAACTACCGTATTCGTCTTCATTTATTCCCCTACCCCATATGAGACCCACCAGTTTGACGATCTGAAGACAATTGCCGTGAACCCGCCGATAATCAGCAGTAGCACCCATGCCATTGCCGAGGCGTATCCCATCTGGTGATATGTCCACCCCTGTATGTAAAGGTGAAGCGTATAAAACAGGGTCGAGTTGAGTACCCCGCCTTTGCCACCTCCGATAATGTACGCTTGGGTGAACACTTGGAACGCGGATATGATTTGGATGACGAGCGTGAACAAAATCACGGGCGAAAGTAACGGGATGGTTATAGAGAAGAACTGTCGCACTTTGGTGGCGCCATCCACGCTTGCCGCATCGTAGTATTCTTGCGGAATCTGCTTGAGTCCGGCAAGAAAAATAATCATCGACGAACCGAACTGCCACACTGTCAGCAAAATGAGGGTCGCAAGCGCAAAGTTGGGGTTGGTTATCCAACTGGGGAGGTCGGTAAATCCAAGTGCAGACAGCACACCGTTAACCAACCCATCTTTCTCGAACAATTTCCGCCACAACACCGCTATGGCTACCGAGCCACCTAGCAGCGTCGGGATATAGTACACGACACGATAGAACGATATTCCCCTCAGTTTCTGGTTCATCAACATCGCCACCGCAAGCGCAAAAATAAGCTTAAGCGGCACTGAAACAAATACATAAGTCAATGTAACTGTCAGGGACTTTAAGTAGTACGGATCTACACGTATTACTTCGCCTGTTGTCGCAGTGAACTCAGACTGCCCGAATAATGAACCAAACATTTTTTGATAATTGGCTAGACCAATCCATTCCGTTGAATCAGGCTTGGTAAAGTCGTAATTCGTGAAACTGAGCCCCAATGAATAAATCAACGGATAAAGCGTAAGTACAAAGAAACCGATGAGCCACGGCGCGAGGAATAAATAGGGCACAGTGTTCTGCTTAAAAAATCTGTTTATGGCGGACATATTTAACATTAGGAAACCTCATTTACTCCCATATCGCACATATGCAGACGCGATCACAAAGTCAGTGCCTTTGCTATCGCTGCTGGTAAGGCTAGATAATTCCCCTATGAAAGTCCCGATTTCACGTTTTCCTCCTAAACTGGGTAATCAAGCGCAAAAACCCTTGCCCGGCTCCCCGCCATTACCTAACTCCCTTTTACCGGACCGGTTGACTCCCGAATCACAAGCTCGGAACGTGTCATTATGACCTGTTGGAGAAGATCGGGTTCTGCAAAGCGCTTGAGTAAAAGCTGAACCGCAACTCGGCCGCTCTCTTCAGCCTTCCCGGAAACAGTGGTGAGTCGTGGCACAAGGAATTTGGAGGCCGGTATGTCATCAAAACTTGCAATGGAAAGATCGTCGGGAATCGTCAAACCTAGATCATACGCCGCACGCATGACGGGCACCGCCAGCATGTCGTTAATGACCAGCAGCGCGGTCGGGCGATCAGGGCGATTGAGAAGTTGAAACGCCGCCTCATAAGCATCATCCAAACTCTCACTACAGTGTATTTCGTATGGTGTGAGATTTGCCGCTGCCAATATTTCCCTATAGATCAATAGGCGATCAAATCCCTGCACTTCCTTTGAAATTCCGTAGACAAATCCTATCCGTTGGTGTCCCAAGTCAAGAAGATGCGCCATCAAGTCGCGTGTTCCGTCCGAATACGTGTGAACAACGTGATCAAATTCAGCGACTGCGGCTGTAATTTCGACAACAGGTTTGCCTGAATTTCGTAGGTAATTGGTTAGTCGCGGCAAAAGATATTTCGCGGCTGCCAGAAGTATGAAGCCATCTACTGGTTGTCGTGTCAACTCACGAATAGTTATGGCTTCCTGTTGTAAATCGAGAGGATGGTGAGTGAGATGAAGGCTATACCCCGCTTCCTGCAATCCAGATGAGATACCAGACAGCATCTGCCAGAAAAATGGATTCTGTATTGCTGGGATAATGACGCCCACGATATTGGTGCTGCCGCTCCGGAGCGATTGGGCACGGGCGTCCGGTTCATAACCCAATTCGGCAATTGCGTCCATTACCCGTTGTCGGGTCTCATCCGAAATTGGAATCTTCAGTTCCGTCTGGTCATTTAAAACATAGGACACGGTAGAACGCGAAACACCAGCCCGCCGTGCAACATCTATTTGTGTAGGTCTTTTCATAAAAACTCAAATTAGTGCATTTTATTGTATCGTGTCAATTGACACGTGTGAATAAGTTTAGCGCACCTCTTTGTGAACGTCAAGAAATGCGAGTCTCGGGGTTAGGGCAAAATATCATGTAGTCGCTACTATTGGGGTACGTCCCCACGACGCAGGAATTGAGTTACCGGCGCCCTTAGTTGGCGAAGAGCACGGATTGACAGCATACATTAGCCCTGTGTTGCCACTAGAGGTTGCTAAACATCATGCAATCACATCTAGTTCAGGCTGAATTGGGTGAGCATGGTAATTTCACGTGGTCTTTTGTGGCGCGCAATCTTAGCAGGTTCAAAGTGAATCCTGTAACTTGGATGGCGACAAATAGGCAGCAGGAATGAATGTGGGGTTACAACCATTCAACGTTCACTTTTATCAGTAAAACTAAGTTGAATACCCTATTGACAAAATAGAATAAATGTCTTATAATTCAGCAATTAGTGGTCATATAGTATGTGCGTTTGTATCAACTTGGAACACTTTCCGGTGTGAATGTAGGGACAGGGCGCGCCCTGTCCCTAGCTGAAAACATTAACTATCACGCACTTTGCAACCACCACCATTCAACTTCCTAACTGCAGTCGTTGTTCCTATTTAATGATTGGTCAATAAATCTTGAATTTGTCCGTCCGACATTGACGATATTGACGACAATTGCGACACAAAACCTAGCAGCAGTAATTTGTAGCCACCATTTTAGGTTCGACCCCAGCAAACTCGACCGACGACGACAATCTTCGCAATCAACCGTAATATTTTGCTTATAACTGTTGCAACATGGTTGGTATTAAACACGCACCCATCGAAACGTCGTACTCATTCTTAAACGGGCCTGTTTCGCATCAAGGCTGTTTTCAAATGATCGCTAGTGCTAAACCGAAGTCTTCCAATCGGGCAAAGTATGGGCGTTCATCCGGAGATGGATTGGGACGATGATAGGCTAACATCAATTGTCTATCAAATGTTCGGAATACCATGCAGTGGCCACCATCTCCGATATACAATGGCTCAGGTAATTGTTGCCACGGCCCCAAAATATCACCCGACTCAGATCGAGCCTGCCCGACCGTATATCCGCCTGTACCGAAACTAGACCACAACATAATCAGTTCGCCACTTCCCAACCGCTGTAACCACGGCCCATCGGTAACATACCCTTTTCTGCCCTTTGAATTGATCTCGTGCGCCCACGGCGCTTCGGAAGCACGGAATAACAATTGTGGTTGGCCTATCGCGCTCGTCAGATCATTGCTCAATTGGAGCGCACAAATCTCGCCGTCGCCCACCTGTACCCACTCATGGCAAAACACGATCCATGGCCTGTCATCCTTATCAACAAAGAGCGTTCCGTCTAGACATTCCCAGTTTCGGGGTGTAACCGGCCCATCACTAATCGGGATAAAAGGTCCGTGTGGAATCTCTGCTACCAGTATTTGTGTACCACGGCAGGCCTCCTCCGCCTTGAAGCTCATAAACATATAGTAGCGACCACGATAAATATGCACTTCAGGAGCCCAAAAATTGCGATCGGCCCAAAAACCCGCTGGCAGTCTAAATGCTGGAAATGGCCCTTCCCAGTCCTCCAAATTAGTACTGGTGTAATAATTCGTCCCGTTTGCGGCGTTGGACCACGCCTCTGGTCCTGTAGTACCATATAGGTAATATAGCTGCTCTTCATCCACAGGCAATACAAACGGATCCCGAATATGAAGGTCAATATTTTTCAGCATAAATCACTCCAAGTCTATTATTGAAACATATCCAAGACAGAACGACTTCAGTAATCGGCGAACCATCAACACTCACTTCGCAAATAGTAACGCGTTGCCCGCATGCAAAGCATACATGGACGTAGATTAGGCGTGAAATGCTGCTTTTACAGCCGTGTTCAAACTTAACGGTGACCAAATTCTTGCACTTTCACATCAGAAAAATAACATGTTTTGACTGCTCATATGGGAACCGGTTCACAAAGACTTATTTGGTGCATCCAGCGTATAGGACTCACGCAAAACACATGTTTTGCAGGGCATGACGATGAGTGTGAAGCCTCACATAGGACATGCCCTCTAGTTTTTTCATCTGCGTAAATCCTAAATCATTTGAAAGTATTGACGCTGAGTGACCAAATAATCTCCTGTTTCACATCAACTACTTCATGGTTCTTGAAGGTTAGCATAAGTGACGAGTGACATCTTAAATTAGGAAGATTGTTGCTGGTCACGAAGTGATACTTCGCTTTATTTTAAGTTAAGAAGGCATTACAGAAGGGAATATCGCTTATGGGAACAATAATTATTGATCAGGAGCACTGTAAAGGATGTGGTCTCTGCATTTCGGTTTGCCCACAACACGTTATTCGCCTCGACGAAAGCCTCTTCAATCAAAAAGGATTTCATCCTGCTCAACTTTCCGAAACAACTGCATCCTGCACGGGCTGTGCAGTGTGTGCAGTCATATGTCCAGATGTTGCAATCTCCGTATATCGGGAACCTACCACGTTCGGCAAGCTTAAAATTCTGGAGGGTTTCTAGATGACTTTGGAATTACTAAAGGGCAATGTAGCCGTCGCTGAAGCCGCTATACGCGCGGGTTTAGATGCATACTTCGGTTATCCAATTACCCCGCAAACCGAAATTCTTGAGCACATGTCCCAACGAATGCCTGAGTTGGGACGTGTTTTTTTACAAGCTGAGAGCGAGGTAGCTGCCATCAACATGGTATATGGAGCAGCTTGTACAGGTGCGCGAGTGATGACATCTTCATCAAGTCCCGGAATCAGCTTGATGCAAGAAGGACTTTCATACATTGCCGCCTCGAATGTTCCTTGCCTAATTGTGGATATGATGCGTGGGGGGCCGGGACTGGGCAACATCCTCCCGTCACAAGGTGATTATTTTCAGCTAACCCGCTCAGCCGGGCACGGTGATTACCACCCGATTGTTTTAGCCCCAATGTCGGTGCAAGAGGCAATAGATTTCACCGGACTAGCGTTTGATCTGATGGACAAGTATCGCCATATCATCATCATTGCTGCGGACGGCCAAATCGGACAGATGATGGAACCGGCGGAATTACCGCCAATGCGCCAAAGACAGAGTAAAGTTCCCGCATGGGCACTGACAGGAGCCAAAGGTCGAGACAGAAATATCATTAGCTCCATCCACCTAAAGGCTGAAGACGCCGAAGTACTTAACCTCACTTTACAGAAAAAGCTGTCTAAAATTCAACTTGCGGAACAACGCTCAACCGAGTACTTCACGGAAGACGCTGAATTATTGGTCATCGGGTTCGGAACCGCCGGAAGAATTGCTTACAGCGCGGTCGAAATCGCTCGCGAACAAGGATATAAAGTTGGACTTTTTCGCCCACAAACGCTGTGGCCCTTCCCCCAAGAACGGCTCGCAGAAATCGCCAGACATATACAATCCTGCTTGGTAGTCGAAATGAACTCAGGACAGATGATTGAAGACGTGAAACTGGTGCTGAAAGACAAATTACCGATTCAATTTTACGGTTGCATGGGAGGCGTAGTACCAATGCCGGACGAGATTCTCGACGCGATCAAACGTTATTATCACAACATTCCCGAGCCGGCGTAGACTAGGAGCAAATCATGACAATGCAAGAAGAAGAGCTTCTCATGGAATTGGTCTACAAACGACCGGATTCGATGACAGATGTTTATACACACTATTGTCCGGGTTGTACACACGGCATTGCACATCGTCTTTTGGCTGAAGCAATAGATGAACTCGGTATCCAAGAACAAGCTGTTCTGGTTGCGCCAGTAGGTTGTGCAGTGTTTGCCTTTAATTATCTGAATGTAGACAGTTGTGTTGCCGCACATGGACGAGCACCTGCGATGGCAACTGGCATCAAGCGTTTACAACCGGATTCTACGGTCATCACCTATCAAGGAGATGGTGATCTGGCCGCCATTGGAACTGCCGAAATTATTCATGCGGCAGGGCGCGGTGAAAATATCACAACGATTTTTGTAAATAACGCGATTTACGGGATGACTGGTGGACAAATGGCGCCGACGTCATTGCCGGGCCAAGAAACATCATCATCACCACTTGGACGTAACGTTCAGCTAGCTGGATACCCACTGCGCATGTGCGAGTTACTTGCCCAAACAGGCGGCGCAGCCTACATCGTACGACGTTCACTTCATGATGTCAAAAACATTCGCAAAGCAAAAAAAGCGATACTAACAGCCCTAAAGACGCAGATGAATGGCATAGGTTTTGCGTTGGTGGAACTGCTTTCCACCTGCCCTACCAACTGGGGAATGACGCCAAAACACTCACTGCAATGGGTAGAAGATCACATGCTACCTTATTATCCAATAGGGGATTATTTCGTGGCAGACGCCGTAAAAAAGATGGAGAAAATATGACAATGCAACACACACTCCTATTTTCAGGCTCTGGCGGTCAAGGTGTGATGTTTGCAGGACAACTTCTGGCTTACGCTGGCATGGCAGAGGGGATGCATGTTACGTGGATACCATCTTACGGCCCAGAAATGCGCGGCGGCACAGCACATTGTTTTGTAATCATTAGCGATAAACAAATCGGATCTCCAATAGTGCGCCATCCGTTGGTTGCAGTGCTGTTCAATGAGCCTGCTTTTCAAAAGTATGAACCTCTAATTGCAGAAGGTGGTTTTTTAGTAACAAATTCCTCACTGGTTATGAAGCGAAGTAAACGAACGGACATTACAAGTTTGTACATTCCTGCATCATCTATAGCGGATGAATTAGGAGAGGCAAAACTCGCAAACATGGTAATGGTAGGAGCCATAGTAGCTTGCTATCCAGCAATATCCTTGAATACCATCCATCAGGTACTGGGTCAGCATGTGCCGGAACACCGGCATCATCTACTCGCATTGAATGACAAGGCACTAGATATGGGCGACAAACTCGGACGAGGAGCACTAGTCCCCAACTAGCCGCACAAAGAATTGGAGTAAGGGGCAGGTTCAAGTTGAGTTAGGGATTCTTCAAAGCTTTGATGAACTTTGGGCAGTAATTTCTTTCAACTATCGAAAG
The DNA here is from genome assembly GCA_041390885.1 of Anaerolineae bacterium. Lineage (GTDB taxonomy): Bacteria > Chloroflexota > Anaerolineae > Aggregatilineales > Phototrophicaceae > CFX2. The sequence goes on along the minus strand of JAWKPB010000001.1, from coordinate 58,988 downwards.
GGGTAAGTGGTGTGGAACTAGCTAGTGTCAAAATCCAAAAACCAGATGATGTCAACTTCATACTTGGACAATCACATTTCATCAAGACGGTCGAAGACTTGCACGAAGCGTTGGTTAACAGCGTGCCCGGAATTCGCTTTGGGTTGGCGTTTTGTGAAGCGTCTGGCCCAAGGCTTGTACGTCTCAGTGGCAACTCGGACGCCATGCTTGACCTTGCCAAAACAAATGCATTAACTATCGGGGCTGGGCACAGCTTCATCATATTCCTAGAAAATTGCTTTCCAGTAAACGTACTGAATGCAATTAAAGACGTTCCGGAAGTCTGTCACATCTATTGTGCAAGTGCTAATCCAGTCGAGGTTATTGTCGTTGAATCTGAACAGGGGCGTGGAATTCTGGGCATCATTGACGGTGGCAAACCAGAGGAAGTTGAGACTGATTCTGACATTGTGCAGCGCAAAACCTTCTTAAGGCAAATTGGGTACAAATTATGAGTAGTAAGTGCTGAATCCAAGCGATTGCTAGTCATCGCGCATCTTAGGTAGTCATGAATGCCCGCGCCAAAGCCATCAGATTGGCCATTTTAGGCATTGGCTCTATGTATGACGATGCATCGAGTTTTCTACGCGCTGGACTTCGTTCGCGGACTGACCTCAGTAATCTTCGAGATCAAGGAATCGTGGGCAATATTTGTAGTCTCTTCTACGATCACAATGGAAATTTTTACAGGTTTGACATAAACCATCGAATCATCGGTATTGAACTAAATGATCTCCGGAATATTCCCCTATCAATTGGTATTGCACGCGGCATCTCGAAAGTTCCTGCAATTCTCGGAGCATCGCAAGGGAAATTTGTAAAAGTACTGGTAACCGATGACGTTGCCGCCCAGGCAGTAATCGAGTGGTGGTGGTTGCAAAGTAAGTGATGCAGGAGAACTGTGAACGCGGACGAGGCATACCTCGTCCCTATATCTTTTCGTGTGATTATGGAGTGGACCCCCAAAAGTGGAATCGAGAAAAAGGCGATACACTGAAAAAAGGGAGACACGACAATGGCCAGAATGAATCGAAAGTACGACAAAGCGTTCAAGCTAGAAGCCATTCGGTTATATGAAACGAGTGGCAAAAGTGTGAGCCAGATTGAGACGGAACTGGGGATCACGACAGGCTTGTTGAACAAGTGGCGGGTGCGGCATCGGAATGAGGGCCAGCGGGCTTTGTAGGCAGCGGACAACAAACGGAAATCGAAGCAGAAGTGAGACGACTGAAGCGCGAGAATGAAATTCTGAGGCAGGAGCGCGACATTTTAAAAAAGCCATGCAGGTGTTTGCCAAGGACGGGCATTGAAATATGCCTTCATTGCCCAGCATCAAGGCGAATACGAGGTGAAGATTATGTGTCGTGTATTGAGCATCAGCCTCAGCAGCTATTATCAATGGCGAAAACGACCTTTGAGTACACGCGCACAGGAAAATGAGCAGTTGGCAGCCCAGATTCAGCAAATCTACACGGACAATCGTCGCTTGTATGGCAGTCGCCGTGTGACAGCTGCTTTGCGGCAGCAGGGTGTGGTATGCAACCGTAAACGGGTGGCGCGACTGATGCGTTGGCGCCAGTTGCGTGGGTGTGAGCGGCCTAAACGGCGGGTGATGACCACCCAATCCAGGCCTAACCAGCCAGTGGCAGCCAATGTGTTGCAACGTGACTTCAGTGCGCCTGCCCCTAACCGCGTCTGGTTGGGCGACATCACCTACATTCCCACCCGGGAAGGGTTCCTCTATCTAGCCAGTCTGGAAGATGCTTTTTCGCGTCAGATTGTCGGGTGGGCCATGGACGAACACATGGAGCAAACTTTGGTGGAACGGGCGTTACAGATGGCTTTGAACCAGCGCCAGCCGGGCAACGATCTGCTGCACCATTCGGATCGTGGCAGTCAGTACACCAGTCTGGATTACCAGAACCGACTGGCCAAGCATCACATCACCATCAGCATGAGTGGCGTAGGCAATTGTTATGACAACGCCATGAAGGAAAGTTTCTTTGCTACCCTCAAGACCGAGTGTGTCACTGGCCTTTTTGATACCCGCGCCCAGGCACGTACCGCCATCTTTGAATACATTGAGGTATTCTATAATAGGCAGCGCTTACATTCGTCTCTTGGTTACCTTAGTCCGCTGCAATTCGAGCAGCACTTCTATACTCTTCACTGACTACACTTTTTGGGGACCACTCCATTATTACTTGTCGTAAAGATCATCACTTACCACATTACCACTACCAATCGAGTTATCGAACAAATCTATTTGAAATAAGAAACGCGAACTCACTGCACTCTCGCTCAAATGCTTCAGTATCATTTCATGCGCTGCTTAAGCTAATTTCCTATCGATCGACTGAGTTGACCAACCGCTTCACTCTTCGCCGACTGGATCAGGGCAAAGCCAATAACAGTATCTTTATGACGACGGCAAATTTAGTGTGATGGGGCAAATCTGCAATCTCAGATTCATCCTGAGGATTCGGCCATTGCCTTCAATAGTTCGTAGCGGCGATCACGTTCTTCGGGCGTAGGCATCATTAACACCCCAACACTTTCCAAGGCAAAGGATGCTGCTACAGCACCATAGTATCCGGCTATTCGAGGATCGTGAGTCCGCTGCCAACCTACTAGAAAACCACCACAGTACGTGTTGCCAGCGCCGGTCACATCAATGACAGAGTCTACAGGTACAATCGGCACATAAACACGATTGCCCGGGGTTGCCACCCAAGAGCCCATTTCACCCAGACGCAATGCCACAACCTTAGCGCCATCGTCCAACATAGCATCAAGTAGTCGTGAGACTTCATCAAAGCCATAAACCAGACTGGCTTCGAGCAAATTAGGGGAAACTATGTCGGCCTGAGGCAATGCTGACCGGAAAGCTCGGCTGTTCTGTGGTTCCATAAACATCTGTTCCGGCTCCCAGAAAACAGTTGCCTCTGGGAATATAGTTCTCCACGCAAGAAAATTCTCAGCATCGCGTAGCACACTAACAGCAGTTGCAGATTGGTAAGAGTCGGGAATTTCACCGGGACGCGGCGCATCCATAAACGGTTCAATATCCTTGACACGAAAGAGTTCTGTTCGTTTACCATCCCACTCAAACACCTGCCATGCTCGTATCTGCGGCACTTCTAACCGCACTAAACCCCGCGTGTCAAAATCGTGTTCAATACGCTGGCGGGCAGGCTCTGGCATGCCAGTTCCCATCGAAGCGACCAAACCGGCGCGTTCACCCCACACTGCCATTCCGGCTGCCGTATGTACACCGCCACCTCCGAGAATTTCCATATCCGTGCGCCCATCCGGGTACACAATATCGTCAATGAAAATACTGCCAATGCTCAAAAAGTTTGGGTTGGGCATAGCCTGTATTTTCAATCGTTAGCGCAAAAGATCTGTCTGAATATGGCTTTCACGAATACGACTCGCGCCTTCTTTAGACCACTCTACGGTACGTCCGCCACCAAAATCACGGAAATAGGCTGCTCCCAGTACCTCGGCCCGTTCCGCTGCAATCAATTCACCCGGAATACTGTATACCAGCGGCGCAAAGCATTCACGAACAGCACCTTGTATTGGGAACATCGTATTGACGTACTGGCTAATCTCATTTTCACCGTCTGGCAGCACACCCACCAAATCACGTCCAATTGACTGCGCTGCACGTGCCATTTCAGCCATACGATCACGATCAAATCCACCCGGGCACAGGATAATGGTTGGCGTGGGTGGGTGTGCCGTAAAATATTGCAGGTGAGTCCATTCTTCGGTGTCCTGCGCCATGGACGGATCGCCAGCGGCTTCGAGCACCTTAGCAGCGCTGAACATTGCCGCGCCGTACAATGGGCCCCCGCCAACAAATACGAACTCTCGTACAGCTGACCATCGTTTGACAGCCTCTTTACATAGCGGTTCACAGGCTCGAATGGTTTGTTCCATCACCTCAGCCAGTCCCAACAATTCCGCCCGCATTTCGTCTGCTTTCATAGTGGTCAGGTGTCCGCGCACCTCACCAATGCGAATGGCCGCGCTGTAGAGCGCCACCTGTGAAGCCAGATAAGAACGCACTCCCGGAACAACCATGCCACGCATTTCATCTGGTAAGGGCGGAACTGTCGTCAGGAATACGCGATTGGTAGTTTGGGCCAGAGGTGATCCCGCCGTTCCAGTTAGCGCAACACCAACCGCGCCGGCCTTTTGTGCCAGCCCCAACGCTTCAATCGTGCGTGACACAACTCCTGAAACCGAAACAGCAATGACCAGATTGGTATTCGGCCCCGTATCCGCCAGATATCCAGCCGTGTAACGTCCAAAAGTCAGGGCATTCAGTGCCTGTGTTGGCACCCCGGCCAGTTGGTGAAATGCCAATTCTGCCCCGACCGAAGCATGGTAACTATCACCACACCCGGTCAAGTATATTCGTTTAACCGATGTGCATAATTCAAAATCAAAAGTATTACGTGCTGATACATCAAACGGTTTGGCAATATTCCGAACCAATTCAGGAAGGGTGTCGATTTGCTGATACAAAGGTGAGGGCATGAATTTAACTCCGCATCCGGCTTAGTTCCATATTTACGATTTTGTCCCCTTGTACATCAACACACACATTAACTCGAGGTCGATTCTGCCAGGGCTCCAAATTACGCCGATCAGTATCCCCAATTGCGGGCCACGTTTTTCCACGGCTTATTCCGTCATTGGCATCCACCCGCACTGGCCACTGTGAAGTCTTGAATAAGCTTGGATCAATCACATAAGCTACCGCTGACGAATCATGCACCCAAATGCCTTCTATACCAGTTCGTTCATGGAAAAAATCCCTGTAGAAGGGCACTATCCGTGAGACATGTTGTGCCATCGGGTTGTTTATACGGCCATATTCAGTCAAATGGGCATCACTCATAAAAACTTTGTGCGTCACATCAAGCCCTACCATCGTCACCTGCCACGGTGCTCCAAACACTACGTCAGCGGCTTCGGGATCGTTGTGAATATTCGCCTCAGCCGACGGTGTAGCATTACCCGGTCCCAATGCATTACCACCCATAATGACAACTTCCTTCACCTGTTGGGCGATACGTGGCTCAAGGCGCAATGCGAGGGCGATATTTGTGAGTGGACCAACTGGCACCAGAGTGACCTGGCCCGGTTGACTCATCACTTGCTCGACAATAAATTGAGCCGCGCTTTGGTCAATTGCTTTCGTAGTGGGCGCAGGCAGGAATATATTTCCCTGACCATCTTCCCCATGCACAAAAGGCACTGGGCCACCAAAGGACACCGCTACGGGATCGTCTGCACCTTTGGCGACAGGAATATCTGAACGACCAGCAATCTCTAAAAGGCGTAACGCGTTGGTGGTTGCCAATTCAGTCGTGACATTGCCAAAAATGGTGGTCAGCCCAATCACTTCCAGTTCAGGCGATTTCAGGGCGAAAAAGATCGCCATCGTATCGTCAACACCCGGATCTGTATCAATAATAATTTTTTGCGACATAGTTTTATTCCTGTATTTTCACATGAACTTTGCGTTCGCGGGGACCGTCAAACTCATAAAACAGCACACTCTGCGAACCACCCAGCACCACACTTCCACGATCAACAATGAGCGTAATACTATGACCAACCAGCGCGGCTTTAATGTGACCGGCAGCGTCAGCCGGTGTATCGTATTGGTGGGCAAAATCAACCCGGGTTGGCACGATCCGTTTGAGATCCTTAATGATGTCAGTGGCTGTAGCCGCGTCGAGAGCCGAGTTAATAGTGATGGCGGCTGTAGTGTGAGGTACAAATACGACACATAAACCGGATAGCACGCCGGACGTCTCGACCAGTTTTTTAACTTGCGCTGTCACGTCCGTCAGCGATTCGCCAGCTGGAGTACTCAATTCAACTGTTCTTAGCATGATAGCGGATTCCAAACTCCATTTTGTTGAAAAACGGCATTCATTTCCTCGCAGGTCGGTACGTTGCGTCCCGCCCCCAATTTCTGCACGCTGGCTGCCCCAATAGCATTGGCAAATCGGGCTGTATCCACCCACCCCTGCCCGGCTAAGCGAGCATAGATAAAAGCTGCATCAAAACAATCACCCGCTCCCACCGTATCCACGACCGGCACAGCAAAGCCGGGTACAGCTTGGTGACCATCTGACTGGACAATTGTGCAGCCTCGCTTGCCTTGTTTTACTACCAACGTATGCGGCCCTTGTGACAGCAACCATTCATAAGCCGATTTGCCACTTTGTCCATGCGCCGCCAACGGCACTTCATCTTCCGTCATCATGACAACATCTGTCTGCTGGATAACTTTATCCAATTCCTCAATCGCTGTATGCCGGACAGTTGGACCGACATCAAAATACACCGGGATGCCACGCTGTTTCGCTGCGTCTATTGCTTTTGGTGTGATGATCGTATTAGCCTTTTCAAGTAAGGTATATCCTTGTAGGAAAACCGCACCTGCACTCCCGATAATTTCATTCATCAGTGGCGTGTATTCAACTGGAGCCGCCTTGCTACTGCTGCCGATGAAGACATGCTGTCCACTCTCGCGATCAATCAAATCAAGTACCAATGTCGAGTTAGCATCTGGAACACGGACGATACCCGCAATATTCACTCCTTCACTAGAAAGATTATCGCAGAGAAATCGTCCAAATAGATCATCGCCTACTGTCCCAATAGACGATACCTGCATTCCTAGGCGTGCCCCCAGAATCATAAAATTACCTGAGCCGCCGGGTTCGGGCACAGCCCCACCTGATTCTTGATGATCAAATGGCATTACAGGCAGTTTTATAGGAGCGATCAGGTCGACAACCAGATCGCCTAGCGACACGACATGCATCGTCATTGGTGACTAACCATACCGTACAGACCATCTGCGAGTGCCGGAACGTCATATGCCCTGCAAATTTCATCAGCATCAAGGCGGGCAATAATAGCAGAGTCAATAGCTTCAACGCCACGAAATGCCCCAGCGATCGCACATGCTATCGCACCTACAGTATCGGCATCGCCTGAAAGATTTGCCGCGTAAATGGCTGACTGTTTGGGATCGCCGTCGGCCATGACCAGCACCCCAAATACCGCCCCAACCGTCTCAACAATAGATAGTGATGTACCAACAACATCATAAATCTCACGGAGGCGTGCCATCGGATCGCCGGATTTGCGCGCAATTGCAACTGCCATTTGAATCCGACGTGCGACCGACGGCCCCAACCAAGGATCACCCTTTTGCCGGCCAAGTTCAGCGCCCAGCATACCAGCAGCAATAATGGCATCCAGTGTCGTATCTTCACGCATGGCAACAGCTATGGCTGCGGCAACTGCGCTCGCACCAGATATAGCGACGCTGGTGTTGTGGGTTGGAATGCAAGAAGTCGCCGCATCTTCAATAGCACCTATCGGATCATTTGGATGCAGTAAGCCCACAGGTGACACTCTCATCGCTGCACCATTAGTATCGCCCAACCGCCCGGTCAAACGGGGGTCTTCACCCCGCTTGAGCGCCTGTACACCACGTCGGGTGCTGGGACCGACGTATTTGGAACTGTCGCCACCGACCCGATCATACCACTCGACAATACCTTTTACCGTCGCGTCGAGTGTTACTCCATTGGCTCGGATATATTCACGTGCCAACGAAAATGCCTGTTCAGAATCATCGGTAATACGTGCTGCAGGCAACCCGGCATGAACTTCATGATCGGAAGGGGCAGACAGAAATTCAGTGATCCATCCAAATGCCTTCCATGTTTGGTCGGGGTGAAAATAAGCTGGCATACCCCAAGCATCACCCAATGCCTGACCGTACAAACCGCCAAGAATCTTTTGCTTCAGCGTAGTCAAAATGTAGCCCCCTTGCGCGTTTAGCTTACAAGCGAACGGTTATTCTAACCAATCCGCCTGCCAATATCGAATGCCACTCACTATCGATAAACCGTTCAAGCGGTCTTAGAATGTGCCATGCCGTTTAAACGCATTCCACCCAAAGCAGACCAGATCACTGCGCCTACAAGAAGAGCGAGCGGAAACGAAACGGTTGGCGCGTTAAAAAGAGATAGGAATAAACCCACATAAATCCCTAATGACACGACCGCGGCGGCGCCGCTGTACCAAGCATGTTGAGAAATACGCTCCACACGTGCCAAAAAGGGCACATTGATCGCGATGAGAACAGCAGAAGCCGCAGCAATAATAAAGCCTATCGGGAAAGCCACTTCGCTGCCACCAAAACCGTTTGGCGCTGCAAACAGGCAAATCGTGATGATCACTCCGATAATCGCAAGCATTGCCAGAATAACATGCAACAAACTCAGGCGCTGCAAAATATTCCAGTACGCATTATTGAAGTCGCCAGAGGCCGATGCTCGCAGAGCCTTAACCCGCTGCGACTGGCGAGTTTGTAGGGCGTAAATCACGAGCGCCAGAACAGTGGCAACGTTAGGAATCATAAGCGGTAACATTGACGGAATTTGCAGCGAACCTATACGATTTGACAACGCATCAAAAAAGCCGAATACCATCGACGCAGCCATCGTTCCAACTGGATTATTACCGCCAAGAAGAGGTGTAGCCAGCGCAATAAAACCACGTCCTGCCGTCATATCACGCTGGAAGAGAGACAGATACCCCATACTCATGTGGATACCGCCTAACCCGGCAAATAAACCACTGAGCATTAAGGCAATGAAGCGGGTACGTTGTACCGGGATGCCTACCGACTGTGCCGCCGTTGGGTTTTCACCAGAAGCTCGCAGATGCATTCCAAAAGGTGTTCGGTAAAGCAAGAACCAAACCAGTCCTACTGAAATGAAAGCAACCCAAGTCATGGCACTTTGATTGTCAAACACCTGAAAGAAGAACGGCCCGATGACCGGAATACTGTTGATAAATTCAGGTAATTGGATAAACGGAATTTGCAGACTGGCGAGTGTGCTGGTGTTACCTCTGTCGCCCGTCAACTCAAACATAATAGCCACTGTGGCAGCAGAGCCCAAAAAGCTGATCGCCACGCCTGACAAAATGAGGTTAGCTTTCAATCGCAAATGAAAGAATCCTAGAAGTAGTGCCATCATAACAGCGACAAAAACACCTGCAACCAATCCCAACCACGGTCCAATAACCTGTCCTATTTCTGGTCCAAACCATGTTTGCGAATAAGCACTCACAACCACGCCGGTGAATGCTGCCCCTAACATCATACCTTCCAGACCAATATTGATAACTCCTGCCCGGTCTGAAATCAGGGCACCAAGCGATGGCAGTAAGATCGGTGTCGTTACACGAAGAATAGATGCTAGGAATGCGGCGCTAAAAATACCCTGAATGATTGCATCAGCCATTTGCACTTCTTTCTACTGCTGGTTTGGCAGACTCCGGTGCATGTGTACCAATATGCAGGTTTTTTTGGCGTGTTCGCCGCTGCTGGAAAAATGCAGTGAGCGCCTCAGCAGTGATAAGCAAGATAATCGCGGCCTGAATGATGCGAACTACCTCAAAACTTACATTTGCGTCGCGTTCCATAAACTGTGCCCCGGCTCGCAGATATGCGTAGAGAAAGCCGGTAAATGGAATGACCAATGGATCATTGCGTGCCAGCAAGGCCACAACCACGCCTTCAAAAGCCAAACCGATGGATATGTTGATAAGGAGTTGCCGGTAAATCCCCATACTCAGGTGTGCCCCAGCCAGTCCAGCAAGAATGCCGCTGACCGCCATCGCCAACATGATAGTCCGTTTTGTATTGACCCCACCATAATCTGCAAATTTCTGATTCGCGCCAACCATGCGAATTTCATAACCTAAAGGCGTACGTGTGAGGAGTAACCATACGGCAATAACAGCCGCTATAACGATGAATACAGCCACCGTAACCTGTGTTTCTGCAACTATTGGCGGAAATATAGCATTTGCGGAAAAACTGTCAGTTGCAATATAACCCGCTTCAGGCGGCTTGAGCTGAAAAGTGAGAACTAAGTCATAGAAACGAATAGCGATGGTATTCAGCATGAGCGTCGAAACCAACTCATTCGCGTTTAGATAGGCCTTTAACACGCCGGGTATGAGTCCCCAAACGAACCCTGCTGTTATTGACGCCAGCAGCGCGATGGGCACGACCAACCAGGGCGACATGTTACCCCAAGCCAGCGCGACCACACCAGAAGCCAATGCACCTAGATAGAGCTGCCCCTCAGCACCAAGACTGAACTGATTTGCTCGGAATGCGAGCGCGATTGCCAGACCCACGAGAATTAGTGTCAGTGCATCCTGTATCCACACTGCCCAGCGATTAACTCGTCCAAGCGCTCCCAGAAGGAAAGCGTCATAGGCAGTATTTGTTGCCTGTATCGTTTCATCTAAAGTTGTTCCCAGACTGACAGCCTCTGGTCGAACATCCAACGTGTAAACGCCATTAGCAGGCAACGTAAAATCCTGTATCACCGCATCACGATCACTACGCATATCTTCAAAAAGTTCGCGTTGTTCCGTTGTGGATGTGGTTGCACTGGCAATTACTGTCCCGCTGGCATCACTCAAGTCAATCTGTAGATCAACTGTTGAGCGACGATTAGCCGCGTACGCAAGCGCTGAGATTACATCACCCTGTGAACCTTGGAATGTATAACGTGCTTCAGTAAGTGGGGTACGAACACCTGATTTATTGAATTCCCCATCTGCAATATCGCCGTAGACAAGGTCTACCCCATCAACTTTTTGTGGCACTGCCTTTGACACGACCGTAACTTCAAACTGACCACGGACGAATCGTTGTGCGGTATCCAGATTAAAAAAGGCTGTAACAATGTACCCAAGTAGGAGTGCGCCAACAACGGTAAGGGCAACCCGTAGCGCACCCCACTTCAATTGAAATATAAACAGGGCGACACTGATGCCGACCAGCACATTTACCAGAATGATATTTCCATAATCCGCCTGGGCAGCCATGGTCTCAACAGACCCGTTAAATAACCGGAAAGAAATAAAACCGGTAACTAGGACAGCGGCGACCAATCCGATGATCAGCCAGCCCCACGAACGTGAAGCATTTTTCATGCAACGCCCCCCATTTCCTCTGCCGTTTGCCGGGCCGCACCTAACATGTACAGGCCGAGCTTTTCTTCTGTGACATCAGGGCCGTTAGGCAGTATCGCAACGATCTCACCGTTGTACATCACCATAAGCCGATCAGCCAGCTTCATAACCTCCTGTAAGTCAGCCGAAACCAACAGGATGGCTAGGCCTTCAGTTCGTTTATCCACCAGCTGCTGGTGGATAAACTCAATTGCACCAATATCCACGCCGCGTGTCGGTTGTGCAGCAACCAGCAACCGTGGCGAAGATGAAAACTCGCGTGCAACGATGACCTTTTGCATATTGCCACCAGACAGACTGGCAACAGGCAGGTGAGGTCCGGGGGTGAGGATCCCAAACTGCTTGATCAGATCGACACCATTTTGATTTATCTTTCCCAGATCCAAAAATCCTGTGTTAGCAAAGGGAGCATGGTAGTACCGGTCTATGATCAAGTTATCAGCAATGCTAGCGTCACGTGCCACACCGTTCGTAAGCCGGTCTTCCGGGATATGGGTTACTCGGTTCTCCCGGACTTTACGCGGCCCTTGTCCCAGTATTGATTGCCCATCAACAAATGCCTCACCGCCGGTCGGATTTCGCAAACCGGTCAACACTTCGATCAATTCTGTCTGACCATTTCCTTCAACGCCCGCAATGCCCAAAATTTCTGACTGGTGCACTTTGAAAGAAACATGATTTACCAGTGCCCGGCCCGCCTCATTCGCATACGTCAAATTCCGAACCTCAAGCACGGGTTTGCCGCGTTCAACTGGTGGTTTATCAACCACCATAAATACTTCGCGCCCAACCATCATGCGCGCTAGCTCAGGTATGCTCGTTTCGTTCGTGTTGACAGTGCCAACCTTCTGCGCGTCACGCATGACTGTCACCCGATCCGAAATCTCCATCACTTCACGCAGTTTGTGCGTAATAAAGATGAGAGTTTTGCCCTGTTTGACCAAACTGCGAATAGCACTAAACAAATCATTCGTTTCTTTAGGCGTCAAGACCGCAGTTGGCTCATCAAGAATGAGAATCTCAGCGCCCCGATATAAGGCTTTCAGAATCTCCACACGTTGACGCATGCCAACCGGGATCGAGTCGATTTTCGCTGTCGGGTCAACGTGCAAACCATAGACTTCAGCTAGATTCTTTGTGTCCTGAATGGCTTTTGCGCGGTCAACTACCGCTCCCGCACGGGGCTCTCGTCCTAGCGCTATATTCTCGGCAACGGTGAAGGAGTCGACTAACATAAAATTCTGATGAACCATGCCAATGCCCAGTTCGATTGCTCTGTGCGGGGTATCAATGTCGACAGACTGGCCGCGCAGCATGATTTGGCCTGAAGTAGGTGTCTCCAGACCATATAGAATTTTCATCAGGGTAGATTTGCCCGCCCCGTTTTCCCCCACAATGGCGTGGATTTCGCCCTGTTCGACCGAAATAGAAATGTCGTTATTGGCACGGACACCATTGGGATAGACCTTAACAATATTGAGGGCTTCTAATAAAGACATAGTGATTATTGTGGTTCATACCACGAGCCTCTGTAAAACAAGGGGCGTTATGCCCCTTGTTTTCGCTTGCAAATAAGTGGCGAATAAATTTATGCGCCGTTCAGATACATGGATGCATCAAAATCTGTAGCCGGCATGGCTGCACAGCCCTGACCAACCTTCGCTGCACTCGCTTCATCGGCAAATACGGTATTCACAGTGATATCACCGGCGACAACAGCTTCGGTTGCAGCCGCAACCAGATCCTGAACATTTTGCGGAGTTGCAGCGGAATAAATGTCATTGATTGACAGACTTACGCCATTGGTGTCCAGCCCCAGACCCTCAACCGTACCAACCGGCAGTTCTCCATCTAGATACAGACCAATGGCGCGGAACAGTGAAGCGTCCACGTTCTTCTGCATCGAAGTCAGAATACGAGCTGCTTGTTCCGGGTCAGTTTCTTGAATGATGCTGGCCTGGTCGGAGTCTACGCCAATCGCGTAGTGACTTTGTTCCTGTGCTGCTTCAAACACGCCAACACCCGTACCACCTGCTACCTGGAAGACCACATCTGCGCCCTGATCATACATCGCCAATGCAATCTCCTTGCCCTTAGCGGGGTCATTCCAGCTGCCAGCATACTGCACTAGCACCTGAGAGTCTGCGCTGACCAAACAAGCACCCTGTTCATAGCCAACAATAAAGTCATTAATGACCGGAATATCCTGACCACCAACCGCACCGATCACTGCGTCCGGGCTCATGCCATCCATATCCTGCATGCTCATAGCAGCAGCATAAACACCGGCAAGGAAAGAACCTTCATTCTGGTTGTATGTTATCGAGTAGACATTCTTGCAACCTTCTAAGCACAGAGCAGGATCGTCGTAGGGCATTGGTGCATCAAAGAAGATGTAAGTCTTATCCGGATACTTGTGGGCGTTCTTTGCTAGGTAATCGATCATCTGGAAAGTACCAGCAATGAGCACATCGTAATTGTCGGTGTCGCTCATCGCATCTGCCAGACCGGTTTCCCAGTTTTGGGCTTCAATTCCGAGCTCGATTGTATTGACTTCGGCATCATATTCATCTACCACCATATCCACACCACGCTGGGCCGAGTCAAAGAAAGACTTGTCACCCAAAACACCATTTACCACCAGCGATATCCTCAACGGTTCATCTTGGGCAGAAACCCCTACGACTGAAATTGCCAGCAGTGCAGCTAGCATAGCAATCATCAAACTAACTCGTGTTCGCGACATTCCGATTTCTCCTTGAGCAAGTACATTATTTAAGATTTGATGCATAAATTTGAGAGAATACTGAACATAATGAAACTTGTCAATCAATTCCCCCATTGGGGTTTGCGATCTCTCATTCAATAATTGAGGGCGTAAGCGTGGCTGGTCTGAGCATCCAGACCAATTGCAGCCAACGCAAAATACGAAAGCCATTGATAAGCACAGCGCACATCTGATAAATCGGCTCGTTCCTCTCCTGTATGCGGTTCGAGCAGAGGGGCTCCTATCATACCCAGTATTTGCGACCAGCGCCCGAGTGGCATATCGTCGCTACGGGAAAGATAACCTGTATTCATTTGCACTGTATTGGGGTGCTTCTCATTGACTGCTTCGCTCAGATCTAGTGCCAGAGCAATCAAATTGGGCGGCACAACTGAACCACGGCTCCAGGCGGAAACAGTCCCATGCCCTACCCCAGCACCCGGCTTCAGTGCATCACTCACATTTTGAGCATCGACGATAATACATCCAACCGACGGCGGCAGTGCTGCATATGCCAAACGCGCGGCGCCATGCCCAAAATAAGCTTCTGGCACTCCTTCTTCCTGATCAGTAAACACCAGCAAGCACCGCCGATCCGCCGTAACCAATTCCGACTCTATTCGCCCAAGGACAATCGCTAGACCCAGTGCGCTAACAACACCTAGACAGTTATCCAGACCTGTACCCTGAATCTGGCCGTCTTCAAGTGTCGGTTCCACATCCATTGTGACCGTATCATGCCACGCCAGTTCACCTTCAGTGACTTGGAGACTGACCGTTTTGCCGCCGTCCTCTGTAACCAAAATTCCACGTGCGCTCACCTGCATTCTTCCATCAATGAAGCGCAATGCTTTTGCACCTACTCGATATTCCGAAGTAGGAAACCGGGTCGCACACATCGGGTAAAGCAAACCATCGTTCACAGATCGCACCCGGTACGTAGGGCGGTCCATGTGGGCCAGAATGATGATGTCAGCAACGGCCTTGTCAGCACCAAAAGCCATACCAGCATTTCCGGTTGCGCCAATCTGTCGCACAAAATGATCGCCAAACCCCATATCCACACAGACGGCCTGTATATCATCGACAATTGCGCCTGGAAGCCACGCCCCGCCAGATGGGGCGTGAGCACGCAGTAGCCTCCGCAATGTGGCCCAGAGTTGGTCATCATCTTGAAAGGGATGTTGAGCCAACAAAGCAGAAATCTGATCAACAAATGCGCGTATCATTATTTACCTCGTTGTAATGTAGGTAAGGGCTGTCTTACAAAAGCCGTTAGCAGAGCAATGGTCTGTTCCAAATCATCAATGTGAACCACTTCGAGTTGTGAATGTTTACCTCGCATAGGTATGCCAATGATTGCGCTCGGCAACCCTAACCATGTAGCAACTTTCGCATCACTGATAAGACCGTGTGTTGCATCCTGTTGATAGGGAATATCATTGTCAGATGCTAATTTCTTTAAGTGAGCGTACAATTGAGGATCAGCATGCCAACCATTCGAACCAGACGTGTAAAGAAAGGCAGTCAGTACTGGCCCGTTGCCTAGCATGACTGAGCCTCTTCCTCTCGATTCTGGCGTATCATATGTAACTGTACCATCCACAAAAACAGCACAGGTCGGCTTTATCGTATTCAACACAGAATATGCACCAGCACTAGTCGTTTCCTCCTGAACGGTGCCGATCAAATAGACAGTATGACCTGCCGACTGAAGTTGTTCAGCCAAATGTAGCAGCACCGCACAACCTGTCCGATTATCAAGATAGGGACTCGCAAACAACTCACCCATCTCTACCGGTTGCGTCGCATAATAAATTGGCGTAGTGATTTCGACCATGTGGGCATTTCTGACATTGACATAAATATCATCGGCTTGGGTCAGTTCATCACCGTCTCGCGCTTGATGTTGAGATCGTACACCTATGATACCGAGTTCATCGCCAACCAGCACAGATGTCCCCGGCAGGGACTTGAGGTTTATTCCCCCGATGGGCACAATGCCAAGTGAACCATCAGAATTATGCCGTTTAACCAGCATTCCAACCGTGTCCATGTGAGCAAGAATGGCTATAGCATCTGACGTTGGAGGACCATACCTCGCGATCACATTTCCAATTGCATCTATACGGACTTCATCCGCATGAGCCTCAAAGTATTCTGCCATATAATGCCCTACGGTATCTTCCAGGCCAGAGATGCCCGGCAAATAGACTAGCTTCCGAAGCGATAACAATAAACGTAAATCCATAATACCTCCGCTGCATGATGATATTTATTTATCGTGATTGCGTTGCCTTTTGGTAACATGTTTCTGCGTCAAAGGCTTGTCTGAAAACACAAAACCCGCATTGAAGCAGGTTAAGTTGCTTTTACAACATTTTCAAGTGTAGTGTAAACCAGTAGTCCCAAAGGAACTCGAACCCTTAGGATTATCATCGGTTCCAGCTATGGTTCAATGGTTGCTTGAGTTCTGCAGTCTAAAACGTGATTATTCTCGCGACGAAAATCCGAATAAGTTTTAAGCCATCCACACTCCCTCACATCGGGCTCACGGATTCGACATTTCGCCTCAAAGGCTGCATCAGATTGCGCGACAACACCTTTAACTTAAAATGGAGCTAAGTTAAGGCAATCACCAAACAATACTCTAGGGATCTTGACTTTCGTGACGAAAATATCTTAACCTCTTATTTACACACTTTTCATACCTTTAATCACTGACTTCCCTGTCATAGTGCTTTCAGCGGATTAACTCACAATTACCATTGAACGTTGCCTCGAAAATGACAGTATTCTAATTTTTCCCTTTCAGAATAGCCTGATTACCAGCCCCTTTGAGAGGCTCGAACCTTCATCGGTGACTGATATGTACCAACCTGCGATGGCAGAATTATGCAATGGTTGCGAGATTCTAATTGACAAGCTATCCTCTCTAGAGAACTAGTGTTATTTAGTGAGACAACTATTAGAAATGAATTTATTCGCCATCGAAATCCGCAAAGATAGTCCTGTACCGATCTACTTTCAGATTCAGACCGGAATCACAGCTCTCATTGAATCGGGAATACTCCGGCCCGGCGAATGTCTACCTTCCGAGAATGTATTGGCACGCCGGTTTAATATCAGTCCTATGACGGTTCGTCAGGCCATGACAGAACTGGTCAATTATGGATATGTATATCGACAACGTGGTCGTGGTACCTTTGTGGCAACCCGCCGGATGGAACATCCGCTTGAACGTTTGGTGAGCTTCTCCGAAGATATGCGTTCACGGGGACTAAGCTCAAGTTCACAAATCCTTTACTTTGAAAACGTAATTCCACCTAGCGAAGTCGATCTCCGTATTCATCTCCCCCCGGACACTCGGTTGACCCGCATAAAACGATTGCGTTTTGCTGATGGCAAGCCGGTCGGAATCCATGATTCTTACCTGCATAACGTAGTAATCAGTGCACTGGAACTTGAGAAAAAACACTCTCTCTATGCCCTGCTAGCAGAAAAAGGCACACATCTGGGCGAAGGCGAAGACATGATTGAAGCGGTTGCGGCATCCAAAGAAGCTGCCCAATTACTAAACGTCAAAACTGGTTCGCCACTCTTACGAACAACACGATTTGCATGGGACGTCCATGGTCAGTTCGTAGAGTACGTGGTTGCTCTGTATCACGCTAATCTTTATCAATACCGTACGCGCCTCAAGCGTTGAGTGTAAAGGGGGTGAATAGCTTAATTATCAACTGTAAAAAGAGAACAGAACCTCTGATGTTTGTCGAATAAATTACAAAAAAGGGGAAGAATATGTCAAAACGTACAGTTATTTTGTTTGTTCTACTAGCATTAGTTCTAAGCGTAACCGCAACTGTTTACGCGCAAGACAAAAAACGCGTAGCAATGATTATTGCACAGGGTGGTCTAGGAGACCGATCTTATAATGACGCGGCTTTCGCCGGACTTACATTGGCAGCGCAGAATTATGACGTCGAAGTGATACCGATTGAATCAGCAGATCCGGTAGGCGAAGGTGAGCAGCTTTTGCGCAACGCGGCCGAAGCTGGTTTCGATCTGGTGATTACACTAGAATTTAGCCACTTTGACCCGCTGGCCCGTGTCGCACCAGATTACCCAGACACATTATTCTCTATTGTCAACATTGTTGTAGATCAACCTAATGTAGTTTCAATCATGTTTGACGAACATACGGGCTCTTACCTGGCCGGCGCGTTGGCTGCCCTAGTTACGTCGGATGCCAATGTACCACACACAAATCCAGATGCTGCAATTGGCGCTCTTGGCGGCGTGCAATCAACAGGCATTGATGTTTTCCTTGATGGATACCTGCAGGGTGCATGCGCAGTGAACCCAGACATTCAGGTTCAGTTCGCCTACTCCAACAGCTTCGGCGATCCGGCCAAAGGACGCGAAATCGCCTTGGCGATGCATGAACAAGGTGCGGATGTTGTATTCCAGGTAGCGGGTGGCACAGGCGCAGGCGTTATTGATGCTGCTAAAGATGAAGGGTTTTACGCTATCGGAGTAGACAGCGATCAGGATTACCTTGCGCCGGGATATGTCCTAGCCAGCATGCTTAAGCGTGTCGATGTGGCCGTAACCGATGTTATCGGCAAACTTGCCAATGGTGAACTAAAGGGCGGTTCGGTCGAACAATACGGGCTGGACGTAGATGGCGTTGGCCTGAGCGAAATGAAGTACACCCGCCATGTTATTCCACGCGCTTATATGGACCAAATCAAAGAGATGCGCAGCCAAATCATCGGAGGTGATTTGAAGGTAATTGACACACGCACTCTGACTGAAGCACAGCGAAAGATGCTCTATGACAATCGCACCTGCAAAGGTCTGGTAGATTTGCAATCAACATTAGGTTAAATGCGACTTTGTTCGTACGCTGGTCCGGGTAACGGATACCCGGACCAGCGTCTGCGCTAGAGGTAGTCATGGCTTACCTAGAAATGCGATCAATCTCAAAAACCTATCCTAGCGGTGTGGTTGCCAGTGCCGGTGTAAACCTCAGTTTAGAGTATGGCGAAATCCATGCACTGGTAGGGGAGAATGGCGCGGGCAAATCCACACTGATGAAAATCCTCTATGGGATCGAACAACCAGACGCTGGTGAGATTTACCTCAACAGTAGAATAATCCGCGTGCCTAACCCCCAGGCTGCCATCCGAATGGGTATCGGCATGGTACACCAGCATTTCCAATTAATTCCATCTCTTACCGTCGCGGAAAATGTTGCGTTAGGGTTCGAACCACGCCGAGGATTATTCATAGACGAAAAACGAATGATCGACCGGGTAGCACAGTTATCAAACATTTTTGGATTAGCAGTTGACCCGAAGGAACGGGTGAGCAACTTGTCTGTAGGTGTTCAGCAGCGAGTTGAAATTCTTAAATTATTGTACCGCGATGCTAAATTGCTTATTCTGGATGAGCCATCTGCTGTATTAACACCACAAGAAGTCACAGACCTATTTGCCATACTACAGCGATTGGTACAGGATGGGCGCACTGCCATATTTATTACGCACAAATTATACGAAATCATGAGTATCTGCCGTCGCGCCACGGTACTTCGTCGCGGCAAAGTGGTAGGATGTGTCGAAGTGGCCGCCAGCTCGCCTTCTGAAATCGCTCACTTAATGGTTGGGCACGAAGTCGAAAGTGTGAAGCGCCACGCTCCTCCCTTGGAACGTAGTGAAAGTAAACTGTCGGTACGGTCGGTAGATGCAAAGGATGACCACAACCTGTTGGCGCTACAGAGCGTAAGCTTCGATGTACATGCAGGTGAAATTTTTGGTATAGCAGGTGTGGAGGGCAATGGTCAGCGGGAACTACTAGAAATTTTAATTGGGAAACGATCAGTCAATCGCGGCGATATCTTAATTAATAAACAGCATATCGTAGGTATGAAACCGCGAAAGCGACGCGAACTTGGATTAGCACTAATCCCAGAAGATCGCAATAGAGAGGGATTAAGCACGCAATTGAGCTTATGGGAGAATATGGTTGCCAATTCATATTATCGCTATCCAGCTTCTCGCTGGGGAATACTGATGATGAACGCTATCCGGAAATCGGCACGTGCCGCTATCAGCGAGTTTGACATTAGGACGCCGAATGAAACACTGAAAGTGGGAACTCTATCCGGTGGAAATGCACAGAAAATCGTGATTGCGCGAGAACTAGAACGCAAACCAGTTGTGCTAATCGCAGCACAGCCCACGCGCGGGCTAGATGTTGGGGCTACAGGCTTTGTTCACGAACA
Organism: Anaerolineae bacterium; assembly: GCA_041390885.1. Taxonomy (GTDB): domain Bacteria; phylum Chloroflexota; class Anaerolineae; order Aggregatilineales; family Phototrophicaceae; genus CFX2. The sequence goes on along the minus strand of JAWKPB010000001.1, from coordinate 38,781 downwards.
ACTCTTGAAGCTGCGTGATGCTGGGGTTGCAGTTCTACTCATCTCTGCCGACCTCGATGAGTTATTGGCGCTAAGTGACCGAATAGCTGTGTTATTCGGTGGGCGTATTCTCAATACGCTTGGCTTCGAACAGTTCACCCGTGAGAAGTTGGGGATGTATATGGCAGGCAAAAGCGACACATGCGAATCTTGATGGATCAGGCCCTGAACATTGCCCGAATGTTGATTACCCTGCTGCTCGCACTGTTAATTGGCGGTGTCATTATTCAGCTTTCAGGCAAAGATGCCGTGAATGCCTATCAGGTAGTCTGGAACTCGGCCTTCGGTAACGACCGTGCAATTGCAAATACGTTGCTAGCAGCCACACCGCTGATCTTTACAGGATTGGCCACGTTGGTTGCGTTTCGCGCGGGGATTTTTAACGTGGGCGTCGAAGGCTCACTGTATGTTGGTGCATTCGCTGCAGCATGGGTAGGCTTCACGTTCACTCAACTACCTGGCACTATTCTCATCAGTCTGGCATTTGTAGTTGGGGGGATCGTGGGTGGATTATGGTCACTCATTCCCGGTTATCTAAAGGCACGACTGCGCGTAGATGAGATTGTCACAACAATCATGTTAAATTATGTAGCTATTCTGTTCACAGATTATCTGGTTAATGGGCCATTTCTAGTGCCTGGTATGGCCAACGCAATGTCACTGGAAGTTGCTCCACAGGCTCAATTAGCGCGCATTGTACCAAAATCACAATGGAATATAAGCTTTTTTATCGCACTCGCTATATTTGTTCTGGTCTTACTACTCATATGGCGAACTACTTTAGGCTACGAAATTCGCAGCGTCGGCACCAATCCAATATTTTCACGTTCGTCCGGGATGCCAGTCGGGCGCATCATATTGGAGGTGATGTTTCTCAGCGGTTTCATCGGCGGACTGGCAGGAGCAGGACAAGCACTCGGTGTGCATTACCGTTTTGTGGCTGGTTTCTCACGAGGATTAGGATTTGACGGTATTGTAGTAGCACTGTTGGGCCGCAATTCACCAGTGGGTGTACTAATTTCAGCGCTATTTTTTGGCGCACTGCGCAACGGATCGTCCTCAATGGAAATGTTTACTCAAATTCCCCGCGATTTGATAGATATCCTGATCGCAATCATTATCTTTTTTGTGGCGATTGATCTAGGCTTCAACTGGTTGTTGAAACGTCTCGTCCCTCAAACTATTACGCCACCTACCATTCAACCGAGCACTGTAGATTAGGATTGGTGACGAATGGATGCCATTGAAGTTCTTTCCAATGTCCTAGCATCAACGCTGAGATTAGCTACCCCACTGATCCTAGCAGCCATGGCAGGACTCCTTAGTTTCCAGGTTGGGTTAGTTAACATCGCTTTAGAAGGACTGATGTTAACTGGGGCATTTGTGGCAGTGGCTGTAGGATTCATTATTGGTTCAACATGGGTGGGGATTCTTGCAGCATGTGTAATCGGTGCGTTGCTGGCTGCACTCTTCTCTATATTTGTAACTGACCTGCGTGCCAACCTTATTGTATCCGGGCTGGCAGTAAATTTCCTTGCAGCCGGCGGCACCGCCTATCTGATTCAGATCATTTTTCATGCCAGCGGCACATTCGCCCCTCCAGAATTGGAGAGCTTGACAGCGGCACAAATCCCTATTTTGAGCTCACTGCCATTCTTCGGGAAGGTGTTTTTTAGTCATACACCCTTAGTTTATGTTTCATGGCTAGTTATTCCGTTAGTGGGTCTATTTCTATACAAGACTCCGGCTGGTATCCATATTCGGGCGATAGGAGACGATATCGAAGCAGCCCGGACGGCAGGTATCGCAGTTCGCAAAATGCAGTACCTTGCTTTGATGCTGGGTGGCGGGCTGTGTGGGCTGGCGGGAGCGCACCTTGCCGTTGGTGATCTGGCATTATTCCGCGAAAATATGACTGCGGGACGAGGCTTCATTGCGCTGGCTGCGGTGTATTTTGCTGCCGGACGGCCACGCTCTGCTGCGCTGGCATGTCTGCTCTTCGGGCTCTTTGAGGCATTGCAATTCCGTCTGCAAATGACAAGCAGTACACCACCACAATTTTTTCAAATGCTTCCTTATGTGATTGTTGTGTTGATGCTGACACTGATTTCTATTCGCAAAGAATGGAAAAAAGGATGGTAACAATGAAATCCGCTGTGTTAGTCATTGATATGGTTCGGGATTTTACCGATATGGAGCAAGGCAAGGTTCCGAATATAGGTGCAGGAAAAATTGTTCCAATAATCGCAGATTTTGTAGAGCGCGCTCGTCAGTTTGGTGCAGTTATCATCTGGGTTATTGACTCACATCGCCCCGGCAAGCCGGACTGGGAATTGGAAAACGTGCGGGCGCATTGTGAGGGTGGAACATTGGGCGTAGAGCTTGCACCTCCACTATCACCTCAGCCGGAAGATTATGTCATCACCAAGCGGCGTTACAGTGCCTTTGTCGGCACCGATTTGGACTTGATCTTGCGCGACAATAATATTGAATGCATCTTCCTGAGTGGAACAAAAACTAACGTGTGTATTCGCGCTACAGCAACAGACGCATTCGAACGAAATTATCGCGTAATAGTTCCACGGGAATGCGTGGAGACCGATAAGCAGCATTTACATGATGCCAATCTGGAAGATATCGATAAGTATATGGGACGTCATAAATGTAGAATCTGCTTTAGAACTCTTAATCTCGGGAGCACGCACTAATGCTTGACTTACTAGCGACAGGATATCCTAGCCTTGATCATATAGTAGCAGTGTCGCGTATACCTCCGCATCGGGCGAGACAGCTATCGCAAAAGATACGGTAAATGAGAACGATGTAAATTTCGGCGGATGCGGCGCGAACGTTGCTGTTGGGCTGCAACAACTTGGGCATCATTGCGGTGTGGCCATGGTGTTAGGCGATGACAAAGGTGGGCAGAGTTACTACGATTACCTCAAAGAACAAGGCGTGGACTGTCGCAATACTTTTCTATTGCCTGGTCATAAAACATCACAAAGTTATTTGTTTCGCAATGATGACGGTGAATATCTAAATTTTTTTTACTCCGGTGCAGCAGATGCATGGAATGCCGAACTCCAACTAGATGGGTTAGATGAAATACGATGGGGGCTGGTTACGGTTGCGCCGGCAACCTACAATATCAGCTTTGCGCGACTATTAGGTGAACATGGGATTCCATTAGCGTGGCAATTAAAACCTGACATTGCCGCCTACCCACCAGAAGCACTAACGTACTTTGTCAGTATCACCCAGATCATGTTCTGCAATCAATTGGAGGCCAATTACCTTTGCCGGTTACTTGGATTAACTGATGTACGAGAAGTATTTAAGCGGGGCGTAAAGGTGTTGGTATTGACGCTAGGTAAACAGGGCGCACAGATCATAACCCCGAGCGAAACTCACAATATTCCTGTAGTCTCAAGTAAAGTTGTGGATACCACCGGTGCTGGCGATGCCTTTACTGCAGCATTCCTCGCAGGATATTTTAGAGAGTATGATCTGCTCACTTGTGGTCGTTTAGCAGCGACGATGGCCTCTTTTACCATTGAAAAAATCGGATGCCAGACCAATCTACCGGATTGGAAACAACTTTGTGATCGATACGAAAATCACTACGATAAAATATTATGAGTACATTATATCTAAAATGTGAGCCTGGCGAAATAGCTGAACACGTTCTTCTTACGGGAGATCCGGCGCGTGTGAACCGAATTGCGACTATGATGGAAAATGCCCGTGTCATCGCCCAAAATCGTGAGTTTTACGTCGCCACAGGAGATTATCGGGGTAAACGCTTTTCCGTCGTATCTTCAGGCATTGGTGCGCCATCAGCGGCAATTGCGGTCGAAGAATTAGTGCAGCTTGGCGCTAGGTCGATTGTTCGCGTAGGAACCATGATGGGTATAGGGCTGCCAATGGGTTGTCTAGTTGCCGCTACAGGGGCAGCACGATTTGAAGGCACAAGCTCAGCATATCTCGATATGGCATTCCCAGCAGTTCCAGATTGGGAATTGGCACAATGTCTGATTGAAGCAGCACGAAATTCGGGGTGTAAAGTTTACACCGGTACTACAGCAACTTATGATGCTTTTTACCCCAAAATGGCCCCTTCCCTAGTGAAACAGGGTATACCTGATTTAGAACTATTGCGGAATGCTGGCGTGATCGCACTCGACATGGAAACGTCATTGTTATATGTTTTGGGTGCTTACCTGCGACTGCCTGTAGTTTCTATGTGCCTGATTACAAACAATGCTGATCCTTTTGAAGTTATCGACAACGATCTACGAGACAGAGGAGAACGTGATCTGATTCACGCAGTACTAAACGGTTTGATCTCCTGGAGCTCACGAACGTGAACGAAACATTGTTGATAAACGGAATATGGCGGGCAGCTTTAAGCACTAAGTCACTACCGATCATAAATCCCGCTTACGGGGCAGTTATAGCAAGTGTCGCGGACGCCGGGCCCGAAGATGTAGATGCAGCCGTGCGGGCAGCGGCGGCAGCATTACCCCAATGGTCCGCAACAAAGGGACGTGAGAGAGCAACGCTGATGCATCGTGCAATGGATAATTTTCGCTCGAAGTATCTCGATGAAACAGCTCGCATTTTGACGCAGGAAAATGGCAAGCCGCTTAATGACTCCATCAAAGAATGTAGCTATACAGCCGATGTAATTGATTTCTACGCAGACGAGAGCCGCCGTATTACTGGCACGCACTTTGCAGGGGATATGGGCAACACACACAGCTTTGTAACAAAAGAACCTGTTGGAGTTGTAGCCGCTATATTGCCTTGGAATTTCCCCGTAGATTTGCTGGCGTGGAAAATTGGGCCTGGTCTCGCAGCAGGATGTACGTTTGTAATAAAGCCATCTGAAGAAGCTCCATTGGCAGTACTCAAGCTAGTACAAGCATTTCTAGACGCTGGGTTGCCGAATGGAGTGCTAAACGTCCTAACAGGCGGTAGAGCGACAGGGGCGACATTAGTGCAACACCCAGACGTACAGAAGATCGCGTTTACCGGATCATTAGCAACAGGGCAATGGATTGGTCAGCAGGCAGCCTTACAGATGAAACGTGTCACACTAGAATTGGGGGGCAGTTCCCCATTTATTGTTTGTGACGACGCGAATATTGAAGTCGCTGCACAACAGGCGCTGCGTCGATGTTTTTCACACACAGGACAAATTTGCATAAGTGTCAATCGTATTTATGCACATCATTCCATATTTGATGAATTTACACAGCACTGTGTAGCATTAACCCGCAAACTTCGTGTCGCATCAGATGGTCTACACGAACCATCGGCAGATATGGGGCCGATGATCAGTGCAGCCGGTGTAGTCAAGGTTGAATCGCATGTATCCGATGCTCAACAAAAGGGAGCAAAGGTGCTGGTAGGTGGCAATCGCCCCAAAGGCATAGAATACAGTCCTGATGGCTACTTTTATAACCCAACAGTGCTCATAGACGTCAGTCCTGAAATGAAGGTTATGTCTGAAGAAACTTTTGGGCCAGTAGCGCCAATTGCCAGCTTTATCGGGCTTGAAGAAGCTGTCAATATGGCAAACAACACTCCATATGGACTGGCAGCTTACATCTTTACAAACGACATGAACCGAGCTTTTTACGCAGCCCGACACTTACGTTTTGGTGGGGTTGGTGTGAACGTAAATGATATTACCGATATTCGCGGTGCATTTGGCGGCATGAAACAATCTGGCATCGGGAGAGAACTGGGCGTACCAGGTCTCGACAGCTATCTAGAAACTAAACACATACGTTTTGCTTATCAAGATCCCAAGTGAACAATGTCATTTAATGGTCTCTTCGTCGCCGAACATCCTATCATTTGCATGGTCCATTTACTGCCCCTTCCAGGGTCTCCTTACTTCCAAGGAAACATTGATACAATATATGAACGGGCTCAGTCTGACGCTGACAACTTGCTGAAGGCCGGTATAGATGGCCTAATTGTCGAAAACTTTGGAGATAAACCGTATTTGATTGGCGAACCCACACCCGCGCAACTTGCCGTATTGTCAGCGGTCACGCGCGACATTAGACATGCCTCAACTGTGCCTTTAGGTATAAATGTACAGTTCAATGCCTGGCAAGCAGAAATAGCTATTGCCTATGTGTGCAAAGCACAATTTGTAAGGGTTGACCTTACCCCAATTAGACGGACACACAAAATGTCAGGGACCAACAAGCTGCTCAAAGGCACAAGGGCTGAGATAACCCAAGGCAGAATGCCGCCGCTGACGGTTGTACCAGATCTCAATATGTTCAAAGATGGAGCGTTTTCGTAAGAGTAACTTGTCGGACATCACCATCAGCTTGTTCTTCATATTGGATTTGAGTTTGGTAATAAGTTGGATGCCTTGTGCCATCAATTGTTCAAACACGGGTTGCGAGAGATAAGCCATATCAGCAAATAGCTTGCCAAAGGGGTGTTTGACCAGTTTAGGCAGCGCTTTGAGTTCGTGTCGATGAGCAGCGGTCAGGTAGACGGCCAGTAGTTCGCCAGCATCGTTAACCACCAGATGTAGTTTGAAACCGAAGCGCCAACCGATCGAGCCTTTACCTCGGGCAGCGATCCCCTTAAACACTTGGTGCTGGTTGATCCGTCGGTTGTCACAGACCGCGATGAAAGTCGCATCTACAAAGCTGATCCCGCTGCACACCCCGAAGCGACTGAACAAATACTGACACAACCAACCCAGTAGACGCAGCATCCTTTGCACAAACCGTCCATAGCTGATGAGCTGTGGGAATTCTTCCCGCAGATACACTTGTACATGTTCTCGATAGTAGGCTTTGAATGTTCGATACTGGCTCTGATGAAAATGGATCATGATGGTCAGCGCTTCACTTGGCCTTACCCCGATAAAATAGAGTCAAAAGTTGTCTCCTTCGTTAAACTATAAAAACAACAAGGAGCAAACAAGATGGCCACGAGAAGCGAGTACAGTGAAGAATTCAAACGGGATGCGATTCGCCTTCAAGAAACCAGCGGGAAGTCGGTGGGGGCAATCGAGCAGGAATTGGGTTTGAGTCATAATCTGTTGCGCCAGTGGAGAAAACGGTATCAGGTGAATAGGGTGACGGATGCGTTGGAACGGAGTGAGGTCGAACAGCTAAAAGCGGAGTTGCGCCAAACAAAGCGCGAGCTCGAAATCACCCGTCAGGAGCGGGATATTCTAAAAAAACAGTACGGATTTTCTCGAAGGATGCGCGGCAATGAAATACCCGGCTGTCGCCGCCTCGAGGATGCGTTTCCGGTCAACCGCTTGTGTGAGGTGCTGGATGTATCTGAGAGCGGCTACTACGCCTGGCTCAATCGCCCCCTGAGCCAACGGGAGCAAGCCAACCGGGGGTTAGGCGAACGCATTCAAGCGATCTGGCAGCGGTTTCGTGGCCGGTATGGTGCACCACGTATTCACGCTGAACTGCAAGCGGAAGGCGAGGTTGTCGGTCACAACCGCGTTGCCAGGCTCATGCAGCACCTGGGCTTACGCGGCAAAGGGTCAGGCAAACACCAGCCGTTTACGACCCAATCCCGGTCACCGATTTGAACCGAATATCCTTGAGCAACACTTTGATGTCGCCCAACCCGATGCAGTCTGGTTGACCGACATCACCTATATTCCCACGCATGAAGGCTACCTGTATGTGGCGGGTGTTATGGACTTGTATACGCGCCAAATCGTTGGCTTGAGCATGGCATCCCATCTGCGCTCCGAACTGACTGAATCCGCTTTGCATATGGCGCTCACCCAACGACAAGTGACCGATCCGCTCATCCATCATTCTGACCGGGGTAGTCAATATACCAGCGACGATTATCGCAAGTTGCTGAGTGCTTACCCCATCACGGTTAGCATGAGCCGCAGCGGCAATTGTTTGGACAATGCCCCCATGGAAAGTTTCTGGGCAATCCTGAAACGCGAGTGTGCCGACTACCTTTTTGACTCTCTGACACAGGCCCGCACTGAAATCTTTGCTTACATCATCGGTTTCTACAATCGGGTACGTCTACATTCAGCCTTGGGCTATCTCAGTCCCAACGACTTTCAACAGCAGTTTTTGCGACAAATTTGTACTCCATCAAATTAGGGTATTGCCACACTTTTGGCTGAATTATTCCTGTAACTTGGTGCGATTGGAATAAGTAACTCCCTACAATATTCAATCTTAAAGGACAGTCGCACAATAACGCAGCCTGTTGAAAAGTCGGCGGCTGAATAAAACCCTGTTTCATAGCAAGCAGAATGCATATGCAAAAGAAGGGCGTAGGGCGACACTTGCCGCTGCTTTGGCAATATGGGCATGTGTTCATCCCTTCCACTTTGTCCTATCGCTTTACTTTTCCCCACCCCATATCTTCATCGATTCAGTACGAATCTATTTCGTGACAGAATTTTCTGCGGACCGAATTTGGAGCATGTTCTATTTCCCCTGAAATCGATAATGATATGGTCAATCCAATTTGAAAGCTGTACCAAAATTCACACACTGCCTGTCACAACTCTAACTCATTGAATCATGCTATACGTCTATACCTAAAAGGTGTGATCAGGAGAAAAGGTGCTTGTTCATAGCACGAACTATGCTCCATTTTGGTCGACTAGCTTGCATCAGCGCCTAATGTACGCACATAGGCTATAATCGCCCGAATTTCATCATCAGTTAGTGCGGGGTTGCCACCTTTGGGTGGCATGTCTATCCCGGTTGTATTGAGAGCATCCCATAGCGGACGTCCAGTCTTGACGAAGGTTAGCAATTCCTCATCGCTAAGTGAATGGACAAATTCACTTTCGACAAGATTCTTACCCAGCTTTGGCAGTCCCTTTGCATCCGGTCCATGACATGCCGAGCACAAGGTGAAGAGCTGTTGGCCCTGCGCCACGAGGGCGGGATCGTAGTTCACCGCGGTATTGCCGCTCGTTCTCGGTGCCGCTGCGCCCGTGTCCGCTGTCGCTTGCTGCGGTGTGTTAGTTGGAGCCGGGGTAGCGGTGGTTGCTATTGTGGGTATGGGTGTAGCAGTCGGCGGCACGGGACTTGATGTTGGAGCCGGAGTTGCAGTCACTTCGGCAAGGGCAACCTCTACCACCTGTTCAGCATCAGGTTGCAACAAGGTACTGCCGGTGCTTGCGAGTATGATCCCGCCACTGATAATAAACGCGACAATCAGTATCACCGCAACTAAATTAGCATTCAGTGGATCGGCTGTGTAATGTTGTGACATTGGTTTCTCCCTTAAAGATTTACATTCTTGCCGTGTGTGTCGGGTACCCTATTCACACGGGATATTGTGGCGGTCACGGTGATGCTGCTGCGACCTGTTCGTCAAAACTTCGCTTGATCTGCTGCCCATCAGCAAGTTTCACTGTGACCGTCACCTGCCAATCGCCTGTCATGGTCCAGTCTAGCGTTGCCACATAACGGCCGTTTTCAGTGTGCCGACCGCTGGCGGAAACCGGCAGCATGCCCTCATGCGTCATATTGGCTACCACCTCGACCACTCCGTCTGTAACCGGCTTTCCTGCTGCATCCATCACTGTAATTGTCAAGGTCGTTTGGTTGCCCAACTTCGGCTCGCTATCAACTGAGTAATCGAGCGTAAAGGCGTCACCAACGGTGGCTTCAGGAGGCGTTTCTGTCTTGGTATTCCGATTGATAATGCTTTCGCTTGAAACCGCCTCAACGAAAAAGTCAAAGGTTTTGCTGACCTCTCCCCCACCCGGCATCTGTGCGGTTACCCTGATAATCCAGCCGCCGCCCATGGACCACGCAAACGGCACATGATATTCACCGTTGCTGCTCACATCGGCTTCACCATTGAGTGGTGTCATACCAGCGTGATCCATATCGCCGTGAACTAGAAGTTTTGCTCCGCCAACACGGTTACCGCTGCCATCAGTTAAGGTGAAAATGAGAGTGGTTTCGCCTACGAACAAGGCCTCCGGTTCGGTGCGGACACTGATATTCACATCGGCAGGTGCTGACGATGCAGTGTTTTGCGCGCCACAGGCTGTTGCAAGTACCAACAACCCTGCTGCCATGACTAGCCCCAGAATGTAACCCCTCATCCCACACTTCCTTTCGGGATGAATTTTTCTTGCCGTGAAAACACCACCAGACCACTCACCAGCGGAATAACGATCCAGAGGATAAGCCCTATTAACAACATGGGCAGAAGCAAAGCGCCGAAGGAGTCAGTCGCGTAAAGTCCAGCTGGCCCTAGCACTTCCAGATTTGCCTGTATTGTCAGGATTGCAGCGATTTTGAACATTTGAAGCGGATTGAGGGCTGAGATAAAGAATACGATCTGAATAGGCATCTGTGTAGAAAGAGCAGTGCCCATAATCCCCAAATCGCCGATGAATACCAAGAACAACCATAGGAACAATGCACCACCCAGTGCTGCCGCTGATTTGTAGGTAACGGTGGACATCAGAAATCCGAGGCTGAGCATGGCTAGCGCCAACAGATACGCTAACAAAACCGTCAGTAGATAGCTGCCTGCGTCCTGTATGCTGCCCTGAAGCGCCAGCGCCAAACCCGCCACGCCGAAGCCCAGAGTCAGGGTCGCCAGCAGTGCCCCTGCAAGACCCACATATTTACCAAGCAGCACTTCTAATCGGTTGACTGGCTGCGCTAGTAGGTACACCAACGCCCCTGTTTCCCGGTCACTGGTCAAATTAGTAGCACCTAGTGTCAGTCCAATGAGCGGTACGAACAGCAGTACCAGATTAATCAGGCTTGCGGCCGTACGGCTGTAACTCACCATTCGTAACTGCGTCCCGCCCGGCTGGATTAACGCAGATAGCGCCAACGCCAGTCCAGCAAAAGCGACTGTAAAGACAATGAACCAGCGGTTGCGCAGCGCGTCCCGGAGTTCTTTTTCGCCTAACGTTCGCACATTTGCAAATTCAATCATGGTTCTCCTCCTGGACAACCAATTCGCCGTCAATCAGGTCGAAATCTTCCACTGGTATGCTCGCTCTTTCCAGTGATCGCAGCGGTGCGATTTTCCCGGCTACATTGACCTTTATATAAACACTTCGGCCATTGGGCATGGTGGTGTAACCTTGCTCGCCCAGTATCTTTAACGTGTCGTCTTTATGTTGTGCTGCTACCCAGATACGCAGCCAGCGATGCAGCCCTAATTTCCCGGCAAGTTCGTGCGGTTTACATTCCAGCGCCAGATCGCCATCTGCTAGAACCAGCACCCGGCTCCCCAGCGCGATGACTTCATCCAAACGATGGGACGAAAACACAATAGTTTTGCCTGTCTGATTGAGACTCTGCACAGTGTGAATGAAATCACGCTGTGCCTTTACATCTAGATTTGCCGTAGGTTCGTCTAATACCAGAACGGGTGGATCTGCCAGCAGCGCCACTGCCAGCGCAAGCCGCTGTTTCATCCCCCCCGAAAGCATATTGACCCGTTTGATTTGATGTGTGCTCAACTGCACCAGTTCAAGTACCTCATGCACACGCTCTGGAATGGCCTTTTTCAAGCGGGCGTAGAAGGTCAATGTTTCCAGAACAGTCATATCGTAGAACGCAGTTTCTTGCGGGACATACCCGATTGCCGCTCGTGCCGCTTTGCTATCCTTGCTCACATTAATCCCATTCACTGTCAATTCGCCTTCGAACCCCTGAACACCCAGCAGACAGCGCAGCGTGGTGGTCTTGCCTGCTCCGTTTGCTCCCCACAGCGCAACTGCTTCTCCCGCATCAATGGTGAATGAAATGTTATTTAGGACTGTTGTGCTGCCATAACGTTTGGTCAGGTTTCTTGCGATAATCATTTATGTACTTCTCCCGGCCTCAAATGACTGAGCCGTTTATAGATGAGTTCAGATAAATCAATTCGGCTCCGGAACTGGTTTCTTTGCTACTCGCGGCGCTGTCCGACCGCGCAGCCCGATCATGCACACACTACTGCCGATACCGATCAAGATGAGCGTCGCTGCCAGCAGCGTTACAGAAACCGTGGCTGGCGGCGCGGCAATGCTGGCTGGGATGGTGTAACTCATCTGGGGCGCATCATCGATCACTTTAGGATCGGGACGGAGGGACGGGAATGCTGACGCAGCAAAGTCCACTGCCTGGCTGGCAGGACTGAAGCTAAACAACCGCAGGGCTGGTTCGCTGTCCATGAGATTCTCAAACAACTTTTCCGCACGGTAAGGCATGTCACCGACGCCGTCGTGGTTACCGTCGTAGCCTACATAGTCGCTCCAGTAATTACCGATACCTTCATATTGCCACGTATTTCCCAGCAGGTTGCCACGCCCTAGGAGACTTACCTGCTGATTGTTTTCAAGGAAAGTGTTGGATTGGAAGATGTTTCGTTTGGTGGAAGGCAGTGCTGCTATGCCAATATCGTTGTAGCCGATAAAATTCCCCAGTACGTAGTTGTTAATGTCCACCAGTGCTGGCGAATCATCAATGTACAAGCCTGCGCGGTTGCCTATAAGAAGATTGTCCTGTAGAGTGACATAGTCCATCTCTTTTAGCGCAATACCGTAACCACTCGGCCCGCGGTTCCATAGCATCTGGTTTGAGGTCATGGTAAGGTGCTGTGAATACATGAGATACGTACCGACTGAGTTGCCCTCCACCCGGTTGTTCTCGACATCCGCCTCGCTGCTGTACATAAAATGCAGCCCGTAGCGGCCATTGCTCAACACATTGTTGGTGACGGTTATGTGTTCAGCGTACCAGATCAACGTATCGCGGCAGTCACTGATATGGTTATTACGCAGAACAACGTTGTTGCTGTACCACACTCGAATTGCATCACCGCGCAAACCCAGTTCCCGGTCTGCACAGCGAACCACATTCCCATCTGCCACGCCCTCATTGGCGTTGGCGAAGTAGATACCAAATAGAACATTCTCAATCGTGTTGTGAGAAATCTTCACCCGTGGAGCCTGAATGACGATGGCGGTGTCCTCGTGGTTCAGGTTCATACCGGAGTTCCGCAGCGAGAAGCCATCAAGCTGCGTATCAGAAGCATTGATCAGCACCAGACTGCCAGTTCCCTGCCCATCGATAACAGGTTCGCCCACACCCACGAATGACACGCTCTTCTCGATTACCAGCGGCGCCGCATATACCCCACCATGGACCTCAATTACATCGCCATTGGTTGCTACTTCCAGCGCGGCTTCAATGGTTTCGAATCCACCGTCCGCGCCAACGACCAACCGCTTGCTGCCGTCCTGTGCCGATAGTGTGGAATGCCATGCCAGACAAACCAGCATCGCGAGCAGAACTATTTTTAAGCCTGTGGTACGCATCGTACCCATCGCTTTTACTCCCCGGCGGCTCGGTGCGAGTTAATTAGCCGGATAAGCAGTGCCACAACCACCAGTACGGCAGCCCCCACCGCTAGATACCAACCCGGACTGACATAGGCAATTGTTTTGAATTGGCCGATGATGCCTTCACCCAGAATAGTTGGCGTGAATGGATGGATTGCGCTTGAAAGCGGCGCATAGGGGTCAAGGTTCTGACCATAGTCATTTAACCAGTACGCCAGATCACCTAAAAAGATTAACGGGAACAAAATCGCCGGTATTGTCAGGAGCCATACCCAACGCCGCCGCACGAAACTGACAACGCCCAGTGCAATTACCATGATGATGATGCCGGGGATCGAGATGGAACGCTCAAATTGGGCTGCCTCATCAAGTGGTTTCATGCCAATATAATGATTCAGGCCGGTAATCTCTTTCACCTCGTCGATCTGAGGGTCGTCGTCGCCGGTCATTCGGTTGATGAATACCCGTACTTCCAAACCTCCGGGATACTGTGGTGCGTGCAGCACCAGCCCCCAATAGGGGAGCATGATTGATACAAGTAGTGCGATTGCGGCAATTATCATCAAAATTGATGGTAGCCACACCGCCACTAACCCCTTTGAATCCGTTGCTGTCGCCGACTGCGACGAAATGCCTGTTTTGTTCATCGTCTGTGCTGCCATTCTGCCACTCCTACAAATTTCACCTGAATGTGCGTTCGGGGTGAGGTGGGTAGTTTCCATCTCACCCCGATCACGCTGTCTACTGCGTCTGCACGGTCAAATACCCCATCATTTCGAGGTGGAGCGCGGAGCAGAACTCCGTGCAATACCAACTGAACACACCTGGTTTCGTCGCATCGAAGTTAAAGGTGATGCTTTCGCCCGGTTCGATACTCAAGTTGATGCCGTAGTAGGGGATCGCGAACCCATGTGTTGCGTCACGCGCCCGTTCTACATTGGTGATCGTCCACGTCACATGATCGCCAGCCTGAATGTCTACATGTTCTGGAGTAAAGTGGCTGCGTACGGCTGTCATCCTAACGGTGACATTGTTGCCGTCGCGGGTGACGCCTTCTGTACCCTGTGTCACCGCATTCGGATCGACCGACTGCGTCTCCGGATTCCAGCCGACTTCGGGGTAAACCTCCCACGCATGCAGCTTGTCCGCTTTGATGATCTGCGCGTAGTGCGGCTCACCTGCTGTGATTGGCATATCGTAGAGCAACTGCATGCTGTCGCCTTCACGGGCGATGTCAATCAGTTGGAAGTTCTGCGGGAGCAGCGGGCCGGTGTTTAGGAAGCGATCCACTGACCATTTGTTGAGCGATACTAGGTAATTGCCGTCCGGCGATACCGTATCACCTTCAGCCGCCGCGATATGACCGACGTTGTACTGCACCGGTATCTTGCTGATGAGCGACCAACCATCCTGAGGTCGATACCCTTCTGCGCCGATGCTCCAGCGTGCTACCGCGCTGTCGAGGAACAAACTGGTGTATGCGTAACCGTCCGGCCCGAACTGTGTGTGCAGCGGCCCCAGACCGACTTCGACCTGTGCTTCCAGTACGCTCTCATATGACAATACGGGAACACCGTACTGATCTTGTTCGCTGGTTCCGGCTGAGATCGAGTCCATGATCTTCTGGAAGCTGTAGACCGTCACATGGGGGTCTAGCTTGCCCGAAACCACGATATAGTCGCCGCCGGGGGCAATATCAACACCGTGTGGGCTGCGCGGTTCTGGTGCAAAGTACAACAGATTGTTTTCCACAGCGGCGCTTAGCGGAATCACCTTCATTCCCGCTATGTCAACCGTGTTACCTGCCTTATAAACCTCGACTGCGGCATTTAGATTGATAATGTGCAGGAAGTCAGTCGTGTTGCGGCTGACACCGGCTTCAAATGGCGGGTTGCCGCTTTCAATGCCCCCCGTTGCCATTTCCGTATTGATTGAATTGCAGAAGACCCAACCATCTGATACCTTCTTGCCAGCGTCGCACAGATCCTGCCAGTACGGCGGCAGTTCAATGGCGAATGACTGGCTTTTGTCTATACGACCAGCTTCGCGGTCAAACTTCCAGAACGTGACCATGCCGCGATAGCTGCCTTCGTAATCCGTCAACGGCGCATATTTATCGCCAAGCGGCATCGCGTATTGTCCACCTTCAATGATATAGTCTGTATTCGGGGTCACAAATGTACCGCCATGATCATTTAGGTACAGAGGATTCTTCACAATCTGCTTCGTCTCAAAATCCCGCAGGTCGATGACCGCAACGCGCCCGTTGGCCTTATCATTGATAAAAACGAACTGCCCGTCATAATCGCCGCCAGTTTCGCTCAGTGCCGGGTGATGCGTATCTGCCCAGCGAACCGGACGCCCGTCGATGTCGCCGCCTGCTAGTACCTCTTCACCTGCACCGAAGCCATATCCCTGCCAAGGTTCCGGTGTAAATACGGCTATCGTGCGTAGCAAACGCATTGAAGGCATCCCGATCACAAACATCTGCCCGCTGTGACCGCCTGAGGCGAACATAACATAAGGATCAAGTGCCCCGCTCGGTGTATAGGTTGTTACAGCAGCCCGAATGTCGGCTTCTGTAAGACCGCGCTCCTGTGCAACAGTTTGCCAGTCCGAATCACTGCCCTGTGCGTTGATAACGGTCTTGGGCACGATTGCTACGGCGAGCACTGCCGCAATAACGACGACACTTCCTATCAGTAGTAATCTGGACGATAATCGTTGCGAAAACATTTTTGTCCGTCTCCTTAATCAATTTGGATGCGAATAAAACATGTTATGTACTGCCTGTACACAACATCCTTATCCTCATGATGGAACGGATTGGAAAAGTCAGATGTGACCCAAGTCACATCGGTGTTTCAAGCTAACGGGCTTCCTGAAGTGCGATGTGTTGAAGCCTATCGATATCTTGGATGATGATCTTGCTGCGTGTCATGTGAACGATGGTTTCCTGCTCAAAACGCTTGAACGTACGGTACACCACTTCCCGTGCTGTACCTACCATGTCCGCAAATTCCTGCTGTGAAAGGAGCCTGTCGAAAATGATTCCCTCAACATCGGCCTGTCCTTCCAGTTCCGCCCGCGTCAGAAGAATCGTGGCTAGCCTTGAGGCCACATCGCGGAATGCTAAATCATGCACCAGCGTTACAAACTGCTTCAACCGGTCGGTGATGAGCCGGAGGAACACTTCCTGTAAATCGGGGTAGTCATCGAGCAAGGATTGCAGGGTATCGGCAGGGAGAAAAACAAAACTGCAATCCGTCAATGTTGTTGCTGAATACGGACTCATTGCCCCAGTTGAGAGCGATTCAGCACCGAGACAGTCTCCGGGCATCGGCAGTGCCAAGATTTGGCACTTGTCTTTTGACTGCCGATACAATTTCACACGCCCCACTGTTAATCCGAATAATCCTGTTGGGGGATCGCCTTGCCTGTACAGGTCATTACCCGCAGCATATTCAACCCAGATCGCCTTTTCCGCAACATACCGCTGCGTGCGCGGGCTGAGCACGTTAAACATGTGAATGCTGGACAGTAATTCCGCACTAATCATGTTGCGCCACCAGTATTATTACTGACAGCATAGGCGAGGAAATGCGAACAGAATGTGACCTAAATCACGTCAACTGCGTGTTTCATGGTCTTTGCATGCACATGGTGGAAGGAGAGCATCAGCGTTAAGGATTACAACATGTCCGGTTTCGTTACGGATAATCCCTTCCTTTTCCAGATGACTAAGGTGCCGCGTGACCACTTCGCGCACAGTACCGGAAAGGGCAGCTAATTTTTCATGCGTGAGTTGAACAGTTTGCAAATGGTTAATTTGCCTGGCGTATGAAAGTAGACACTCATTGATCCGGTCAGAAACTGTCCACGAACCCAGCACTTCACTCACGTGCGCCAGATGTTCCAACCGCTGGCTGTAGATCGTTAGGAGTATTTTTACCAATTGCGGGTCGCGTGATTTCAACTGTCGTAGAGTATCTTCAGGCAGCACAAATAGCGTTACCTCATCCAGTGCTTGTGCGGTTGCAGGATTGTGCTCCATACTAAATAATGGGCAGCTGCCGAAGCATTTCCCACGATTCATCAGGCATAGACCTTGGATACGGCCATGCAAAGATTGCTTGATGATCTTGACCCTACCCTGGTACACAAACCATAAGGAATTGGATTGTTCACCTTCCATGAAGATGATCTGTCCGGGCGTGTAATGTCGGCGTACCATCGCGGTAGCAAGGCTCAGAATTTGCTCATCGGGCAGGTGACGAAATGCGGGGAGTTCGCTCAATTCATTGACCTTGATTGGAAGAGCATCTTTTATCACGGTTCTAAATCCCCATTGTTTGACTGAAGTATATCCTAAAAAAGTGAAAGAGGGCTGTAAAATAGCCTCGACGGGTATTTCAACTTAAAAGTAGTGGTGAGAGAAGCATTATCACAAAATAGGATTGTTTGAATCGGTGAAGTAATTGCAACAGACTAGGTTGAATATCATTGTGATGTTGTGTGGCGGGGTTGGGTTGTGAAGTGTCGCTCTCCATCGGACACAAAGATGCTAGATCTGATGGCCTATTTCGAGCCGCCCATCTGATAGCCAAGAGCAAAGGCTGAAAGTGGTTGGTTATCCGATTGGTTAGTCTCTCCTCTATTATTGGAAATGCAGCCAGTTCAAGAAGACTACACTCTTGCGACTTTTCATATTTTCTAGTGCAGCCTACCTTTTGGCTTGAGTGATTCGAATTGGTCTTGACCCAGTAATCCAGACACATGTTTTGAGTTCATAACTCGAAATTACCCCATTTTTCGTAGTGCATACTAGAGCCTGACGTCGCACAAGTAGGGGATATAAAAATCTCTAATAGGTTCTCATATCGTAAGTTGCAGCAATTCGTAAACATTGGACTTCGATACAATAAATCATTATGTTTGCACCGAGTAGCATGACGGCGTACATATAGTTTGACATATGGGACACCACTGCTTGTGCAATGCCTAGGCCACACCAGTCCACAATTTCCTAGGTATCATATTTAGTATCTGATACCCTCTATAGGAGAGATTCCAAACTCGAGTGTTAAGTCAGAAGCATGCTCACCACTGGCAAAACGTATTCGAATTACTTCGTTGCGGTCGCACGTTGAAGTGTGTTTGAATCCGTGTTGGGTCAATAACTGTTCTATAATTTCTGGCAAGGGTAATCGGATGATGTCGAGTCCCGTTGGGACTACTATACAGTACCTCACTTGATGAACCGCTATTGAAGCGGTTTTTCATTTCATCGCCCGTTTCATCAAATATAATACAGCCCTAAGTTCGAGATATTGTCCGCCCATGCCTTGACCTTGAAATCCACTATGCGCTTGGCATCTGTATCATAGATAATTTCATCAAAGAGGCTTTCGGCCAATAAGTATGCCTGTTGAAACGAGAGCTGATGACACCGGGTTTTATCAACTCCTGATCTACACCGACGACGTTAATTTAACTACGAATCTAGAAGCTTGGGAAAACTTCTATAATTATCATCGACCTCACATGCCCCTCGACGGAAAAACACCTTAAGAAGTGATGCGTTCTCTATTAAAATAATTCAATAAATGTCTTGCAGGGTATGAAGTATCACAATGTGGGTTGAATGCCCTCACGTGGATTCGAGGTTACGTAGAGGACATATCCAACGCTTTGGAATAGGCAATAACCTAGTCATTGAATAGATTGCCTAATTTAATCCAGCGTGGCTGCGACATTTTATTTGTTTTGTCCTTGCATAGAAGTTACCACGGTCCTTGGGATAAAGCATCGGGTTTGCTTACTCCTTAGGTGCTGCTTGGAATAGCTCAATCAGAATGCCATCAGGGTCTTTCATATAGGCTGCCCAACCGCCTTTATTTGGCCCGGCGTCAAGGTAAACAGGCTCGGTGAAAAATTCTACGCCTGCTGCCCGTAACCGCGCATACAATGTGCGTAGATCATCAACTAGATAAGCAATATGGCTGCTACCTGGATTATTCGGATGGGAAATATCCTGGCTGATACCGCGTGGGTGTTTATATTCAAACAGTTCAAGGTGATGATTGGTGCCGGGAATTTTGAATAGTACGCCGTAAATTGTGGCATCCGGCAGCCCGACGATCGTTCTGAAATAGGCATCGGTGATGGCCGGACGTTCGTTTACCAGTTCAAAGCCTAATAGGTCACGATAAAACGCCAGTGACCGCGCCATATCACTGACACTATATGAGGTATGATGGGCTCCAATAATATTCACGTTTTGCTCCTTATGTTCAGAAAATTAATCCATGTTACAGCGGTAAATTGCCCCAAGCCGTCCACCCGCCGTCGACAGTAACTGTAGTGGCAGTGATGTAGCTGGCGCGGTCGCTAACGAGGAACTGAACAACCTTGGCGATTTCTTCCACCTCAGCTACGCGTCCCATCGGTGTACGGTCGTTATACTTTTTGAGGGTAGCGATACCCTCTTCTACCATCTGTTGAAGCATTGCCGTTCGTGTTACGCCGGGTGCGACCGAAACAACTCGCACACCACGTCGGGCCCACTCGCAGCCGATATTTTCAGTTAAGCTGATTACTGCAGCCTTGGCGCTGTTATAGGCTTGCCGCATCGGCCACGCACCTAATCCGCCGATGGAACTGATGCTGAGAATGACGCCTTTGCCTTGTTTCAGCATCGCTCGTCCCACTGATTGCATACACAGGAAGACGCCGTTGTACATGACATCTACTTGCTGATACCAGTCTTCCAGCGGTAGCGTTTCGCTGGGACCAATTATCGCCAGCCCAGCGTTATTGATGAGGATATCGATCCGTCCATAACGCTCCACTACAGCTTGTGTCATGGCTTCTACACTGGTTGAATCTCTAACATCAACCGCAATGTACCAAGCTTTATATCCGGCATTTGTCAACTGTTGAACGGCGTCCTTTCCTGTCTGCGGGTTATACTCTGCGATAATCACTTCTGCACCCGCTTTACACAAACGTTCAGCGATTCCGAAGCCAATTCCGCGCCCACCGCCGGTAACAATCGTTATCCGCCCATCTAATTCACCCAAGTAATCCTCCTTATGAATGAGGCACTGATTCGGAATACAGAATAATCTGCAATAGCTAGAACGTGCTCATCAGTCCACCATCAACGACTAATAGCTGACCGGTCATATCCGACAGTAACTAGATGCTAGAAAGACTACCGTCCCGGACACATCTTCGGGAAGCCCAGTGCGGCGAAGCGGCACCTTACCCCGATTAACGTACCATTCGATGAAGTCGGGGGTAGTCGTTTCATCCACATCATTTACAAAGGACATTGGTGTGCGCATAAATCCCGGCGCTACGGCATTCACTAGAATGTTATATCGCCCTAGCTCGACAGCCATTGATTTGGTGTAGGCGATAATGCCGCCTTTCGCAGCGTTATAGGGCCCGGCGTCGCCGCTTGCCGCGAAACCTTGAATGGATGCAATACTAATAATGCGCCCGTAATTACGCTCAACCATATGGGGTGCGACCAATTTCGACCCCATATAAACAGCTTCTAAGTTGACCGCAATTTGCGTGCGCCAATTTTCAAGGGTGTCATTCAAAATCGTACCGTACAGCGCAACGGCAGCATTGTTAACCAGTACATCTATTTTGCCTTTCCAAGCGATCAATTCTTTAATCACCCCGGCGTAGGCATCATAATCAGTAATGTCTAGTACAAAACTTCTAGAATTACCTCCTGCTGAAGCAATTTGCTGGCGTACTTCCTCGGCTGTATCCGGGTTACGCTCAAGCAAGGCAACTGTTGCTCCTTCTTGTGCAAACTCTAGAGCGATCGCTTTGCCCAGTCCTTGACCTGCACCGGTGACGATGACAACTTGATTGTCGAGTAATCCCATAAATAATTCCTCTATAATCGGGACAAAAATCCCTTATTATGTGCATACGGTGACACTAACTCACACGCCAGCGCGCAATATAATCTCTATCAAGCTGCAAACCAAAACCGGGGCGTTGGGAAAGCACATAGTCACCTTGTTCATTAATTGGGGGAGGTTCCACCTGAATCTGCCAGAAGTATGGATCGCGATTCTTATGAAAACATTCGACATAAGTTCCATGAGGTATCGCGCACAGCAGATGACTGGAAATCTGGGCTTCTTCATGATGACCCATACTTACACCAAACGCCGATGCCATTGCGGCGGCCCGGCGCCAGATGGTCGGCCCACCGCACCAAGAGGCGTCAAAATTACAAACGTCAATCGACCCTTCAACCATCAGGTCACGCACACCTTGCAAACTGTATTCACTTTGACCGGCTGTGACAGGAATGCCAGTAGCCAATCGCACGTCACGCAACCAGCGGCGGTCGTTGTACCAGCGGCAGGGTTCTTCAAACCAACGTAGAGGTATACCCGCGTCGTCAGCCAGCCGCACAAAACGTATTGCTTGCTGCAAATCGTAGCCCTGATTAGCATCGACCATAAAGGTGAAGTTGCCTCCGGCGACCTCATAAGCGATCTTAAGTCGCTTCAGGTCTTCCTCAGGGGTTACGCCGCCGATCTTGAACTTCATGCCCGCAACGCCGTAGTTGACATAATCCGCAATTTCCCGTGCCAGTTCTTCAGGAGTTTGACCATAGTAGCCGCCGATGGCAATTATTGGCAACCGGTCGCGGTAGCCGCCCCACAGCTTGAACAGCGGCATTTCCAATGCCTTACCAAATGTATCCCACAGTGCGCTATCCACGCAGGCAATAGCTTGCATCACCACTGCACGATCGCGTAGGATATCGTAGGTTGCCGGTTTCATGGCCTCCCAACAGCCGTTGATATTAAAAACATCCATTCCTACTAAGGCTGGCGTCAGCTCAGTGTTGATGATTCGCAGGATTGCGGCCTGTTCATCATCGGTATCACCGTTATAAACTTCGCCAATCACACCTTCCCGCGTGTAGATTCGGGTGATAACGGTGCACCGATTTTGCATCGAATATTTGCTGCCACGATATATTTTATCCAGCGGAGTTCGGAGGGCTTCGGTTTCAATTTTTTGGATCGTTAACGGCCCGGGCGGTGTCCAAGTCATTGTGTTGTCTTCCCGAAATTCGAATTAAGACAGTTTATTGCGCTAGCTTAAGTTTGGATACTTGACCGGAAGACCGGGTATATCCATCTGCGTGGTATTTAGATTCCAACCGCACAGATTTGCAATCAATAGGGTTTTCATGTTGGCTCCGCCAAACGCGATATTGGTGGGAGCAACTAACATTATTTGTTCCCAATCATCGTAGACCACGTTTAACTTTCCGTTGGTAAATTTGTAGATAATATTCGGGTTATATAGTGAAATAAAAAGATTTCCTGCAGCATCAAATGCTACTCCATCAGGGACATTGCGCGGTAGTTCGACGATTATAGTACGTTCACCCGCTGTGCCATCTGCATTGATGTTGATCATCGAGATCAATGGTGGTGACGATTCTACGACGAAAAGTGAATTTCCATCCGGCCCCAGGCACATGCCGTTAGTAAATCCGTTGGCTTGGCGATCCCAAATGTCGGCGGTGCCGCCCGGTTTGATGCGCCAGATAAAACCGTTCCGCTGTCCCCAGTCGCCCGAATCGGAAACGTACAAATTACCTACCGCATCGAACACAGGATAATTTGGTACACGCATTGGTTGTTCGGCTGAACCGGCAGAGTAGGGAGATGTTGTGCCGTTTGGCGTCACTTTTACTATTTGCCGCAGGTTTTGGTCGCACAGGTAGGCGTTGGCAGCTGCATCGTGGGCAATGCCCAAGACAAACCCTCCTGTGTTAGCGTAGGTCTGAGTATTTCCATCGGCTAAATTAATGCGATAGACCTGTCCAGCCTCGCCGCCAGCATAAACTTTGCCATCTGGTCCCCAAGCCACACCTTCGGGATGATCGAGGCCAGGCGCTAATGGACTCAAACTGCTGATTGGTCTTGGCGTGTCTGTCATAATTAGAACGCCTCCTCAAACGGATAAAATAGATGATATGCGGACCAGCCACCATCGACGCGCAGTACCTCGCCAGTAACATAAGATGCTTCATCACTTGCAAGAAATGTCACCGCTTCGACAACTTCATTAAGCTCGCCCATGCGTCCCATGGGGATGCGGCTAAGGTAGGCCTGCTCGGTAACAATGCCTTGATCAATCCCCTGCTGCACAAGCTCGGTCATGACCACACCGGGTGCGACTGCGTTCACACGCACACCATATTCAGCCCATTCGGACGCCAGCACTTTGCTCAGCATTATCAGACCGGCTTTGGCTGAAGAATAAGGAGCGCGAGCTTTTTGCGCCTGTATGCCATTTACTGAAGCAATGTTGACCATACTGCCGCTGCGCTGCTTAATCATTATGTCACCAACGTAGTGAGCACAGTAGAATGCACCGGACAACATGACGCCGATATCGACATCCCAATCACCTGGATCAAGCTCTACTGCGAGCCCTTTGTGGGCAATACCAGCATTGTTAACCCACACGTCAATACGGCCATAGCGGTCTGCGACAGATTTGACTACTCGGGCGACCTGATCTGATTGACTGACATCTAGTTGCTCAAAGTGTGCATTGAGTAATTTCGCTGCTGCTGTGCCTGTCTCTACGTTCATTTCGGCGATAACAACTTTTGCACCTTCTGCAGCAAAGCGTTCAGTCAGGGCATAGCCAATGCCGCGTCCTGCACCGGTCACAACGACCACTTGATCTTGAAACCGCATCATAAATGTATCCTTATTTCGAATAAAGTAAGTCGAATTTTATAGTACTGGTAAATTTTCTTTTTGGATTTTTATCATCAGTCCACCTCGATGTTCGATATCATACAAAGTGAATACAATTTCCGGGAAAAGCGCCAAAGATACTCAATCACCTTCTGTGCTAGCCGAGAATTCTCTAATTTACTGTCTGGCTGTGCATTTTAACTATTCGCAGCGTTGCTAAATTTAGTGATGCTGCGAGACCAGACTATCTCACTTCATACGTTGTGGAGCTATTGACGAATTTAATCACAAAGATTATAATTTATAATGGTTGGCTTGGCAAATCCTTCCAGTTTATTGTTCATGCTACATAAAATTTGAACTTTGGAAAAAAGCGGTTTTGAACCATGACATAGTGTTACGACACTTTTGTCGCGGGTTAAAAATAGTGGTCCTTATTAATTGAAAGGAACTAAAATGCAGCACGTTCGTATCGCGTTACGGCTTAGTGTCTTATTTCTTCTGATTGTAGGAGTGGGGGTGATAAGCAACGCTCAAGATTCTACGGGCGATTGTGTCCGACTTGCCGGTGTTGAGTCGAGCGGTGAAAAACTCAACCTTGACCCCATCAACCAACCCAGCACCGAAAACTCTATTGTTGTTGGTTTAATGTATAACCGTCTGATGGACTTAAGCAGTACGTTTGAAGTTAGCCCTGAACTGGCTGAATCATGGTCATCTAACGCTGATGGGTCTGAATGGACCTTCAAGCTGCGTCATGATGTCAAGTTCCACGATGGTAAAGACTTTACCTCGAAAGATGTCGTTTACACCTACAAACGCTTGATCGATCCGGCGACCGGGTCTGAAGCAGCGGCCACCTTAGCGTTTCTCAATTCCGATGGCATTACGGCACCAGATGATTACACAGTGGTTTTTAAAACCGATAAGCCGGTGGTCGAACTTCCTGTTCTCATCACTAACAAGAACACCTTCATTGTTGCTGATGGGGCAACGTCCGAGTCAATTGCAACTGCCCCTAATGGGACTGGACCCTTCATTCCGCAAGATTTCAGTGTTGCAGACCAGCCGCATGTCTTCGCAAAGAATGCCAACTATTGGGAAGCGGGTCTGCCTAAAGCAAACTGTGTTGAATTCTTTGCGATTCAAGAAGCTACGACTTTGAATGCTTCGCTCTTGGCCGGTGAAATTGACATTGCTCAGCAGGTATCCTACGCCACTCTACCTACGTTGCAGAATAATCCGGACATTCAGCTGGCCACAGCCGGCCCGGCCACCCAAATGACAATGGCGATGTGGGTTGACACCCCGCCGTTCGATAATCCAAATGTCCGCAAGGCACTAAAGATGGTTATTGACCGTAAAGCGATGTTAGACACAGTATTACTTGGCTACGGTTATATTGGTGATGACAATCCAGTTCCCCCACAATCACCTTACGCGTGGCGTCCTGAAGATCAAGTGCCTGGTCAAGATATTGAGGGTGCAATAGCCCTTTTGGCCGAAGCTGGTTATGGGCCAGACAACCCACTCAAGATAGATCTTTACACCGCAGAATATATTCCCGGTGCTGTCTCGATGGCGGAAGTTTTCAAGGATCAGGCGGCTGAGGCAGGTGTTGAAGTTAATCTCATCATTGGGCCTGCTAGCGACCACTGGGATAATGTCTGGTTGAAGTATCCGTTTGTGGGTTCCGGCTGGAATGCCCGTCATCCGGGCGAAGGATTGGCTATCGCTCATCGTTCGAATGCAGCCTATCCAGAGACCCACTGGTATCGTGACGACTTTGATAAGATTCTCGATTCTGCTAACACGGAATCTGATCCAGCTAAACGGCTCGCGTTGTATCAGAAAGCTGAACAGTTGATTACTGAAGAAGGTGGGTCAATCATTCCACTCTTCCAACAGATCGTGTCGGCTGTCCGTTCAGAATGCTCAGGATATGAGCCGCGCGCGCAGTTATATCGGGTTGATGTACGCAACGTTTCCTGCAACCGCTAAATAGATCAAACTTTATAGGTTGAGGGGTGTTTGGCACCCTCTTTAATTGGCTATTTGTATGATTCTAAGAACTATTCTTTTGCGGATGGTGCTCGCTTTTGTCACGTTGTTAATAGTCTCGGCTTTCATCTTCTGGACAACTGAAGTTTTGCCGGGAGATATTGCGGCTCGTGTGTTGGGGCGAGAGTCGACGCAGGAAGCTCGCGCCGCCTTCCGCGAGAGTCGCGGTCTAAACCGCCCTGCTTTGGAGCGCTATGTCAGTTGGTTGGCCGGGGCAGTGCGTGGCGATTTTGGATCGTCACTGGTCAATGATCGTCCGATTTCTGATGTGGTTCTGCCCCGTATGAACAACACAATCACATTGGCAATATATGCTTTTGCTATTTACGTGCCGCTGACATTTCTGCTTTCGATCCTGGCTGCACTTTATCATGATCGACTGCCTGACACTATTGTGTCAGTGTTTAATCTGATTGGGCTTTCCATGCCCGAATTTGTCATAGGCACATTGCTCATTTATGTCTTTTCAGTATCGTTGGGTATCTTTCCTGTAATGGCACAAATTCAGCGTGCTAAAACATTCTCGGATGTGATCCGCAATACCACCTTGCCAGCCATGACACTGGCTATAGTAATGGCCGTTTATTCCATCCGTATGTTACGCGATAGCTTGATCGAAGTCCTTGACTCAGAATATGTACGTATGTGCGTCCTGAAAGGCTTGCCACGCACTCGTATTATCTTGTTTCATGCGCTGCCGAATGCCATCGTTCCTGCTTTAAACACGATGGCACTTAACCTAGCCTATTTGATCGGTGGCGTTGTTGTTGTTGAGCAAGTATTTGCCTTTCAGGGGCTGGGTACGTTGTTGGTCGATTCAGTGGCTGTACGCGATTCGCCGACTATTGAGGCCGTAGCTCTGATCGTGTCTGCAATCTATATTGCCGCCAATCTGTTTGCCGATGTGATGGCGATTACCTTAAATCCGCGGTTGAGGAGAGGATAATGAGCACGCCAGCGTCGGTTGCCACCCTGCCATGGCCGAAAAAGGCGATTCTCAATTGGAGTCGTCTACCGTTTACACTGCGTTTCGGCACCATCATTTTGAGCTTCTATCTGCTCATTGCGCTGACCGCCAGCTTATGGGCACCTTATGACGCTGCCAAAACCGGTACGGGTCGCCCTTTCTCTTCACCCAGTAGTGATCACCTACTTGGAACGGATCAGCTCGGTCGGGACATTTTCAGTCGCGTCGTCTTGGGTGCAGATGATGTTCTGTTTCTGGCTCTGACCAGCACACTAGTTTCAACTATAGTTGGCGGCGTAATGGGGTTGATGAGTGGGCTTCTAGGTGGCTGGATTGACCAAATCATTATGCGGTTTTTCGACGCTGTTATCAGCATACCGTTTCTGGTGCTGGCGCTCTTGATGATTGCTGCCGCCGGGCCGGATTTGAGTGGCAATTACTGGTTGCTGATTCTGGCAGTGGTCGTGGTGTATGCACCCCGTACTGCCCGCATGGCGCGGGCAGTCGCAGTCGATTTGGTGACACGCGACTTCGTCACTGTCGCCCGTGCTAGAGGTGAGTCGGTGCTGTCTATTGTGTGGCGTGAACTGACTCCAAATGCCATTGGGGTGCTACTAGTGGAGTTTGGGGTGCGTGCCGGATATGCTCCCATCTTTATTGGATCCCTCAGCTTCTTAGGATTTGGTGTTCGCCCTCCAACTCCTGAATGGGGTTTGATGATTAGCGAAAATCGGGCGGCTATTATCTCCGCACCAATGTCAGTCTTGGCGCCCGCGGCCGCCTTGGCGGTGCTCGTTATCGGGTTAAATCTGCTAACGGACGGCTTATCACGAGTGTTTGGTCGCACGAACAAAATCTGAGTAAGGGATTCTAAATTTGTCGCAATCTACCGATACCCCACTCATTCAAGTCACTAATCTATCGATTGATTTCTGGAGTCACCACCACTGGACAAATGTTGTACGAAGTGTTTCGTTTGAAGTACATGCAGGTGAGGCAATGGGCTTAGTCGGCGAATCTGGTTGTGGCAAAACCACTACTGCCTACACGCTGTTGGGTTATCGTCGCCCCAACAGCCGCATTCGCGAAGGGCAGGTTTTCTATAGGGGGCAAGACCTACTTCGACTGTCCGGAAAAGCGTTACAGGGTATCCGTGGACGACACATTAGCCTGGTGTCGCAGAATCCGACTACTGCCCTTAGTCCTGGATTGACCATTGAGGCACAGATAATCGAAGTGCTGCGTGCTCATAATTTGGGTACTTCTGCAAACGAGCAGTCGGCCCGGACGCTCGAGCTTCTGCAGCAGGTTCAATTACCAGACCCTGAACGCACTGCAAAAAAATACCCGCATCAGTTGAGTGGTGGTCAGCAGCAGCGTGCTGTAATTGCTATGGCCTTAGCCTGCAAACCGGATTTTCTCGTACTGGATGAGCCGACAACGGGGCTGGACGTCACGACACAGTCGCAGATTTTGGACTTGCTTGCCCAACTTCGAGCTGAGCAGCACATGGCAATGGTGTATGTCACACACGATCTAGGTGTGATTTCGCTAATCTGTGACCGAGTTGGTGTAATGTATGCTGGTGAACTAGTTGAAACTGCACCGACCCGCGAACTCTTTACTCACCCACGACATCCGTATACTCGTGGCTTGATCACTTCGATACCCAGTGTGCGCAAACCAAGGCGAGAAAAAGCAAATTTACTGCGTGGTTATCTCCAGCGCGACCAATTCCCCGATGGCTGTCGTTTTGCGCCGCGTTGCGACTTCGCACAGGAACGCTGTTTTATGGAGCCGCAATCTCTCGAACTCGTGAGCGGCAATCACATGGCAGCTTGCTGGCGCTGGGGTGATATTAAACTCCCCACCGTGGCGGATGCCAGCGTAAATGATGAGCAGTTGACTTCGCTGGTGGGTGGTAGTCTGCTGAATGTTGAAAACATCAGTTGCGCCTATGATATTGATCGGTCTATTCTGTTTGCGCGCCGCAAACCACAGACAGTTGTACAGGATGTGAGCTTTGACATCCATCCGAGCGAGACTTTTGCCCTAGTAGGTGAAAGCGGAAGCGGCAAATCGACCATAGCCCGTACTATCGCCGGATTAATGCAACCTTCGGCTGGTATCATCACCTTTGAAGGGCACAATATTATTCCCTTGGTGAAAGCTCGGACGCAGGAGCAGCGCCGGGAAATTCAGCTTATTTTCCAAAATCCGGATGCTTCTCTCAATCCGCGCCAGCCGGTTGGCCAAATTATTGGTCAGCCATTACGTATCTTCTTTGATCTGACGGGAACGGCTCAGCGTGAACGGGTTGAACAATTGTTGCAAGACGTGCGCTTAGACGGATCATACAGAAATCGCTATCCAGATGAGCTATCCGGTGGCGAACGTCAGCGGGTGGCCATAGCTCGCGCTCTCGCCGCCCAACCTAAACTGTTGTTATGCGATGAAATTCTCTCGGCACTGGATGTATCGGTTCAGGCAAACGTTCTCGAACTGCTGCGCGGTTTACAGGCTAAACATCACTTCGCCTATCTATTCATCTCCCACGATCTGGCAGTTGTCCGCACGCTGGCCCACCGCGTCGGAGTGCTGTACAAAGGACAACTATGTGAAACCGGACAGGTAGAGGAAGTCTTTGCTGCACCGTATCATCCCTATACTCACATGCTGTTTTCAGCTGTTCCCTCTTTGGATAGCCAGACCAAATCCACTTCAGTCGTGCGTGGTGATATTCATGACAGTCACAAACACACTGCCTGTCCGTTTGCCGAGCGCTGCCCATGGAAAGTTGGTGACATTTGTGATGAGGTTGAGCCGCCATGGCAGCCAACGAGTCCAACTCACGGTCTGCGTTGTCACATTCCCTTGAGTGAGCTCCAGACCCGAGAAGTGTGGACCGAACATCCCTCGTGAACTTCCTAAACATTAAGGGGGATACAGAAATTGGCTCACACATGTGTGATTGTCGGTATCGAAAGTCAGATTCATGGAGGCGTGCCATGGGCGCTTTTGCGGACCGGGTAATAGTAGTGTCAGGCGTGGAGACACCAATGGGCCAGTCGTTCACAGCTGCACTTGCCGAACAAGGCGCACAAGTGGTCGCTGCGGATCGAACGGATTTATCCGATTCTGTTGATGCGCTGTTGTTGATTGTGCCTTCACCTCCACCAATTCCAACTACGAGCCTATCAGACGCGGAATGGGATGCCACGGTTAGTACGTCCATGACCAATTATTTCCATCTCCTCAAAAATGTTGGCGCAGGTATGATCGCTCGTCAACGGGGTGTGATTCTGATTGTTGGCGGGTTGGGCGGCCTCACCGGATTTCCTCGCTGGGCGGCCTCCAGCGCTCTTGAAGGGGCGCTAATTGCTCTGACTCGGTCCTTGGCTTGCGAATGGGCACAGTACCAAGTGCGTATAGTATATCTAGCGTGTGGGGCGGTTGACGGAGAGCACATCTCTGAGGCTAACCCCACAGAGTTTACTATTACGGCTAACGCATTGGAGCGTACGGCGCAGAAGCGTGCTGCTAGCATGGCCGAAATTATTGACACGGCATTTTATCTGCTCAGTGATCGGGCCAGTTTTACGACTGGTTCAGTCATACGCGCCGACGGTGGCTGGACAGCGTGGGGGTTGCTAAATTGACGAAGAAATTTGAGGGTCAGGTGGTGGTCGTAACAGGAGCCGCCCAGAGCATTGGTTTTGAGTGTGCCGCTGCCTTTGGTCGTGAAGGTGCTGCTGTGGTCATTGCCGATATCAAATTTGACAAAGCTCAGGAAGCCGTCAACCAACTCGATTCACAGGGCATTCAGGCTATCGCATTGGCTCTTGATGTACGCGTTCCCCAGCAGTCGCAAGTGGTTGTGAATGAGGTCGTGCGGCGCTTCAACCGCCTTGATGTGTGGGTGAATAATGCTGGCGTTGCTCATCATTACAACTCACTTGATTTGCCGCCTGACATGTGGCAAACAGGTATGGATGTCCTATTGTCCGGCACATTCTATGGCTGTCAGGCCGCTGGGCGTGTCATGCGCGAAAAGGGTGGTGGCAGCATTGTAAATATGGCTTCGGTCAATGCCTTCATATCTCAGCCACGGCGAGCGGTATATTGCACGGCAAAGGCTGGTGTAGTCATGCTCACCCGTGTTCTAGCTGCTGAGTGGGCCACACATCATATTCGCGTCAATGCCGTTGCTCCAAGCCCTGTAGCTACCAGCGGCATGGCCGATTTCGGTCAAACGCAGGGTTTCGCTACAGGTAATATCTATGTGGATCGCCACCCGATGAAACGCATGGCCGAAATGAGGGAAGTCACCGAGGCTGTCACTTTTCTTGCCAGCGACGAGGCGTCTTTTGTGACAGGCGAAACCTTAAGCGTCGACGGCGGCTGGGTAGCTTACGGATACCTTTAGATAGAATGAATTGCTTGCACAAACCAGTTGGCGATGTTAGTATGATAAATTATAAATTATGAAGTTTGTTAGTAAAGTCACGTTCTTGCAGACTCGAAACATGATGAAACCAGAACCAATTGATCATATTCAATGGATGCAGCAACCTCTAATTTGGGGAGAGCGCTGTCGTGGGCGAAGCCTCGCTTGGACGCCCGATGCTCACTGGTTTATCAATGACCCTCTTGGCCCTGTGCCTCACTGCCATCCAGACGCAACCGAACTCGCGTATCTAGCGCAGGGCAGCATGGAAATCGAAGTTGGTGGTAGCAAGCGTGTGTATAATGCGGGCGATTTGCTGCTCATGCCTCCAGATAAGTTTCACAATTATTGGTTAGCCGGTGACGAAACAGTTTGCCTGTTCGTAGTCGTAGCGCCCAATCACAAAGCCTACCGCTGGCGCACCGAAGACTTTCCTCCAGAAGCCCATAGTGGCGATGGCCCTAATGCGAATATATTTCAATCCGATATTTTGCCCTCAAATCAGCATTTTGCGTGTGAACGACGTATATTGCCTCCGGGTGAATCAGAACCCGATCAACAATATGACCTTAAAGATCGCGTGATTTATATTTTGGAAGGTGTGGCCGAACTTCGTGTAAACACCTTGACTGGCCCACTTGCCCCGCAGCAATACCAGCATATTCCTGCAACATACCAACATCGTATACGTAATCCGGGCTATACATCGCTAAGCTATTTATCTGTGATGATTACCGATCCAGCAACGGAACATGGTACCGAGTTAGTCGAATAGATTTCGTATTTTGATTAAGGTTTAAGGAGCATTTCATATGAATAATCCCCGTCAAATTTCACGTCGTTCATTCTTAAAAGCTGCCAGTATTATGGGCGCTGGCATGGGTTTGGCGCGCGGCCTGCCCACTTTTGCCAGCGCTGCACGCCAAGACAAACTTGACATGCGTCTGTGGTGGTGGGCTGATGACCCCGCCTATGGTGGTTGGGTGGAAGATACCGCTGCCAAATTCGGCGAAGCACATAGCAATATTTCGTTGACGACCCTGCAGATGCAAACAGACAATGTAATTTCACAGTTTACGACTGCCGCTGCTGCCGGTGAGCCGCCCGATGTCCAGTTTTTCTTTAACGGCATTTACCACATGGAAAATGTTTGGTTAGGTTATATCGAGCCACTCAATGACTGGATACCAGAAGATATCCTCAAGAATTCTAATGCCACCCCTCTTAGCCAGTATGATGGCAAGCAGTATCGACTGGGCTGGTATCCGGTGCCACTACTGTGGGAATACAACAAAGACTCTTATGACAAAGCGGGACTTGATGCTGACAATCCGCCTAAGACTTGGGATGAGTGGATGTCGGCTTGCGACAAGCTCAAGACCGCTGGCATTACTCCAATGGGTGGTGGCCTGAGCGACGGCTTCTGGGGCGAATGGTATCTAGGCAACGCACTTACCCAAAGTCTAGACAGTCCCGGCGACGCGATTGACCTGTTTATTGGAGACAAGGACTTCCGTGACCCGCGCTATCATGCTTTCTGGGTGAAACTAGAAGAAATGGTCAAGGCCGGGTATATGAATGATGACATGCTTTCACTTGATCTTTTTACCGCCATCAACAAAGTTACTACTGGCGAAATTGCTACCACGCAGGTGGTGGGTTCTGTAACCGCTAGTCACATTCCAACACAGGGAGATCGCGTCGGCATGATGGTTATGCCTGTGTTTGGTGAAGGTAAGTTGGCTGGCATCCCTATTACCGATACACAGGGCTGGGGCATCCCCAGTGGCGCCAAGAACAAGAAGGAATCAGCCGATATACTGCAGTTTATGCAGACCCCAGAACGTCAAGATGCTTTCTGGAAGATGCATAATTTCTTTCCCGGCAACCTCACATGGGATGCTAGTGTTGTTACCGATCCTACCTTGAAACAGCTCTATGATGGATGGGTTGGTGCTCCTACCAACGCCTACATTCCTGACTTGATGCCTACCCAGTTCTGGACCGACGCCATGTTTGTGGCTGCGCAGGAAATCGTTGGCGGTAATATGACCGGCGAAGAGGCTGGAGAACAAAATGCTGGAGTAGTGCAGCAATGGCGTGATAACAACCCGGACTTAATTGAAAATTATCAAAAGTGGGCGGCAGGATTGGCGAAAGCCATTTAATGCTCAAGCTGGACATTATCAACATTTGAACAAGGGGCATATGCCCCTTGTTCAAATGTTAGGGTACGACGGATGAATTATCGAAAGCATTTCATTCACAAAACTTGCAGCAATCGATATTTTGTGTTGCAGTTTGTCTGATCCTCAATTACTCATTTATTATGACCATTCAATGCGGGAGTGTATTTGAAATATGACGAACCGTTTTGAGAACAAAGTTGTAATTGTGACGGGTGGAGGCACTGGTATCGGTCGTGGTGCAGCCAAACGCTTCGCCAAAGAGGGTGCGGAAGTTGTTATCAGTGGTCGGCGTCCTGAACCGCTGGACAGTGTTGCCAGTGAAATCAAAGCTGCCGGGGGCAAAGCTTGGTCACATAGCTGCGATGTCCGGGACATTGACCAAATTCAAGCACTTGTGGATGTCGTTATCACACGGTGTGGTCGGATCGACGTGCTGGTTAACAATGCCGGCGTGCCCGGTGAGGGTGCGTTTCTTGAGGTCACACCGGATTATTATGACCATGTTCTGGGTACTAACCTGCGCGGTTGTTACTTTATGGCACAGCGTGTAGCGAAAGCTATGATCGCTTCAAACACGCCGGGCAGCATTGTCAACATCACTTCAATTGATGCGACTGCTGCTGATGGCCCTTACTCCGCCTACTGCACGGCAAAAGCCGGGTTGGTCAACCTTACTCGTTGTATGGCCTTTGAACTTGCGCCCTACAAAATCCGTGCCAACGCAGTTGCGCCGGGTTTCACTCTGACCGAAATGACTAGCAACGCTGTCTCAGTTGAAGAACTTGACTACCTTCAGAACCGCTTTGACCGCGTGCCAATGCGGCGTTTAGGAACGGTGGAAGAATGCGCGGCTGTCATCGCCTTTTTGGCTTCCGACGAAGCTCCCTATCTAACTGGCGAGAATATCACGATTGATGGTGGATTGACTTCAAATCTGTTCATCTTCGAGTCGCTGGGGCTGATGAAGTAGTGACCTCGAAACGATAACTGGTAAATCAATTTATGGTTCGTACTAACCGCTTTACACCTTATCTCTTCGTTGCACCGCTGGTTGGCGTCTTGCTGCTGATCTTCGCTTACCCGCTAATCAAAATTTTTGAGTTCAGTACCAAACGTATTCGCGGTTTTGATGGTCCAGATATTGGACTTGGTAACTTTGAGTCATTGTTCAAAGATCCTGTCTTTGGTCAGGCTGTTGCTCACAACTTACAGCTTTTGCTGGCGGTGGTACCGCTGCTCTTGGTTTCGCTGTTGATGGCAATTGCGCTCTATGAACGGCTGCGTGGTTGGCGCTTCTTCCGCACAGTTGTATTCGTACCCTATATTATCGCAGTTCCCATTGTCGGGGTTGTCCTCAAGAACATGTTCCAGTTCAATGGTCCAATCAACCAGATTTTACGTAATATCGGACTGGAAACACTGGCACAGGATTGGCTCGGTGATAAGAATATCGCCCTGTGGACAGTGATGACCATGATTGTGTGGCGTGAGTCAGCTTTCGGTATCATCCTGTTTGTATCACGCTTGTTATCACTCAATGAGGAACTGACTGAAGCCGCGCAGTTGGATGGCGCAGGTTGGTGGCAGCGCACACGTTTCATTGTAATTCCACAACTTAAGGGCGTGATTGAGTTCTATCTGGTCATTGGACTCATTACGATGGCAGCGTCGGTCTTCGCTTATGTCTACATAGTCCCCGGTAAAGGTGCGCCTGCCAACGGCACGATGGTGTTGGAACTATATATTTACAACTGGGCTTTCGAGAAACATTTGCCGGGAATAGCTTCAGCAGCGTCGGTGCTGTTATTCCTTGCCACCGCTTCGCTAAT
This sequence comes from Anaerolineae bacterium, assembly GCA_041390885.1. GTDB lineage: Bacteria > Chloroflexota > Anaerolineae > Aggregatilineales > Phototrophicaceae > CFX2. Next base: position 3,120 of record JAWKPB010000001.1, on the reverse strand, counting down.
GTTCCTACTATTCCGGTTGCGGCGTCAGGCGGCAAATGAGGAGTTGGCGTAATATGACCGGATTTATTTCTAGGGTGCCTCGTTCTCAGAATACAACTCCGAATGGTGTTATCAAACGCCGTCATGGGCTGGTGACCTTTTCACTTCAAGGTCTGCTGATTTTAGCGGCGATTGTTGCACTGCTCCCGGCGTACTTCATGGTTATCTCTTCGGTCAAAGCGCCTAAAGCTTATCTTGATGACCGGATCGGTTTCCCAACAGAAATCACCTTTGAAAGTTACGACACCGTTCTCAACGAGCATCCCTTCTTTCTATGGATGGGCAACAGTGCCATTACCTCGATTGGTTCCGTGCTATTGAGTACCATCATTTCGGCATTGGCAGCCTATGCAATTGCCCGTATGCGTTTCCGCGGACGTGAATTTTTGCTGTCTCTTTCCACGTCTCTAATGGCGATTCCGCCAGTTGTTATGGTCGTGCCGCTCTTTGTGCTGTTCTCGCAGATCGATTTGCTCGGCACTTATCAGGGTGTGATTCTGATCTATTCCGGATTGATGTGTCCTTTCTCGGTGTATCTGCTGGTGACTTTTTTCCGCACAATCCCCACCGAACTGCTGGAAGCGTCATTAATTGATGGTGCTTCGACGCTAGGGGTACTATGGCGCATCATCCTGCCTCTGTCAGGCCCGCCACTGATTACTCTGTTCATCGTAAATCTACTCTATGTCTGGAATGACTTGCTTATCGCGCTATTGTTCCTACCAGATGAGAAGCTGCGGACACTAATGGTGGGAGTGAGTGTGTTTCAGGGACGTTTCTTGCAAAATATTCCGTTAAGCATGGCAGGTATGGCGCTTGCTAGCGCACCGATGATGATTATCTACATCCTATTCCAGCGCTATTTCATTCGTGGATTGGTGGCCGGTGCGGTGAAGGGGTAGGTCAGTATTGCCGTATGCATGCTGAGTTGTTTCCCATAAAGGTAACTTCTCGCATAAAAGTAAGGATACTTCAAATGAGCTGTAGCATTACAACTGGCACAGAGGCCGGACATCTGGCAGTATATCTGGAAAATGATCTGCTCAAGATCACCGTGCTGCCGCAGAAGGGCGCGGACATCTACACCTTCATCCACAAGCCCAGTGGCATCGACTTTTTGTGGAAGAACCCGATTGGTCTGTGGCCGCCCGGTTCACCGCCCCACGATGGCAGTGGCAATTTTGAATTCCTACAAAACTATGAGGGTTGCTGGCAGGAACTTTTCCCTAGTTGTAACGACCCGACGAGCTACAAAGGTCGGAATATTCCATTTCATGGCGAGGTGGCACACTTACAGTGGCAGTACGAGATTGTTACAGATTGCGCAGAATCATTGGCGGTGCGGTTCTATGTGGAAACCCAATGCACTAGCTTCCGCCTGGAACGGACTATGTGCCTCGAACGCGGGTCAGCGCAGCTGACGCTAAATGAAAAAGTGACTAACATTGGCACAATTGAACAGCACTTCGTATGGGGGCATCACTGCGTGGTGGGTGGCCCGTGGTTTGGTCCCGGCTGTAAACTAGATCTACCGGCCAGAACTATTACAACCATTGACCAGATTTATGAGGAAAAGACTGCGCGGTTACAGCCCGGACAGCGTGAACCTTGGCCGAATGCCCGTCTGCGCAATGGAGGACTTGTCGATTTGAGCCTCATTCCCGGCCCGGAAACGCATAGTCACGACGATGTTTATCTTACTGATCTTAGCGATGGATGGGTATCTGTCACTAACCCTGAACTAAAGCTACGTTTTAGCTTGCATTGGGATGTCGATATCTTCAAGTGGATCATTAGCTGGCAGCCCTATGGTGGCGCCGAAGCGCTGCCATTCAAAGGTATGCCTTATGCCGTCGGTATTGAACCGTGGATTAGTAATAAACCATTAGGTGCTGCCGTCGAAGCCGGTGAAGCTGTCCGGCTATCTCCCGACCATAATTTTAGTACGACACTGATTGCCCGCGTGACCGAATTATGATACACCGGGCCGAAAATTCCATACACTTATCGCAATTATTCGATTAAGTTGACTTGTCAGACCAGTCGTGCTACCATCTCGAAGTCATGGGGTGTGTAATGGGATTTTTGTGCGTGACAAAACATAGTGATGCCTTGCCAGCCCAAATCGCTCAAAGTCTGCTCCAGCGCATTATTTCGGAGGAGTTTCCCCCGGGAGCCATGTTCCCTTCTGAGCGTGACTTACAGGATGAATATCATGTAAGTCGTTCGGTCGTACGTGAAGCGATCAAGCTATTGGCTTCGCGCAAACTCTTGTCTGTCAGTCATGGGCAGGGGGCGGTGGTCACATCAAATTTCAATGAACCGGTTGTTGATGCGCTGCTGATGGCGTTTCACCGGGCGCAAATTCGTGCTGAAGATATTTTTGCAGTGCGGGCCTTGCTAGAACCACATTGTGTCGCGTTAGCTGCTCAACATGCAACACTTCAACAAGTGCGAAGGCTTGAAGAACTGGCGCAGAGCTTTGAGGTGATCACATTTGAGGGAAATGATGAGGCCTTCCGACGCTCTTTGATGAAGTGGGGCAAGCTGGATAATGAGTTTCACCAATTATTGGCCGAAGCAAGCCAGAATGCGGTAAATGGAATTCTCATCACTGTGATAGTCGGTGTTGTCTGGAACTCCATAAGTGCCAAAATGCCAGCACCTCCTCCAGATCGTTTTGCAGTCGCCGCTCAGCAGCATCTGGCTATTGCCCGGGCTGTGGCCCAGCAAGACTCTGAGGCTGCGCGCCGTGCGATGGTTGAACATATCGAAACCAGTCTTCATAACATTGCCAGCCCTAATGATCGGGTTCCGATCCGAATCGAAACGTTTATCTAAGGATTTGGCATCCGTACCGAATAAACTAAATAACGGGGTGCGAATTGTGCGAGAATGGATAGTGTGGCGGATTTTGTAAGTCGTTAAATTATAAATGATAAATTAAACTACTTCATAAGGAAACTAAACATGGTAACGCGCCTAATTTCCCATAATTTATTCCGTTCATATTTCTTAATCCAGCCCGACAGTTGTGGATTTCTTTGGTGATCGACGGTTTGGCGTGTTTCTGATGTGCAA